>JBBQJV010000038.1:0-35710 GCA_038326205.1 Caulobacterales bacterium | reverse complement strand
GTGAATCGCTTTGGGTCAAAGAGCGTCCACGAGGGGCTCGATCTCGAGATGCGCCGCGGCGAGGTGCTGGGTGTGATCGGCGGATCCGGCACCGGCAAATCCGTGCTGCTGCGTTCGATTGTCGGCCTGCACACGCCCAATGCCGGGGAGATCGAGGTGTTCGGGCAACGGCTGGATCGCGCTTCGCGTGATGAGCGAGTGGCGGTCGAGCGCCGGTGGGGCGTGATGTTCCAGGATGGCGCGCTTTTCTCGACCATGACGGTACGCGAAAATGTGATGGCGCCCATGGTGGAACACACCCGCATTCCCAAACAACTCATGCGCGAATTGGCGGACCTCAAGATCCGACTCGCCGGTCTTGAACTCGAAGCCGCAACCAAACGCCCCGGTGATCTCTCCGGAGGCATGCGCAAGCGGGCTGCTCTGGCGCGCTCGCTGTCGCTGGACCCTGAGCTGCTGTTCCTCGATGAACCGACTGCCGGCCTTGACCCGATCGGGGCCGAGCGCTTCGACGAACTCGTCCGCTCACTGAGCGATAGTCTGGGCTTAACCATCTTCCTGGTCACCCACGATCTCGACACTTTGGCTGCAACCTGTGACCGGATCGCGGTGTTAAGTGACGGCAAGGTGCTTGCAATTGGTTCGCTTGATGAGGTGCGGAAAAACCCGCACCCGTGGATTCAGGAATATTTCTCGGGCCCGCGTGGCCGCGCTGCAGTGAGGCAGGCATAGGCCATGGAAACCAAGGCCAACTACGTTTTGATCGGCGCTTTTGTGCTTCTGGCGGCAGGAGCGCTGGCGCTGTTCACGCTGTGGATCGCAGGCAACCCGTTCAGCCGCAGCTACAAGGACTATGACGTGATCTTCAACGGGCCGGTCAACGGCCTGTCGGAAGGCGGCGAGGTTCGCTTCAACGGCATCAAGGTCGGCGAGGTTACAACCCTCCGTCTCGATCGCATGGACCCGAACCGCGTCATCGCCCACGTCCGCGTCGAAGCGCAGACGCCGGTGCGCACTGACTCGGTCGCCCAGCTGAACTTCATGGGCATCACCGGCGTCACGTTCATCCAGATCCTCGCAGGCGATCCGAACGCCGCGCTGCTGGAATCGAAGACCAACGAAGTCCCGCAGATCCCCACCAGTCGCACCCTGGTCGACGAACTCTTCCAGGGCGGGCAAGACCTGCTTGGCGTGTCGGGCGACACGATCAAGAAGATCAATGAGGCGCTGTCGACGGAAAATCTCCAACACCTGACCTCGACGCTCGACAGCCTGGATCGCGCCATGGCCAAGATCGCTCAGGACAACGGCATTATCGACGAGGCCACGAAGGCGCTGGCGAACATCAACACGGCCGCCGCGGCGCTGGAATCCGCATCCATCGCGGTCGACGAGGCTGCCACCTCGTTCAGCAAGGATTTTGGCCAGCTCTCGGCAGATGCATCCGTGGTGATAAAAAAGCTCGATCCGACGCTCGACGAGGCCCGCAGCGCGATGGCGAACGTCAACCAGACGGTTGCGCAGATCAACACATCGCTGACGCCGGCCGCTACGCGGACCATGCGCCAGGTTGGTAATTCGGCTGCCGATCTTCAGGCGCTGATTGCGCGCCTCAAGACGGTTCTCGCCCAGGTCGAGCGCGACCCGAGCAGCTTCATCTACCAACAGCCGCAGCCCGTGGAGCGCTAGACAATGAAACCTCTCCTGATCGCTGCCACGCTTCTTTCGGCGACCGTCCTTTCAGGTTGCGTTTCCATTCTTCCCGAGCCGTTCGTGCCGGTGGCGCTGATTGCGTTGCCGGCCGATCGTGCGGTCGCACCATCCTCGCCCCTGATGGCCGATGTCGCGGTCTATTCGCCTGAATCTTCGCGCGCATTTGAGAGCAACGACATAGCGGTTCGCGACCGCCAGGAACTGATCTATCTCGATGAAGTGCGCTGGGCAGACGGCGCGCCTCACTTGCTTCAGGGCGCTGTCGTAAACGCGCTTACCAAGGCTGGCGGACCGGGCAAGGCGGTGCCGTCGGAACTTGGCGCCTCCGTCGACTTCGACGTCCGCTGGCGCATCATTGATCTTTCAGCCGGCAAGGAAACGGCGCCGGTGAGAGTGGAAGTGCAAGTCAGTGTGATGGATTCGAACACGCGACGGATGGTGGCCCAACAGACCTTTGTGACAGAAGGCTCGCCCTCGGATCGCACCCCACGCGCCCGCGCGGCAGCGCTCGCGATTGCAGCGCAGCAGGCTGCCGACAAAGTCGCAGGTTTCGTGACCGAAACCGCGCAGCCCACGCCCTCGCCGGTAAACTAGACATATTGCTGGAATCGGATCGGCTGAGGCGGAAACGCCTACGGCGTTCCACCGAAGGCATGAACCCAACTCGTACCAAGGAAGCTGGAGCGCATTCCGCCGCGCAGCCGCCTCCACCAAAGCTGATCGCACCCTAGATCTGGGCGCCCAGCGCTGCGTCGAGCAGCAAGTACGCTGACAGGCGCGGTGCAGCGTCTTCGCGTGAGCGGTCCGCCATCGACAGCACACGCAATGCATCAGGCTCCTCGGACGCCACAAACGTGCGCGCTGCGTATTCGAGGTCCCGGTCCGATTCGAGCAGGCGCGCAACACGCTGGATTTCACTCGGTGCGGTATCGCGGATCGCACGGCGGCGCTGACGTTCACCTTGGTGGGCGGCGTTGGCGATACGGCGTAGGTCCGACGCCTTCACAGCATGCAGACGCACGCCAGCGCGGTCGAGGCGATCGACGATGGAGAACGACTGGTCCTGCCTTTGTGGTGCGATATCGTCGATGCTGGAGATCAGGCCGCGCCATGATGGGCTCGGCTGGTCCTCGTCATCGTCGAAGAATGGGTCACGTTCCGGCGTGTGGCGCCCAGCCATCGGCTTGCTGAGGATCAACTCGTCGCCGAACGAGTCTGCAGGCTTTGCAGGGGCAAACATGAAGTCATCACGTGACGCCGTTTGCGCATGAGCTTGCGCCTGAAGCGAGGCAGGTTGCAGCGCCAAGTGCGGTGCAAGGACAGGTTGGACCGGTTGCGGCAGCGGCGCGGGTCCGGCGGGCGGCTGGCGCACCCCGAACAGCGGGAATGGCTGGTCCGAATAGCCGGGTTGCGAGAGCGAGATCGGCTGCGGCCCAGCGGGTCTCGGCGACGCGACCGGTTGCGGGGCAGGGGCGAGCTCCAGGATCAAGTCGTCAACAGAGCTGGTCTCTGCTTCGCCCTTCATCCGGTCGAGCAGGAGTGACGCCTTCTCGATGCGGGTGCGAGCGCGCTCGAGTCCTGACTCGGCAGCGTTGGTGGCGCGCGTCGCGGTCTTGAACAGCGTATCGGCTAGCTGATTGATCCGCTTCTCGGTTTCATCGGCATGGGCGCGGGCGGCATGAGCGGCGGTGCGCGTGGTCGCTTCAGCCTGCGTGCCGGCTTCCTTAAGCAGAGCCATCGACTGGCGCGCGTCTTCGGAGGCTTGCGCCGAACGGCTGTTGATCGTCTCTGTCGCTTTGAGCGCGGAGGCGAGAGCGTCTGAGACAGTGTCGCGCAGGCTCTCGGCGGTGGACTTGGTTGCGGCGCTGGCAAGCTCTCCGGCCTTGGTGGCGGATTCCACCATGCGGGTCGATTGCACGAGCTGTTCGTCGAGCCGCATCAGGACGCTGGCGAGGTTCTGCGCGCGCTTGCGGCTTTCCGCGCCCATCGTGTCCAGCTGGGCGATGCGCTGGGCAAGATGCGTCGAGGTTTCGGCCATGTCGCGCAGGCGCTGGTCCAGCGTCGTATCGGCCTGGCGGACCTGTTCCTGGGCGGAGCGGGTGGCTTCGGCCATGATCTGGGCATGGCGCGGGATCGCCTTGGCGAGCGAATCGGCTTGCCCGCGCAGGTTCTCGGCAAGCTGGGTCAGGCCCTCGCGCTCGGAGCCCATGCGGCTGACCAGCACTTCGCTGTCGGCGCGCACGATTTCGGCGGCCTTGAGGGCGGCGCTGACGCTGGTTTCGATGTCGTGTTTCAGCCCGTCGATACGCTGTCGGGTTTCGGCAAGGGCGCGATTGAGGGCCTGGGTTTCGAGCGTGATCGCCTCGCCAAGGTTGGCGACTTCCTCGCGGGAGGTTTCGGCAGGCTCAAGCAGCAGCCGCGCCGAGGTCAGCACGACCGCATTGGCCTTGGCGGAACGGGCGCCTTCGCGCGCCATGACGCCGGCAAGGATCATTGCCAGCCCGGGCGCGAACACCGCGGCCGCGCCACCAGTCAGCACCAGCGGAGACAGTTTCGAGATGCCATCGATCCCCATTGTGGCGACAAGCCACACGCCCACGCCGCCCCAAAGCAGGACAGCGACGGAGGCGCCGGCCCACGGCATCCAGCCGCCAGCGGTGCGGGCGGCTTCGAGCTGAGCACGGATGCGAGCGTTGGTTCTGCGGTCTGACGTTTCGATCATGGTTCCTGCGTTGCCCGGTCACTGTGGCGAACTCACGCCAGCAAGCAGGCGCGGTATGGACCCCGGTAAATAGTTTCGGAGCACGAACCGGCTGCCCACTCAGCTGATGCAGTGTGCAGGTGCGGCGCCACGTTGGAAAGGGGCAGTATCAGCCCCGGGCGCCAAGCGAGGCGTCAAAAATGACAAGACGCCCGCAATGGGGCGCCTCCAGGCGATTAACCAGCGATTCGATGCAACGACACGGCCATTCCGCTAGGTCTAGTAGACCTTCTGCGTTTGTTGCTGAACGGGTTTTTCGACCGGCGCTGGCCTGCTGCGCGAAATCTGGTCTTTCACCGGTTTCGGCGGATCAGCGTCGCCAACGCCCGTCCACGCCACCAGAGCGGCGAAAACCGCGTCCCTCACATTTACAATGACTTCGATCATCGGGCGAACCCCTTACCCGGGACTTTGTGAGCTCAGGCTCAACCCGCATCAAGGCGAAAGTTCGGCAACGAAGACGAAATAAGGCGGGCTCAGGCACGTCAGCGACGCTCTTTCCAGTATCTCTATCCGACCAGAGGCTTAACGCCTTTTTCGTCCGGTTCGCGGAGACTTGGAGCGGGGGACTGCGGAGCAAGTCATGAAAGAGGCAATCGATCTCGGTCAGCTTCAGACGATGACCGGCGGCGACGCTGCGCTGGCGGCCGAAGCTCTGGGGATTTTTCGCCAATCTGCGGAACTCTGGTCACGCCTGCTCGATCCGCAGGCTGAACCGGACCAATGGGCCGACGCTGCCCATGGCATCAAGGGCGCCGCGCGCTCGGTCGGCCTGATGCCGCTGGGCGACGCCTGCGACACCGCCGAAGCTCTGGGACGGACGGGCACGGTCTCAGCGGTCGAAGCAGGCGTTGCCCTCTCGGCCGTGAAGGACCGGTTGGGAGAAGCGCTGGAAGCGATTGCGCATGTCGAGCACCAGCTCATGATGAAGCGATCGTTCGAGGGCCTGCGGCTCGACTGAAAGCGCCTCAGAAGCTCCAGGTCAGCTCGGTAAAGCCGTAGACCGGATCACCGCGACGCGTGGCGTTGGGGGCGTTCTTGATGAAATCGCTCTCGAACAGGATTGCACCGCCGACGGACAGACGCAGCGCGTCCTTCACCAGCCAGTGACGGTATCGGCCCTCGACGTGCAGGCCCACATCCTTTCCTGATGCGCCGGTCACGTCGCGCACGGCGCTGTTCGCGAATGAATCGCGCGAGGTCGCGAGTTGCACGTGGCGGATCGAGATATGGGCGTCACTGGCGCCATCGGGCTTCACTTCGATGCGGATGGCCGGACTCGACAGGTTCGCGCGCAGGACCAACCCGTAAATGCTGGTCGGTCCAATGTCGAACGCGCGATCGCCAAACAGCGGATCAAAGCGCTCATTGTCGGAATCCGTGGGTGAGTTGTCCCCCGTCGCATAGTCGTACTGCAGGGCGATGCGTGGTGACCATGGCGCACTGAAACTGTAGCCGCCTTCCAGATGGGCCATCTGCGCATTGTGATCGAGCGGAATGAGGTCGGCCGGACTGGTTGTTGCGCGCACCGAACCCGTCTGATGGGCGATCTCCATTTCGAAATCGAACTGGTCGGGAGTTGCTGGCTTGCGAACGTGAAAGCCGGCTGTCGTCAGTTTGCGATTACGCGTCGCTAGATCGCCGCCGTCGTCCTCGTCGAGATCCATGACGTAAATATCGCCATGCATCCCAAAGGGCAGGGGTGAGTCCACCTGGGCGATGCCGAAACGCGTGTTGTTCAATGTCTGGTTGAGCGATATCTCATTGTCGATCGACGAGGCTGCATCCGCAGGCCGGCGTGCGACCGGCGAGGAGTATGCGAGTGTCACAGCGAGTTTGTCCGGCGACGTCCAGACCGCGCGCGCGCCATCGAACGAGGACAGAATGCTGCGATAATTCGCGCGAGCGACCAGACGCCGCGAACCGATATCCATAGTGAAGCGTCCAAGCGTCAGGTCGAGCTTGGCGCCATCGATCAGGAAATCGCGCGGTCGCCAGGCAAGGTAGAGTTGCGTTGGCTCCAGCGTGTCGATCTCGGTCGCCGCGCCGCCCGTCTCATTGCCGGCTATGAAGCGTGAGTCGAGCAACTCGCCAACGACCGTGAGCGCGGTCCCGCCAACATCCCCCTCGATGTCCAGCACACTCTGCAAGCCGAGAAACTCATCGTCATCGGTCCGGCCCGCGACGAAGGGATTGTGCACCGCCTCATAGCGCCCCCGCACGGAGCCGGAGACCCTAACGCCGTCCGGCGCGCCTAGCGCCTGTCCAAGGCGCCACGGCGTAGGCTCGGGCTGGGGACCTGTCTGGGCGTTGGCGATACCGGCGCTCAAGACCAGAACAGCTCCAAAGACAACAAAGCGTGTCATGCAGGAAAAAGCCTCGTCTGGCCAAGGTCGGGGCGGCGGGCGAATTATCCGCGCCATCTGTCAAGAAACAGCCATGCAACGCACGTCCATTCCCCAAGCACAGGAATCGTTCAATCTCGATTTACTAACTCTACAGGGTCAATATAGTTTAGGCGACGACGCGCCCGGAACGACCCGGGCAGTCGCCGTCCATGCAGAGGCTCGGTCCGCGATGATCTCGCAAAAAGCAAAGTACGCCTTGCGCGCCCTGGTCGCCCTCGCCAAGCAGCCTCCCGGCCAGCCGACCTTCATCGGCGACATCGCCGAGGCCCAGAGCATCCCGAAGAAGTTCCTCGAGCAGATCCTGCTCGATCTCAAGCACCACGGCCTCGTCGCCTCTCGGCGCGGAAAGGCCGGTGGTTATGGGCTTTTGCGGCCTGCAGACACCATTTCATTCGGGGAAGTCCTCCGCATCGTGGATGGTCCGATCGCACCTCTGCCGTGCCTTTCCAAGATCGCGTACCGGCGCTGTGAAGACTGCCAGGAAGAGGCGAACTGCGAGGTGCGCCGGGTGTTCGCCCAGGTGGCGGATGCGACCCGCGCCGTGCTCGATCGCACGACCATCGCGGACGCCATCGGCGCGAATTTGCCGATCCGCCTTCGCGAGATGGTTGCCTGATTTGCGCTGGTTGGCGGGTTTGACAAACTCGACCGGAACACTAGCGTAAACGGGCGGAGGAATTCCCATGCGCGGAATATTGGTTGCCCTTGTGGCGCTTCTGACGCTCGCCACAAGCGGGGGCTGCAGCGCCAACGAGGTTACCCTTCTCAACGTGTCTTACGATCCGACGGCTGAGCTCTACGAGGATTTCAACACGGCTTTCTCCGCCGGCTACATGACGGCCGATGGCAAGACCGTGACCGTGAACATGTCTCACGGCGGCTCGGGCAAGCAGGCCCGTGCGGTGATCGACGGCCTTGGCGCGCATGTCGTGACGCTGGCGCTGCAATATGACATCGACGTCATCGCAAAGGAGACGGGAAAGATTCCGGCCGACTGGCGCAGCAAGCTGCCGGGCAACTCCTCACCCTATTCCTCGACCATCGTGTTCATGGTCCGGAAGGGTAATCCGAAGGCCATTCAGGACTGGCCGGATCTCGCCAAGCCGGGCGTTTCAGTTGTGACGCCGAACCCCAAGACATCGGGCGGTGCGCGCTGGAATTATCTCGCTGCCTGGGGCTATGCCTCGCGCGCTTTCGCGGGCGACGAGACCAAGGTGCGCGACTTTGTCGGCGCCATCTACAAGAACGCCGCCAAGCTAGATTCCGGCGCACGCGGCAGCACGACCACTTTCACTCAGCAAGGCATCGGCGACGTTCTCGTCACGTGGGAGAACGAGGCTTATTCCTCGCTCGCCGAACTTGAGCCGGGCGACTACGAGATCGTCTACCCCTCACTGTCGATCAAGGCGGAACCGCCCGTCGCTGTTGTTTCTGGCAACGCCGAGAAGGACGGGATGCAACAGGTAGCCGAGGATTACCTCAAGCATCTCTATTCGCCGGAAGGCCAGAAGATCGTGGCGAAACACTATTACCGCCCCTACGATCCGACGGCGGCCGATCCGAAGGACATCGAGCGCTTCAAGCAGATCGAGATGCTATCTGTTGATGATCCCGTCTTTGGCGGCTGGGCGCAGGCACAGGCAAAACACTTCGACGCTAGCGGTCTCTTTGACCTGATCTACCAGCCGGGAAAATGAGATCGGTCATGACGACAGCTGCGCCGGACGGGGCGCGTAAACTTCGTTGGCGGCGTCGCAGCGTCCTGCCGGGCTTCGGCTTGAGCCTGGGATACACAATCGCATACCTGTCGCTCGTGGTGCTCATCCCACTGGCCGGTCTCGGCATTCGTTCGGCCTCTCTGGGGTGGAACGAGTTCTGGGCCATCGCCCTGGACCCGCGCGTTGTGTCGGCGCTGCAGCTGTCGTTCGGCGCGGCCATGATCGCCGCTATCGTGAACACCATCTTCGGCGTGCTCGTCGCCTGGGTGCTGGTTCGCTACCGCTTTCCCGGTCGGCGATGGCTTGATGCCGCCGTTGATCTTCCTTTCGCGCTGCCGACCGCCGTGGCGGGCATTGCGCTGGCTACGCTCTATGCTCCCAACGGTCCGTTCGGCGTGTTTTTGATGTCGTGGTTCGGCGTCAAGGTCGGGTTCACATCGATCGGCGTCACGCTGGCGCTGATCTTCGTGGGCCTGCCGTTCGTCGTGCGCACCGTGCAGCCCGTGCTGGAGGAGATCGACCGCGAAACCGAGGAAGCTTCGGCGACGCTCGGCGCTGGGCGCCTGCGGACCGCAACGCGCGTGATCCTGCCGGCAATGTTCCCCGCAATTCTCACCGGCTTCGCCCTGTCGTTCGCGCGCGGCGTCGGTGAGTATGGTTCGGTGATCTTCATCGCCTCGAACTTGCCGTACAAGTCAGAGATCGCGCCGCTCCTGATCGTCATCAAGTTGGAAGAGCACAACTACGCCGGGGCGACCGCCATCGCGACCATCATGCTGGTGATCGCGTTCGCCATGCTGTTCGTGATCAACATATTGCAGGCCTGGAGCCGGAAATGGTTCGGCCATGAGTAGCGCTCACCCGCACAAGATAGGTCAGGCGATCGGCGAGGGTCGCTGGACCCGCCTCGCCCTGATCACCATCGCGCTGATCTTTCTCGGCCTGATGCTGATCGCGCCGCTGTTCGTGGTTTTCGTCGAAGCCTTCAGCCGTGGTGTCGGGGTCTACATCGATGCCTTGGCGATGCCGGATACGATGTCGGCGTTGCGATTGACGCTGCTGGTGGCGGCGATTGCTGTGCCGGTGAACCTTGTGTTCGGCGTTGCTGCGGCATGGGCGATCGCCAAGTTCGAGTTTAAGGGCAAGGCATTCCTGCTTACACTCATCGACCTACCGTTCGCGGTCTCGCCGGTCGTCTCTGGGCTGATTTTTGTCCTTCTGTTTGGCGCAAACAGCGTGCTTGGCCCGTTGCTGGACAGTGCGGGCATCAAGGTTCTTTTCGCTGTACCCGGCATCGTGCTCGCTACCGTCTTCATCACCTTTCCCTTCATCGCGCGCGAATTGATCCCGTTGATGCAGCAGCAGGGATCGTCGGAGGAAGAGGCGGCGGTGTCGCTTGGCGCGGGCGGCTGGCGCACCTTTTTCCAGGTGACCCTGCCGAACGTGAAATGGGGGCTGCTTTACGGTGTGCTGCTCTGCAATGCCCGGGCGATGGGCGAATTCGGGGCGGTCACTGTGGTCTCGGGCAACATTCGCGGCGTCACCACGACACTGCCTTTGCACATCGAGATCCTCTATAACGACAACAAGGCGGCTGCGGCATTTGCTGTCGCGTCCCTGCTTGCCTTGCTTGCCCTCGTTACCTTGGCCGTCAAAACTGTGCTTGAAGCGCGGTTTGCCAATTCACATGCCGCCCAGCGGCGCCACTGAGTTTGTAGACGCATGCAGGTCAGAGCGGAAAACATCAGCAAACGGTACGCCAACATGGCGGCGCTGGACGACGTGTCGCTGACCGTTGGGGCGGGCGAACTCGTCGCGCTGCTGGGGCCATCGGGTTCGGGCAAGACAACACTGTTGCGCACGATCGCGGGCCTTGAGCACCCCGACAGCGGCGCTGTCTATTTCAACGATCGTGACGCATCAGAAAGCCGGATTCAGGATCGTGGCGTCGGCTTCGTGTTTCAGCACTACGCGCTGTTCAAGCATATGCGCGTGATGGACAATATCGCGTTCGGGCTGAGGGCGCGGAAGACCAACAAGCCGAGTGAAGCCGAAATCAAGCGACGTGTCATGGAGTTGCTCGACCTCGTCCAGCTCTCAGGTCTCGATCATCGTTTCCCCTCGCAACTGTCCGGTGGTCAGAGACAGCGTGTGGCATTGGCGCGCGCGCTCGCGATCGAACCGAGCGTTCTGCTGCTCGACGAACCCTTCGGTGCTTTGGATGCACGTGTCCGCAAGGACCTGCGCCGCTGGTTGCGGGAGATTCACGAACGTACTGGTCACACGACGCTGTTCGTGACGCACGATCAGGAAGAGGCGCTTGAGCTGGCTGACCGTGTCGTCGTCATGAATAGAGGCAAGGTCGAGCAATCGGCGACGCCGGACGCGATTTATGACAGGCCGGCGACGCCGTTCGTGTTCTCCTTCATAGGCGAGTCGAGCGTGATTCCGGTTATGGTTGGCAACAGCCGCGCGACGCTGGATGAGCGCACGCTGGACCTTGAAGTCGCCAATCTGCCGGATGGGCCCGCGCAGCTCTATCTCCGTCCCGAAGATGTCGCGATGGTCACCGATGGCGGGCCGGGCATTCCCGGGCTGGTCGTCTCCACGCGCCGAATCGGCGGCATGCGCCGCATAACCATCGAGTGCGGAATGGCGCGGCATCGCATCGAGTTCGATGCTGAAGCCGAAGTCCCGATCGCCAATTTGCAGCGCCTGCAGGTACGGGTCATCGGTGGCCGCGTCTATGGCGCCGAAAGCGAAGGCTACGAGACTGAAAAACTTGCCGCCTCCGCCACATCGGATTTCAAATGGGCTAAGGCCGAAGGCTGGCTGGACCGCTAGGCGCGGTGTACGAGCGTCGCTGCAATGGCCAGCCCCATGAATGCTCCCCCGACACCGCGTTCGAACCAGCGTTTGACGGGGCCGCGCGAGAGCGCCTGCGAGAGCATACCGCCAATCGCGATGTAGAGGCACTGGACCGCGAAATCGAGAGCCACGGCGATGGCGCCGAGTATCAGCGACTGCATCCAGATCGTGTGAGCCGGATCGATGAATTGCGGGAACAGGGCGAGGAAAAACAGAATCGTTTTCGGATTGCCGGCGCCGATCATCAGCCCGTCGCAATAAGCCCGTGCGCTTGCTTTCCCGAGCGGCAGGGAGGAGGTGGCTGCAGTGTTGAACGATGAGCGGATCGCCTGAAAGCCGAGCCAGACAAGGTATGCCGCACCCGCCCACTTGATGATCTCGAACGCTCCACCTGAGGCTGCAATCAGGCTGGCGAGGCCAGCGGCGGAACAGAGCACATAGACAGAGTTTGCCGTCTCGACGCCAGCGGCCGCAAAAAGCCCGGCCCTTGGGCCGCGCCAAGCCGATTGCGTCATGACGAACATGACGTTTGGGCCGGGCGCAATCGCGATGGCGAGAACGAGGCCGACATAGGCGAGCAGGGTGGGCGTAGAAATCAGGTCGAACATCGGGCGCTCCGTCTGGCGTGGCGAGGTTCTAGCAAGCGGTGATGTCAGGATATGTCAGCAGCAGATCAGGGCTCGCTCGGCGGCTTGTGCGCCTGTTTCTTCAGGACATCGGCATGCATGGTCTGATCCGCCTCGGGGTTGGAGGCGCGCATCACCTGAACATCCGGGTGCTCATAGAGGCGGGCGAGGCTGACGAAGGCGGCGACGATGGCGGCGCCCGATGCGATGAACAGCGACACCATCGCGCCATGGCCGGGCACATTCGCAAACATCATTGCAACCAGAGCTGCGCCCGTGGTCTGGCCCAGCAAGCGCGCCGTCGCGAGCATGCCGCCCGCACCGCCGCTGCGGGATTTCGGCGCGGCGTTCATCATGGCGCGGTTGTTCGGTGACTGGAACGTGCCGAAGCCTGCGCCGCAGACGAACATGCGCCAGCCAATGTCGAACACGTTGGCGTCGGCCGGTAGCAGTGCCAGCGAGAGCAGGCCGATGGCGAATATGCCAAGACCGATGCCGCCGAGGAGGCCGGCCGGGTAGCGATCCGACATATGCCCTGCCAGCGGCGCGGCAATCGCGATGGCGATAGGCCAAGGCGTGATCAGGAGGCCCGTCGTTACAGCGTCGAAGCCCATGCCGTGCAGCATGAACGGCAGCGACACCAGCGCCAGCATCTGCGCCATGAAGGAGGCGATGGAGGTGGCGATCGACAGGGTGAAGATCGGAATGCGCAACAGGTCGACCGGAAGCACAGGCGAGGGTTGGCCGATTTCACGGCGGGTCAGGATCCAGGCGAGAATACCGCCAAGCGCAAGCTCACCAACAAAGAGCCCGAAGCTCTCGCCCTGGCCCAGCGCGTCAATGCTGCCGATCAACAGGCCAAATGTCGCGGCGCTGAGCAGGGCGCTGATGATGTCGAATTTCTGAGAGGTATTTCGTGTCTTTGGCAGGGACGGCAGAGCAAGCGCGAAGGCGGCGATGCCGATCGGAAGATTTACTGCGAACAGCCATGGCCAGGGTGCAATCGCCAGTATGGCGCTGGCGATGGTTGGACCCGCGGCTGCTGCCAGCGCGACGACCAGGGCGTTTATCCCGAGGCCGCGCCCAAGCAGCTTCTGCGGATAGATGTGACGCAGGAGGGCGGGGCTGACGCTCATGATGCCAGCCGCCCCCAATCCCTGCACGACGCGGGCGAGGGTCAGCATCTCCAGCGACGTCGCCATCGCGCAGGCGACTGAGGCAAGCGTGAAGATTGCAAGGCCCGGGACGTAGACGTTCCGGTAGCCGATGCGGTCGCCGAGGGACGACAAGGGCAGAAGCGCAACGGTGATCGCCAGCTGGTAGCCGTTGATGACCCATATCGAATGGGCCGGTTCCGCGTTGAGGTCCGATGCGATGGTTGGAAGGGCGACGTTGGCGATGGCCGAGTCGATCACCGCCAGCGTGATTCCCAGAGAAATGCCGCCGATCGCCCAATAGCGTCTTGGAACCGGCAGGCCATCGGCTTCCGTCATGAAATGTTGGTCCCCGCTTCGTTCATTTGGGCCGCGCGCGTTCTCGTCATTTGCGCCCAGAGGCCTATTTCGTCTAGGTTCGCCGCATCAAAAGCATCGCCGACGGGCGGGCAGTGAAAATAACGCGGTTCAAGGGAGAGCAAACCATGTGTGACGAGCATACCGAACAGGACAACGAGGAAGGCTTCGACACAGGCCGGCTTTCGCGTCGCGGGTTCAGCGCCATGTCGCTCGCCGCCCTCGCGGCCTGTACGACCAGCCCGGCCGGCGCCATGACCGTCGTCGAGCGCGAAGTCGAGATCACCACACCGGACGGCGTCATCGATGCGCACTACGCGGCCCCGTCGTCGGGCAAGCATCCTGCGGTTCTGGTCTGGCCGGATATCATGGGTCTGCGTCCCGCTTTCCGCCTTATGGGCAAGCGTCTTGCAGAGTCGGGCTATGCCGTCCTGACGGTCAACCCGTTCTATCGTCTGGCCAAGGGCCAGGTGTTTGATGCGACTACCGAAAAGTTCTCGGATGCGCCGGTGCGCACGCGTCTTGTCGCGTTGATGGGGCCGACGGTAGGTAATCCGGACAACACGAAAAAGGACGCCATTGCCGCGATCGGCTGGCTCGATAAGCAGAAAGAGGTCAACACCTCCAAGGGCGTCGGCACCACCGGCTACTGTATGGGCGGTCCGTTGGTGATGCGCACGATGGCCTTCGTCCCGAACCGTGTGCGGTCTGGCGGCACATTCCATGGTGGTGGGCTCTGGTCGACCGCGCCAACCAATCCGACAGCGCTTGTACCTGACATGAAAGCCAAGGCAGTGCTGATCGCCGTGGCGCAGAACGACGACAAGGCCGATCCGACTGTGAAGGAGAAAGTCAAAGCCGCGTTCGACGCCAAGGGCATTGCGGCGGAAGTCGAAGTCTATCCGGCGGATCACGGCTGGTGCCCGCCTGACAGCCAGGTCTATGACGCAGTGGCGGCCGAGAAAGCCTGGTCGCGCCTGCTTGCGACCTTCGATGGCGCCCTGAAAGCCTGAGATAGGGTGACCGTTTGAGACACTGAAGCGCGGCTCGCTCAGCGGGCCGCGTTTTTTGTGCCCGCGTTTTTGCCGTTTTGAATGCGGCGCGCTCGGAGGCGACTTCCAGATTTTGCGCGATGCGCGCCTTGACGATTTTCTTCACGAGCGCCGCCGGGATCGGCTGGCAGGGCTTGAACTGCATCGTGCCGGATGACGTGACGAAGGGTGCGGCTTCGGGGAATTTTGCCAGCAGCGTGGAACTCATCGGGAAGAAACTGAGATGCTTCCTGAAGGCGCCGAAGGCGAGAAGATGGCCGTGAAGCTTGATGGTCGGCTGGAAGTAGGAGATGGCTTCCTCGGCGCCGGGGCTGCTGCGTGGATCTGGGCGCGGAGTTTTTCCAGCGCGGCGCGCGGTTCGGGAGCGAGGCAGGCGAGCCAGGCGTCCACGTTCTTGGCGAGGGGTTCGTTTCTCATGCCCGAAACCCTGCATGAATTTGCGAGGGCGTGAAGCCCTTGAGGGCGGGCGTCGATTGCGCCAAGCTGGTGCATGGCCACCGACAGTCTGCCTGTCATCGATGTTGCGCCGCTGTTCGGCGACGATGAAGCTGCGCGTCGTGGGGTGGCAGAACAGATCGGAGCTGCGTGCCGCGATCTCGGTTTCTTCTATGCGAGCGGCCATGCGATCACTGAGCAGACGCTGAGTTCGCTGAATGCGGCGAGCCATGCGTTCTTCGCATTGCCGGAGGATGACAAGCTCGAGATCGCGATGGCGAAGGGCGGCCCGGCGTGGCGGGGTTACTTTCCGGTGGGCGGCGAGCTGACATCGGGCAGGCCGGATATGAAGGAGGGCGTTTATTTTGGCGAGGAGTTGCTGGCGTCTGATCCGCGTGTCGCCGAAGGCTTGCCGCTGCATGGGGTCAATCTTTTTCCGGCGTCGCCAGCTGAGCTGAAGCCTGCGGTGAGGGACTTCATGCAACAGGCCGAAACGTCGGCGCATGCGATCATGGAAGGCGTCGCGCTGAGCCTCGAGCTCGATGCACAATATTTCCGGCGGACATATACGAGCCAGCCGACCATGCTGTTCCGCATCTTTCACTATCCGGCGTCGGATGCTGCGAGCGGGTGGGGCGTGGGGGAGCATACGGATTATGGTCTGTTGACGTTGCTCGCGCAGGACGAGATTGGTGGCTTGCAGGTGCGGACGCCGCAAGGATGGATCGAGGCGCCGCCGATTGAGGGGACGCTGGTGTGCAATATCGGTGACATGCTGGATCGACTGACGGGAGGCGTTTATCGCTCGACGCCGCATCGCGTGCTAAATGCGAGCGGGCGGTCGCGGTTGTCGTTTCCGTTCTTCTTCGATCCGGGGTTCGATGCGCGCATCGTGCCGCTGCCGGGCCAAGTCGCGAGCGATGACAGCGACAGCCGATGGGACGGGTCAAACCTGCATGAGATCAGCGGGACGTATGGCAACTATCTGCTCGGCAAGGTGTCCAAGGTCTTTCCCGAGCTGGCGCGCAAGGTGATGTGAGTACGCAACAGGACCGGCAATGCCGTCCGGGATGCTGTAGTTCTGGGCTGATCGCCAATGGAGAGCGCAGCCGGGATGGGGGGACGCGACAAGGGGGGACTGCCAGAGAGACCCCCGCGGTGCGGCCCCCATCCGTCCGCTTCGCGTCCACCTTCCTCGCAAGCGGGCAAGGATGAAGTGCGTCGCTGACGCGGCGCGCTGCCGGGCAGGCGCCCGGCGGTCCGCTTATTTCCCATCCGGAGCGGTGATGGGGCGGGCGTCTTCCCAGCGGTAGGGGAGGGTGTTGGGTTTGACGTAGACTTCGGTGGTGAACTTGAACGGATACTTCGTGCCGCTCGGATAGGTGAGTTCGACGAAGTAGGCGGTGAAGCCGGCACCGGGTTTTGCGATGTCGCCGACATATGTGCCGTCGGCGGCAGGTTGCAGCGGGGATGATGTGAACGCCTTGTCGCCGAGCGTCTGGACGCGGAAGTCGCGGCCTTTGGGGTTATTGCCTTGCCAGAGCAGGACCTGGCTCGGCTTTTGCGCGCCGGGGTTCACGACGAGCGCGCCATCACCGCGCACGGTCCATGTGTATTCAGGGACGGGCACGCCCTTGATGAGGCTGCCATACCAGGCGGTCATGCTCTCATTGACGTCGGTACCAGCCGTTGAGTGGCGTGAGTTCGGAAGCATGCGGAGCTGTTTTGAGCCCGGCAGCAGGTGATAGGAAAACTGCGTGTTGTCGGGCGGGAAGTATTCATCGCCGACGGCGTTGATGATGAACTTCGGGATCTGCATCTGCGGACGGCCACGATAATTCAGCGGGTCCTCGATGGTGTTGACGGCGGCCATCTTGAGGCCGGTCTGGTCGGGGATGAGGCCGGCTTTCACATAGTCGCCGAGCGCTGGCGAGAAATAGCCCATTGCTTCCCAGTGGTGGCGGGTGGTGGCGTCGACATCGAGCACGTTGATGACGATCGGGATCATGCCGATGACGCGCGTGTCTAGCAGCCCGACGAGCCAAGACGTCCATGCGCGCTTCGATCCGCCGGATACGACGAAGCCATCGATGGGGAGTTTGCCGCCTGCGTCGCTGGCGAGGTATTGCTGAACGGCGGTCATCGCGGCTGTGCCGCTCTTCACCATGGGCAGGCGGGCGAGGGCGATGGGATTTTTCGCGGCGTCGTAGTTTGCCTGCAGGTAGGCGATCATGTCGTCTTCGCTGCGCGCGGCATCCGGCGTTCCGGCGAACTTGATCGGCTGGTTCGGGACGTTGCTGAGATCGGCGATCACCGAGCCGGTGTCGATGGCCATCTGGGCGAAACGCGGGGCGGCGCTTGCGGGCGCAGCGGAGGTGTTGTTGCCGCCATTGATGTAGAGGAAGGCCTTTTTGGCAGTGACGGTGTTGGGGACCGCGATGGTGAGCCAGTGTTTCCAGACAGGGCGGTCTGAGTCTGCGGCGGTCATCCATGTCTGCGAGGTGAGCTCAAGAACGGCGCCGTGATAGCCCTCGCCGGTGAATGTTTTCTCGACTTTCCACGCGAAGGAGGCATCGGGTTTGGCGACATAGGCGTCGAGAACGTTGGGCGGGTTGGGGCCGATGTCGGCCAGTTGCGGCGTGGCGCAGGACGTCGCGGCGCCGAACGCCAGAATGAGCGCAAGCGTATGGATGAAGCGCATGAATTTCTCCCGTGGCATGGGTCTGCCTTGGGCCCAATGGAGCGCGGGTTGGGTGGGGATGCAAGGCGGATGTTGGATGATCGCGAGCTCGCCCCGTCCTTCGAGACGATAGCTTCGCGATCCCTCAAGGATGAGGGCTACGCTATTGTTCGCTAGGAGTGTGGTCGGTCATTGGCGGCCAGCATGGCCGCGTCGGCAGCCCGCATCCTGCCTTCGTCGGGTTCGTCCGCGATGTGCAGGATCAGGGAGCGCGTGAGTTCGATGTCGTTGCAGCTGCGGGTTAGGCAATATTCGAAGAAATCGAAAGCCCCTTCCAGCGTGTCGCCCTCATGCCATCTGGTCAGGGCCATCTGGTCAGGGCCATGCGGTCATCGCTGACGTTGAAGTTGGAAGCTTCGAGATCCGCACAGTCAACGCTGTCATCCCAAGATCCGCAATCGAGGCCCCAAGCACACATGTAGCGGCAGCCATAAGCGACGATCCAGTCGCTGGCGGCGTTTTGCCAATCCTGCGATACTGCGGCTTCGACAATGACGGTGATGTGCTAGGGCTGCGGCGCGGCAATGGAGGGTAAGCCCTGACCAGGGCGGAGGTGCAAGTGCTGAACGTGGCTCGAAACCTTCATGAGCATCTCGTCGGACGTCAGACCCCGACCACTTCGTTCGCCTGCGCTTCGGTCTTGAGCCAGGCCATGAAGGTGCGGGCGAGTTTCGAGGGCGTGCGCCATTTGGGATAGACGATCCAGTAAGCGAAATCGCTGTCAGAGGCGCCGTCGGCAAAGGGCGCGACGAGGCGGCCGCGTTCGAGGTCGCCGGACGCGATGGCGAATTTGGCGAGCGCGATGCCGCGACCTGCGGCTGCGGCTTCGACGACCAGCGATGATTGCGTGAAGCGCGGTCCGCGATTGCCGTCGACTGTGGTGACGCCGCGCGCCTTGAGCCAGCTGTTCCAGTCGGGGCGCGAGGCGTCGTTCTCGGGGCTCTCGTCATGCAGCAGAACGTGGCCGGCAAGATCGGCGGGGGCGAGGAGGGGTTTCGGGCCTTTCAGCAGTTCGGGTGAACACACAGGCAGAATGGATTCCGACATGACTTTCTCTGAGCGCAGACCCTCATAGATGCCTTTGCCGTAGCGCAGGGCGAGATCGATGTCGGAGGAATTGAAATCCGTGATGGCGACGTCGGCGGAGATCCAGACTTCGGCCTCAGGGTTCTGTTCCTGAAAACGCTCCAGCCGCGGGGCGAGCCATTTGGCGGCGAAGGACGGCGCTGAGGAAATCATCAGGCGGTCGCGGCGAGCGGGCGCGCGCATGTGGTGGACGGCTTCGGACATCATTTCGAAGGCGGAGGTGAGGAGGGGGAGGGCGGCTTGGCCGGCGTCGGTGAGGAGAACGGAGCGCCCGGTGCGGCGGAAAAGAGGGGCGCCGGCGAACTCTTCAAGCTGGCGGATCTGCTGCGAAATGGCGCCGGGGGTCACGTTGAGTTCCTCGGCCGCGCGGGTGAAGGACAGAAGGCGGGCCGCAGCCTCGAACGCGCGCAGGGCGTTCAACGCGGGGAGGCGATCTTCCTGGGCCATTTTACTTGAGGTTTTCTGCATCTGGCGATGGGGGAGGACGAGGGGAGCGTGGGTGAGGGCGACTAATGGTTCGACTTAGGATTGGTTCATTGCGTCCGTTAGGCCTTCCAGCCATTTGCCGTTAGGGATGGCGTCCGATAAGATCGCCGTGTCCCCCTTATACGCGCATGCGTAAGAAAAACTAAAGGGCGAAATCGATGTCTGAAGTACCGGCCCCTCGGGCCTCGTCCTTGGTTGAGGGAGAGCGCAGGACGCCCCCCCATGCGCCTGGACATGTGGCATTGGTGGGCGCAGGTCCCGGCGATCCCGATCTGCTGACGATCAAGGCTGCGCGCCTGATTGCCGAGGCGGACGTGATTTTTGCGGACAGGCTGGTCGGCAAGGGCATTCTGGGACTGGCCAATGCGGCCGCGCAGATCGTCCCGGTGGGCAAGAGCAAGGGCGAGCATTCGGTGCCGCAGGTCGAGATCCATCGCCGGCTTGTCGACGCGGCGCGCGCGGGCAAGCGCGTGGTGCGGCTCAAGGGCGGCGACCCTTTCATCTTCGGACGTGGCGGCGAGGAAGTGGAAGCGCTGCGCGCGGCGGGCATCGAGGTTGAAGTCGTGCCGGGGATTTCGTCGGCGCTGGGGTGTGCGGCCTCGGCGCAGATTCCGCTGACGCATCGCGACATGGCGCAGGCGGTGACGTTCGTGACGGGTCACGCCAAGCTGGGCGAAGAGCCGGACCTCGACTGGAATGCACTTGCGCGGGCCAATCAGACGGTTGTCGTGTTCATGGGCGTCGGCACTGCGGCCATGATCGCAGCGAGGCTCGTGGCGGCGGGACGTGGGCCCGAGACGCCGGCGGCGGTGATCGAGAGCGGCACGCGCGAGGGCGAGATCCGCGCCTTCGGTGTTCTCGGCGAGTTGAGCGAGATCATTCAGCGCTCGGGGATACAGGGACCGGCGCTGCTGATCATCGGTGAGGTGGTGGCGTTGGCGAAGGATGCGCCGCGACTGGCGATGTCCTATGCGAGTGGATCAAATGCGGCGCCATCGCTCGCCGATCTCTGGAGAATGGTTACGTGAGTTCCGAACGGCCAAAACTGGGACCGGATATTCCCAAGGTGATCACGGCGTGGCTGTCGGCGACGGGGCGCGTGGTCTATCTGACGAAGGACCGGAATTGGTCCGAACAGTTGGGGGATGCTGAAGTGCATACCGGCGCTAGCGCGGCTGAAGTACTGGCGTGGGCGGCGATGGACCAGACGCGTGCAACGGACCCCTATTTCATGCAGGTGACTGCGGACGGAAAGGTTGCGGGCCGCGAAACGATCCGCGAGACCATCCGCGAGCATGGGCCGACCACTCATCCGATGTTCGGGAAGCAGGCGGGGAACAACTGATGCCCAATCGTCCGATCGAAAAGGTAACGCTTTATGGTGACTCCATCTCGGGTAACTGCCTGAAGACGAAGTGGACGGCCGACTATCTTGGCGTCGATCACGACTGGATCGAGGTCAATGTCGTGGAGGGCGGCACACGCTCGGATGCTTTCATGCAGATGAACCCGTCTGGACAGGTGCCTGTTATGCGCTTGCCGGATGGACGCATCCTGCCACAGTCGAACGCGATCATCCTCTATCTCGCGGAGGTGAATGCGAGCGAGGCGCTGACGCCTGCCGATCCGTTCGAACGCGCAAAGATGATGAGCTGGCTGTTCTGGGAGCAGTATTCGCACGAGCCCTACATCGCGGTGCGTCGGTTCAGGAAGAAGTTCATGAACATGGGCGACGACGAGCTTGATCCGCAACTGCTGGCGCGCGGACGGCGGGCGCTTGGCGTGATGGAAATGCAGCTGACGTTTGCAAACTATTTCGTCGGCGACAGCATCACGCTCGCGGACATCGCCATCGTCGCCTATACGCGCGTCGCGGACGAGGGCGGTTTTGATCTCTCCGAATTTCCGAACGTGCAGCGCTGGGTCGCCCGGATCGAGTCTGATCTTGGCATCGAGCACACGAAGAAGGCTGCCTGATGTATCGTTACGATGAGTTTGACGAAACGCTGGTCCGGGAACGCGCAAAGCAGTTTCGCGGGCAAGTGGAACGTCGTCTGAAGGGCGAGCTCAAGGAAGAACACTTCAAGCCGCTGCGCCTGCAGAACGGCGTCTACCTGCAGTTGCACGCCTACATGTTTCGTATCGCGGTTCCTTACGGTCAGTTGTCGTCCCGCAAGCTGCGCCAGCTCGCGATGATCGCGGACAAGTTCGACAAGGGCTATGGCCACTTCACGACGCGGCAGAATATCCAGTTCAACTGGATCAAGCTAGCGGAGATTCCCGACGCGCTCGAAGCGCTGGCCGATGTCGAGATGCACGCGATCCAGACGTCCGGGAATTGCATCCGCAATGTGACGTCGGATCACCTTGCCGGCGCGGCGTTCGACGAACTGGAAGATCCGCGTCCGTGGTGCGAGATCATTCGCCAATGGTCGACCTTCCACCCGGAATTCTCGGCGCTGCCGCGCAAGTTCAAGATCGCAGTGACAGCCGCGACGCCGGACCGCGCCGCCGTTAAGGTTCACGACATCGGTCTGCTGATGAAGCGCAATGCCGATCGCGAAGTGGGTTTCGAAGTGATGGTTGGCGGTGGCCTTGGCCGCACGCCCTATATCGGCCTCACCATTCGTGACTGGGTGAGCAAGCAGGACCTGCTGAGCTATCTTGAAGCCAACATGCGTATCTACAATCGCTATGGACGGCGCGACAACAAGTACAAGGCCCGGATCAAGATCCTCGTCAACGAGTTGGGCGAAGCGGAATACCGCCGTCAGGTCGACGAGGAGTTTGCCAACCAGCACGCCTGGGAGAAGGTCATTCTTCCGGAGGAAGAGGTCGCACGTATCTCGGCCTATTTCGCGCCGCCGAAATTCGAGACTCTGCCGGCAAAATCGACAGCCCTCGATGCGGCGATTGCGTTCGACCGCAGTTTTGCGCGCTGGGTGAAGAACAATCTGCGCGCTCACAAGATTGCGGGCTACACATCGGTTCACATCGCGCTGAAGCCGCAGGGTGTGGCGCCGGGTGACTGCAGCTCAACGCAGATGCGCGTCGCTGCCGACCTTGCCGAGCAGTATGGATTGGACGATATCCGCGTCGCGCACGAGCAGGACCTCGTGCTGCCGCATGTGAAACTGGACGATGTGCCCGCCGTCTATGCTGCGCTGAAGGCCGCCGACATGCATGCGTCCAACGCGGGCATGGGATCGGACATCATCGCATGTCCGGGCCTCGACTATTGCAACCTGTCGAACGCACGTTCGATCTCGGTCGCCAATGAAATCCAAGCGGTGTTCGCCGACCCGGAGTTCGAGGACGAGGTCGGTACGCTTCACGTCAACGTATCGGGCTGCATCAATGCCTGTGGACACCATCATGTCGGCCACATCGGCATTCTCGGTGTCGACAAGAAGGGCGAGGAATTCTACCAGGTTCTCTTCGGCGGCCGCGCCGACGAGAACGCCACGATCGCGACCATTCAGGGTCCGGGTCTTCGTCACGAGGAAGTCGCACCGGCGATCCGCCGTGTGATTGGCAAGTATCTCGAGCTGCGGTCGGCGAAGGCCGAGAAGTTCATCGACACCATGGCGCGCGTCGGTCAAGCCCCGTTCAAGGAGGCGCTCTATGCCTCTGCTTAAGGACGGCAAGGTAACGCAGGACGAGTGGACGTTTGTAGAAGATGGCGTGAGCGCCTCTGATGGCGGGCCGGTGATCGTGTCGTTCGCGCGGCTGATCGCCGAGCACGAAGTGTTGCTGGCCAGCAATCATCCGATCGGGGTCCGCCTCGCCAATTCGGACGACCCCGAGAAGATCGCGCCCTGGCTCGATCGGCTGACGCTTGTGGAACTGGTGTTCCCGAAATACACGGACGGTAGGGCGTTTTCCCAGGCGCAACTGTTGCGCCGGCGCTACGGCTACAAGGGCGAAATCCGCGCTTCGGGGCAGGTCCTGCGGGACCAGTTGCGCCTGATGATCCGGTCAGGATTCGATGCAATCCAGCTTGATGAGGCGAATGCTGAGGCCGTCTACGAGATATCCTCGCGTGAGCTATCAGAAATCTATCAGGCCGCAGCGACCGGTTCCGCGACTATATTCCTGAAGAGACATGGAAAAGTTTAGTCGGAAGCTGTCCAATGAGCGCCCTCGCAATGGCTCTTGAAACACCTGAGCAGAAGGTGGCGCGGCTGAATGCCGAGCTGCGGGGGAAATCTCCGCAGCAGATCATCAGCGCCGCCTTGCGCGAGTTCGGCCGGGGGCTAACCTATGTGTCCTCATTCGGCGCCGAAAGTGCGGCGATGCTGAGCTTCATTGCCGAAGTTGATTCCGGCATGCCGATCGTCTTCATCGACACGGGCATGCATTTTCACCAGACGCTGCAATACCGGGGCTCGCTGAGCGCGCATCTGGGGCTGAGCGACGTGCGCACGTTTCATCCGGTCAAGGATGAAGTGAAGGCCATCGATCCGAAGGGCGTTCTCAACAAGACCGACCCCAATGCCTGCTGCGAAGTGCGCAAGGTGCGGCCGCTGGGGCCTGCGCTGGAAGGGTTCGACGCCTGGATCACGGGGCGCAAACGTTTCCATGGGGGGGGGCGTGCACATCTGCCAGTGATTGAATATTTCGAAGGGCGATTCAAGGTGAACCCCCTGGCCGAGCAGACGCAGGAAGACCTGCAGGCGCTGGTGGCCAAGCGGCATCTGCCGCCGCATCCGCTGGTGGCGGAGGGTTATCCCTCTATTGGCTGCTGGCCCTGCACGGCGCGCCCGCTGGACCCGAACGACATTCGATCTGGTCGCTGGGTCGGCTTCAGCAAGGAAGAGTGCGGCCTGCACCTTAAGCGTCAGGAACGTCCCAGAGTTTTTTGATGGGCGTTATCCGGTGGCGCGCACGTAGGCGCGGCGTCATCTTGCTAACGTGCATGTAATGAGCGCCGGCGAGCGCCTTTGGCCCACCGTGAGTTCCATGGGTGGGCATCACCTCCCGCATTTGGTAAGCAAGCGTATGGGCGGAGCCACGGTGCGTTAGCGGGCGCGTATCCGTGGGGGCAACTGCTCGCTGGCAAGAGGTTGCGGCATGTCGATCTGGTGGCTGATCCCGGCGTTTGTGGGCCTCGTTGGCGTGCTGATGCTGGTTGGCGGTGTCGCGAAGCTGTTCAAGGCGCATTTTGGCGGCGGCATCCTGCGGGTGTTGTTCGGCGGCCTGACGCTGGCGGGAGCGATGATTGTCGGCCTGATCGGGCTCAACCTGCAGACCTATGCGCAGCTCTCGAAGGAGCGGCTGGCAGGGCAGGTGACGTTGAAAGAGAATGGCCGCTTCGACTACACCGCAACGATCGATCTCGCCGATGCCGAGGGCAAGCTGCGCGGTGAGCCGAAGACCTACCAGATTACCGGGCAGCGGATCCACATCGAAGGGCCCGTGGTGAAGTTCAAGCCGTGGGCCAACGTCATCGGCATGGATTCACTGTTCAAGGTGAGCGAGGTGTACGGCACCTATGTGAACCCTAACTGCACCAACAAATATGCGCCGCGGCGCGAGTCGACCGACGAATGCAAGCCGGGCGATTTCTTCGGCTGCATCGGCCAGAGCTGGCAGATGATGAACCTCGCGGATTTCTCTCACACGTCGGCGAGCGGACAACTGATGGCCGATGGCGCGGTCTATGACATCTTTGCGAGCCAGGATGCTTTCGAGCTGAAGCCTAGCCTCAGCAACAAGGTGGCGATGGACCTGCAGGACCAGGTCGCACCGAACGGTCCGGCGGACTGCGATCCGGTGACGACGCCAGTGCAGACGCCGTCGGGTGCTGTGGAGTATCGTGCGCCGGATTCCGCGCCGGTGGCGCCAGCGACGCCCCCTCCTGCGGCGCCGAACCAGTAGCGCTGCCTACCGGCTCTCTCCCATGTCGGCGAGGACCCAGTCGGCGAAGCTCGACAGATTGCCGCCTGAGAACAGGAAGCCGCGCACGCCGGCAGCTTTCGCGGCTTCAAGGTCTGCCTGCTTGTCGCCGATGAGGAATGACCGTTCCTTGATGACGGAGAAGTCTGTCATGGCGCGGATCAGCATGCCCGGCTTCGGCTTGCGGTCGTAACTGTCCTTCCGGTAGCGCGCGATCGTCCCCTCTTCGTGGAAGGGGCAGTGGTAGATGCGATCGATGTGAGCGCCTGCGGTGGCAAGTTCTGCCGCGATCCAGTCGTGCAGCGTCTGCATCTGCTCTTCGGTGTAGAGGCCGCGCGCGATGCCGGACTGGTTGGTGACGATGAAGACGAGCCAGTTCATAGCGTTGAAGCGGGCAATGGTTTCGCGTGCGCCTCCGATCCATTCGAAGTCCTCGACGCGAGAGACATAGCTTCGGTCGACATTGATGACGCCGTCGCGGTCGAGGAAGAGGGCTGGGCGGGCGGCGAGCATGGTTACGCGGTCTGCGGGGCGGCTGTATCAGGCGCTGGGGGCGTATCGACGACATCCTCGCCCGGCGGGTCAGTGGGCTGTTCCTCGAACTTCGGCGCGGTGGCGAGGCCGCGCATGAGCGGCAGCAGCGAGATGGCGCAGATGACAGACGCCAGCGCGAAGGCGGCTCCGGGGAAGTAGACCGGCGCGCCGGTTGCGGTGAAATAGTGGAAGGTCTGCGTCAGCAGCAGCGGCGAAAAGATGTTGGCGACCGACTGCACGCTGGCCAAGGCGCCCTGCAGCTCGCCCTGCGCATTCTTCGGCGTGCGCACCGACATGATCTGATTCATGGCCGGGTTGAGAACACCAACGAGCGCGCCGATGGGTATGATGACAAAAACCATCCATCCCTGATTGGCCGCCGCATAGGCGGCGAAGGTGATGACGCAGATCAGGAAGGCGAACACGGCGGTCTTGGTTGGACCGAACCGCTTGATGATCATGCCCGTGAGGCCGCCCTGGACGACTGCAGAACCGACGCCGACCGCGACGAGCGCGATGCCGATCATGCCCTCGTTCCAGCCATAGCGAACGCCCGCAAAATAGTTGAACGTCGCGGGATAGACCCAGTGGGCGAAATTGAAGAGGCCTAGCGCCAGCATGAACCAGGCGAGGTAAGGCACCTTCAGCAGGTTCTTGAAGGCGCCAAAGGCGTTGGCGCGCTTCCAGTCGAAGCGGCGGCGATGCTCCAGCGCCAGCGATTCCGGCAGCACGAAGAGACCGTAGCAGAAATTCACGAAAGCGAGTCCGGCCGCAGCAAAGAAGGGATATCGCGGATCGAACTGGCCAAGGAAGCCGCCGATGGCTGGTCCCAGAATGAAGCCAAGGCCGAAAGCGGCGCCAAGCATGCCGAACGCCTGCGCGCGAACCTTTGGCTCGGTGACGTCGGCTATGTAAGCGGAAGCGGTGGAATGGGTGGCGCCAGAGATGCCCGAGAGAACGCGACCAACGAACAGAAGCCAGACACTGTGCGCAAAGCCCATGATCACGAAGTCTATCGCCAGCATACCGATGGACATAATGAGAACCGGGCGGCGTCCGAAACGGTCAGACAGTCCGCCAAGGATCGGAGCCGAGAGGAAATTCATGACGGCATAGACCGTGGTGATATAGCCGCCCCACGGGGCAGCATTCGACAGCATTGCTTCGAGTTGGAATTTATCGCCTTCGGCCGCCAGCGATTTTGCGGCGAGCAGCGCATCCTTGCCGTTGATCAGCTCCGCCATCAGGTATGGCATTGACGGCATGATGACGGCGAAAGCCATCATGTCGATGAACACCGTCACGATAATAAAGAAGAACGCGTTCTTCCCGAGCTTCGAAGCGCCGGGGGGCGCACTGGATGCGTTGGCGGCGGACATGGCCGGCTCCCGGGTAAAGGATTAGCGCGGATACGCTGGCGAAGTGCGCACAGTCAATCGTTGGAAGGACAAGCGCACGGTGATACTGAGGTTACTGCCGTCGCGAGCAACTTGATGCGCTCAAGGCCGGCACGCCATTGTTCGCCCTGACGCTGATTGGTGAATAGCAGGGGGAAGCCGTGGCGGGCGAGATGTTCCTGGGGAACAGTGTCCCAGCCCCTGTGCTCGACGCTGACACGGGTTTCGGCGCCAACAGCCTCGAAGCGAACGTCGACTTCAGTTGCGTGTTCAGGTCCGAAGTTCGCCTGACGCCAACCCACGACAAGGCGCTCGCCCGGTTCCCAGAGGCGGATCAGGCCGACCTCGAAAATGTTGCCATTGGGAAGGCGTTCAACCAACCGGCCGCTGCCGGCAGGGGTCGGCGGCTCGAACGTCAACGTCCCCGGGCTGCGCGGCGTGAAGTGGAAGAGCTCGCTATCGGCCCACCACGCGCCGATCTCCTGCGTGAAGATGTCGAACGCCTGAGCGGGAGTGCAGGGCAGGCGGATCGAGACTACGACGCGCGATGTCATCCTGTCGTCCGCCGCGAGACGTGAGCGGCGAATGCCGCGAGTTGATCGGACCAGCCCTGTTCAGCCCGCGCGAGCCATGTCTTCAGCTCAACCAGACGCGCGCCATTGAGGGCGTAGACCCTTACGCGAGCATCAACCTCGGGGTGAGATTCAACGACGAGGCCGACGGCTTTCATCTCCTTGAGGTGGCGGCTCATGGCCGGCGCAGGCAGCCCGAGCAGGCTGGCAAGTTCGCCGGCGCGGCGTGGACCCTTGCCGAGAATTTCCACCGCGTGGCGGCGCGCAGGATCCGCCAGCGCGGAGAACAGTGCATCGACGTCAGGTTTGCGGGGGGCAGACTTGTGGCGTGCGCTCATTCTGCATGGGCCTTGAGAAGCTTCTTCGGTGCTGTATTGCGCCACGCCATCCAGAGAGCACTTTTGACGGTCGTTGTGTCGGCCATGGCGAGAATGAGATTAGTCCATCCCTTGCGGCCCCAGCCACCATCGACAGGGGCAAACATGGCAGGTTCTGCATCACACAGCATCTGCTGCTGATCGTTGGTGAGCTTCAGCACGGCGCGGCCATCCTTGCGACCGGCGGTGGCGAAAATCTTGCCCGCGACACGAAAGTCCGGCGTGTCAAAGTGCGAGGCGGCGCTTGCCTCGGGCATTGCCAGAGCGAGTTTGTGGAAAGCCGCTGGCGTCACGCACGGCCGCCTTTGCGCATCCATGTCTTGAGGCCCAACTTGGCGTCCCACACCTCCGGCTTCATGGTCTCGACCGTCTGGCCGAAGGTCCAGATGTGGCCTTCCGGGTCGCGCGCGCGATAAGTGCGATCGCCATAGAACTGCGTTTCCGGTTCCGCGATGATCGCGGCGCCGGCGTTGCGTGCGCCTTCGCAATGCGCATCGATGTTTTCGGTCAACTGGATGTGCACGGTCTGGGTGCACTTGTCGCCGATCGACCTGGGCGATTTGTGATCCGCGCTCCACTCATTGCCAACCATGATGCGGCCATCGCCATAGGCCATCTGGCTGTGCGCGAGATTGCCGGCTTCGTCCTCGATCAGCATGTCAAGTTCGAAGCCGAAGGCGCGATGAAGGAAATCGAGCGCGGCGCGTGGGTTCACGTAGCAAAGGGCGGGAATGACGGTCATCTTGTCGGACACTAAGCGAGCCTTGTGTTTCTCTTCGTGCCAATATTTCTACAAATGCAAAACTATATTGTCAATTAGGAAGGCTCGCGTGACTTACGTAGGTCACTGACGCTCAGACGCTGTCGGTGATGCGCCTGGGGCCGGTCGATTTCATGCCAGCGGCTGCGCACGAATTTTCTGGTGACCGTATGGAGACGCACAATGATCAAGGCCGACTGATCTGGCGGCGCGCGAATAGCGATCCAAGTGAGCCATCGTGTCGTATGCACGCCATTGGCGTGCGGGAGGGTGCGATGCGGATGCTGATTGTGGGTGTGGCGTTTTTGGCGGTGATGGGGTGCGCGATGCAGCCGGTTGCTGTGGCTACGGCGAACGCGGTTTTGAGCGAACCAGCGACGCTGAACGGACGCTGGAGTGTCGATCTCTCGGTTAAACCAGATGAGCCCTATACCAAGCGGATGCAACTGATGCTGGCCGAAGACGGCTCGGTGACCGGGTCGTTCTACGACAGTGAAATTCTGGCAGGAAGATGGAAAACCGCGCGTGGCCGCACCTGCGTGAGTTTCCGGACAACGGATGGCGCGGGGCCTTATCACACGGCTGCGTGTCTTGTCGGCGCAGAAGTGGTGGGTCAGACATGGGCCGAGCACCGCGATTTTCTGTTCAACTGGAATGCCGTGCGCGATTAGTTGCGCGCCAGTTTGAAGCTGACAGATCTGACGCGAGTAGATTAGACCAGATAGATGTCGCCGAAGGACACCTGGCGGCCGCCGGCATCTGCAATACGCGCAACGTCGGCGCAGGAGCGGCCCTTCAGGTTGTCGATGATCAGGTTGGCGTTTTCTGCCTGAGCAAGGGCGGCGGCGGCCTCAAGTTCGTCCATCGAAAACTGTCCGGCGTTGATCCGCAGTTTGCCTTGCTGGCAAAGGGTTCGCGTGCATTCCAGGAATGACATGACGCCGGGCTGGCCTGTTCAACGCCGCAGGTCTGCGCGGCCACTTCTATATAAACACCTGAAATGTGGCGGAAACCTTCCACGCCACATTACGGTGCTGTCAGATGTGCGTAGCGCTTTGATTTCGCGTGCATGCGACAGCGTGACTCGGGGTGCAGCGATACGTAGCCTGACGTACTCCTAGAGGGGATCGCCAAGTCGTTGCGTGTGCTGCTTGCCGGAAGTGTCCCGGCGTTTCTCGCCTGTAGTCCCGAGGCGCCCCCAGCGCCGTCCCCGACTGCGGACATTCTGAAGCCTGCGCCATTCAGCCTCGACGCCTTTCCTCGGGACGTTCGCGTTGCGGTCAGCAAGGCGCGCCGCTGGAGATGCGGCCAAGGCAAAAGCGGGCTTTGCACGTGCGGGCGAGATGCCGGGAGTCGAGGTCAAGGAAGAGGTGGTCGAAGGGATCTGCGAGGGGCCAGCTTTGATGGCGCGTTATGAGGGCGAGATTGCGAATGGCGTCTATGAAGGCGTGGGTGTGCTCACGCTACCGGATAGTGCGATTTCGCAGGCGGGGGAGTTCCATGGCGGTCTCATCAACGGCTGGGGTGTGGAGCGGAGCGTCGAGGGCCATGCGCTTTATGAGGACGCCTAGCGCGACGCGTCGCACGACGGGCTTGGCGTGATGTGGACATCCGACGGCAAAGTCGCGCAGGCCGGTCTGTGGAACGACAACAGTCTCGTTCAGAGGTAATCGCCCTCCATTGCCGAGTACTGGCCGCAACACGTCTGGCCGCGATCGTCAGGCGGCGTTGGCGATCTGGAAAGGTTGATGTTCGGGCCGCACGGACAGTGTCGTTTGCGGGAACGGGACGGTGATCTCCGCGCTGTCGAGCGCGGCTTTCACGGCAAACGCCACCTCGTCAAACGTCTCGCGCTGGGCGGCGGGCTGGCTGTCGCTCCACCACATCAGCTTGAAATCGATAGATGAGCCGCCGAAGGCTATGCACTGCACGGCGCGCTCCATCGTTCCGTCCGCTGTCGCACAGCCATCGAGCGCCTTCTTCAGCACGTCGCGCGCCGTCGGCAGGTCGGTCTCGTAGTCGACGCCGACCACCAGTTCCTGCCGGATCTTCGCGCGATCAGTCTGGATGCGCAACGGGTTCTGGAACAGGAAGGCGTTGGGCACGATCACCAGCTCACCATCGAGGCGGCGGACATGCGTCTCGCGGATCCAGATGTTCTCGATACGGCCATGCACGCCTTCGCACTGGATCACGTCGCCAATCTGCATCTTTTCGCGCCCGAGGATGATCACCCCGGCGAGGAAGTTCTCGAACACGTCCTTGAACGCGAACCCGATCGCCACCGATCCGATGCCGAGACCGGCAATGAACTGCGATGGCGTGACAGTTGGCACCACGATGATGATGGCGATGGCGACGCCAACGATCCAGGTGGCGATGCCGACCAGATTTGTCGCCAACGTGATCAGGGCCGGGCGAACCTTTGTGCGCTTCATCACCCGGCGGATGATCGATCTGACGATCCTGCCGACTAATGGCGTCAGCAGGAGGATGACCAGCGCGATGGCCAGTTGGGGCAGGCTGGCGAAAAAGCCCTCCACCATGGCCTGTACGGAATCCAGAATGATCTGCAGTGGATTGACGTCCATGTCCGCGCGTCTCCTGTGGGCTTCGCCTGCGATGGCAAGCGGACAATTTTGCAGGCAGGACGAGCGATGTCGAGGGCGGCGCGGACTGGAGAGACTTAACTCTCGTTCGTCCACACCGGTTGGCGCTTTTCCAGGAAGGCGCGGAGACCCTCCTGCGCGTCGGGCGAGACGGTGAGCGCGCAGAAATCATCGACCGCGCGAGCGACGGCGTCGGTGTAGGTACGGTCTGCTTCACGATGGAAAGCGGCGCGGCTGAAGGCGATCGCGGCGGGTGATTTCGCGGCGATGACGCGGGCAGCCTCCTGCGCCTCGGCGAACGCCTGTCCGGCGGGAACGACGCGGCTCACGAGACCGAGCGAGAGGGCTTCAGTTGCGTCGAATGTTCGCGCGGTGAACAGGAGATCGAAGGCGCGGTAGCGGCCGACGATCCTGTGCAGGTGGGCGAAATGAATGGCCGGGGGCAGGGCGAGGTTGATTTCGGGGTAACCGAAGCTGGCGGCCTCGCTCGCGATGATCATGTCGCACGATATGGCCAGCGTCATGCCGCCGCCTCGCGCCGCACCGTCGAGCGCTGCGATGGTGGGCTTGCCGAGATTGGCCTGTACGTCCCACAGCTCGATGTAGAGGCGGTTGAGGAAGGCGCGCACGGTGGGCTCGGCGCTGCCAAGGATGATGTCGAGATCGAGCCCGGCGCAGAACAGCTTTGGTATGCCGCTCGTGAGCACCACGACACGTATATCCGGATCGGCGCCCGCGCGGCGCAGGGCGGCGATGATCTCGTCGAGGAACACAATCGAGAACGCATTCAGCGGCGGCCGCGCGAGCGTGATGGTCGCGATATGGTCAGTCGTGGAATAGTGGGTGTGGGGCATGGCCGGGCCGCTTGCTGGTGTTGTGCGGCGAGGTTGCATGGTAATGGCCCGCGTGGCGAGACGCGACGCGGAGCATTCAGCATGATGGTGTCAGGGTTGGCGCGGATGACACGGCTGGTGCGCGTCGTGCTGTGCCTTGCCGTGGTGTGGCTCGCGCCGCTGGCGTCCGCGCAGGAGCAGCCAGCGCCCGAACCGCCCGCGCCGGCGATCAGTGCGAGCCCGGTCGAGGGCGCCGACCAGGCGATGAAAGAACGGCTGGAGCGCATTTATGACCAGATTGAAACGCTTCGGGCTCTCAATGTGGCGGTCGCCGACGGCGTGGTGACCATCTCCGGCCTCGTTCCGGACGAGACGATCTCGCAGGAAGCGCTCGACATCGCGCGGCGGGTCGACGGCGTGGTAGCCGTGCAGGACCGGACGCACGTCTCCGTCGCCGTACGCGAGCGGCTGTCGCCCTTCGTCCAGCGCAGCGTCAGCATGTGGAACAAGACCGTGGCGGCCGCGCCGCTGATCCTGGTGGCGCTGTTCGTATTTGTCGTGGTCGCTGGGTTGGCGTTGTGGGTGGCGTCGTGGAAGGGGCTGTGGCGGCGCGTGACGCCCAACCTGTTCGTGGGCGATCTTGTCTCGCAGGCCATTCGCGTCGTCGGCGTCGTGCTAGCGCTGGTGGTGGCGTTGAACCTTGCCGGGGCGACGGCGCTGATGGGGGCGATCCTCGGCGGAGCGGGCGTGATCGGGCTCGCGGTGGGCTTTGCGGTGCGGGACTCGCTGGAGAACTACATCTCCAGCATCATGCTGAGCCTGCGCCAGCCCTTCCGCGCCAACGACCATGTCGTGATCGAGGGCAATGAGGGAAAGGTGGTGCGCTTGACCTCGCGCGCTACCATCCTGATGACGCTGGCCGGCAACCATCTGCGCATTCCAAACGCCATGGTCTACAAGGCGATCATTCTCAATTACACGCGCAACCCTGAGCGGCGGATGGATTTCCAGCTCGGGGTTGACGCCAATGACGATCCGCAGGCCGCGATCGCAACCGGCGTCTCAGCCCTCGCCGCGCTGGACTTCGTGCTGGATGATCCCGAACCCAGCGGCGTGATCGACACGGTCGGCGACAGCAACATCGTGTTGTCGTTCAGGGCGTGGATTAACCAGACCGACGCCGACTTCCTCAAGGCCCGCAGCCAGGCGATCCGCGCCACCAAGATGGCCGTGGAAGAAGCCGGCTTCACGCTGCCCGAACCGATCTATCGCCTGCGCATCGACCAGTTCCCGCCCGGCGTCAAGGTGGACGTGAGCGAACCTGCGCGCGAGGCGCCGAAGCCAAAAGCGAAGCCTGTATTCGCCGCGCCTGATGCGGTGTCGGTGAAGCCTGAGGATCATCTCGACGCCAAGATCGCCGCCGAACGGCGTGAGACCACCGACAAGGATTTGTTGGATTCGGGCCGGCCGGTGGAGTGAGACAAGCTCACTCGCCGAGCAGCGCCTCGCCCTGGTTGCGGACATTGCCGATGGCGGGGTTGGCGGGCCAGAAGCGCATGCCGTCGGCCGGGCAGGGCTTCAACAGGGCGTGCGGATCGCGCGCCTCTGTGTCGAGCCAGCGCAGATAATGTTCTGGCGACAGGATCACCGGCATGGATGTGGCGATGCCAGCGACGGCGAGGTTGGGCGCCGTAGTGATGATGGCGAAGGTGTCGAACTCCGAGCCGTCGATCATTGCGCGGCTCCACAGCCCGGCAAAGCAGAACCAGTCATCATGCTTGAGCGAGAAGGCGAACGGCACGCCATCCGACCACGCATAGAAGCCAGAGGCCGGCACGAGGCAGCGACCTTGCCGGAAGGCGCCGGAGAAGGTCGCGCTCTCCGCGATGGTCTCGGCGCGCGCGTTGAAGGTGGAGAATTTCTTTTCCGAGAGCGGCTGCTTCCACCACACCGGCACAAGGCCCCAGAAGGCCGGTGCGATCTGGATGGCATGGCGCGGCGCATACTCCCCTTCCGGCGCGCGCCGCACGATGGGCACGACCTGGCTTGGCGCGATGTTGTACGCGGCCTCCGGCGGATCGATGCCGGGCGGAGGCGCGAGATCAATCGCGGCGCGATAGGTGGTCCACGAGATGTCGCGTCGGAAGAAGCGGGCGGTCATGGGGGAATCGTAGTTCGTGGACGCGGCGCCGCCAACTGGAAGCGTATCGCCAGACACGCCCTCTCGGCGCAGGCCGGGATCGAGACGCCAACGCGATGCCGCGCGAAGCGCGCCCAAAATCATGCGAGCTCTTCGCGCACACGTCTTTTGGGACTGGATCCCCCTTTTTTCCGCCAATCAGTCAAGCGCCTCGCGCTTCTGGCCGGTCGCTGAAACGTACAACTCTCCGCCGACCTCTTTGAACTTCTCGCTCATGTCGGCCATGCCGAGTTGTTGGTCGTTGAGGGTGGCGGTGTAGTCGCGGACGTCCTGGGTGATTTTCATCGAGCAGAATTTGGGGCCGCACATCGAGCAGAAGTGCGCCGTCTTGTGGGCGTCTTTGGGGAGGGTGGCGTCGTGGAAGAGTTTGGCTGTTTCGGGGTCGAGGGAGAGGTTGAACTGGTCTTCCCAGCGGAATTCGAAGCGGGCGCGTGAGAGGGCGTCGTCGCGGAGTTTTGCTGCCGGATGGCCCTTGGCGAGGTCGGCTGCGTGGGCGGCGATCTTGTAGGTGATGACGCCGACTTTCACGTCGTCGCGGTCGGGAAGGCCGAGGTGTTCCTTTGGCGTGACGTAACAGAGCATGGACGTACCGAACCAGCCGATCATCGCCGCGCCGATGCCGCTGGTGATGTGATCATAACCGGGGGCGATGTCTGTGGTGAGCGGCCCGAGGGTGTAGAACGGCGCCTCGCCGCATACCTTGAGCTGCTTCTCCATGTTGACCTTGATCTTGTGCATCGGCACGTGGCCGGGGCCTTCGATCATCACCTGGCAGCCCTTGTCCCACGCGACTTTGGTGAGCTCTCCCAGTGTGTCGAGTTCGGCAAACTGCGCGGCGTCGTTGGCGTCGGCGATGGAGCCGGGGCGCAGGCCGTCGCCCAGCGAGAAGGAGACGTCGTATTCGGCCATGAGATCGCAGATCTCGTCGAATTTCTCGTAGAGGAAGCTCTCCTTGTGACGCGAGAGCATCCAGCGCGCCATGATGGAGCCGCCGCGACTGACGATGCCGGTGACGCGCTTGGCGGTGAGGTGGATATATTGCAGGCGGACGCCGGCGTGGATGGTGAAATAGTCGACGCCCTGTTCGCACTGTTCGACGAGGGTGTCCTTGAAGACGGACCAGTCG
>JBBQJV010000037.1:0-38386 GCA_038326205.1 Caulobacterales bacterium | reverse complement strand
CAGATGATCCGCGAAGTGGCCTCCAAGGCCAACGACGTCGCGGGTGACGGCACGACCACCGCCACCGTTCTCGCCCAAGCCATCGTCAAGGAAGGCCTCAAGCGCGTCGCCGCCGGCATGAACCCGATGGACCTCAAGCGTGGCGTCGAGAAAGCCGTGCTGGAAGTCGTCGAGAACCTGAAGAAGCAGTCCAAGAAGATCGCTTCGAACCAGGAAATCGCTCAAGTCGGTTCGATCTCGGCCAACGGCGAAACCGCCATCGGCAACATGATCGCCGAAGCCATGGCGAAAGTCGGCAACGAAGGCGTCATCACGGTTGAAGAAGCCAAGTCGCTCGAGACCGAACTCGAAGTCGTCGAAGGCATGCAGTTCGATCGCGGCTATCTGTCGGCCTACTTCGTCACCAACGCAGACAAGATGGAAGCCGTCCTCGACGACGCGCTGATCCTGCTCCACGAGAAAAAGCTGGGCTCGCTCCAGCCGTTGCTCCCGGTGCTCGAGTCTGTCGTCCAGACCTCGCGCCCGCTGATCATCATCTCGGAAGACGTTGAAGGCGAAGCCCTCGCGACCCTCGTCGTGAACAAGCTGCGCGGCGGCCTCAAGGTTGCTGCTGTCAAAGCCCCGGGCTTCGGCGACCGCCGCAAGGCCATGCTGGAAGACATCGCCATCCTCACGGGCGGCACGGTGATCTCCGAAGACCTCGGCATCAAGCTCGAGAACGTCACCATTGACATGCTCGGCAAAGCCAAGCGTGTGCAGATCACGAAAGAAAACACCACGATCGTGGACGGCGGCGGCAAGAAAAAAGACATCGAAGCCCGCATCTCGCAGATCCGCAAACAGATCGACGACACCACGTCGGATTACGACCGTGAAAAACTGCAAGAGCGTCTGGCCAAACTGGCCGGCGGTGTTGCCGTGATCAAGGTTGGCGGCGCCACGGAAGTTGAAGTGAAAGAACGCAAGGATCGCGTTGACGACGCTCTGAATGCTACCCGCGCTGCGGTTGAAGAAGGCATCGTCGGCGGCGGCGGTACGGCCCTCCTTCGCGCTGCCTGGGCGATCAAGGCCATCGGCGAGAACGACGACCAGCAAGCTGGCATCGACATCGTCCGCAAGGCCCTGGAAGCTCCGATCCGTCAGATCGCTGAAAACTCTGGCGTCGAAGGCTCGCTGGTTGTCGGCCGCATCAAAGCGGAAAAAGGCAACAAGAACTTCGGCTTCAACGCTCAAACCGAAGAATACGGTGACCTGCTCGAAATGGGCATCATCGACCCGGCAAAAGTCGTCCGCGTTGCTCTGCAGAATGCCGCTTCGGTGGCCGGCCTGCTGATCACCACGGAAGCTGCTATCGCCGACGCGCCGAAGAAAGACGCCGGCCACAGCCACGGTGGTGGTGGTGGTGGCATGCCCGACATGGGCGGCATGGACTTCTAGTCCATCCACTCGCGTCGACACAGACTGGAAAGGGCGGCTCGCAAGGGCCGCCCTTTTTGTTGGCGCGAGCACCACAGCGTTCACGTCGGCGTGATCGAAGCTTTGATGTAGGGGTGGGATGAACGCCGCGAAGCACGATCCGCAGTATCTGATGTGTCAGGTACCCAGCTTGGGGCAACGTCCTTTCGCGAAGAGGCGCTCAGGCGAAAAGGAATACCGCCAAGCAGATATCGGAATATTCCGTTATATAGCCCTGCTCAGTCTATTGCTCGTTTATCGATATGGTATTATTGCTTTTCGAGAAGTTCGATTGGGAGCCCATCCTGACCCCGGGCGAACCATAACAACAGAACTTCGGAATGCCGGTTGTTCGGGGCGGTTCGGAAACGAGCCGCCCCGACTTCTTTTTTGCCTTCAGCGGCCAGCGGCGCCGAATCTGCCGGCACCCTCGCGAATCTCGCCTGATCGGCGATCTCGTTCATGTACCCGACAGGTTGGATGCGGCAGGTTGGGAGACCGGAACCGGAGAGCACGCGCACCCTGAAAAAAGGGGCGCCACCACAAAGAAAAAGGGCGGCGCGATAAACGCGCCGCCACTAGAAGGGTCTGATACGAGCGTTTCCTCCCCGAAACGCCAAACCGCCGAAGCAGTTCGATATGACAATCCTGCGAAGCTCACTTTGAGTCAAGCACGAAGTTGCGTTTGCGTTATCTGCGACAGGCATGACTTGGCCGAACATGGCCGATTAACTCGATAGCTCAGCAATTAAATACCTGATTTTACCTTCGCAGACGCAACAAACGCGCAGTTGTCCTGATACCGTATGGAATCTCCCTCTCGTAGCGTTCACGGCCGCGTATCGTTCAGCGCCTGGACGAACGGATCATAAGTCTGGTTGGCCTTACCGGCTGCGTCGGCAAACGCATCGAGCAATGTCCGGAGCGCAAGCAGGGCTTCTATAGACCAGCTCGCGCCGAGCGATCCGACCAGTTGCGCCTGGCTGTGGAGGATGACCCCGTCATTCAGGATCTTCAGCCCGTTCGCCTGCAGCGTCGCGCCCGTCGTTGTGATGTCGACAACCAACTCGGCCACACCAGCCGCCGGAGCGCCTTCCGTAGCGCCCGCGCTTTCGACGATGCGATAGTGACCGACCCCCTCCTCCGTAAAGAAGCGACGTGCCGAGCGAACGTATTTGGTGGCGACGCGCAGCTTGCGGCCAGTGGCCGCTTCCATCCGGGCGGCGACGTCGTCGACATCGGCCATCGTCTCGACATCCAGCCAGCCGACGGGCGCTGCAACGACGAGATCAGCCCGTCCGAAGCCGAGCGGCGCGAGAAGATGGGCAACGCGCTCGAGGTCGCCAGCCTGTTCGCGCAGCAAGTCTTCGCCGCTCACGCCAGCGTGGATGTCGCCCGCGATGACGCTGGCTGCAATCTCGGCGGCGGACAGCAGGCGCACCTCGATGTCCAGCAGCGCGGGAATCCGCGCGAGATAGCCACGTGCGCCGCCGATCGGCTCGATCGGCACGCGCGCCGCGCGGAAGAATTCCTCGGTCTGTTCCTTGAGACGGCCTTTGGAAGGGACGGCTAGCTTCAGCGTTGTCATTGCGCGCCTCTCCGGCCGAGGCGGTCAGAACGGATGGCGGCGCCAATGCCCGAGGCATTCACCTGGCCAGCGCTGAGGCGCGTGATGAGACCATCATAGCGGCCACCAGAGACGATGGGGCGATCGATCTCGGCCGGCTGTGCGAGTTCGAAGACAAAGCCGTCATAGTATTCGAAACGCCGGCCAGCTTCGGCGCTAAACACAGCGTCGCTCCAGAGCGGCGGCTTGAGTTTTGCGATCAGCGCCATGCGTTCGCGGAACCCTTCGAGGGCAGCGCCCAGTTCGACGCCTGTTTCGCGCGCGAAGTCTTCCAGCGCGGCGACGCTTTCGGAGGCTGGCATCGAGATATCGAGATAGCCAGCGAGCACCATTGAGACGCCAACCTCCGGCGCGGGGTCGGTCGCCTTCTCCCGCAGGCGGGACGCAATTTCCGCGGCGGTGCGGGCGATCGGCTCTGCGCCAAGTGCGGCGAGTTCTTCCTCAACCGCTTTGGTGGCTTCATCTGCGCCAAGCAGACCAAAACGGCGGGTAGCTTCCGCCATGGCAGACTGGCGGTCGGCGCCATCGAGCAATTCGCGTGGACCCTTGCGCCGAGAAAATGCGCGGCGCAGCCGGTCGCGCCATTGCGGTGACAGCGGCAAGGCGCCGAGCAGAGCGTGGTAGATCGCGACATCACCGAAGCGGACGGTGGCGCCCGTTACACCGCCGGCTTGTGCAGCTTCAAGCGCAACAGCCAGCGCCTCGGCATCCTCTGCCGGAGAGCCGTTATTACCGAACCATTCAAAGCCAATCTGCAGATGCTCAACCGGATCACGGGAGCCGTGCGGCGGCAAGCGATAGACCGGTCCAGCGCCGTGGTAGCGTGCGACGGGTAGTTCTTGGACTGCGACCATCTGTGCGATAGGCGTCGTGAGGTCTGGACGCAGGCAATGCTCCGCGCCGCTGGCGTCGGTGAAGGTGCAGAGGCGTGAACGGACGGCCTCGCCCGAGAGTTCGAGGATCACTTCGGCAGGCAACAATGTTTGCGGCTCTGCCTTGACGCCGCTTACGCGCGCGATGCGGGCAAGCGCGGCGGCGGCCTCCGGCGTCAGGATCACGGCTGACCTACGATAGTTTTGATGCGGGCGACCATTTCGCTGCGCGGACATTCAAACTGGCCAGGGCGCTCTGAGCGCCAGGCTTCGTTATCGGTGAGCCCCTTGGCGGCGGCAGCGCCCGCGTTGAGGTCCTTGATAGTGACGACGCCCTTCTCACGCTCATTGCCGCCGACGATGACGACGGCGGGCGAGTTGCGGCGGTCAGCGTATTTCATCTGCGGTTTCATACCGGACGAGCCAAGATACATTTCGGAGCGAATGCCCGCGCGACGGAGGTCGGATGCCAGCATGGCATAGTCCGCCATCTGATCCTTATCCATCACCAGCACGAGAACAGGTCCCTGCACTTTCTTTTCGCCGGTTGCCGCCATCGCGGCGGCCAATCGGCTGACACCAACCGAGAAGCCCGTCGCGGGGGCGGGCTCGCCACGAAAACGTGCGACGAGGCCGTCATACCGGCCACCGCCACCAACCGAGCCGAAACGCAACGGATTGCCGTCTGCGTCGCGAAACTCGCGCAGGAACTCGGCCTCGAACACGGGGCCGGTATAATATTCGAGGCCACGCACAATCGATGGATCGAAAGCGGCGGCATCGTCGCCGATGCCGAGCGCGTTCAGGATCGAGTCGATCTCGCCGAGTTCGGCCACACCTTGAGCGCCCGAGCGCGTCATCCCGGTGGAGTTGGCCAGCTTGCGCACGGTCTCAGCCCGCGTGACGGAGCGCGAGGTGATGAACTCGATCAGGACGTCGATCTGGTTTGCGGCCAGACCCGCGCCCTGTGTGACGTCGCCGGACTCGTCCTTGCGGCCCTTGCCGAGCAGCAGCGTGACGCCCTCGACGCCGAACTTGTCGAACTTGTCGAGAGCGCGCAGGACTGATCCGCGTTGCGTCGGGTCGAGCACGCCAGCAGTTTCCATGACGCCGTCGAGGATCTGGCGGCTGTTGACGCGGATCAGGTATTCGCCCCGCGCAGCGCCAGCGGCCTGCATGGCCTCGGCGGCGATGGCGATCATTTCCGCATCGGCTGCGGGACCGGCGACGCCCACCGAGTCAGCGTCGCACTGAATAAATTCGCGGAAGCGGAACGGCCCGGGCTTTTCATCGCGCCAGACCGGACCGGCGGAATAGCGGCGGAACGGCTTTGGGATCTTCTCCCAGTTCTCGGCCACATAGCGCGCGAGCGGGGCGGTGTGATCGTAGCGCAGGGCGATCCATTGCTCGTCATCGTCCTGCAGCGCGAAGACGCCTGCGTTGGGGCGATCAGTGTCGGGCAGGAATTTGCCGAGGGCGTCGACATATTCGAAAGGGCCGGTGTCGAGAGCATCGAAACCCCAGCGTTGGTAAACGGCGCTGATTGCGTCCACGAGCCTGCGTTCAGCGGCGATCACCGCCGCCGTCCTGTCAGGAAAGCCGCGCGGCTTGCGGGCTTCCGGACGCCGGTCTCCCGACTGTTGCTCGTCCTTCGACATGATGGCCATCCGACCCCAATTTGGTGACTTGGCGCCTGTTGAATTGGGGCCTGCGGGATAGCCCATAGGGCGAGGGCCTGCAACTCGCGTACAAAATACCAAAAAGCGTCTTTAGTGATAGTTATAAGCGAAGGTCGCCCGGCCCGCGAAGTCGTCGAAACGCAGATCGTAGCCGCCCGTATTGCCACCCTCGATCGCGAAGACCAGTTCCGACTTTCCATTGCCGTCGAAGTCGCCCGTATCCACCAGCTTCAGGCTCTCGCCGAGATACTGCGCCTTGCCATCCGGCGCGATTGCAAAAATCTGCGCCGCGAAAGCTGTTTCTTCGAACGGGCCATCACAGCGATAACCGCTTAGCTGGGTGGTCGCGATGGACCAGCCCACGGCAGAGACGGAGACGGATGAGGGAATGACGTCCGTATCCACGTAGATCATCGGCATGAGATCTGAACCACCTTCGGTCGCGCAGTTTGTGACATCCGCGAATTGAGTTCTGAATGCGGAATGGAGGGACACGAGAGCCTGAGGCGACAGGCTGCCGGCTTTCCATCCATCGGGATCCGACACGGTGGGAGCGGAGACGGCGACCAGAGGCCTGTAGACGGGTGTGTCTCCATCGGGAGAGAATTCCAGCGTCGCCTGTCCGACCGTCGGCTGGATCGTACCCGCTGCCACATCCTGGGTCCCGACATCGGCGTACAGCGCCCACGTCGCCGGTGTGGTTGCGGAAATGGCGCCTTTGACTTCGCCAGCATAGACGATGTTCCAGGTTGTGCTGGCCGGAAATGTCGCCGGCGCATTCGCTAGGCAGGCCTCGTCGCCGCATGCCGGGTCCAGCGTTTTCCATCCCGCGCCGTCGTTCTGGAACATCATGCGAACCACAAAACGCGCCGGCTCCGTCGTGGTAGCGCCCAGCCGTTCCTCCAGCATCCCCATGACCGGAACTACTGATGCTCCCGCCGTTTCGGACGTTCCGGCGGTATTGGTTTCGGCTGGCGGCGCGGGGGTGCAGGCAGCGAAAGCCAGAACAACGGGCGCCAGAACAAACAGTCTCATACAGGTAACTCCAGACTGAGGCGCATGGGGTCACGCTTTGACAGGCGAGCCTACCGGGTTCGGAACACACCCCGCGACGATTTTCGCGAAGACTTAACGACGAGGGTTCAGGGTGTACGCATGAAACGCCTTGCCGTTCTGTTTTCCCTTGCAGTGATGATCGCGCCGACAGCTTGGGCGGATACGCTTGCCGATCAAGTCCGGGCGGAGGCGGCGCGATTGTTGACGCAGGTGTCCGCCGCCGGGAACGCTGCGAAGGCAAATCCTGCCGCAAAGCCCCAGGCGGTGACCCCCGCACTCACGGCTGACCTCCAGCGCTTCGGACTGGCGGCGAGTAGGCTCTCTGTCGAGATCGACCAGCGCACCGGCCCGACCGATCTGCGCTGCATCTTCCGGGGCATGGCGGAGGAAACCGACCGGCAGCTCACGGCTGCGCACGGCGCTGCAAATGGCGCCGTCCAGGCGCAAGCCTACGCGCGCCTGACGCACATGCTGCAGGACGCTGTCGACATCGCGCCTGCGGTGGGGGGATTACCGCCAGCAAGGCCAATCGCCGCGAAGGCCGCGCAGTGCCCGGTCACGCGCGATTTCTGAAACCTGCCTCTAGCGAGCGTTCGACGACACTGCGCCGGCCGATGCGGGCGCTGCAGGAGGCGCAGCGCTGGCCACCGACACCACGGCGGCAGCCATCGTCAGGGCCGCGGCCACGGCAGCGCCGAGTGCCAGTTTAACCCTGTCACGCTTGAATAAAGCCATTATTGCGACCCCCGCGAACGCCCGAAGTCCGAACTCTAGATCAATGCGGCCTAGATCGATCCGGCGGCTTCCCGAACCGCTTGCTCGATCATCCCGGCTGTCAGCAGACCGTCGAATTTTATCGGTTCGCCGCCCGACGCCGGATAAACCAGATACAGCGGAACGCCCCCCGCGCCATGCCGTTTCAGTTCATCAAAGATCACACTGTCCTTGTTTGTCCAGTCTGCTTCGAGGAAGACAACGCCAAGATCGGCAAAAGTTTTCTGCACCGCTGCGTCATGCATCGCGCCTTTGTTAACCTGACACGTCACGCACCAACGCGCCGTGAAGTCGACGAAGATGACTTTCTTCTCGGCGCGCAGTTCTGTCACGCGCTCAGGCGTCCATGTGTCGGGCGTGACAGCTGCGGCCTCCGCCTTGAAACTGACGGTGGTTAACGCGGGGACGATGAACGCGCCGAGGATGATGACGCCTGCCAGCACGCGGCCCAGCGTGCGCTGGCCGATCTTGCGCGCCAGCCAGATGCCGAAGGCGAGCACGATGGCGCCCCCCAGGACTGCGATCACGCCGTCTGTTCCCGCCTGCCCGGCCAGCACCCAGAGCAGCCACAGCGTCGTCAGGAACATAGGGAAGGCCAGCACCTGTCGGAATGTCTCCATCCACCTGCCCGGCTTTGGCAACACCTTCGCGAAGGCGGGCGTGAAGCTGAGCATTACGAAGGGAGCAGCGAGGCCAATGCCGATCGTGATGAAGATCGCCAGCACAACCGGCGCCGGCTGGGTCAACGCAACGCCAATCGCGGGCGCCATGAATGGTCCGACGCACGGCGCGCCGACGAATGCAGCCAAAAGGCCAGTGAAAAAGGCGCCCGATGTACCGCCGCGATCCGCGATATTGCCGCCTACGCCCATCAGCGATCCGCCGATCTCGAAGACGCCAAGAAGATTGAGACCAACCGCAAACATCACAAGAGCGAAGATCGCCGTCACCCACGCATACTGCAGCTGGAAGCCGAGCCCGGCAGACGTATCGCCCGCCGCTTTCAGAGCGACCAGCGTCGCGCCGATGGCTGCGAAGCAGACAACAACGCCGGCGAGATAGGCGATCCCGTGCGCGCGCGATTGTTTCGGATCGTGCGCAGTATGCACAAGCCCGGCAGCCTTGATGGTCAGAACCGGCAACACGCACGGCATGAGGTTCAGCACGAGACCGCCGAGGAAGGCGAAGCCCAACGTGATCAGAAGTTCGGCGATGCCCATGGCGGGCGCTGCTTCTGCAACCGAAGCTCCCGAGAACCTCGTGTCGGCAACCCCAGCGGGAATCGCGCCGGGCGTCGCAGGCACTTCCCAGCCACGGCGAACACCTTCGGTGGTTTCGATGCCGATGACGCCGCCAACGGCAATGTCGCCGGACTTGGCATAAGGAGACGCCTCCACCTCGATCGACACGCCCTCCGGGCCGAAGCGCACGACTTGCGGTGCAGGGTTCAGCACGTCCGAACCATCGGGGAAGAAGCGAAGCGTTTTGGCTGAAGCGATCGCCTTGACGAGGCTTTCGTCAACGGCGGCAATCGTGAACCTGTCGCCCGAACGCTTGACGCTCGCCCGGCCGGTTAGCGGAGCGGGGATAGATGGCAACGCTGCGGCGATGAGCGCGCTGGCGGCCTCATTGGTGCCGGGCGTTGCAGACACTGGAAGCGTAGTGGACAGGTCAACGCTTTCAGGAACGCAGATATCTGCGCAGATCAGATACTCGAACCTGCCGCCGATGCTTAGCTGGTCGCCAACTTTGGTGTCGGTCGCGACCTTGACCTCGAAAGGAAGGGTGACTTCCTTTTCGTAGCCGTAGTTCATCAGCGTCGCGAGCGGGATGGCCTCAGGCGTCGGAAAGCGGAATTCGCCGGCAGTCGCGGTTGGGGAGTTTGTCCACGCGGCGCTGGGCGGTAGGCCGCTGTCGCCAGCGTTCCTCCAGTAGACGTGCCAGCCATCGGCCAGCTTGAGTTGCAGCGCGCCGAGGAACGTATCGCCGGACGTGGCGGCCGATCTTTCCAGCAGCAGGGTCGCTTCGGCGTGCTCGCTCTTTGCGGAGGCCTGAGCCAGGGCGGGCGTGGCGAATGCAAGCATCGCGGCGAGCACCGCAGCAAATGTCGTCAGCCACTTTGCAAAAAGGGTCATGTGCAGAGGCATCCTGAGACTTCGCAACAAATGGACCACAGGTTACAGCCAGTTGCCGTCGTTCTTCGCTCAGTACCTCAACTAGGGTGGGCACAAACGACAAATCCACCCCCCTCGCCGGAACGTGAGGGATGGATCTGCCTATTTACCACGCCGTGAATACGGTTATCAGGCCGCAGGCTGCTGCAGCGACAGGCGGCGCATCGTGCGCTGGATGACGCGCTGCCAGTTCATCAGCGACACCATGTGGGCGTAGATGGCCGCAAGAGCGCCGGTATTGCGGATGTCGTTGAACTTGCCTTCCGGGAGGGCGTTGAGGCCGTCTTCGGAAATCGCCCAGTAGTCGGCGATCTTCTGGGTCGCGCCCGCATTGCCCTGCGCGTCGCGCGGGGTGAAGGACACGGACTTCTGTTCAAACAGGGATGCGCTGTCCATCATCTCGACGAACTCGGCCGTCGCGCGGCGCTGGCGTTCGAACTCCTTGCAGAACTCGATCGCGTCCTGGGTGAATTTCGAAGCTTCTTCGCCATCGAAGAACTTCACGTCCGGGTTGGTCGTGACCATTTCCGCAGCGGTATCGACGCAAAGAAGCAGACGATCAGTGCCCGGATCGGCAGCGAACACGAACGGATAGCGGCGGGCGAAGGCCGGCAGATAGACGTCCGGATCGGGCTGGCCGTTGGCGTCGAGGTATTCGTTTTCGTTCTGGCGGACGCCCATGACCGCAACCGGCGTCTTTTCAGCGCCAACGAAGATGATCGGGAAGCAGGTGGCGGCGACGCCGAACTCGCTTACCGTGATCGGAACCGCATGGGCCGTCTTCAGAAATGAGAACGGGGCGGGAATCTGTTTAACGCCAAGGTCCCGGTGCTTCTCCAGGGACAGCGGCTCCGGACGCTTGTAGAACATGACCTGGCCGGTCAGTTCTGGCTGTCCACCGGGGGCTGGGGTGCTCATTAACGCGCTCCTGACTTGATGCAGGCCGGTCCTTATCGGAAAACCTCGGCTGTCTCAACCAAAGCGAATCATATGTTTTTTCAGGCCTGTCGATCGCCTTTCCGAGCTTCGGCATCGGCCTTGGCCCTGTTCCTGCTCGCAGGATGCACCCCGGAAAAGGCAAATACGGACCCTTTTCTGAACCAGTTAGTCGACCGTTTCGGGACCAGCGAGATACTGCAACTGCCTGAAGAGGCCGACATGCTCGGCCTGTCCGCCAAGGCATTTGGCCGGCCGTACAGCGCTCTGCTGAACGATCGGTCGATGGCTGTGACCGAACGCACACGGGCTAACAGGCTGGATTACATGGCCGAATTCGAACGGATTGACCGCACCGGTCTCTCCCCGGACGCTGCCCGCACGTACGACACGCTCAGCGCAACGCTGAAAGCGAGCATTGCCGCCGACGCCCACGGATACGGCGCTACGGCGCTCGGGTGGACCAGTCTTTATGTTATCTCGTTTGCGGACGGTGCGTACACCGACATAGTCAAACTGCTCACCCTTCATGCCCCGATCCGGTCACGGGCGGATGCCGACGCGTGGCTCGCCCGGTTGGGCCAGATGGACGACACGATGCGCGATGAACGACGCCGCTTCGAGGTCGATCTCGACGCGGGCGCGACCCCGCCACGGTCGGTCCTCCAACGCACACTCGAAAAGGCGCGATCGCTGACCCCGACAGGCAATCCTCGGGATCACGTGCTGGTGCAGTACTTCACCGAGGCGCTGGCCCAGGTCTCCGACATTCCAGAGGCCGACATTGCGACGCTGACCGCTCGGGCGGCGATACTGGTCGGCGGTGACATCAAGCGTGAGTACACGGTCCTCGTCGCGTTGCTCGAGAAGGCCCTGCCGAAAGCTTCGGACGATCCCGGCGTGTGGAGACTTCCGGAGGGCGACGCCTACTATGCTGATGCGCTCCGCCTGCACACGACCACAGACCTTTCTGCAAAACAGTTGAATGACCTGGGGCTCAAACTGGTCGAGCAACTCTCGGCGCAGCTTGATCCACTGCTTGCAGCGCAAGGACTGGTCGATGGCACTGTGGGGCAACGCCTGCGAGCACTGGCGCTCAATCCGGAATTTCAGTTTCCCGAAACGCCGGAGGGGCGCCTCGCTCTTCTCGAGGCGATTGGCGCCCGCATGAAGTGGGCCGAAGGAATCGCCGCGAAAGTGGCGACCGTCGATAAACCGACCGCAATCGTGGTGCGCGAGACGCCGCGTATCGCGCAGGATACTGCATCGAAAGCCTACTATCGCGCAGCGTCGCTGAGTGGCGGGCAGCCTGCCGTCTACAACGTCACACTGCGCTCGACCGCTGACTTCCCGATGTGGGCCCTGCCCTCGCTGACCTTCCACGAAGCTGTGCCTGGTCATCACCTGCAGGTGGAAATCGCGCGCGATCGGCCCAACGCTCCGGTGGTCAGTTATCTCATCGCGACGCCAGCCTTCACCGAAGGGTGGGCGACGTATGCGGAAGAGCTTGCCGACGAACTCGGCGCCTACGAGTCCGACCCGCTGGGCAAGATCGGTTATCTGCAATCCATGTTGCTGCGCGCCGCGCGCCTTGTCGCCGATACAGGGATCAATGGACAGAAATGGAAGCGGCAGCAGGCCATCGACTACCTGATCGAGACAGTCGGCCTCGCGACGCCCAACGCAGAACTCGAAGTCGATCGTTACGCGATTCGGCCGGGGCTCGCCTGCGCCTACATGACGGGGAGGGAAACCATCCGACGGTTGAGGTCGACCGCGCAGCGCGCGCTCAAGGAGAGGTTCGACCTCAAGGCGTTTCATCAGGTCATCCTGGCGCCGGGACCACGGCCCTTGCCGGTCGTGGAGGCAGACATTGTGGCCTGGATAGCGTCGAAGACGCCTCCACCGCCTCTCGTTCAATAGTCTAGATTACGCCTGTACTCCGGCACAAACGTGCCCCATTCGGCGCGCCTGATCCCCTGTATGCAGCAAAATATGGGGACTTCAGCATGACGCGCTTCCAGATCTTCATTCTCGCCACCGCCTCCACCCTCAGCCTCGCCGCCTGCGAGGCAATACCGGCCGACGGACCTCAGATCGGCCGCGAAAGCCGCACCCGCGACGTAGTCGTCACAACAGCAAACCGCCGCGAACAGACATCGCAAGACGCCACCGCGCCCGTCACCACAATCCCCTCCGAACAAGCCTACGCCCCACCCCCTCCTCCTCCCCCCCCTCCCTCAATCGGCCTCTCCGCTCCCAAGATGGCGGCCCCAAGTCAGATGGTGTCGGGCGGGATTGTTGCGCAGCCCATGCCCGGCGACATCGATCGTGAGAATTACGAGGCGGTGAAGATCAACGGCGTGAAGGTGGTGGCGGAGGAGCCGGTATCGACCTTCTCCATCGACGTCGATACGGCGAGTTATTCGAATGTCCGTCGCATGTTGAATGCGGGATACCTGCCGCCGAAGGATGCGGTGCGGATCGAAGAGATGATCAATTATTTTGACTACGCATATGACCTGCCGAAATCGAAGGAGACGCCGTTCGAGACGACGGTGAAGGTGGTGCCGTCGCCGTGGGCCGACGGGCGGCAGCTGATGCATGTCGCTGTGCAGGGATATGACATCAAGGCCGATGCACGGCCGCCACTAAACCTGACGCTGCTGATAGACGTCTCGGGGTCGATGTCGGCGCAGAACAAGCTGCCGCTGGCGATCCAGTCGCTCAAGCTGCTGATCAACCAGATGACCGAGCAGGATCACATCGCGATCGCGGTTTATGCAGGTGCGGCCGGCACTGTGCTGGAGCCGACTTCCGGCGCCGACAAGAACAAGATCATTGCGGCGCTGGAGAAACTGTCGGCCGGTGGCTCAACGGCGGGCGGCGAAGGCCTGCGACTAGCGTATAATCTGGCCAAGCAGAATTTCAGCAAGGACGCCGTCAATCGCGTCATGCTGCTGAGCGATGGCGACTTCAATGTCGGCATCAACAATCCGGAGCAGTTGGAGGATTTTGTCAGCCGCGAGCGCGAAAGCGGCGTCTATCTTTCGATCCTGGGATTTGGCGGCGGCAATTACAACGACCTACTGATGCAGAAGCTGGCGCAGTCCGGTAATGGCATGGCGGCCTATATCGATACGCTCAATGAAGGGCGGAAGGTGCTGAACGATGATCTTTCGGGATCGATGTTCTCCATCGCCGACGATGTGAAAATCCAGGTTGAGTTCAATCCCGCCAAGGTCGCCGAGTATCGCCTGATCGGCTACGAGACGCGGATTCTCAACAAGGAAGACTTCAACAACGACAAGGTCGATGCGGGCGAGATCGGCGCGGGAAGTTCGGTGACGGCGATTTACGAGATCACCCCGGTTGGATCGAGGGCGACGCTGGTTGATCCGAGCCGTTATCAGGCTGCGCCTAAGCCCGAGACTGGCGCGACGAACGAATATGCCTTCCTGAAAATCCGTTACAAAGCGCCGGGGGGCGACACATCAAAACTGATCACGCGGCCGATCACGAGTGCGGATCTGGTTTCCAGCCTCGCGAATGCGCCGGAGTCGACACGGATGGCGACGGCGGTCGCCGGCTATGGATCGCTTCTGCGCGGTGACCCCTACATTGCCAAGACCTTCAACTGGGACAGCGTGATTGACCTGGCGAATGGCGCGAAGGGCAAGGATGAGTTCGGCTATCGCGCCGAATTCGTGTCGCTGGCCCGGCTCGCCAAGACGGCGGCTAACCAGCAGGCGCTGAAGCAGCCGAATCTGGGCGGGGAATAGAAAGCCCTCTCCTAAACAGACCGGGCCCGCGGATCATGTCCGCGGGCCCGCTTCCCGTCTGTGGTCCTGGCGCAGGGTGTGCGGAGAAGGACACCCTCAAATGCGCCGGATGACGAGGTTCTGTAACATCAAGCAGCGAGAAGTTCCGGCTCGCGGAGAGCCAGTTCACTGCCGGGAGCAAAGACCGGATCGAGCCCAAGGGCGAGATCGGCGGCTTCCATGCGGCGGGATTTCACGTCCGGGTTGCGGCGCACGAAGATGGCGGTCGCACCGTAGCGGCGAGCTTCGCGCCAGCGCCAGAAGGTGGCGACATCGGTTTCCATCCCACCATGATCGGCGACGCGGATGATGCGCCAGGACTTGCCATCGGGAGCAGCGAAGAGGACGACGCCGGCGATTTTCGCCCAGTCCTGATCAGCGCCGAAACGCTCGAATTTATAAGGGCCGCCGTTGGCGCCGCAGAAGTTTGCCGTCCCGTTGCTTGCCGCGATCATGTTCTTGCTCCGTTCTGTTCTCGTGTATATTCCCTTTTTGTTCTCGCGCCAGAAGTTTTTAGTAAACGGCGGGTTAAGAATTGTGGCGGCCCTCCCATGCCCGCTGTCGTAGCAAGTCAGGAGTTGAGTGCCGGCTCCTTGTTGAGCACGTCGACAATCGCAGCAGCAAAAGCGGGCGGTTCCATTTCCGAGACGGGTATGTGCTGGGTGCGTGTGAGAAACATCAGGATGTCGTCGCTGAACGGCGACTGATCGAGCCGCGCGACGACGATCGGTTTACGCAACTCCTTCGCAAGATAGACCTCGTCCTTCACATTGTCCGACGCCATCGATCGCGCCGAGCTGAACAGCAGCACGATCTGGGCGCCGCGCATGCCGTTGAGAATCTCGACGCCCCACGCACGTGATCCCGGCTTGATGCCCTGCCGGTCGATCCAGACGCCTGCGCCGCGCCGCTGGATAGCCCGCACGAGTGTCTCAACTATTTCGGCATCGCTGTGCGCATACGAGATGAAAACCGAGCGGCCGTCATTGCGTGTTTCAAGAGCGGTGGGCGCGGCATCAGCCGTGCGCGCGGCCATGCCCATGGCGGCGCGCAGATCGGCAACAGTCGCGAGGCGATCACTTGGTTCATGGCGAAGACCGAGACTCACGCCATTGAGCCAAGCCTCGCGCCCGGGAAAACGCTGTCCTGCGGTGGTGAGGAAGCCATCGAGAGCGACCAATCCTTCCTTTGTTCCCGGTGGTGGAGGCTGCCCTGCCAGCGAGGCCCCGAGCGTTGCGGCGCAGGAGTAGACGTCCGACCAGGCGCCAACGTCGCCGTCGGCCGCATAGCGTTCCGGCGGCGAGTAGCCGGGAGTAAGGATGGGCTCGGAATAGTGCATGTCGGTGAGGCGCGCGGCGGTCCCGAAATCGATCAGGACGACAGACTTGTCGGGGCGAAGAATGATGTTGCCGGGTTTTATGTCGCCGTGGAGCACGTCGTTGGCATGGAGTGTCTCGACGGCATCCAGGAGCGAGGCAGACAGCGCCTCGAAAGTCTCAACCGAAACACCGCGCCGGCGTGCGAGCAGGCTAGACAGAGGCTCGCCTTCAACGAAATCCATTGCGAAGCACAACGTCCCGTTGGCTTCGAAGACGTCCTCAAAGCGGACTATGCCCGGATGATTGATCCGCGAGATGGCGGAGACCTCGCGCAGGAGAGCTTCCCTCGCCTGCCGCGCCGCGTCGGAATTGTTGGTGACGACTTGCGCGCCGTAGCGCCCGCAGTCTGGGCCATAAGCTTCCTTCACCGCATTGAGACGACCATTCCGCCTGTGCTGGCAAAGGTAGACGTATGAAAATCCACCGCGGCCGATCGGCTTGATGACTTCGTAGCGATCGTTGAGCAGCGTACCAGGCGGCAGCGGCAGGTCTGGTGCGGCTCGCGGCGCCGGAGCGCTAGCGCCGCCAACGAGTGTCGGCTGATCGAAGTCTCGCACCGGCCGCCCAATGAAAGTCGCCGCGTCGAACTCGTTGGCCGTGCTCGGCTGCGCGCTGAACGAGGTGCCGACCGCCAGCGTCGCCGGCTCGGCGCGCATGATCACGGTGCTGGCATCAAGATCGGCATCGTCGGCGGGAGGAGACCAGAACTGAGCATCGGTCGAGGTCGCAGCGAGGCCAACGAGCGGCGGCGCTTTCCCTTTGTCCTTACCTGAGCGAGAAAACCAGTTGCCAACCATCGTCGCGGCCTCCCCAGGCGAGCGTTCGACCGAGTCCGAAACTTACCGTAGCATCAAAGCGCCAGGCAAACCGAGCCGCAAAATCGCGAGGGCGCTATTCCTCAGTGTTGATGAACGCGCGGGTTACGACAACGGGTTCCTTCGGGAGCTTACCCGGAAAGGGTCCGCCGTCGGAGGCAAGTTCGACGGCCGCGATTGCGTCGACGACGTCCATGCCTGCCGTGACCTGGCCGAAGACGGCGTAACCCGTCGTGTTGGGCGGCGCGCCCTGCGTTGCGTCGAGACCGGAGTTTTCGGACAGATCGAAATAGAATGTACCGTGGCCGCTATCCGGATCATCGGCGTGGGCGAGGGCGACCGCCCCGCGTGTGTGGTGGTTGGTGGCGGTTTCGAGCGGAATGGGGGGCAATGGTGGCTCGCGGTACTGGAGCTTCGCGTCGAGGTCGCCGAGCTGGACGACGAAGCCAGGCTCGATGCGGTAGACGGCGGCGCCGTTGAAGTACTTTTTCTCGACGAGGCGACGGAAGTGATCCGAGGTGATCGGTGCACCGGCGCGATCAAGGGTGATCTGGATTTCGCCCATGGTGGTCTGAAGGGTGACGACAGGACCAGCGGGTTGCGGGGCAACTGTGGTCTCCTGCGGGAAAGCGGGCGCCGCTGCGCTGGCCGCTAGAGCGGCGATGAGCAGGAATCGTTTCATGGGCGTCGCTCCGGGTTCGCCGCTGAGACTAGCAGCGTGGGTGGCGAGGCCAAGTACAAGCAGCAGGTAGCCGGAAGCTGAGCGAGCTCCCTTGTCTCGCCGCCAAAACGCGGCGATCTGCCTCCCCCACTCGCGTTGCGAGTTGGGGAGGCAAGATCGCACTACGCCCTGATCGAGGCGCGGCCGAGGTAGCGGGCGGCGCTGCCGAGTTCGTCTTCGATACGGAGGAGCTGATTGTATTTCGCGAGCCTGTCTGAGCGGGCGAGAGAGCCGGTCTTGATCTGTCCGCAGTTGGTGGCGACGGCGAGGTCGGCGATGGTCGAGTCCTCCGTCTCGCCCGAGCGATGGGACATCACGGCGCCGTAGCGATTGATCTGGGCGAGCTGGACCGCTTCGAGCGTTTCGGTGAGAGAACCGATCTGGTTGACCTTCACCAGGATGGCGTTGGCGGCGCTGCGCTGGATGCCGTCGGCGAGGCGGTTGGTGTTGGTGACGAAGAGGTCGTCGCCGACGAGCTGACACTTCTCGCCAATGCTTTTCGTAAGCGCGATCCAGCCATCCCAGTCATCCTCCGACATGCCGTCCTCGATCGAGACAATCGGGAAGCGGCTCACGAGATCGGCCCAATAGGCGGCCATCTGGTCGGAGGAGAGCGACTTGCCCTCACCTTCCAGCTCGTACTTGCCCTTCTTGTAGAATTCAGTGGCGGCGGCATCGAGCGCGAGGACAACATCTTCGCCGGGCTGGTAACCGGCGGCCTCGACAGACTTCATGATGAAGCCGAGCGCGTCGTCGGCCGATTTGAGGTTGGGGGCGAAGCCGCCTTCGTCGCCGACATTGGTGTTGTGACCAGCCGCTGCGAGGTTCTTCTTCAGTGTGTGGAAGATTTCCGCGCCACAACGAAGGGCTTCGGCGAAGGTTTCCGCGCCGACCGGCATAATCATGAACTCCTGGATGTCGATTGGATTGTCGGCATGGGCGCCGCCATTGATGATGTTCATCATCGGTGTCGGCAGGACGTGTGCATTGGCGCCGCCTACGTAGCGATAGAGCGGCAGCGCAGAGGCCTGGGCTGCGGCCTTGGCGACGGCGAGGGAGACGCCGAGGATTGCATTCGCGCCAAGGCGGGATTTGTTCGGCGTGCCGTCGAGTTCGATCATCACCGCGTCGATGTTGCGCTGGTCGGTGGCGTCGAGGCCGAGGAGTTCCGGGAAGATCTCGTCATTGACGGCGGAGACGGCTTTGAGGACGCCCTTGCCGAGATAGCGGGACTTGTCGCCGTCGCGGAGTTCGACCGCTTCGTGAGCACCAGTGGAAGCGCCCGAGGGGACAGCGGCGCGCCCCATCGAGCCATCTTCCAGCGTGACTTCGGCTTCGATGGTCGGGTTGCCCCGGCTGTCGAGGATTTCACGGGCGTAGACGTCGACGATCTCGGTCACAGGCTGGTCCCTTCGCTGGGCGTGGAATGGCTGGGGAATTTAGGCCCGCTATGTCCTGAACCGGGGGCGGATGCAATCGCCGGATCGGGTGCCCGATCTGGCGCGGGATGGGCAGCCAGAAATGCAAACAACGGCTGCTCGCGCAGCCGTTGTGCTGAATTCTACGGAAAAGTGGGACCGACTATTCGTCGGTCTTGGCTTTTAGGACCTGCTTGCCGCGGTATTTGCCGGTTTTCGGGTCAACATGGTGCGGACGACGCAGTTCGCCCGATTCCTTGTCTTCGACGAAGGACGACAGCGGCAGACGGTCGTGGCTGCGGCGCATACCGCGCTTGGACGGGCTTGTTTTACGCTTAGGAACGGCCATGATTGCCTCAGAATAGCATAGGGGCGGCTCGACAGGCCGCTCGATGAAGCGGGCTCATTACGCGCAAACCTTTCCCACCGCAAGTACGACCACCTGTGCCTTTCGGGAGTTTGGCCGCTTGAACGATAATGCCAAGCAACTCATGCGGTTAGGCCAACAGATGCAGGCTTCCGGGCGGCCCCAAGAAGCCGTCGCGCTGTACCGTCAGGCGGTCGCAGCGGCGCCCGAAAGCGGTGTGGCGGAGCACAATCTGGCTAGTGCGCTGGGTGATTCCGGGCTGTGGGTTGAGGCGGAGGCGCATACTGCCCTCGCCTTTCGCAAGGGCGTGGACGCTCCCGAGACGTGGCTCATCTGGGGACGGGCGCTGCAGGCGGTCGACAGGGCCGGGGAAGCCGAGCGGGCTTTCCGTGAGGCGCTGAAGCGGCGGCCGGCATATGCGGACGCTCATCGCGATCTGGCCCAACAAGTTTGGATGATGACAGGCGACCAGCAGAAGATGCTGAAGACGCTCGATGCGGCGCTGGCCAAGGCGCCGGGAGATGCTGCGATGTGGCTGGTGAAGGCGCAATCGCTGGAGACTGCGGGCGATGTGGCCGGCGCATGGGAGACGCTGAGCGCATTGTCCCGCGCGCAGCCCGGCGACGCTCGGGTATCGACGACGGCCTCGCAGCTTGCACTGAAGGTTGGGCAGGCGACAGAAGCTCTGGCGCTAGCGAGCCGTGCGATGCGGGCGGCGCCCTCCGAGCCCGTCGTGCAGGTGACGCTTGCAGAGGCGCAGCTCGCGAATGGGCTGTCACGGGAAGCTCTGAAGACTGCCGACGCGATCCTGACCCGACAGCCGAGCAACCAGCACGGGATCGCGCTAAAGGCGACGGCGTGGCGGATCCTGGGGGATGCCCGATTTAATGAGCTCTACGACTACGCCCGGATGGTGAAAGCATACGAGTTGGACACGCCGAAAGGATGGCGCAGTCTAGCTGCCTATGTCGATGACCTGCGTGAGGCGTTGAACGGCGTGCATCGGCATCAAGCCCATCCATTTGCGCAGTCGCTGCGGCATGGCAGTCAGTCGATCAACATCCTGCACAATCCGCTGCCGGCGATGCGCGGGATACGCGAGGCGCTCGATGGACCCATCCAGCGCCACATGGCGGAGCTGGGCAAAGGCAACGATGCCCTGCGTATGCGAAATACAGGCGCCTATGAATTTCAGGGCATGTGGTCGGTGAGGTTGCATGCGGGTGGCTATCATATCGACCACGTGCATCCGCAGGGATGGCTCTCATCCGCCTGCTATGTCGAGACGGTTGCGCCGAATGGCAACGAAGGCTGGATCCGATTCGGCAAGCCGGGATCACCGACTGAGCCGCCTCTCGAGGCCGAGCACTACGTCGAGCCGAAGCCGGGGATGCTTGTGCTGTTCCCCTCCTACATGTGGCACGGGACCGTGCCCTTCAACGGAGACCAGACGCGATTGACCTTTGCGTTCGATCTCGTGCCGGGCGCGCCGCCGAAAGCGGGCTGAGCTTCAGCGCTTCATGTCCTGGGCGATGCGACGCAGCAGATCGACCGGATCAGTAGGCTTCGAGAAAACCGCGACGTTCGGATGGGCCGCACGCAGGTCAGGCGGAACGCCCGCGCCTGTCTGAACGACGACGCCCGCGATGGCCATCAACGCATCGAGCACCGGGCCAATCGTTCCATCAGGCAGGTTCACATCGAGTATCGCGCCGTCGGGCGGATCGTGGCTGATCAACTCGAGAGCCTCGGCAATGGTGGCAGCGGGGCCGACGGGTATGGCGCCGGCATCTTCGATCGCCATGACGAGGTCGAGTGCTATGAAGGCTTCGTCCTCGACCACCAATATCCGCGCGCCGTTCAGCGCGGCGGACATGTCGGAAACCGAGGAGGAACATGCTGCCATGTCAGACCGCCACTCTGGACAATGATGCGCTGAGGGTAATCTCGACGCCTTCGGGATTCCACAGGTAAGTGATGTCGCTCCCGAGTTGCCCGCGAGCGCTCATCCGAGCGAGGCTTTCGCCAAAGCCTTTGTGTTGCGGCGCCCCTGCGATCACGGGACCGCCACGCTCAACCCAGGTGAGGGTCAGCACGCCATCAGCAATTCGCGACGCGATACTGATGCTGCCGCCCGACACTGACAACGCCCCGTACTTCACCGCGTTAGTCGCGACCTCATGCAGCACGAGGGCAAGTCCGGTCGCACCAGTGGGGCCTGCAGTCGCATCGGCCAAGTCGAGCACCCCCTGTCCCGAATGCTCGCCAACATGCGGCGCGACGATTCTGTCGATCAAGGTGGCGACGTTTGTGGTGCCGAGCTGCTGGTTATCCGAGATCACTTTCGGGCGGATCAATTCGTGAGCCTTGGCGAACGCGCGTTGGCGGCCTGTGAGACGTTCGGCCATCTGCTTCTTCGTGTCAGAAGTTCGCTCCGTCATGGTGATCATGGCGATCGCGCGCCTGAACTAAATCACATCCGAGCCGTGGAAAGAAGAATATGGGAACCCACGGGCTCTGCCGCCCGACGACGCCCCCCAACACCACGCATTTGGAGCAGGTCCTCATGGCGTCGGAACGTTTCGACTAGACCAGCCTGCTCTTGTCGCGGGCCGCGGCGATGAAGCTTGCGAACAACGGATGCGGATCGAAAGGCCGAGACTTCAGCTCGGGATGGAACTGCACGCCGATGAACCACGGGTGATCGGTCAGTTCCATGATCTCTGGCAGTTTGCCGTCGGGCGACATGCCGGAAAAGACCACGCCGTGCGAGGCCAGCTTGCCGATGACGTCGGTGTTGACCTCGTAGCGGTGACGGTGACGCTCCGAGATGGTCTGCGAGCCGTAGATGTCGGCGACGCGGCTGCCCTTGGTGAGCACAGCCGGAAAAGCGCCGAGGCGCATCGTGCCGCCGAGATCGCCATCGGCGGCGCGGACTTCTTTCGCATTGCCCTGCACCCATTCGGACATCAGGCCGACCGCAGGGTACGAAGGATTGCCGAATTCCGTGGTGCCTGCGCCTTCGATACCAGCGAGATTTCGCGCGGCCTCGATCACTGCGAGCTGCATACCATAGCAGATGCCGAAGCACGGTAGTTTGTGGCGGCGCGCATAGCCCGCCGCGCGCATTTTACCGAGCGCGCCGCGTTCACCGAAGCCCCCGGGCAGTAGCACGCCATCGACGCTGTCCAGTTCTGTGAGGTCGGCATTGGGATCGTCGTAACGGTCGGACGGGATCCAGGTGAGATTGACCTTCACCTTATTGGCGAGGCCGCCATGACCCAGCGCCTCGACGACAGATTTGTAAGCGTCGTGCAGCGCGACGTATTTGCCGACGATCGCGATGCGGACTTCGCCGTCGGGATTCCGGAGCGTCTGTGACGTCTGCACCCAGTGTTTGAGGTCCGGCGTGGTTTCCTTCTCAAGACCGAAATGGCGCAGCACTTCGCGGTCGAGGCCGCGCGCGTGGTATTCGAGCGGGACTTCGTATATGTGCTGCGCGTCGAGCGCTTCGATGACGGCCTCGGGCCGCACGTTGCAGAACAGCGCGATCTTGCGACGCTCTTCCGGCGGAATTGGCATGGGCGCGCGGCACAGCAGGATGTCGGGCTGGATGCCGATGGAGCGCAGTTCCTTCACTGAGTGCTGCGTTGGCTTGGTCTTCATCTCGCCGGCGGTGGCGATGTAGGGCAGCAGCGTGAGGTGAACGAAGAGGCTGGCCTCGCGGCCGAGCTCTTGACTGAGCTGGCGGATGGCTTCGAAGAACGGCAGGCCTTCGATGTCGCCAACCGTGCCGCCGACTTCGACCAGGACGAAATCCACATCGTCCGTGTCGGCCTTCACAAACTCCTTGATGGCGTCGGTGACGTGCGGAATGACCTGCAGCGTCGCGCCGAGATAGTCGCCACGGCGTTCCTTCTCGAGGATTGACTTGTAGATACGGCCGGTGGTGGTGTTGTCCGTCCTGCGGGCGGAGACGCCCGTGAAACGCTCGTAGTGGCCGAGGTCGAGGTCAGTCTCGGCGCCGTCGTCCGTGACGAAGACTTCGCCGTGTTGCGTCGGCGACATCGTGCCGGGGTCTACGTTGAGATAAGGATCGAGCTTACGCAGCCGAACGCGGTAGCCGCGCGACTGTAGCAGGGCGCCAAGCGCTGCCGAGGCAATGCCCTTCCCGAGGGAGGACACAACGCCTCCCGTTATGAAGATGAAACGCTTCATGACGGATGACCAGTTTAACGATTCGCCCGCTTCTAGCGAGGGGGGTGATAGGCGACTAGTTCGGTGATCCACCGTTTTGCGGGGTCGTCGCGGGGGTGGTGGGCGCAGTTGTCGCAGGGGCAGACGTGAGCGGCGAGGTGGCGGCAGGTGCTGCTGGGGTCACTTTCGGCGCAAGCGGATCGGAGGTTGTGACCGGCGCAGGGGCTGGTGCTGCATCAGTTGGGGCCGGAGCGGTCGGCGCACCGCTGTTCAAGGCGTCGGGCGTCGCAGGTTGCGTCTTCAGGGTGTCGAACGGATCGCTGGTTTCGCCGGCCTGGCGCTCTAGAAGGCTGGGCTGGCTGCTGGTGTCGTTGTTCAGGCGGGTCATGACGATCGAGGTTACGAAGAAGACGCCAGCGAGGATCATGGTGGTACGGACCAACACGCCCGCGGCTCCTCGGCCGGAGATCAGGCCGCCGGTGCCCCCACCGCCCATGCCGAGGGCGCCACCCTCGGAGCGTTGGAGCATGACCGCGATAACCAGCGCGATGCACGCGATTAGGTGGATGGTCAGCAGGACGTTTTGCATGCGGGGCCGCCGGGAACGATTTGGACCGCGTCAAAGCACGTCGCCGGGGTGCGGCCAAGCCCCCAAGCGCCTTTTCATGTAAGTACGCACTCTGCAGCACCCCAAGTCAGGGTGCAGTGAATCACGCGCAGGCGGCAGCAATCCTTAGAAAATCTACCGCTTTGAGGCTCGCTCCGCCGACAAGAGCGCCGTCGACACCCTCGGTTTGCATCAGTTCTGCAGCATTCTCGGGCTTCACCGAGCCGCCGTAGAGGAGTGAGATGGTCGCGCCAGCCTCCCCAAACCGGGCTTTCAGGGTCTCAACAATGGCCTGATGGACCCCTGCAACCTGGGCGAGCGTGGGGGTGCGGCCGGTGCCAATAGCCCAGACCGGCTCATAGGCAATAATCGTCCGCATCGCTTCCGCTGTCTCGGGGATCGACCCGGCCAGCTGCGACCGGATGACGGTCAGCGTCGCGCCAGAATCGCGTTCGGAGAGGCTCTCGCCGACGCAGATTATAGGCGTTAGACTCGCCCGGAAGGCTGCAGCGGCTTTTGAGGCGACGATAGCGTCACTCTCGCCATGCACGGCGCGGCGCTCGGAATGGCCCACGATTACGTAACGGGCACCCAAGTCGGCCCACATCTCCGCGCTTATGTCTCCGGTAAAAGCGCCCGAGACCCCAGGATGGCAGTCCTGACCGCCAAGAGCGATTGGCGAATCCTTCAGAGTTTCCCCGGTTGAGGACGCGAGCGTGGCGGGTGGACAGATGACCAGATCCACGTCGGGAATGGCTGCGGCGCCCCGCGCCATCGCGCGCACTTCGGTCAAGGCTGCCCGGAGGCCGTTCATCTTCCAGTTGCCAACTACCAGCTTTCTGCGAGTCGTCATGCCGCCCCCGTACAACTAACATTGGCCAAACGGCCCCCAATACGTCCAGAAGCTAACGGTCAGGACCGGATGCCGTCTGGATGCCGCTAGGATGCAATTTCCTGTGGCGAACCGGTTTCCCCTCCGCCACAAAATGCTCTAGCAAGCCGTCTTCCAGCGGACAACCGGACCCCGGCGCCGCTCAGCTTGAGGAGTCGCTCCGCGTGATTGACGGAATGCGGAAGTTCGCGAAGTCGAAGTGGGCGGCCGGCCTCCTTCTGATCCCGCTGGCGATCAGCCTTGCGATGTTTATTCCGAATTCGGGAGGCAACGGCTCATTGAGCAGTGGCGTCTTGAGCCGGATTGGGGGGCGCGAAGTCAAGGTCACGGACGTCGAGCGCGACACGCAGCGCCTGATCGACGAAATCCGCACGACCGAGAACCGCAATATCACGCCGGCCGACGCCGCGCGTGAAGGTCGCGTTCAGGGCATCATCCAGGATATTGAGATCCGCAACACCCTGCTCGCCTATGCCGACAAGACGGGCGTGCAGGCCAGCGAAGCGTCTCTGAAGCCGTACCTTGAACGCAACAAACTGCTCGTCGACGAGTTCGGTAAACTCAGCCGCGACCAGTTGTTGTATCAGGCCTCACAACGCAGGCAGTCGCCGCGCGAGTTCGAGCAGTTCATCAAGGACTTCCTGACCCAGGACTATATCCGCGAAGCTGCTGGGGCCGCACTGGAAGTACCTTCGATCCTGTCGCAGCCCTGGATCAATTTTCTGGGCGAGAGCCGGACATTCAGCCTGGCGCAGGTTAGCGCCTCGACCGCCCCGCCTCCGGCCGAGCCAGCCGAGGCCGATCTGCAGGTATGGTACGACGCGCACAAGGCGAATTTCCTGCAGCCGGAGCGTCGCCGCATTTCAGTGCTCACCTATTCCCCCGATGACTTCCTCGATCAGGTGAAGATGACCGACGAAGAAGTGCGAGCAGAATACGCCAAGCGCATCAAGGACTACTCCACCCCCGAGACGCGCGTGGTCGTGGAATTCCAGTCCGACAATCGCAATATCGTGCAGGCTTTCGTCGATCTGACGCAGCAAGGGATCGCGGTTGACGAGGCGCTGGCGAAGACACCGGGACTGACCCGCAATGAAACGACGGTGAAGCCGGCTGACCTCACGGACCAAGCCTATCGCGATTTCATTTTCGCGATGGAAGCCGGTAAGGTCAACAATCAGCCTCTCCGCACCAAAGAAGACGAGCCGTGGCGCGCCCTGATGGTGCAAACGATCACGCCCGGCGTCCCAACCCCTTACGAACAGATTGCAGACAAGGTGCGCCGCGATGTGACGTGGAACGATGCCGTTGGCATGTTCGAGAAATCGTCCGAACCATTCCGCGATGCAGCCGGCGGTCAGCCACTGGAAGACATCGGCAAGCAGTTCGGCTTCCCTGTCGTCTCGCTGGCGCCGATCGATGGACAGGCGCGCACAATGATGGGCGATCAGTCGCAGATCATGGCGAAGAACCAGGATGCGATGCGCCAATTGTTCACGTTGTCGCCCGGCGACATGACCAACGTCTTCGAAGGCGACAATGTGCGCTCGATGTACCGGCTTGATGACGTCATCGCGCCTTACACGCTGGCCTTCGCCGATGTGAAGGAGCGCGTAAAGCTGTCCTACATGACCGAGAAGGTTGTTGAGGCGCGCGACAAGGCTGCGAACGACATGGTGACGGCCGTGCAAGCCGGCATGGCGTTCGACAAGGCAGCGGCAACGACCAAAATGACCCTGCTACCGCCATTGACCGCGCTACGCGCCGCCAATCCGCAGGTTGATCCCGCAGTGGTGTCGGCCGCGTTTGCCCTGAAGGCGGGCGAGGTTGCCGTCGTGCGTGATCGGAACAACAATCCGTGGGTCGCACGCGTCGACAAGATCGAGCCCGCCAAGCCGGAAGTCGCCGCGATGCTGAAGGCACAACTCGGAGACCAGGTGAGCCAGTCCTTGCTGCAGGATCTCAACGAAGTCTTCGTTCGCGGCCTGCGTAGCGAGGTCGACTACAAGCGCGACGACGCCGCGGTGCAGAACTACCTCGAAGGATTGGTCGGGGACGGCACGCCAAAATGACGACGCGCCTGCCGCCCCTGATCGTAAGGCGACGGGTCGACGACACGGAGTCGCCGGTTTCGGCGATGCTGAAGCTGAACCCAATATCGACAGGGCTCGTCCTGTTCGAGAGCGTGGTAGGCGGCGAGACACGCGGCCGCTACAGCTTCATCGGCACGGCGCCTGACCTGTGGTGGCGCGTGCGCGACGGCAAGGCGGAAACCGCGCTGACATCGGACTTCAAAGAAGTGCTATCGACATCCACGGACGTTATGGGTTCGCTGCGTGCGTTCATTGCCGACTGCAAGGTCGACGGCATGGACGGCCTGCCTCCGATGGCCGCCGGTGCGTTCGGCTATCTCGGTTATGACATGGTCCGCCATGTGGAAAAATTACCGGCGGCCAAGCAGGATCCCAACGGCGTCCCGGAAGCAATGCTGATGCGTCCCGGCGTCGTGCTGATCTTCGACGGTGTGAAGCAGGAGATCATTCTCGCCGCGCCTGGCCGGAATGATGCGCAAGTTGCCAACGCACTGCTCGACCGGATTGAGGCTGTGCTGGATCAGCCCATGCCGCCCTCGCGCCCGAACGATGCGCCGACGGAGAAGGTCGAATTCGTCTCCAACACCAGCAAGGCGCGCTATCTCGAAATGGTCGAGAAGGCGAAGTCCTACATTCACGCAGGCGATATCTTTCAGGTGGTGCCGAGCCAGCGCTTCACCGCACCGTTTGAGCGTTCGCCGTTTGCATTCTACCGCGCGCTGCGCAGGCTGAACCCCTCGCCTTTCATGTTCTACGTGAACTTTGGTGCGTTTCAGATTTCGGGTTCGAGCCCGGAAATTCTCGTGCGCGTGCGCCAAGGTATTGTCACAGTTCGTCCGATCGCAGGGACTTTGCCGCGCGGATCAACACCCGAGATCGATGACGCCAACGAACGCAAGCTGATCTCCGATCCAAAAGAGCGCGCCGAACACCTGATGCTCTTGGACCTTGGACGCAACGACGTCGGTCGCGTCGCGGCGCGCGGCACTGTAGAGGTGACGGAGAGTTTCAACGTCGAGCGCTACAGCCATGTGATGCATATCGTTTCCAATGTGCAGGGCAGGCTCAAGGACGGCGAGGATATGGTCTCCGCGCTGGCCGCAGGCTTTCCGGCGGGCACGACATCGGGCGCACCAAAAATCCGCGCGATGGAGATCATCACCGAACTGGAGCCCCACGCGCGCGGCGTCTATGCGGGCGGCGTTGGCTATTTCGGCGCGGGCGGCGACATGGACACATGCATAGCACTGCGCACGGCAGTGTTCGCGGGCGGCAAGATCCACGTGCAGGCGGGCGGTGGAGTCGTGTTCGACTCGAACCCCGAAAGCGAATTCATGGAAACGGTGCATAAGGCCAGCGCCCTGTTCCGCGCCGCCGAGGAATCGGCGCGCTATGATCGGGGGAACCGCTGATGAAGGTTCTGCTGGTCGATAACTACGACTCGTTCACTTACAATCTCGTGCACTACCTGCAGGACGTCAGCCCCGAAGTTGAGGTCGAAGTCGTGCGCAACGACGCGCTGAGCGCCAGGGAAGCGCTGGCGAAGGGCGCCGATGCCATCGTACTGTCGCCCGGACCGTGCACGCCGAATGAAGCAGGCATCTGCCTTGAACTGATCGCGGCCGCGCCGGATGACCTGCCGATCCTTGGCGTATGCCTCGGCCACCAGGCGATCGGTCAGGCGATGGGCGGCATCGTCGAGGGCGCGCATGACATCGTGCATGGCAAGGTCTGGAGCGTGAAGGTTCTCGGCGGCGAACTGTTTGCTGGCGTGCCTGAACAATTCGAAGCGGTTCGTTATCACTCGCTGGCAATCCGCCGCGATGGCATGCCGAACGTGCTGACGATCGATGCGGAGACGGCGGACGGCGAAGTGATGGCGGTGAGCCATGCAACGCGGCCGGTGTTCGGCGTGCAGTTTCACCCCGAATCCATCGGCTCGCAGTTCGGCAAGGTGATGCTGGCGAACTTCCTGAAGCGCGCCGGACTGAAGAAGGTAGACCTCAAGTGAGCGACGCCGTCCGCAACGCTGTCGCCAAGCTCGCCGCAGGAGACCACCCTGTTCCCGACGAGATCGCTGCTGCATTTCAGGCAATCCTCGTGGGCGAGGCGGAGCCCGCGCTGATTGCGGCCTTCCTGATGGGTCTGCGGACGCGTGGCGAGACAGTGGAAGACATCGTCGCTGGCGTGCGCGTGATGCGCGCCAATATGCGTCCGTCCAAGGCGCCTGAAGGCGCCATCGACACCTGCGGCACGGGCGGGCTGACATGGACGTCGCTCAACACATCTACAACGGCGGCGTTTGTGGTGGCGGGCGCCGGCGTCATCGTCGCCAAACACGGCAACCGCTCCAAGAGCCGTGCCGGATCGGCTGACGTGCTTGAGGCGCTGGGTGTAAACCTGTCGCCGACCGAAGCCCAGATCGAGGCTTGCTACCGCGAGGCGGGTGTCGCCTTCATGTTCGCGCAACAACACCACACGGCGATGAAGTTCGTGGCGCCGGTGCGACAGGCGCTCGGCATCCGGACGATTTTCAACATGCTGGGTCCGCTCGCCAACCCTGCTGGCGTCAAGCGTCAGGTGATGGGCGTGTTTGCGCCAGAATGGGTGGAGCCTGTGGCGGAAGCCATGCTCTCGCTCGGCGCCACACGCGGTATGGTGGTGCACGGCCTCGACGGGATGGACGAGATTTCTACGACGGGCACAACGCTGATCGCTGAGATCAAGCACGGCGCCGTCTGCATGGCTGAGCTGACGCCGGAGCGCATGGGCGTGCCTCGCGCCAGCCTCGATGCTTTGCGCGGCGGCACGGTGGCGGAGAATGCCGCGGCGATGACACGCCTGCTCCGCGGAGAAGCCGGGGCATTTGCGGATCTGGTTTCGGTGAATGCCGGCGCGACAATCCACGTTGCCGGGCATGCGGACACTGTGCTCGATGGCATTGCGAAGGCGCGCCAATCCATCGCGAGTGGCAAGGCGCTGGCGGCTCTCGATACGCTGAGGCGGGCCAGCAATGGTTGATGTCCCCGACAGGCTGAAGGCGATCATCGCCTACAAGTATGACCAAGTGGCCTCGCTGAAACGCGAGCGCTCCATGAGTTCGCTGCAGGCGGAGGCGAAAGTTGCATCGCCGCCGCGTGGATTTTCTGAAGCCCTGCTGGGCATTGCCAGCCGAGACGGCAACGCGCTGATTTGCGAAGTCAAACGGCGCAGCCCCTCGGCCGGCGACATTTCGCCGGGACGCGATCAGGTGGCGGTCGCGCGGGACTACGAGACCGGCGGTGCGACGTGTATTTCGGTATTGACCGACGGGCCGAGTTTTGGAGGTTCGCTGGACGACATGATCAGCGTCCGCGCGGCAATTTCGATACCGGTGCTGCGCAAGGATTTCATGGTTGATCCAATCCAGATCGTGGAGGCACGCGCGGCAGGCGCGGACGCGATCCTGATCATCATGGCGGCAGTGGACGACACGCTGGCAAACGAACTCCACGCAACCGCGGATGAACTCGGCATGTCCGTCCTGCTGGAAGCCCATGACGAGGCTGAACTGGTGCGGGCGCTGGGCCTGCCCTCGCCGCTGATCGGGGTGAACAACCGCAATCTGCGGACGTTCACGACCGATCTGGCCGTCACGGAGCAGCTGGCTGATCTCCTACCCGACCCCGGCGGCACCGGCCGGATCCTGATCTCGGAGAGCGGCGTAAAGACCTCCGACGATATCACACGACTTAGAGCTTGCGGCGCACGGGGGTTCCTTATCGGCGAGAGCCTGATGCGGGCGGAAAATGCAGCCGAATCCGTGAGATCGCTCGTTCAGGCCCGCTGAAACCACGTTCCGCGGAATTGACCCATAACGTGAACGATAGTAGAACTATCTGCGACTCAGAAATTCCAGAGCCGGATAGGTCTCGACGATGCTTACGAAAAAACAACGCGAACTTCTCCTTTTCATCAATGACAGGCTGAAGGAGACCGGGGTCTCCCCGTCCTTCGATGAAATGAAGGAAGCGCTCGATCTGGCGTCCAAGTCAGGCATTCACCGCCTGATCACGGCGCTGGAGGAACGCGGCTTCCTGCGCCGCCTCGCCCACCGGGCCCGGGCGCTGGAAGTGCTAAAACTGCCGGAAAGCGCCGTGCCGCAACCGATGGGCCGCACGCCCTTCCGCCCCAGTGTGGTGGACAACAATGGCGGCCCCCGCAAGATGGCGGCCCCCGCTCCACGCGGGGTAATGATCCCGGTGATGGGACGCATCGCGGCGGGTACCGCGATCGACGCCATCGAGCATGAGACGCACCGTGTCGCAGCCCCGGATGAGGGTCTCGATCCGGATACGCACTACGCGCTGGAGGTTCAGGGCGAGAGCATGATCAACGCAGGCATTCTCGACGGCGACATAGTGATCGTGAAGAAGACGGATACGGCTGTCTCGGGCGACATCGTCGTGGCTCTGATCAACGACGAAACCGCAACATTGAAGCGTTTCCGCAAAAAGGGCGGTTCGATTGCCCTAGAAGCGGCGAACCCCGCGTTCGGCACGCAAATCTTCGGACCAGATCATGTGAAGATTCAAGGCAAGCTGGTTGCGCTCGTTCGCCGCTATCACTGAGCCTTTGCCGGGGCACGAAACGCCTAACCTCGGATCGGTGGCAGGAATGATTTGAGCCTGCCCGGCTTTGAACGGCAGAACGCTTGCAGCGCCTTTGCCCGGACACGGTACTTTCGCGATCACCTCGCCGATGATCAGCGGGTTGAGTCCGCTTTTGGCGCGCCCGTCCTTCAATTCGACCCAGTTATCTGATCCCTCCAAGAATACGGATCCGTCGTTCGCGATGTAACCCACACGGCCTGGGGCGCCGAGAGCCAGACGACGATCGTAGCGCTTGCCGGAATTATCTCAATGATGCGGCCGCGCCTGTAGAGGACACAAAAAAGCGCGATAGCCAGTGCGGCGAGACCCATCCCCGCAGCGCCGAGGCGCGGCAGGTAAACGTCGGACGACAAGGCGACCGAATAATGTGCGATGGTCAGGACGACGTCGAGGCTCACGCCCATTAGTCATAGGAAGGATTCGCATAGTCCTACGGTCGCAAAAAGCACTTCGGCAGCAGCAACTGGCGTCGTGAGCAGCGCAATCAAGGGGGTTGATACGATGTTGGCGATCACGCTGAACAGAGCCGCGCGATCGAAATGATGCAGCGCGAAAGGCATCGTCGCGAATGATGTTGTCATCGAGGTCGCAGCCGCTCCGACAACCCATCCGCCAGCAGGCATGAAAAGTCCCGGCTGTTCCAACCGTCCAAGGCGCGGCCAGATTTCGTAGAGTGCTATCAGTCCAGCGGACGCCGCGAACGACATCTGGAAGCCGGACATGATTACCGACTCCGGCTGGAGCAGAACAACTAGCGTCATTGCGATGGCCAGCGAACGAAGAGAAAGCGTGGGCCGGTCGAATAGCTTTGCGCCGAAATCGATGAGCGCGATGACGTAGGCGCGCTGGGTCGCGACCTCCTTTCCGGAAATCGCAAAATACCCAGTGTCAGCCACTATCGCGGAAAGCGCTGCGGCGTGCACGGCGGGAATACGGATCGCGAGCGACTCAGCGAAGGGCCCCAGAAGACGAACGATTAAAAAGATGATGCCGCCGACCAGCACCATGTCCACGCCGGAGATCGATAGCGGGTGGGCCAGGCCGGACAGACGCAACGCCTCCGCGTCGTCAGGGGTGATGAAACTCCGACAGCCGGAAACCATCGCGGCCGACTTGGCGCCCCCGTCCGGCCCAGCGGCTGCGTCGACAAACTCCGCCAGCCGCGGCGGAGAGCGCCAAGCCAGACAAAGGCTGCGTCCACCGGCGACGATGGCGGCCGCATTGCCAACAGTTCACATTTCCCAATAGCAAAGCCGACGCCGCCAAGCTGCTGGAATCATGCGTACCGATCAAATTCATAGTCGCCCGGCACCACTGGTCGTGGTGGTGGTGAGAGGATCGTCCGACACGCACCTGCGCGTCCGGGAGACAGGCCGAGATCGCCCTTGAAGCTGAAGCGAACATCGCGAGGCGTCTGGTCCGGCGTCAGGCCTCCCCTGCTCGCGCGCTTGTGCGCAACCGACAACAGCGTTCGCTCGCGTCTAGCTCCACGATTGTTCCTTCGACGCGGACGGGGCCGATCTGTTCCCTCAGGATGGGTGCTGCGACGAGAGTGGAGCGAACCTTCCCCGCGAGTGCACCAATGCCAAGGCAGGCCACGAAGGCAATGTTCAGCGCCAGAAGGCCCGCTCTGCGCCTCCGGACAAGCAGCCAGACGGGACTGGGGATCAGCGCTGCCGCAGATAGTAGCTCACAGCCGGGCTCATCAGGGGCGGCCATATAGGCGGCTGCAGGAGCGGCCAGCGAGAGCCTGATCGTCGATTGCTCCCTTGAGGTAACTGGCGAGCCTGCTCAGCGGAACGGGGCGTTCCGCGTCAGGTTCGAGGCTTGCCAGCGAAGGAGTGGATGTGGTCTTCAAGGCCCGCGCTCCGCTCGGCGGAGACCCTTTACACAACCACGCTGGAACATGATGACGGTCGTCACCCGCTTCGCCCCCTCCCCCACCGGCTACCTCCACATCGGAGGCGCCCGTACGGCTCTGTTTTCATGGCTATTCGCCCGAGCGAAGGGCGGCAAGTTCCTGCTGCGGATCGAAGACACCGACAAGGAGCGCTCCACTCAGCCGGCGATCGACGCGATCATTGACGGACTGAGCTGGCTTGGTTTGGGCGGCGACGAGCCTCCGCTGCTGCAATCCACGCGAGCGGACCGCCATGCCGAGGTTGCACACGAGCTGGTGAAGCGCGGCGCGGCTTACCATTGCGCAGTCACTGCGGAGGAGTTGCAGGCGCGGCGCGACGAAGCCGAGCGGCTTCAGAAGAAGAAGGCAGCCGAGAGCCATCTGTCGCATGCCGACGCAGAACGCATGGCAGATCTGATGCGGCCATTTCGTTCGCCCTATCGCGATCCGATGATGCCGCTGCCGGAAGGCGCGTCGACGGTTGTGCGCTTGCGCATGCCGGATCATGGCGACCTGACCGTCCCCGATCATGTGCAGGGAACAGTCTCCCGCGCTTATGCCGATCTCGATGACCTAATTATCCTGCGCTCCGATGGCACGCCGACTTACATGCTCGCGGTCGTCGTGGACGATCACGACATGGGCATCACCCACGTCATCCGCGGCGACGACCACTTTTTGAACACCTTCCGCCAGCTGCCGATCTATCTCGGCATGGAGTGGCGCACGCCGGACTATTCGCACGTTCCCCTCATTCACGGGCCGGACGGAAAAAAGCTCTCCAAACGCCACGGCGCTACTGCGGTGGACGAATACCGCGACGTGCTAGGCTACCTGCCGGAAGCGATGCGCAACTATCTGCTCCGGCTCGGCTGGAGCCATGGTGATGACGAGATCATCCCGGACGGAAAAGCCATCGAATGGTTTGACCTCGATGGGTTGAACAAGGCGCCTTCACGGCTCGATTTCGCGAAGCTGGACTCGGTCAACAAACACTACATGGCGCTCGCCGATGACGAGCGCCTGTTCGGGCTGTGGACCAGCCGGCCGGAATCGCAAGGACTCTCAGATGAGGTGAGCCAGCGCATTCGCGCCGCCATGCCCCACCTCAAGACGCGGGCGGCGAACCTTGCCACGTTCGGCGAAGCGGCTCGATTTCTGACCGACCTTCGTCCGATCCAGCTGACTGACAAGGCCAAAGCCCAGGTGAATGCCGAGGCGCGAATCCGGCTGGCCGCACTGTTGCCGGCACTGGAAGCGCTGACAGAATGGTCAGAGCCCGCCATCAAACAAGAACTCGATCAATTCTGCGCCCAGAACGGCATCAGCATGGGGAAAATTGGCCCTGTTTTGCGCGCGATACTTACCGGAGGGGCGCCGGCGCCTGATATTACGCTTGTGCTGGCCTTGCTAGGCCGTAATGAAGCTTTCGCACGCATCAAGGATTTCGCTCACGGTGTGAGCTGAGCGGCTAGGCCGCAGGCGAATTGAGGAGACTTAGTCGATGGAAAACAAGGTCAAGCCAAACGGCAAGGCGACGATCAATGCGGGCGGCAAAACGGTCGAAATGCCGGTCTACAGCGGGACTGTCGGTCCCGATGTGATAGACATCGGAAAGCTCTACACCCAGACGGGCATGTTCACGCTGGATCCGGGTTTCACGTCGACCGCCAGCTGCGAAAGCCAGATCACCTACATCGATGGCGACCAGGGCATTTTGCTCCACCGTGGTTATCCGATTGACCAACTCGCTGAGCAATCCAACTTCCTCGAAGTCTGCTATCTCCTGCTGCACGGCGAGTTGCCGAATGCCGAGCAGGATCGCGAGTTCACCGACACGATCACGCGGCACACCATGCTTCACGCCCAGTTCGATCAGTTCTTCCAGGGCTTCCGCCGCGACGCTCACCCGATGGCAATCATGTGCGGCGCGGTCGGCGCGCTATCGGCCTTCTACCACGACTCAACGAACGTCGACGATCCGCAGCAGCGCAAGGTCGCGCAGCACCGCATGATTGCAAAGATGCCGACCATCGCAGCGCGCGCGTTCAAGTATCACACTGGCCAGCCCTTTGTGTCTCCGCGCAATGAGCTCGACTATGCATCAAACTTCCTGCGCATGTCCTTCGCCGTGCCGGCCGAGGACTATGTCGTCAACCCGGTTCTCGCTCGCGCGATGGATCGCATCTTCATCCTGCATGCCGATCATGAACAGAACGCCTCAACCTCGACCGTGCGTCTCGCCGGTTCGTCGGGCGCCAATCCGTTCGCATGCATCGCGGCTGGCATCGCCTGCCTGTGGGGCCCGGCGCATGGCGGCGCCAACGAAGCGGCGCTGCAGATGTTGCAGGAGATCGGCACGGTCGAGAACGTGAAAAAACACGTCGACAAGGTGAAGAACAAAGTCGATGGCGTGCGTCTGATGGGCTTCGGCCACCGCGTCTACAAGAACTACGACCCGCGTGCGAAAGTGATGCAGGCAACCTGCCGCGAAGTGCTCAAGGAAGTCGGCATCAACGATCCGTTGCTGGAAGTGGCGATGGAGCTCGAAAAAATTGCGCTGACAGACGAGTACTTCATCGAGAAAAAGCTCTATCCTAACGTGGACTTCTATTCGGGTATCACGCTGAAGGCGATGGGTTTCCCAGTGACGATGTTTACCGTGCTGTTCGCCCTCGCCCGCACTGTCGGCTGGATCGCGCAATGGGAAGAGATGACGACCGACAAGACGCAACGCATCGGTCGGCCGCGCCAAATCTATACCGGCGCACCGCAGCGCGACTATGTCGGCATGCGCGCGCGCCGCTAGACTCGGCGGGCCTACAAAAACAGAAGGGCGGCTCGATGGGGCCGCCCTATGTTGTTTGTGATGGTGGAGGCTGGCGCACCGCCCGTCACGACAGGCGCAGGATCGTCTCTGCCGAAATCTCGGCCGCCGGCCGCCCCGTCCCTTTCATGACTGAGATTGCCCGTGCCTGAGCCTCCTGCTGAGCGCGCAGCAGTTCCGGTTTGAGCAAACGCTCAAGCGCCGCCTCCGCGATGCGATCCGCCCGGAAGCGCGTCTGGATGAACTCCGGGATCACCTCGGCGTTGGCCGCCACATTCACCAGCGCGGAGTACTTGGACTTGAACAGAAATGCGCGCAGCAGCGCCCACGTGATCCACCCTAGGCGATAGCCGGTCACCACAGCAGCCCCCTGCGCCGCAAGTTCCGTTGTGACTGTCCCCGAGCAGGCGACCGCCACAGTCATCGCGGCATAGGCATCGGCCTTCTCGTTTTCGTCACGGATCAGGAGGACGGGATAGGGTTGCGTGGCAGCTTGCCGTTCGACTTCCGCAGCCACACTGGGCGCGACCATGCAGATGACACGGCTGCCCGGCGTCGCTCGGTGAGTCAGCCCAGTCGCCTCGAACAGGGTCGGCGCCACGCGGCGCATTTCAGAGTTACGACTGCCCGGCAGCAACCCGATGATGGGCGCGTCATGCGGCAGGCCGTGGCGGCGGCGGAACGCTGCGCCGTCACCTTTCGGCAAGCGACACAGGGCGGGGTTGCCGATCACAGTCGTGGGCAAACCCCATTTCACATAGAAGGGCTGCTCGAAAGGGTGGATGCATAGGAGATGGTCAACCCATTTCGCTAGCACACGCGCGCGACCGGGTCGCGTGGCCCAGACTTGCGGCCCGATCAGCTTGATGCGCTTGGCCCGCGCGCCGCGCAATTTCAAAGCTTGCGCGAGACGCCACATGAAGCCCCAGCTATCGATCAGCACGACACCGTCGGGATCGGCCTTGGCGACAATATCGGCGGCGTCCTCGACGGCCTTCTTGACCCTGCCATAGGCCTTCAGACCTTCGATCAGGCCGAGGACGGCGAGGCCGGACATATCGACATCGGATGAAACGCCCCGCGCACGCATGCGCTCGCCGCCGATGCCGGAGATGCGGACAGCGGGATCAGCCGCGCGCAGTGCGTCGATGACGTCCGCACCGATTGCATCGCCGGAGTCTTCGGCCGCAACGAGAAAGACGTGACTCACGCGAGATCCGCCTCGGTAAACCCGTAGATGAAAATGCCCGCCGCATTGGCGGCGGCGGCGACAGCTTCGCGATCGACAACGAGAGCTGCGCCCGCCTGCACGGCGATGCCGGCCAACCCGGCTTTGTCGGCGCCAGCCACAGTGGCGACGCCGATTGTCGGCAGATCGATGCGCATTTCCTGCTGCGGTTTGGGGCGCTTCACCAGCACACCGCGCCGGTCGCCGGGTGCGCCACGAATTTCCGCTGGAAGGTCCGGGATACGTGCGAGCATACGGTCGGTTCCTTCCTGCGCCTCGACCGCCAAGATCAGGCCGGCGCATGCGATGGCGCCCTGCCCGATCTCGAGGGAACCAGAAATCTTAGCTACCTCGGCAGCGCGAAGGATGTCGGGCCAGTGTTCGGCGGTGGGCGAGATGGCGCCGACAGGACCTGCGGCGACCCGAAGATCATCGAGCACATCATCAGCGCCAATGATGCGGAAGCCCGCGGCTGCGAAGACGTCCATGACTGCGCGCAGGAGCGCGTCATCGCCCTTCTTCGCCGCCGCAAGTATCTTCGGCAGCGACTGGACGCCCTTGAGGTCGAGCTTGAGCGAGGCGAAGTCGGGGCGTTTGAGTGAGCCCGCGAAGACCATCTCCTCGCAGCCCTCCTTCTTCATCAGCTGAATGAGACGCCCCAATTCCCCCACCGACATTTCCGGCCCGCCAAAGTCTGCCAGCAACGCCTTTTCAACAAATCCCTTGAGTCCGACGACAAGCGGGTCGCGCCCGGCGCGACGCGCCTGTTCCGCGACACGACGCGGCAGGTCTCCACCACCCGCGACAATGGCAAGCCGCGAAGTGGCCATCAGGAATGTCTCGGGACGCATAGCGGCCGTTTCTCGCCTGCATCAATGAAGTCGAGAATGCGCTTC
>JBBQJV010000036.1:0-39234 GCA_038326205.1 Caulobacterales bacterium | reverse complement strand
GAAGTCGGATCAGCAATCATCGTGCTGACAGCCGCCTCGCGCCGGCCGGGGAGCGGTCAATCGGTGGACGAAGAATGATGCCTGAAAGGACTTGACCAGCGGTTTGCGATTACACAACGGGTTCGCTTTCGTCTGACACCGCCCCACCCGGCGATGGTCCGACCTTTGCAACCTGCTATCAGATTTGCCAAACGCACGTTGTGCGTATCGGGGCACCTATGACATCGACTGGGACACCTAAACGGTCTCTGCAACTGACGGGAACGAGTTGGTTCAACTCCCCCACTTGTGTCTGGCTGGTTATCGCAATCAGCGCAGCACTGTTCCTTCTTGGAACAGTCCAACTCGTCCAGGAGTTCCAGGAGAACCCGCTTTTCCCGGCAAGCACGGACCTGAGCCTTTATATGCGCGCTGCCGATACGGTGTTGGCCGGCGGCAACCCTTATGATCCAGCGATCAACACGGGTTTCAACATCTACGGTTATCCGCCCCTGCTCGCGGACCTGCTTGCGCTAATGTCGGCAATCATCGGAGCGACTGCGATAAATATTGTCTGGCCTGTGCTGTGCGCGGCCAGTCTGGTTGCAGCGACTGTGCTGATCTTCCGCGGCTTCGGCTTCAAAGTCGATTGGCACTGGATCATGCTGGTCCTCGGCCTTTTATCTATCAGCCGACTTGTACGGATGGATATTTATCACGGGCAGGTTAACTTTTTCATGCTGCTTCTCGTCGCTGGAGCGCTAATCTTGCGCGGCCGCGGACAGATCATACTTGCTGCCTCCTGCCTTGCCATCGCAATGTCGCTCAAACCCTTTTTCGGGGTTCTTGCGATCTACTTTCTGTTGCGTCGCGACTGGAAAATGGGAGGCTATTCGATCGCGATTGGAGCGGCCGTTTTCTTCCTGTCGTTTCTTCCGCTTTATTCAAACATCATCGAAAGCTTTTTCGGCTGGCGCGATGCGTCCTCTCAGCTGATTTCCGGCGCTTCGGGAGCGCGCGGCGACAACCAGTCTTTCTACGGGTTGTTTCTGCGCATGTTCTCGCGGACGCCCTTCTCCACGCCTTGGCTCGATAACGCCATGCTCGTCACCGTCTTTACGAGTATTGGTGTTCTGATCTCCGGCAGTTTTGCCTGGTTCCTCTTTGCCGGACCGCGTAACGGTAGGGAGGGTCTCGCGCCCGAGCGGCCAGTCGTCGGCCTGCTTGAATGCTGCGTCGTTCTGGCTCTGGCACATGCCTGCGGCCCCTATACGGAAGGAGACCACATCTTCTTCACGATTGCGGGCCTTGCGGCGGCGGTCATGCTTGGCGTCGAACGATGGGAGGATCGCAGTCCGCACATCATGCTCTGGGTTGCGACGAGCCTGGCCTGGTCTCTGTCTGTCGCCTTCATCGCGCTTCCAAACTCGGTTTGGTTTACCCTGGGAACGCCTGAGAGTTACAACGACCTCAGCGGCGCCCTCATCCTGCTAAGCGGGCGGAACGGAATGCTGCTTCTGCTGGCAGGAAGCATGACCGCGGTCACGCTCGGCCTCGAACGCCGCTCCGTCCGCCATGGAAGAACTATCACTTCAGCTTGAGGCACTGCGGCCCGCCCGATGGGCAACCGGCCCCCGTTGGGCACGTCTTTTGCACAACGCTGGTAGGTTCGGAACGAAGACGTTTGCGCAATGCTGCAACACATCAACGACAGCATTGCGGTTGCCACCCGGGTGCCAGAACTTTCCATTGTAGTTCCGACGTTCAATGAGCGCGACAACGTCGAACTACTGGTTGAGAAACTGGATCAGGCGCTAGGCGACGTAGCTTGGGAAGTTGTGTTCGTCGATGACGACTCGACTGACGGCACGCATGATGTGGTCGCCAGGATGGCGCAGCGTGATCCCCGCGTCAGGTTCCTGCACCGCATCGGACGGCGGGGGCTGTCTTCTGCCGTCGTCGAAGGGATGTTGAGCACAAGTGGCCGTTACATCGCCGTGATGGACGCCGACTTGCAGCACGATGAGACCGTGCTGACCTCGATGCTCGCCACACTCAAACAGGGCGACGCCCAGATTGTCATCGGGACTCGTTATGCAGATGGCGGCGGCGTTGGCGACTGGGATGGGCGCCGTCGATCGTACAGCCGCTTCGCAACAAAGCTGGCAAGATACGTTCTCAAGGCCGACATCAGCGACCCGATGAGCGGGTTCTTCATGACGACCCGCGAGACGCTGTACGGCTCGGTCAGGCGGCTATCCCTGCGTGGCTACAAGGTCCTGCTCGACTTGCTGGCCTCGTCGACGAAGCCTCTGAAGACCAAGGAAGTTCCCTACATGTTTCGCAACCGTCTACACGGCGAGAGCAAGCTCGACACAATGGTCGCTGTCGAGTTTCTCGAAATGCTGCTGGACAAGACGGTGGGCCGGTTTGTTCCGACAACCTTCATCATGTTCATGGCCGTTGGCGGGGCCGGCATATTTGTACACTTCGCCGTACTGACCACTGAAATGTTTGCACTCGGTCAACAGTTCGCGATCGGGCAAACCGTCGCTTCATTCGTTGCCATGACGTTCAACTTCTTCGTCAACAACATTCTGACCTATCGCGACCGGCGCCTGAAAGGGTTCTGGCCCGTCGTGAGAGGCCTTGGCAGCTTCTACGCTGTCTGCTGCGTTGGCCTCTTCGCAAATGTCGGCATCGCGAATTACATGTTCGCACAGAACTCCAGCTGGTGGATTTCTGCCATCTCAGGCATCCTCGTAGGCGCTGTGTGGAATTTCGCTGCAAGCAAGGTTGTGACCTGGCGCGCGGCCTGATTGCAACCGGAGATTGTGGGACACTCACAGCGCCGGACCGGAGCTGTCACGTTAAGTCCGCAACCCGAAATCTCCTGCAGGACGCGGGGTTCCCGCCAAGCCACCGCCCTCGCCCAGACAGATTCCGTCCGTGCACGAAAGAGTCGGAGCGTCGGCCTGCTGATCATGTGTCGCTGAAAATCGAACGCGTTGTTGATCGCCGCGTGCGTCGTCAGAAATCGCTGCGCCGATATTTGAGATTTGAACCCGAGCATCTTTCGCTCGCGCCGTCGGATCGGAAGATGTGAGTTCTCTGCGCGGTTATTTTCGCGCAGGCGACCAGGGCGATGGACCCCTTCCCTGCCCAGCACACGAAGCGCTGAGCCGTACGATGCGGGTCCGTCGGTGACTATGCTTTCAGGTTCAACTGGCAGGCTGCGAAGCAGCTGCTTCAACAGTTTCAGTGCTACGCGCGTGTCGCGCCGCTTCTGAACGACGATGTCTAGAACTTCGCCCTCATCATCAACAGCACGCCACAAGTACACGCGCTCGTCGCCGATCTTGCAGATCATCTCATCAAGATGCCACCGCGGCGACGGCGGGAGTTTGCGGCGACGGAGATTGGCTGCGATCTTCGGGCCGAACTTCAACGTCCACGCGCGGATCGTCTTGTAGGAAACATCAACGCCCCGCTGGACGAGCATCGCTTCGACGTCGTGCAAGCTCAGCGCGAACCCGAAGTAAAGCCAGACTGCGTGCTGAATCAAGGTTGCGGGGAAACGGTGCCGCTTGTACGAAATTCGCGCCATTGGGGTCTCCGGGAGGCCAATGAACACGGCCTTAGCAGAGACCCGTTAGCGTAGGTCTGACAGCACCCGGGCAGCACCCATTCACCCGCGCCTGGCCAACTAAAAGCGGTTCTTGATAAGCAGGACTTCCATCACGCGTTTGCCCTCCGACGGGTCAATCCCCAGGAACATGATGATCCGGTTCAGGAACTCCACCTCGAGGGGTAACAAGAGGCCATCAGCAAGGACGATATCGACGCAATGCGCAAAGAGCGGCAAACGCATGTCGGTAGGCAGCGACTCGCACGCCTCCCGCAATCCGTTCGGGCGACTCTTCAGGCGAAGATTGATTGTTGCGTTCGCAGCCGCCAGCTGAGAGGGGGAGATCGATTTTAGGGCGCGTGAGCGACGTGAAAGCGCCTCGATCTCTGCTTGCTCTTCAATAGAAAGGTGTCCATCCGCGATGGCCGCTGACAAAAGCACACAAAGGAACGCTTCGGGGATCGACCAGTCTATATTGCGATGTTTCCGAAACTGCTCGATCAGCTGATCGAGATCAAGCGAAGTGTCGGGCGTTGACCCAGCAACCTCGAATAGTCGGACAACTCCGATCTGCCCACCATCAATTGGCATGGCCATTTCGTCCACCATCGCTTCTCGAATTAATCTTCAGACGATGTGGGCAAAAGCTTTCAGGCGCAAGGTTCACCTGGTATTCGGCCCCGGGCGAGCGATGGGGTGCCCCGCGCCGGGTTGTTCGGATCGAGCGAGCGAGCCAATCACTCATCCAATGACGCCGCGCAGATCACATCGGGGACAAACGGGAGGATGCGCTCGCATTGCGCGAGAGCCCGGCCGACCCGGCGTGGTCAACATGGCATCGATCCCACACTGGTTGCCGCCGGACAGAGGATCAGAATGTCGCAAACCGCGCCCGGACTCTAGAAGCGATTCTTGACCAGCATCACTTCCATCACTCGCTTGCCGTCGGCGGCGTCGATCGCCATGAAGGCCATGATTTTGTTGAGAAAGTCGGCCTCGATAGGAAGTAGGGAACCATCCGCCAGGATGATGTCGACGCAATGGGCAAATACCGGCAGGCGCATGTCAGAGGGCAGCGATTGACACGCCTCCTGCAAGCCGTTGGGCCGATTCTTGAGGCGCTCATTGACGGATGTGTTCGCCTCGGCGAGTTGATTGGGATTGACTGACTTAAGGGCCCGCGACCTGCGCACGAGTGCGTGAATTTCAGTCTGCTCTTCAAGAGCAACGTTTCCATCAACAGCGGCGGCCGAAAGAAGAAGGCAGAGAAACGCTTCGGGCACGGACCAGTCCGTATTGCGTTGCTGCTTGAATTCCTCGGTAAGCTTGTCGAGATCAAAGGCTGAGGCCCGAGTAGGCTCTGCCGTCGACTGAAAGATGTTCAATACGTTAGGCATATAACGGTCCTCTTTCGACATGAGTCCCAAAAACGCATCGAAACGCGTTTTACCCAGCGTTGCAACAGTTCATAGGCGCAGGCGCATCTTGCAAGGCGCGCGCTGTTTCCTACCAGTGGACCATCCATCCGCGCCCGCCCAACAGATTAGCGCAGAACATGACAGCCCCATACTAACGCGATCAAGTAGGCGAAGCGACGCCCGGAGCCGGTGTCGTCTGGATCTTGGGCCTGACGGGCGTCGTCGCCGCCGGCGGCTTGCCGCCACCCGCTGGGGCCCGGTCAATTCGGTTGAACTCCTTTTGGAGGTCGGCAACGTAGCGGGTCAGCTGCTGCACCGCTGCATCTCGCCAGAGAGGCGCCTTGATCTTGTCCGAAATTCCAGGGGTGCCCGGCCTGCGAGGAAGCAGATCTTCGACGTCCTTCTGGAGCTTCGCAGCTTGGGCCATCAGGGACTCGATCTGGCCGTACTGAAGCTCCTGAGCCTTCAGTGTGGTATTGCTCGCCGCAATGGCAGCCGCCTGTTCGACGATTTTCGCATCGCGCGCCGCAAGTGTAGTCTTCTGCTCGGAGATCGTCTTGTCGCGCGCTTCAACGTTTTTCTGAGCACCATCGGCCTGCATGTAGAAATAGCCGGTGCCCGCAATGGCCGCTCCAAGGAAGAGCACGACAAGGACGCCAAGGAATCCTCGCGAAATGAAAAGTCCCCCTTTTTCTACCGCCGGCGGTGGTGGGGGCGGCGCCGGTGCGGGCGGAGGAGGTAGTGACTCAAAGAATACGGTTGGAACGTGGTCCATTCTGTAAGCCCCTCTGCCGTCACTAAGCCTATTTCCGCGCTTCGCAGTCGAAGACGCGGTAAAATGTGAAGAATGCCTCAGCGGCGTTTGCGTCGGCCGCGGACAGCGGCGTCAGTGCGGTCTGCTGGGACCCACAACCAACGACCACCGCCTTCCCGAAATCCAGAAGCACCTGAATGGACGGCGGCTTGGGCGCGTCAGGCCAGGTGAAGGTCACTTCGGGCGCCGCGCTAATGCCTGTAATCTGGCGGCGCGTTGCGTTGACATTGAGGCCCTGGTTGAAAGCGAACTGTGCCGAATCGCGTAGTATCGGCCGTGCGCTCGGCGCTGCGAACTGTGCTGCGCGCAGATAGAACATCCCGCGCAACAGGAGGCCTTCGGATGTGCCATCGCCTCCAGAACACCAGGTTGACATCCCATCATCCGTTACACTTTTGCCACCGCGAATAATGTGAGCAAGACACGCGTGATTCCGCGGCGGGTTTGGCGCGCCGACAAGCACTGCTCGATCCGCATTGGCCACCGCCGTCGCGGACAGCGGCCCGCGGCCAACCTGCCGCGCCTCTATCAGGCTCAGATAATAGTAGGCGTCGGCCTTGAATTGCAGTTCGCCCGGCGGAGGAATACCGTTAGCGCCGCCGGTCTTGTCGACCACCCCCTGGAATTCGCGAACGGCATCGCCAAGGAGCGATTGCCGGAGATAGCTCACCCCGATCTCGAAGCCGGGCTTGGCAGATTGCGGATTGGCCGTTCTAGCCCGCTCATAGGTTGCCCGGATGACCTCCGGCTTGGCGCCAGGAAGCTTTGCCTTCACCGCTGCAAGCTCAAGCAATGCATCTGACAAGAGTGACCCCTGCGGCAGAATACGCACCGCAGCTTCGAAAGACTTGTCCGCCATATCGAACTGCTCTGCGCGATCGAGCGCCCGAGCAAGGTTGAGCTGACGCTGTGCGGTCGGGTCGAGATTTGCAGACGCCACATACTCATCGATCGCCTGCTGCAGCAGACCCGGCGCGTCTGCCCTACCAGCGGCGGCGGCAATGCGGCTCTGCTCGAGGAAGGCCTGGCCGCGCCCCTCACGGGCCTCCGCCTGTTCTTTGACGAGGCCGCGCTCGGCAGCTGTTTTCGCCGCAGCGTCGTAGGCGCCAGCCGCAGCCACGTAGCTCTCGGCCTTGCCCGTAGTCGAGGTTGTGGCCAGCGCAAGGTAGGCCCGCCCGAGACCCAGCTTCGCCTCAAGGGCGTTGGGATCGACACCGAGCGCCTTCTGGAAAGAATCAATCGCAATCCCGAGGTTGGCGTTCTGACCCTGAAGGGCCGCCTGGCCATCCCGCACATAGATTTTTGCAAGCTCGACCTTGGCCTTCGCGGCAAAGGGTGCGCGCCCCGGCATTGCGCCGCGGCGGACGACTTCCTCGAAATCTACGCGCGCCTTTCCTGCATCGCTCGCCAGGCCGAGCTGTGCATAGGTGTTGGCGCGCAAAAGCATGAATTCGTCATAGCGCGTATCGACGGGATCATCCGCGAATGGGACAGCAACATCGCGGCTTTCAAGCTGCCGGCTCGCCTCCATAAGACAGCCATCCCTGCCCGTGCAAAGGCCAACGGTGGCCTGCGCAGACGCGGGAGGATTGCTCAATCCGAGCCCTGCATAGGCCTGACCAAGCACGTAGACACGACCGTAGCGGAGCCTCCGGTTGGTGAGAACGATGGCTGCATCCTTCTTGTCGTTGGGCTTGGCCGACCGAATCAGATCCGGGTGGTCGTTGCGCAGGCGATCAAACGACCTGTTGATCGCCTTGATAGCGGCGACATAGTTTCCGGCGGGGTCGGTTGCCGATGGCGATGCCGCGATCGCGACATGCGCCCTGGCCATGTTGTAGGCTGCGATCGCCTGATTGCCGCCGCGCTCGTCAGGGTCCTCTGCCGTCGCGCCGCATTCCTGAACCATCTCCAGATTGCGCGAGGAGGATGGCATCGGGACGTCAGAAATAATGCAGTCTTTCCTCGATGCCCAGGCGGTCGGCTGCACATTCGGCTCCGCCGTGGCGCCGGTTGCGCACGCTGCAATCAGCGCGGTCAACGCGACAGCAGATAGTTTGCGTAAACGCCCGAGCCCTACCCACCACATCCCGTCTACCCCGCAGAACCGGTTTCTATTGGCCGATTTTAACTCTTTATGGCTGATTTTGGGAGGCGGTAAAAGTCTAAAACGGCAATTGTGCTGAGCGTTGCGCCACATCGCCCAATGACTATTTCGCTGCGGCAGTCATCCAACCCGCCTTTCAAGTGCATGCCTTCCCTAGGGGCTGCGATCCGCCTCCCTCCCGCTGCCGTCAGGCGGGGCCCGCGTTCTCACAAATCTATGCATCTCAGGAGCAATCAGCCGAGACAGGCGCGAGCGACGTGCAACACTTGGTGCAGTGCAACAGCCCGGCTGCACCCACCTAGCTCTGCGACGGAGTAGCCGGTTTTGCATCCGGCGCGACGGTACAGGCAAGCTTTATCCCCTCGTGCTCACCCTCGACGAGCGCACGCGCTTCCAGCATGAGGTCGGCGCCGAGCAAGACATTGAGCTCGCAGGGATTGAACCGTCCAACCTCAAAGTATCGCACATTGCGCCGGGCCCCGCGCTCTACGCTCGCTGAATCATCCGTCTTCAGGTGCGAAGCTGACAGGGCGCGAACCAGCTCGTTCCATGGAAACAGGCCAGTTCGCTCGACCTTGCTGGCATTTGCATATGCGCCGGCAAAATCGCCATCGCGCAGATAGGAAAAGCTGACATTCTCTCTTGTTCCGCTGATCTGGTTCGGCGTTTGGTGAAGCCGCTCGCGCAGGCGGATCGCCTGGGCCAGACATGACCGAGCGAGGAGCATGCGGGCAGACCCCTTGTCGGCCTCATCCGGTTTTCCGCACAGGCTGGCAGCGAGATCAAGCTCGGCGCGCAATTCATTATCTGGCATATCGAACATCGCGACGAGCAGCGTACCAACGCCGTGAAAGGCGTTCATCGCCAGGTTGATCGTCGCTTCGTTGGACCCCGCCGGCAGTTCGCCGCTCTGTCTTAAGGCTAGAACGTAGTCGCGGAGAGCATCGCGGGTTCGGCCCAGCTTGCGTTCGCACTGGGCCCGCCAATAAAGCGGCTGAGGTCCAGGATCAGATGCGACAGCGCCCCCATTTATGGTTCTGAAAACGGCCTCGCAATCCGCAGGGGCGTAGTTCGAAGCGTTGGAGGACGCATGCAGATACTGGACCCAGGCAATGCCGGTCTGGGCAAGCGCCGTTAGTGACTGATCCGCCTCCGCTGCCTCGAAGTACGCCTTCGCTCGCGCAAGAATTTCGGGAAGCTCTACCGCACCTGCATGGATCTGCTCACCGCTTCGCTCCCAGGCCAGAAGGGCGGAGGACCCCGCAAGCAGCGCTTGCGCTTCAGGGCTGGGGCCGTCCTGCCCTGCCGTCGCCGCTTCGATGACGCGCTCTTCGTTCATAGAGCGGCCGCGCCGAAGATACGCGCTCACGGCCGTGAGCGCATCCTCTGGCTCTAAGTGAGCCGACAATCCCGGTGAGATAACGCGGATCTCGTCGTAGGTGCGGCGCACCGCCCTTTCCAGGTCGGAGACACGGTTGGTCTGACGATCCGCCTCAATCCTCGCCTCGAACGCGGCAAGTTCGAGCCGGCCTGATGTCTCGGTGAGGTTGGCTGATGTCTCGGTGAGCTGTTGAGATACAGCGTAGTAGTAGACCCCGAGTGCTGCAGACATTGTTACCAGCAGAATCAGAATTCCGAACCCGGCAAAAAGGATGCGCCGGAATCCGCGCTGTTCGCGCGTTACTAGCGCGATCAGGTCGTCCTCGACTGCATCAGGCATCCCCCGACTCCTCCGCTATGTTAAGATGGACGTCGCCATCTCCATCCACAGGCGACGCTTTTTCTTGTCGGCGCACTGCAGGTTTGCAAGGAAGCTGGCAAAAAGTTTTAGACGCCCCGCGCGCGCGGCGAACAGCGTGCGCTCGATCGAATTGATGCAGTTCTGGCAGGCCCACCAGCTCCCGAAGAAACCAATCACGGCCGCCGACATCGGCGTCAACAGCTGGATCGCACTCAACCATTCCTGGCTGATGCGGCCCGACAGAAACAGAACCGCTATCGTGGCTATGGCGAGGACGAGCATCACGAGGGAAAAGAGAAAGAGACCAAAACACAGCCCGCGCGCCCGACAGTGATGCTGCTTCTCAGACTCGAGAATTGCCGCGAGTGCGTCAATGTCAGCCTGCTCGATCTGCGGCGTGCTCATTTTCAGCCTCCACGCTTGGATCATAGCCCATTCGAGCGCGAAGCGCCACACGGGCACACTGCGGAGCAAACGCAGGCTTCCTGTCGTCCGGCGATTTCATCCATGACACAGACGTCATCGCCAGGTGCGAGGCCGCCCGGTCTTGCGCGTTCTCCGACGTCGTGTGGTTTGCGGTGATCAGAACCGGTTCTTGATCAGCAGGATCTCCATGACCCGCTTGGCGTCTTCTGGAGGGAGATCCATCATCGTGGTAATGCGATTCAGGAAGTCTGCCTCCACAGGCGCCAGATTGCCATCTGACAGAATGACGTCGACGCAATGCGCGAACACGCAGAGCCTCATGTCCGAGGGCAGCGCGTGGCACGCCTCTTCGAGGCCATTCTTGCGCTCTTCGAGTCGCTTCTTGATGATCGCGTTGGCTTGCGCAAGCTGGTTCTGATTCATCGCTTTCAGCGTACGCGAGCGGAGCAGCAGCGCTTTCACTTCTTCCTGCTCTTCCCGGGCGAACACACCGTCAACGGAGACTGCGCAAAGCAAAAGACAGAGATAAGCCTCGCCCACGGTCCAGTCTGTATTCCGGTTCTGACCAAATTCTGCGGCGAGCTTCTCCAAGTTGAAGCTGGAGGACGTTCGTTCCGCTGGCGCCTGGAAGATATTGATAATTGGGCTGGCTTCGCTCGGCATGGTTTCCCCCTCGCGGCCCATCCTGTGGATCCATAACGATTAGCGAAACGACGCTGAATGGCAAGGCATGTATTCAAGGCGATCGGCGGAGAACTGAACAATCGAGCGGGCGGGCGAAGAAATGGGATCAATCGGATAGGTCATGACGGAACTGACAACTAAACGCCGCAACGCATTATTTTTTGCGGGAAGCCGGATTCCGCTCAAGCCACCGCCGTTGTCCAGACGGAATCCGCCCGTGCGCAAAATAGCCGAAGCGTCGGCCGGCTGATCATATGTCCCGGCAACTTCCGTCAACGCACGTTGGCCGCGACCTTCGGGCCGAACTTCACAGTCCACGCGCGGACCGTCTCGTAGGACACTTCGATGCCCCGCTGGACGAGCATCGCTTCGACGTCGCGCAAGCTCAACGTGAAACTGAAGCACAGCCACATCGCGTGCTGAATGACAGTTGCCGGGAAGCGGTGCCGCTTGCAAGAAATTCGCGTCATTGGAGTCCCCCGAAGGCCCATGAACTCGGCCTAGCCAGAGACTGGCTAGCGTTAGTCTGACAGCACCTCGGCGCGGCCCGAGGACCTGCTTGCGCGTTTTTACACGGCCTCGGCCAGCATCACCTATGCCGCCACAATATTACGATCGCCCTAGTCGCTCCAACTCTTTATTTATCAAGCAACTTTCGCGGCGTCGCTTCCAACGAGGCACAGAGCTTGCAGCTACGGCAATCGAAGTAGCGCCTGTTGATCTGGCTGGCTGCTTCATCTGATGGCCTGAGAGCTTACCCACATGACCATGACCAAGACAGGGACGGAAATGGGCGTGACCGGGCGTGTTCGCTGGTCATGGTTATGGAGCTCCCGGCAGGACCTAGCCTTCAATCTCCTGCCATTCTGGCTGGGCTATGTGCTTCTGGCAGCTCTGTTCCTCACCCGCCAGGGCGGCGAAGGAACTGACCCACATTGGATGGCATCCTTCGGCGGGCGGAGCTTCGACATAATGGTGATCGCGGCCATGCTCTATGGGCCGCTCATAGATGGCCCGCACATCTGGGCGACGATCGCACGCACCTACACGGACACCAAGGAATGGGCTGCACGCCGCATGTTGTTCCTGACTTCACTGCTGGCCTTTGCAGTCGGTCCTGTAGTGATCCTGATCCCGTACATGATCAACATGGTCATCCCCCTCTCGCCTCAAATGCTCGACTGGGGATGGATCGCCTGGACCCTGGGCTTCAGCCTCTACGTGATGCACCACATCAACCAGCAGCACTGGGGCTTCGTCAGTCTGTACAAGCGTAAGAACGGTGAAAACGATCCGCGCGAACGTCGTATCGACAACATCTACTTCCTGACGGCGCTCTGGGCTCCCTATATCGCGATGCTCACCGCGCCGTGGAGCGATCCGCAGCAGGCAGGCACCGGCGTCTCGCTTACCAGCACGCTTGTTTTCGACGCCTGCCATGTCGTCTTCCTGGCGGCGACCGTCGCCTACGTGATCCACCAGGTGCAGCTATGGCGCAAAGGTGAAGTGCTCAATGGACCGAAGCTTCTCTACATCGCGACGGTTGTGCCGCTTTACTACCTCACCTTCGCGCTTGATCCGCGGCTTGCGGCGTTTTGGGTGTTCATCACCGGCACCGGTCACTGCGCGCAGTATCATGGCGTCGTCTGGGCCTATGGCGAAAAGCGCTACGCCTCTGCCGACGCGCCCAAACGCGGCCTGCCGCACCTCATCTTCAGCAATGCCTGGCTCTACATCCTGCTCGGCGTTGTGTTCGCTCTGGTTACACTCCAGGGGCCCGGCGCCGACCGCGTCGAGGCCGTTGTCGGAACGTGGCTGCAGACCTCGGTCTTCGCGAATGTGTTCTCTTTCCTCGATATGACCAAGGGCAACTGGCTCGGGGTCCAGCTCGTCGCGGCAATCGTCTCTGGCGTGCGTCTCCACCACTTCTACGTGGACTCGAAGATCTGGAAAGTTTCGAAAAGCAAAGCATTGGCGAAGGATCTAAACGTCGCCGCCTGATCCGTTCGACGCCCGTCGCTAACGCCTTCCAGCGCCTGTTGCCCGCCGAGGCTTAAGCCCTTTGATCGCCGAACTCGGACAGATGTCGAAGTGTTCAGCCGCCTCGCGGCGGGAGGCGCCGCCTTCGATCCTCGCAACCACCCGCTCGCGGATGTCATCAGAATAAGGCCGCGCCATCACTCACCTTCCCAGGCTGGAATCGCTCGGATAGACCCGCCCAACTCTCCGCCCTTGGGAATCCTCCGATTCCATCACCGCGGAAAACGCTCACATCAGGTAGCGTTGGTCTGACAGCACCAGCACGATCATTGGCGCCAGTTCCAGAAGGCGCTCGCTTTTGACCGGCCCGCCTCACGCTCTCCAGGCCGCCATGCGGCGCAGGCCTTGAAGAATTAGGAGTGTCGCGCTATCTTACGTTCGTCTTACATGAGAGGAGTGGGCCGATGGCCGCCGTAGAAAAGCTCACCACCACGGTCTCCACCAAGGGACAAGTCATCCTGCCGAGCTCCATCCGGCAGCGGCGGGACTGGGGTCCCGGCACGCGGCTTTTGGTCGAGGATACGCCTGAGGGTGTGCTGCTGAAGCCTGCGCCGGCCTTCGCCGAAACACGGCCCGAGGACGTGTTTGCGTCCCTACCCTACAGCGGCAAGCCGAAAACGATCGAAGAAATGGACGCGGGCGTCCTCGCCGAAGCGAGGCGACGTCATGCTCGGTATTGATACGAACCTCGTCGTTCGCTATCTCACGGGCGATCATCCCAAGCAGTCGGCCCGCGCCCGCGCGTTGATCAACGGCGAGGCTGTGTTCGCGTCCATAACCGTGATGCTGGAGGCCGAATGGGTGCTGCGCAGCGTCTATGGTTATCCGCCAACTCAGCTCCCGCGCGCAATGCGGGCCTTCGCCGGGTTGCCAACGGTGACGGTCGAGGACGGAGCGATTCTGGCGGCTGCCCTCGACCTTGTCGAGCGCGGCATGGATTTCGCCGACGCGCTGCATCTCACACGGTCCGCGCATTGCGATGGGTTCGCCAGCTTCGACAAGAGGTTCGTCAAGGTGGCGAAGGCGGCCGGTTTCGACATCGTGCGCGAGGTCTGATGGCGCTGTCCGGTAAACTCGATGCGGTTATGCTGGACGGGTGCTGACATCTGTAGATGGCCCCTGATCCGCAAGAGGCAATTGGGCTTCGAGGGTGATCTGCGGGGTGCGGACATCTGTTCGGCCTGTTTCTGCGGCGGTGATGGCCGCTGGCCCTGATGGAGCCCGCTGATCAGGTCGCATACAAGTTATCGAGCACGAAGCTCAGTCAGTTACCTCGGGTTGTCCTGGTCTGCGGCCACGTTCAGATCATCATCAAGCTCTCTTGCCCTCACAGCTTCAGCGCCGACTCGACCGTCGAGACGGCTGATCTTGGAAAAACAAAAGGGCGCTCTGTGGGGCAAGAGCGCCCTCTGCTCTATCGAATAGGCATGGGGCGCTAGTCGGTGCGAATGCGTCCATTTCTTAAAAAAACCTAAGCCGCGGATACTCCCCACGTTGAGAATTTGTTCGTTAACGAGGCGCAGATACCTCCCAACAGGCGACCGATCACCCTCAGATCGCGCAACACTCAGGGGGCAAATTCAGACCGAGACGATACCTGCAATCCGGACGGCTGGGCTGCTGCCGGTTTCACCGACGCAAACCTAGTTGTTCGGACCACATGGCGAACGCCCGCGCCTCGCGAGGTCTTGCCGGGTAGGTGGGCGATGCCTGAAACGTAAGATTTGGACCCGTTCGATCGTAGCGTTGGTACGGCCCTGGTAGTGATGGTTAATACCTGCCGTTGAGCTCTTCGCTATCCTCGCCAATAACGCGCCTTTTTTGTTCCCGCGGCTATTGGGAGAGCAAAGCGATCTGGCTTGGAAGTTGCTAAGTTGCGGTGCAGTTAAGCCGCTTCGGCTCGAGCACGTCAGGAGATCTTTTCTGTCAACGCAACCGGGGTCAGAGCAATTAAGCGCGCCGGTTGTTAGCGCTGAGGCAGATTCTGGTTCGCCGGTCACCTCGGAAACGGATCCTGCCGATCACGCGAAGTCGCTCTCCAGTGCGGTCGCTGGGTCCTTCTCCTGGAATCTCGCCAGTATGATGATCAGTCAGGCCGCGCTTGTCGCAGTCTTCCTGTTACTGACGCACCGCCTGAGCCCTGTCGTATTCGGAGTATTCGCCTTCGCGACTGCTGTCGTGGATCTTCTCGTGATGCAAGGGGCGACAGCCGCGGCGGACGCCGTCGTGCGAACACGAGATTTTTCCCAGCGTAACTTGTCCACCGTGTTCTGGTCGCTCGTCGGCGTGTGTGGCGTGGCGACCGCAGTCCTTTGCGCGTCGTCGGGATCCTTGGCCCGCGCCATGGGCGCTCCGGATGCGGCCCCGGTGTTGTTTGCATTGAGCCTTACCCTGCTTGTTGTACCGCTGACGGTCGGACCGACCGCGATCATGCGGGATGCAATGGACTTCCGCGGCATGGCGACATGGTCCATCGCCGGAACGCTTGCAGGCGGCGCCGTCGCAGTCGGTGTCGCCTATTCGCCGGGCGCGGAATGGGCTCTGGTCGCGCAGCGCTGGACGTCGCTGAGCGTGACCGCGGGCCTGATGCTGATGCACACTCGCGCAGTCCCGCGGGCGATGTTCAACAGGGGTGATGCCAAGGCTTTCTTCGCCGCCAGCGGGCGGCTGTTTCTTGCGCAAGGCGTGATCGGGGCGTTCCCGCGCTTTCTTGATGTCATCATCGGCGTCCAGTTCGGCGCGGCGGTGCTCGGTTGTTTCCGTGTGGTCACCCGGATCTGTGAAATGGTCATCGTGGCGCTGGTGAACCCGATCGGTCAGCTATGGCTAGTTCTGATGTCCAAAGCGCGATCCAGCGATCACGACTTCCGACGCGTATTCCTCAAGCTTGCGCCGCTCACCGCGCTGATCGCCGTTCCGGCATTCGCGGGTGTTGCCTTCATTGCGCAAGATCTGACCGACCTGATCCTGCCTCAGGAGTATGCGGCGGCCGGACCGATGCTGGCGATCATGGCGAGTCTTGGAATCTTTGCGCCTCTGAACAATCCTCGCAATGCCGTGCTAACAGCGCTGGGGCGTTTCAATCTGCTCCTCCTGCTCGCCGCCGTTGAGTTAGGGACGGGCATCATAGCGGTTCTCGTCGCGGCCAATTACGGCGTCGCCGCCGCTCTGGCCTCGACGGCCATACCCATCCTCGTGAACCTGGCGCTATCCTTGCCGCTTATCCTGAAGAGCTGCTCGGTGCGGGTCGGGGAACTCGCGGCGGCGATGTGGCGTCCATATGTGGGTGTCATCCTCATGAGTCTCGTCCTGCTTTTGCTCCAGCCCATGCTCCAGCTTCCACCCGCGGCACGGATTGCGATCACCACCATTGTTGGAGGAGCGGTCTACGCGGCATGGCTGCTTCTGCTCACGAGGCGATGGACGTTCGCCACGATCAGCATGTCGGATGTCAGATAGCCGCGAAGTGACCGACCTTGACGCTATCCGCCTGCCAGGTGGCAATCATGCTTGGCGCGATGAATAGTCGGCGTGGCATTGTCAGGGGAATCGGCTGGCGCGTGTCAGATTTCGCCCAGTAGCGTCCTGGGATGAAAACTAGCCCGTTCCGCTACTTCAAAACTTCGCCTGAGATCATCCGCCGGGCGGTGATGATGGACGTTCGGTTTCCACCGTCGCTTCACAATGTCGAGGACCTGCTGCGCGAACGTGGTATCGACATCTGCCATGAAACCGTACGCGCCTGGTGGAACCGGTCCAGTCCAATCTTCGCCTCCTACATCCGGAAGAAGCGGGCGCAATCATTGCGCATTTTTCCTCAGTGACGGCGGCATCTTGAAGAGATGCATGTGAAAATCAGGGGTGAGATCCACTACCCCTGGCGCGCTGTCGATCACGAAGGTGGGGCGCTGGAAGCCTACGTATCGAAGAAGCGGGATCGCTGAGCGGCGTTGAAGTTTCTATGCAATGTGATGGAGCGGTTCGGCGATTCGAACCGCATCGTCACCGACGAATTTCGCTCCTAAGGCGCCGCCATGAAGGAGATCGGTAATGCCGAGGTTCAGGAGACTGGACGCTGGTTGAATAACCGTGCCGAAAACTCACACCAGCACCTGCTCCGCCGGTCGCGACGGCTTGATCGAATGCCACAACGAGTTGCGAGAGAGCGGCGCCTTCGAACACGAAGTCATGCTCTGCGTCCACATCGAAGCGGCGGATCTCTCCCTTGACGAAAGCTCCCCAACCCAATGTTGGACCACTGCGCAGGAAGTGCATGCGGGCGTCTGTCGCACGGATCAGAACCGCGTTTGTTTCGAACTGCGGCGTGTTGTAGGCCCACTGCGCCACCTTGTAAGCAGCGTCTACAGCGTCCGAAGCAGCTTCCAGCGGGGTGCGCAGCGGCTGTATTTCCTGAACGCCCATCGCCTGGCGGATGCGTTGCCTCAACCAGTACTTCCAAAGCACGGCGGGAAGATTGATAAAGCGGTGTAGCTTGATGCGATGAATGTTGCGAACGCGGTCCAGCATCGTCACGCTGGTCCGCATCTGACTGGGCTCGAGGGTGTCTATCAGCATCAACACGCTAGTCTCTTCGCCAACAGACTTGAGCCGGCGCGCAATTTCGTAGGCGATCACACCACCGCCCGAATAGCCGGCAAACATGTAGGGGCCTCGGGGCTGTACCTTGCGGATCGCCTCGAGATAGCGCTCAGCCATTACCTCGATTGATGAGTCGGGAACCATTTTGCCGTCGACACCGGCAGCCTGTAACGCATAGACGGGCTGCTCGAGCTTTACCCGATCAGCGAAGGACTTGAAGACCAGCACGTTGCCGCGCGAGCCGTGGATTAAGTATACCGGCGTGTGACCAGATACGCCTGGCTTCAGGCACACCAATGGTGACCAGCCAGCAGTAGAGGTCACAGCATCCTGCTCAGGCTCAGCAAGTAGCTTCGCGAGATCGGCGATCGTCTGGGCTTGGAACAGGGTCGCTAGAGGCAGCGAGACCGAAAAGCGTTTGCGGATACCGGCGAACAGACGGACACCCTGCAGCGAGTTGCCGCCCATGTCGAAGAAGTTGTCCTGCACGCCGATCGGCTGATAGCCAAGCAGATCGCTCCAGATCTTTGCCAGTACACGTTCTGCGGCCGATGACGGTGCGAGATATTCCGGTGCGCCGGCGGGGCGCTGGAAGCTTTCGACGGAACCAGCCTGCTCAACAGCCTGAACGCGCGTTGTGCGCAGCTTATCGTTCCAGGCAATCACGTCGACTGATGAGGCAACGACCTGAATCAAGCCGCACTGAGCCATGATACGGTTCAGCGCTTCAATGCCTTCATTTGCCGCGATCCCGTTCTTCAACGCAACACCGAGCGTACTGCTTTGTACCACGGGCGTTCGCGGGCGCCCTTGGGTGAAGACGCTCGCCGTCTCAATCCGCCGCATCGTAAAGCGTGAGATCTCAGCAAAGACCTTTCCGCCTGCGTCCGCCAAGGTGACATCGAAATAGGCGACGCCATTGCCCGTTTCCGGGAGGCAGCGGACGTGACTGAACACACGAGCCGGCATCGGTCCGAAGATGCGGACGCGAGCATAACCGAGCGGCACGAAGAAATGCTTTGTAAGATCGACGCCGGGGATCAGCTGCTGCGCTCCGCCCGTAGCCATATCGAATACAGCGGGATGCAACGCGTAGCCCGGCAGATCGGCGAGGAAGGGCTCCGGGAGAGCCAACTCAACCAGAGCTTCCGATTGCCCGTAGGCGACGCGCAGGATGTTTGCCCAACGCGGACCGAATGTCATGAAGCATTGGTCGAGGCGCTGGTCAGCCGGCGCGAACTCACGCAAAGCGCGGGCGCGAATGTTGGCTAGGTTAAGTGGCGTGGGCGCGTCACCGCGATAACTGCGCGCTTCGCCCGTGACAATAGGCTGACTCGTCAGTTCGGTCCCGGAGCGCATCGTGATCGTGGCGCCGTCACCGGATGGCGTGACCTGGACGGTCAACCGGCGTGGCTCCCCTGCCTCGACGCTGAACGGCGAAACAAAGACCATATCTGAAAGCTCGATGGCGCCCGCATCGCGATCTTCGGCGTAAGCGGCGCGCGCCAGCTCGACGAAAGCTGTGCCCGGAAGTACGGCGGGTCCGCCCTTGACAACGTGCTCGGTCAGCAACCACTCGGCGGTGTCTTCAAAGGTCGCGACAAAGATTCGGCTCTTCGCGGTATCGGTGTAGCCATTGAATGCTGGGTGAGAACTGCGACGCGCCGGTTCTACACCAACCGTAAGCGCCCTGTGCGCCATTGCGGCCATGCCGACATCGCGCCAGGCGTTCCAGTTCACAACGACGGTCCGTCCTTTGGCGCGAACAGCGCGGGCACGCGCGAAGGCATCCTGGAACGCATTGGCCGCCGTGTAGTCGACCTGTCCGGGCAGGCCCAGGTAGGACGCGACTGAGGAAAAGAGCATGAAGAACTCGAGGTCCTCGGTGATCTCCGCGTCAAGCGCCAGCGTGCCCGCAACCTTGGGAGCCAGCACGCGCTTCATCGCGTCCAGATCTTTCGTCATCATTGGTGCGTCGTGCATGACGCCCGCACCATGTATAACGCCGCAGATCGGCCCAAATGCCTGGCGCACGGCGCGAACGGCAGAGGCGACATCAGATCTACTCGCGACATCGCCGCGAATGATTTTTACCTGCGCGCCCAGCTCGCGCAGTTTCCTTACGCGTGCGATGCGCTGCGCTGAGCGGCTCTGCGGCCTTTCAAGTAGTATTCGATCCCAGTCCGCTTCCGGCGGCAAACCTTCACGACCCATCAGCGCAAGCTTCACCTTGCGCGTGCGCGCGAGGTGTTCCGCGACTTCGAGGCCAATACCGCCAAGACCACCGGTTACGAGGTAGACGCCGCCGTCGCGCACCCAATCGACAGGCGTCTCTTCAGCCAAAGCTGGCAGTGGCAATGCAGATAGATGACGAACCCAGCGCGCCGTTTGCGACAACGCCACGATCGGGTCCGCTGCTTCTTCACGGAGTTCCCGCACAAGCGCCGAAGTCAGTTGTTGCTGCTCATCGGCTATCAGCTTGCCTATTGGCAAGTCGATGCATCGCGTCTGGATCTGGTCGAACTCACGCGGACCGACAAGCGCAGGCCCCAAGACGAGCGCGCTCACGGGGTCGACCAGACCACCGCCAGCGCCGGTTGCACCATGCGTTACGATTGAGACCTGCACGTCCGACGACAATCCGCCGAGGACTTGCAGAAGGCGGACTGGCGAAAAGAACCTTCGCTCCGAACTCGCTTTCAAGCTCGCCGAAGTCAGAAGAACGACGTGATCCGGCAGCCCCACGGACTCTTCCATGTACTGCACGATTTTGGCGTAGTGATCGGCATCGTCAAAATCGAACCGCCAAGTGCCATCAATCCGCTCGCCGAACGTCTTGCCCGTCGTTGCAACAACAATCCGATCATGACCCATGGCGCGGGTGAGGCGTTTTGCGTCAGCAGCATCTTCCGCGAGCACCAGCCAGATGCGCCGCTTCTGCGAACGCGCCGTCGTTACCAGAGGAGCTTCGGCATAGCCGACAGTGTGGAACCAATTGGCCAGATCCGTCTGGCGTGAGACGTCTGTCGATGGAGCCAGCACGGATGCTTTGCCGGGCGTCACCCAGAATGACTTGCCCTCGAATGGGTAGGCTGGCAGCGGAATGCGATTGCGCAGTTGTCCATCGTAGAATGCGGTCCAGTCGATATCTGCGCCGACCGACCACAGTCTGCCAAGACTGGTCAGTGCAAATCCGAGATCGCTGGCGGTCTCCTGCGGATGGCGAATGCAGCTGAATGCGTGCTGGAACGGTTTCGCCTGCGCACGCGCCAGCATGCTGAGGGTACGCCCGGGCCCGACCTCAAGCAGCGCGACGGCGCCCAATTCGCTGATCGACGATAGACCATCGGCAAACCGCACCGTCGAACGCAGATGGGAAACCCAGTAGTCGGCCGACATTGCCTGATCGGTACTAATCCAAGTCCCCGTCACGTTAGAAACAAAGGGGATCCCCGGAGGCCGTAAGCGAATTGTCCGGCATAGGTCGCGGAACTGCGACAGCACCGGATCAAGCATCGAGGAATGCGCCGCAACGTTGATGTGAATTGGCGTGGACTCGATTTCCTGCGCGGCGAGGATCGACTGCAGTTTCGCGATCGCCCCAGACGATCCCGACGCCACGGACAGTTCGGGCGCGTTAGCAGCCGCGATATCAAGATCAGCCGGCATTAAAGCACGAAGCTCTTTCTCCGACAAAGGCACGCTGAGCATGCGCCCCGGTGGGACAACCTCGAACAGGCGGCCGCGCATCAGGACGAGCTTAATAGCATCTTCGAGGCTGAATACGCCGGAGATGCACGCCGCGGCATACTCGCCGACGCTGTGGCCGATCATCGCGCTTGGTGTCACACCCCAAGCCATGAACTGACGCGCCATCGCATACTCGGTTGCGAAGAGAGCCGGCAGAGTGAGCGATGGGCGCTCCAGCTCGCGCGTCGCCATTTCCAGATTCTCGGATGCCGGATACATGAGCGCTTTGAGATTTATGCCTAGAGCGGGCTCGATGATACTCAGACAAGCATCGACCGCATTACGATAGACTTCTTCCTGTTCGTACAGTTCGCGTCCCATACCGGCGTACTGGGCGCCGCCCCCGGGGAACATGAAGACAACCTTGGGTGAATGCTCTTCAGCTATACCGTTGACGGTGCGCTTTGCATCGCGATCGCGCAGAAGCCTGACTGCATCTGGAAGTGAGGTTGCAGCAATAGCACGCCGGTAGGGCATGCCTCGCCGGCCGATGGCGAGCGTATAGGCCGCGTCAGCTAGATCTGCCGAAGAATTCTTCTTGAGGGCAGCAGCCAAATTGTCACTGGCGAGATCGAGCGCCGTCTTGGTCTTGGCCGATAGCAAAATCAACTGCTGCGATCGATTGCCCACGCCCGTCAGCGCCGGCGGGGCCTCCTCGACGATGAGATGGCAGTTCGTGCCGCCGGCGCCGAGCGCTGTCACGCCGCAACGAAGTGCGCCTTCCCCCTCCCATGCCCGCAGGCGATCGTTGATGAAGAATGGACTAGCGGCTAGGTCGATGGCCGGGTTTAGCCTTTCGAAACCGAGGGTCGGCGGCAACTGCCGATGCTTGAGCGCCATTACCGCCTTGATAAGCGAGGCGGCGCCGGCCGCTTCGCCAAGGTGGCCAATATTGGATTTCACGGAACCGATAGCGCAGTAACCTTGCCGGCTCGTTCGCGAACGATAGGCCTCGTTCAAGGCCTCAACCTCGATCGGATCCCCGACCAGCGTTCCGGTTCCGTGGGCTTCGATATAACTGATGCTGTCGGCATCAACGCCTGCGTTTGCGAGCGCAGATCCAACGACGGCCGCTTGACCTTCGACACCAGGAGCGAGGTAGCTGACTTTCATCGCGCCATCATTGTTGATGGCGGAGCCTTTGATGACGGCATGGATCGTATCACCGTCGTCGAGAGCGTCGCTCAAGCGCTTGAGGATAACCGCTCCTGCACCGCTGCCGAAGACGGTACCTGCGCTCTTGGCGTCGAAGGGCCGGCAATGCCCGTCGGGCGAAAGGATTTCGCCCTCCTTGAAATGATAGCCTTGGGCTTGCGGCACGAGAACGGTGGCGCCGCCGGCGAGCGCCAGAACGCATTCGCCACTTGCAAGGCTTTGACAGGCCAGGTGCACAGACACAAGTGACGACGAACAGGCCGTCTGCACGTTCATGCTTGGTCCGCGCAGGTCCATTTCATAGGACACGCGCGTAGCAAGGAAGTTCATGTCATTGCCCGTATGGCGAACCAGGAACTCACCCATGGATTTCATCAGGTCCGGGTTCGTGCGAAGGTTTTCCATCATGTAGAGGGGAGCGCCAGCGGCCGCGAAGACGCCGACCGGCCCCTCTTCGGGCAGCGCCGAATAGCCCGCGTTCTCGAACGCGTGCCACGCGACTTCGAGGAATATGCGATGGGCAGGATCCATAACCGAAGCGTCGCGAGCGCTGAAACCGAAAAATGCCGCGTCGAACTTGTCGACATTGTCGAGGACCGGGCTGGCCTTCACATAATCGGGATCGCTGAGCGCAGAATGGTTAACACCGGCCGCTACCAGCTCATCATCGCTCAGTCTACGGATCGACTCGACGCCGTCGCGTAGGTTGGCCCAGAACTGGTCAACGTCCGCCGCACCTGGAAAACGAGCGGCCATGCCGACAATTGCAATGTCGACACCGGAGCCAACGGTTTTGGTGGACGCGTTCATAAAGGAAGTTCGCTTTCAAATAAAATGCCACCCTCGAGTGCGGCAGGTAGACGAAATATGGAGCGAACTGTGACCGGCAGAATCCAGATTTTATATCAACTCGGTCCGCTGAAAGCGCTGCCCACCTTCCATTTGACAGCCTGCCCATATGGCAAATTACAGTTTCAAATTCCGACGGGGAAGTTCGCCATCCAAAGTGTACTACCAAATGTACTAATTTCGCGTCAGGAGCGAAGTCACACGCGCCCACCACTTCCGATTGTGCAAACAGTTCTGCTGCAACCAATTTGGAACGAAAATGCGCTAGTGTTTGGCCAGCCACCGCCCCGGGCTCGGTTTCTGAAAGAAGAGCAGCAGGCCCTATGTTGACCGCCAAACCTCAAAACTGGCGTGCACGATGAGCCCGCTTGAGACCGGGTCAGCCGAACTGTCATCAACGCACAAGCGCATTGCCGGAATGATACAGAAGGCGGTGCTTTGGAGCGCGCTTAACTTCATTGTCTCTAACCTCTCCAGCATTGTGATCTTCCTGATCATCGCGGCGCAGGTCCCACCGAATGTCTTTGGAATCATAGCACTTGCAACGATCGCGTCAGATTTTGTTACGCTTGAGGGACGGTACGCGGCCATGGATGCGATCATTCAAGCGGGCCGTTTCGATAAGACCTCATTGCGAGCGGCGTTTACGAGCTTTCTGGGGATCGTCGGCATCATTGCGATCGCGCTTATCCTTCTCGCGCCTTTTGCCAGCGCCGCTTACAGCGAGCCCCTTTTAGCTACTTTCATGCCGCTGTTCGGCCTGATGCTGCTTCCCGTCCCATGGATCTCGGTGATGGACGCGCTTATGATGCGTGATCTGCGATACAAGCAGACAACCCAACGCAGCGTTGCTGCAACCCTAATCGGTGGCGCCATTGGCATCAGCATGGCTTTCTCGCCCTGGCTGATCTGGGCGCTTTTCGCACAGCGCCTCGCAGGACTGGTGGTTCAGACAGGCCTGCTCTACCGGTTCACACGGTGGGTTCCTGGGATGTCATTCGAAGTCGCACCTGCTATCGACTTTGTCAGGCGCTTCCTTGCGCTCTGGCTCATCAACACGCTCATCGTTTCGATAGGCCGAATAACCCTCCTGGTCTTCGGTCTGCGTTATGACGTCGTTACCGTCGGCCTGTTACGCGCCACGAACCGCATAACCGAGGCAGTCCAAGGGCCAGTCATCGCGCCTCTTCAGGGGGTTTGGTTCCCGCTGATGTCGAAAGTAAAAGGCGATCTTGGCGCAGAGCGGGGAGTTTACAACAGCATCGTGCGCACAGCGACCGTCGTGGCGCTCCCAGCCTTTGCAGGCCTTGCTCTCGTCGCTTCAGATCTGGTCAGCTTGATCCTGCCGATACAATACGCTGGCGTGACACCGATCCTCCAGGCGTCGTCCATTACGATGCTGTTGATCCCTATCCTTTGGTTCAACAACGCCGCGATGACATCGATGGGCATGAACCGACTGTCGCTTGGTTATACAGCCGTACTGGTCGCGTTATCGTTTTTAGCTCTCCACCTGTCAGAACGCATGACGGCGCCACAGGCTATTCTGATCATGTCTATCCCAGCAGCCCTCGTCGGCTTGGCCGGAAATATCCTGCTGAACCGCCGGCTTCATCAGTCAAACCTGACCTACTATGCGGGCTTGCTACCGGCCGTGCTGGCTACAGCAATCATGTCAGCGGCAGTGGCCGCGCTGAACTATCTGCTCACGGGGTGGGGCGCACTTCCCCGGCTTGTCATATGCGGCACCGCCGGCGTCACAGTCTATGGTGGATGGTTGATGGCCGTGCATCGGGCATGGTTCATGGGCTGCGTGCAGATGCTGACGGAGCGGCATGGCTCGCCGGCCTAATCGCGTTCCTCGCTTGCCGTAGCCGCGCGGAGTTCCCGCCGACGTGCGACAGCATCCTTCTTGCGAGACTCACGCACCTGAGTGTGTTCAGCCGCGCAGGGGCGTGCGCCACCCTGACCTTCGGAAATATGCACCGCCAACGCTTCGATCGTTGGATACCGGAACATACTGACCAGCGAGATTCTACGGTCCAACAGTTTCGAAAGCCGCTGGTTAGCCTGAACTGTGAGTAGAGAGTTGGCGCCCAGATCAAAAATATTGTCGCGACGCCCGACCCGCTCCAGTCCCAGTAGCGCTTTCCAGACGCCAGCGATCGATTCTTCAGTGCTATTCGACGGTGGCACGTAAGCTTCAGTCCGCACTGGCGCCGATTGCGTTGGCTTCGGCAGAGCCTTGCGATCGATCTTGCCGTTCGGCGTCAGAGGGAAGGCGGCCATCGACACGAAAACAGCTGGCGTCATGTATTCGGGCAAGAATTCCCGCACGTGACTGCGCAACTCTTCGAACAGATCTGCTTCTTCGCTTACGTTTCTGGCGGGCACGTTGGCATTGGATGATACGCCGCTCCCGTGTAGCGGTCGCGCGTAATCAACCAGAATGCCGCGTCGACGGAATACCACGTCAAACCGCGCAGGATCACCCGATCGCGCCCAGACAAGATCGGCCTCATAGTCAGGATGGATATCCAACAATGTGGCGGGATCGACCGCACCGGGCTGGATAGTCGTCAGCATGTCCCGCAGCGAAGCGACGGTAACGTCCTCCCCCGCCCTGATAACTGCCGCCACGGCATGAACGGATGCGATTCGGGAGTTGAGCAGATCCTGAACGACGATGGCTTGCACGCCTTGCCGAACGGCCGCGTTAGCCGAACCTAGCTCCATCAAGACCGGGGTCACAGTTTTCGCCGCGGCTCGTTCACCAACATGGATTACGACGTCGCACCGGAAGGCAGTCATTTCGTTCTGAGATGCGCCAGGTTTCATGCGCACTTCGACACGCGACAAACGCGGTATGATGCCAACCAATGCGTGGAAGAATGCCTCAGACAGCAGAAGCTCGCCATCCTGAGCCATGCGGCGATCAATACGCGCAGCGGCTTCAGCGGTGTGCAGATGCCCGGGCGCCTGCTGGAGGACAACGCTGGTGTGGAATGCGCGCAATTGCTCAAGCGCGCGCACATCGCCCACAAAAATCTTGCCTCCGTCGCTCACGATTTCAGTGGCGCGCCGCAGAACCGCTTCCAGATAAGCCACGTCGGGGAAGTATTGTGCGACTGAGTTGATGATTACGGTGTCGAACGACCTGTCCAGCACACCAACAAGCGCGTGTGCTGGCTGCTGAAGCAGGGTCACGCGTTGCAGTTCATCGGCCGAAAGCTCAGCCCGAATGATTTCGAGCGCATGCGTTGACAGGTCGACACCCGTATAGTGCTCAACATGCGGCGCCACACGATAGAGCACCATGCCGGTGCCGCACCCGATCTCGAGGACGCGGCGCGGCGAAAGCGCAAGTATGCTACGCTCCGCATTGTCCAGCCATTCGCGCATCATCGCTAGCGGAATAGGCTCGCCCGTCGCGCTGTCATTCCAGCCGGCCGTGTTGAACCGTGGCTCATCACCTCCGGTTTGACGATAGGTTGCATCCCACAGGCCTTGCCAGTGAGTGACTCGCTCGACGTCGCCCCCGCACGAGCTAGCGGTGCTTGGTACGACGTAAGCCACAAGCTTCGCCGCGCCTTCGTCAACTCTCGCCATCACCACGGCCTGCTTCACAAGCGGATGCCGCGCGATGACGGTTTCGATCTCTCCGAGTTCGATCCGATAGCCATTCACCTTCACCTGGTGATCAAGCCGTCCGAGAAACTGGATATCGCCCGAGTTGGTAAAGCGAGCCAGATCGCCCGTCCGGTAAATTGTCGCTCCACTCTCGTAAGGGTCAGCCACGAACCGGTCCGCCGTCATGTCCGGCTTATCCAGATAACCTCGCACCACGCCCTCGCCGCCAATACAAAGCTCGCCAGCTACACCGATGGGGCTAAGCTCGTTACGTCCATCCAGAATGCGAATCGTCGTGTTCGCAATTGGGCGGCCGATAGTGATTGGCTCGCCACGGATCACGCGCGACGTCGTTGACCAGATGGCCGTTTCCGTCGGCCCGTACATGTTGTGAATTTCACCGGAAACGGCGGCCGTCAAAGTGTCTGCGAGATCGGCCTGCAGCGCTTCACCACCAACAAGGAGGCGATCCAGCTTGCCGAGCGCAGCGAGGCCATCTGGCTCGCCCGCAATCATTCTCGCCATGGAGGGCGTGCATTGGAGATGCGTCACTTTCCGATCGCGTATCTGCGCGGAAATCGAATAATCCGCCTCATCCTGCGCGACTTTCAAAGTAGGGTTCGACATCTGGCGCAGGCGATCGAGGTGCGTGAGGCTTTCGAGTACAACATCCGTGTCCACGCCAAAATCGATCAGGCAAGCTACTTCATTTGCGCCAATAGACTTGAGGCGATCGACCATGCTGAGCGCCTTCTCGGGCGAACCGAAAAGACCCGCAGTTTCAAAATATCGATCGAATGCGTGCTCCATCAGCGCATCCATGTCATCAGCCGTAAAGCGGGCGGCGTCGAACCCTTTCGCCTCACCAGCATCGAGAGACGGCTGGCGGAAAGCGGGGAACATGGAAGGCGCGACCTTGATGAGGTCGAACGAGCTTTTGAGGTAATTGCTGAATGGCTCGCGCGCCAGCTCGCGCGCCGTCTCTGTGCTTTCGCATACAAAAGTGTGGAGCATGACAGAGATCGTGCCCGGCCCGTCATGGCCAGCGTCCCGACGGGCCTCTCGATAGGCTGCGAACTTGTTGCGAAGATCGTCAATATCCTGACCGAGCATATTCGTCAGGACGTTAGCGCCGATGCGACCCGCCATTTTGAAGGTATCGACGCTTCCGGCGGAAGCGATCCAGATCGGCGGCGTCGCCTGCACGGGTCGCGGGAGGACGCTTACGGAGATGCTTTTACCCTGCCCGTTAACGACGTCGACTTTCTCGCCACGCCACAGCTTGGTCACGGTTTCGATGCTTTCTAGCATCACCTCTCGACGGCGCTCATAGTTCTCAGGCCTGAACGCAAAATCGTCGGCATGCCAGCCCGAGGCGAAAGACAGACCGACGCGACCACCCGAAAGTTGGTCGATGACGGACCAGTCTTCGGCGACGCGCAGCGGGTTGTGCAACGGTAACACCACGCTTCCGGCACGAAGCGAAACACGGCTGGTGATCGTCGCCAAAGCAGCCGTCGTTACTGCCGGATTTGGATAGAGGCCACCGAAGGCGTGGAAATGACGCTCGGGCGTCCAGACGGCGCTGAACTCATGTGTGTCGGCAAACTTCGCGCCCTCCAGGAGAAGACGGTAAGCGCTGCCCGGAGCCGAATCGTCCTGCCCGGCGGCGAAGTAGAAAAGACTGAACGCCATCGGAGCGCTGGGGACGCTGACCGACTGGCGAGCCAGCGACGCGCTGTCGCTCTCGCCCTGGAGAATGACTTCGAACCCGCGCGTGAGCGTCCAGAATATCTCGAGCACGGAGATGTCGAAGGAGACGCTGGTGACGGCGAGCCACACACCGCGCTTCGTCCCGATGCGTTCATCCATCCCGGTGAAGAAATTCGTTACATTGCGATGACGAACCATCACCCCCTTGGGCCGCCCCATCGAACCCGAGGTGAAGATAACATAGGCGAGATTGTCCGGTGTCACGCCCGATACAGCATGCTGGTGTGCACTGCGGCCAGCACAATCCTCGACGCAAACAATATGCGCTTGGTCGGCAAATAGCGTCTCCGACAAGCCACGTTGCGTGAGCAGGAATTTCGACCGCGAATCTTCGAGCATCATCGACAAGCGCTCGCGCGGATAAGCAGGGTCGAGCGGCACATAGGCGCCGCCAGCCTTCATGACGCCCATCAGGCCCACGACCAGATCGAGAGAGCGCTCGATGCAGACGGCCACCAGATCATCTGGGCCCACGCCCCGCGTGCGCAGGATTTCCGCAACCGCGTTGGCGCGCTCATCAAGCTGGCGATAGGTAAGCGTCTCGCCCTTGAAAACCAGAGCGGTGGCGTGTGGTGTTTTCGTAGCCTGTTCTTCAAACAATTGGTGGATCGTGCGGTCAACCGCAAACGATGCTTTAGTATCCTGCCATTCCGTCAGCAGCAGCTTGCGTTCAGCGGGCGGCAGAATGTCCAGCCTGCCAACCGTCGCGCTATCGCGGAGGCCGCTGGCAAGCAGCACCTCGACGCGATCGGCTAGCGTGCAGACCCCGGCATCGCTAATAGCGCGACGATCGTAAGCCCACGCAATCGCGTCGCCGCGCTCCGAAACCACTAGCGCAAGCGAGGCGTCGCCAAGCGCAACTGCAGGATCAAGACCAGCGATTTCGCCAAATCGCACGGCAATGGGAAGCGGAGCGGGCGAGCCCTTTGCTCGAAGCGCGGCGTATCGCGTGACCACGTCGCGAGCATATGCGCCGCGCGTCTTTTGAACCAAGAGTTCGACTGAGACTTTTGCGCGGAGGGATTCGAACGTCTCAGCGATGTCCACTTCGACCCGAAACGGTGCTGTGGCGGCATAAGAGTCACGCAGCTCAGCGGGCAAATCTTTAGCAAGCGCCAGATCGAATGCTTCGCCGTCGCCGGTGCGCGCAAGGTAGGCAAGCAAAGCTGAAATGATCGCGCTGCAATCCGCTTCCAGCGCGTTCAGCTGTCGAACCTCGAGCGCAGCCTCTGGCATATCAGCCTGCGGAAGGAGGTCCGGCGCGGCCGGCGCGCGCAAGGTAGCGAGCCTCCCAATCCAGAAGCGTTCGTGCTTGGTATAGATGGCATCCAGCGCCGTCGCAGCTGCGGACGCAGATTGCGAAACGCCAACCACGGTACCGATGATTGCGCCGGTCAAAGCAGTTTCGGCTGAATGTCCGTCCTGCGTCGTGAGTGATGAGAAGCGTACAGCGCCGTCCGCCACTGCGATTGTAAGCCCCTTGTCGTCGATACCAGTGATTGTTCCCGGCGCGCCCGCGCCGGACGCAGCTTCCACTTGCTCGACAACGAATAGGCCGTTCGGCAGCGCCAGCTTCGGGCGGCTCATCCAGTTATCGTCGCTGCCGAGATCAAGCGCGCGAACAAAGTTGCTGATTTGGGTAATACTCTGGCGAAGGTCGATGACGCCTACGCCCGGACGATCGGCGCGACCGTGGAAGTCCTGACGCGGTCCCTGCGCGATTTGCGGCAGCGTTGCACCATCGCGCGCGGCGGCGGCAATCATCTGCACAAGCAATCCGAAGGATTCTTGCGCCGCGTTCGTGCAGCGAGCGCTGAGCGAGAAGGCGGTGTCGTCGTCGTGAATGTCGATGGATGTCTGTAGCAGGATTGCGCCGCCATCCACATCGGCGGTCATCGTGTGCCACGTCACTGCGTGCCTAACTTGGCCATCCATGATCGCCCATGAGGTGGCGTTGAAACCGGCGTAACGGGGTAATGGTGAGTCGTGATAATTTATGGCGCACTTCAACGGCAGCGCCAGAACCGCAGCTGGCGTGATCGCGTGGTTAACGATGCTGAACAGATAGTCGAACGGGGCACGCGCCAACCAGCTTGCTTGATCCTGATTTGTCGAAAGCCGGTCCACGCAATTTTGTGCGCACCAGGCCGAGACGATCGGGCAATCCGAGATAACGCCGTAGATTGCGCCACCCTGCTGCAACCAGTGCCTCGCGCATTCGACCAGCAGTTTCCCGCTGCCGATGAATGATCCCCGGCTCCCCAGAAGAACAGCCATGCTCGTCACCCCCGCGCTTCGCGACCGCCTCGATTGGCCGCGCATGCTGATTCTGCCAACGGCTCCGCAGGCGCGGTCAGTGGACAATCCGACGGCGTCTTCGAGGTCGCAGGCAGGCCGCGACGCAATTGCGGCGCCACCTAGGTCGCCAACTGCACATTATGCACAGTCAAGTTGCCGATGATCGCAATTGCTATCCAACGCTCACTTTTTGTCGTTAATTTAGTCGCAACGGCGCCAGTTGACCGCCATGTCCCGACCGTCGGTTCGCGCCGTTATGGCAGCCCGCATGCGCGCAAACGGGACGGCTTCTGCAAAGCTCCAGCGGGCAGGTTCGTCGAGCGATCTGGCAACGCGCAGGAGCTTCGGCCCGTCCAAACCCACATCGAAATCATGCAGCGGCAACGAGGCGCCGAGCCCTGTTCCCTTCATGTACGCTTCCTTCAGGGTCCAGAACCGGAAGAATGTCTCCAGCCGCTTGTCTGAATCGACGGCGTCGAGCTGTTTGCGCTCAGCGGGTGAGAGGGCCCATGCGATCTCTTCGTCGTTGATGGGCCTCACCGCTTCAATATCGATCCCGACCTGCACGTGGTGAGAAATCGCTAGGGCGCCGACGTTTTCAGAACGACTTAGATTGAAAGAGAGAGCCGCAGGGGTATCGCCAACAACAAACGGCCGCCCGCCAGCCTCGATCCCGAAAACAATCGAGCGGGCATCGACACCTACGACTTCGGCAAGGAGCTGGCGGGTCCTACCTCGCGCGACCACCCATCTTTCCCGGTCAATGGCGCTAAAAAAGCGATCCGCTCTGCGGGCTTCTTCCTCCGAAAGCACGCTACGGAACGCTTCGCCCTCCCCGGCACGCGCCTCCCAAACCCATGCTTGAATCAACGTGTCCATTCCCATCACCACAACACCATACAAATAGACGATAAGGTGATGTCAGGTTAAGTCACCCGGGCCGCGATCGCCATCGCAGATCTGGAACTTGCCCCAGCGGTCGCAACTTCCCACGCATTGAAGGCACGCTGCCGGAAGATCCGAAGCGTCGGCCGGCTGATCAGATGGGGCTGGATGTTGAACACGTTGTAGATGGCGGCATGGATGGAGAGGAAGCGCTGGGCTGAGCCTTGTGATTTGAACCTCTGCTGCTTTCGCTCGCGCCTGCGTAGCTGCAGATGCGAGTTCTCAGCCCGGTTGTTGGCGTGCATACCGCCCGGATTATGGCGGTCAGACAAGTTCAGCTCTCGCGTCGCTGCACCATACGAGGCCAGGCAATCCGTGACGAGACGCTCCGGATGCACGCCCTGATTTTTGAGCAGGCGCTTGAGCAATTTCAGCGCAGCAGCCTTGTTGCGAAGCTTCTAGACCAAGACATCCAGCACTTCGCCTTCGTCATCGACAGCGCGCCAGATCAGCATGCGCTTGCCGCCGATCTTCGCCATCACCTCGTTCAAGCGCCACCTGCCCGAGGGCAACATCTTCCGACGTCTCAGGCTCGCCGCCATCATCGGCCCGAACTTGTTGACCCAGCAGCGCATCGTCTCGCGACCGCCCTCAATGCCGCAGTGGGTAAGCATCTCCTCGACATCGCGGATGCTGAGCGTGAACCGGGAGTAGAGCCACACCGCCACGCGGATGATCTCGGGCGGAAACCTGTGCCGCTTGAATGAAATCGCCCGCATCTTTGCCGCCTTCGCCTATCCGGGCGACAATATCAGAGAGCGGTTAGCATTAGCCTGCCAGCGCCGCCGACCGCCCATCGCTCTCTCCTGTCCAGGGATCCGGAGCATCAGCCGCAATCGGGTCAATCTTGTGCCAGCGAACTTCAGACTCGGGACACTAGCGCGTTCCCGGCATCGTTAGTACGACGGGCGACCGCGAAGCATTTCTAATCCACGTGCGCGAATACGATTGGCCACAAAAATGCAGGTATCGTGGAACGGCGCTTCCTTGCGCCACAACAGCGCGATATGGCGGCTCATTTCGTAGCCACGAATCCGCAGCACTCTAATGCCGCCAACTGCGCCTGCGCTCGATCTCAAATAGAGTTCAGGCAAGATCGCCAGACCAAGGCCGCTCGCGGCCATCTGGTAAACGCTGTCCAGGCTGGTTCCCTCGTAGTCGCGCAGCACTTTCATCTTGAGCGCATCGCAGATGGCCGCCAATTGGCGGGACAAATGGTGGCGTGAGTCCAGATTGAGTACGCCATGATCCGACAGGTCGACGGTCTCAAGTTTTTTTCGCTTCACCAGCGAATGATTGGTCGGCGCCACAATTCGCAAGGGCTCCTCGAAAAGTTGTTCGATGTGCAACCCGCTAGAAGACAAGGGTAGCGGCGCAAGAAGTAGATCAATACCGCCGTTTGCCAGCACCCCGACTTGTTCGTCCGGTATGCCTTCGCGGATGTGGATCCTCAAACCGGGCTTGTCAGTATACATCTCAGCCACAACCTCGGGGAGCAGATACGGCCCTATCGTTGGACTGACGCCTATGCGGAGGATACCAACCTCGCTCCCCCCGCGCGCCCGATATGCTGTGCGCTTGAGATCTTCAACCTCGATCATGATGCGCCTGGAGCGCTCGACTATGTCGCGGCCAATCGGCGTCAACTCGCCGCCCGACAGGCTCCGATCGACCAGAGCCACACCCAGCTCGTCTTCGAGGAGCTTAAGTTGCTGGCTCAACGTCGGCTGCGAGATGTGTGCTGCGCTTGCGGCCCTGTGAAAATTTCGATGCTCTGAAATTGCGATGAGATACTCCAGCCTGCGCAGTGTGGGCATGTCAAAACTCCCGGGTTGAGGAAACGCCGGGTTGCTCGACGTTGATAGTTTCAAACTATCAAAATAGCAGCAATAATCAATTGGACACTATCACCTGCGCTTTCTATCGAGGCTCATCGATAATCGCTGAGAGAGAATGACCCACATGAATTTCAAGCTTGCTGGCGCGTTACCCGCCCTCTTTTTTGCTTCCGTCGTAGGTCTTGGCGCGTGCGTCTCGACCGCGACGACTGCGCCTATAAGTGCGATCGCGCAGCAAGCACCAGCGGCAACAATCTCGCGCGACCAGGTTATCGCGGCACAAAACGCGTGGGGCGACGCCCTTGTCAGCATTTCAACCATCTATGACAGCAGCGGCATCCAGGCTGCGACCCGCATGGCCGAAACCGTTATCGACGCGGCCTATGGCTACGCTTGGGGTCCCGTGCTTTTCAAACCCACGCTCACGACAGCCCCGCAGACTTTTCGTACGACGCGCGAAGGTGCTCTCTCCTACTTTGTCGGCAGCAATGCAAAATTCCCGGGTGACACCGGTTTCGCCCTCAAGCATTGGCGTAGCTACAAGGTCGAAAACGCGGCCATCTTCATTGATGGCAACATCGCGATCTCGATTGGCAATGTCCGCTTTACGGATCGAGATGGTAACGTAACGGTCGTCGACAAGACCTGGGGCTACAAGCGAGACACGGATGGCAAACTGCGCATCGTGCTGCACCACTCATCACTGCCTTACAAGCCGGGCTGAGGCCGCCTGCGTTTGAACGATTGACGAGCGCCCACGTGAAAGCTGGGGCGCTCGTTTGGCGCAACAATGCACCTGCGGCCACCGGCGCCGTGGAGCTTCGGCGACGGGAAACATTTTGGGCTTGGCGATCGGGCAGTCATTATTGACGTCGTCAGAGCCCCGAAATCATTGCAGAGGGATGACGATGAGAAGGCAGAGTTTCTTCTTTTCAATCGGATTGCTTGCGGCGGTTGGTGTCGCGCCGGCCGCGCACGCCGAGCCGGACCAGTCCTGGTCGGGATTCTTCCTCAGCGGTCCCCCTGACAAGGACTCGAAGCTGCTGGTCTGGTTTGACGGACATGCCCGATTTCGTGACGGGGCCGACGCAATAGACGTCGCCATCGTTCGCCCGGGCTTGGGTTGGCGCGTTTCCCCCACTCTAGATCTCTACGCGGGCTATGCCCACATCACCCAGTATCGCGGGACGGGTGACGTAGAAGAGCAACGGCTCTGGCAGCAAGCGATTTATCCGATCGCTGACGTCGCTGGTGGCAAACTAACTGGGCGGACGCGCCTTGAGCAGCGCTTTCGAGACACGGGCGATGATACGGGTTGGCGGCTGCGCCAATTCCTTCGCTTTGGACGCCCTATCGACGGAACGCCATTCGGAATTGTCGTGTCCAATGAAATTTTCATCGGGCTGAATCAAACCGATTGGGGGCAACAGGATGGCTACGATCAGAACCGTCTCTTCCTTGGCGCCTCATGGCAAATCCAGCCTTCGATGCGCCTCGAAGGCGGATACTTGAATCAGCACATCAACGGGACAAACGACGTCAAGCGCGACAATCTTGCAGTAAACTTGTTCGGGTCATTTTAGGGTTGCTGGCTGCAATGGTCACGCCTGTGGTAGCCTGGTTGATTGTCAGCAACCGGGTCTTGAGCGAAATGGCGAGCACCTGTGTTGCCGTCTGATTCTGTAAGGTCGAGGTGTGAAACGGTGGCGGCGAGGACCGCCCCCACGCCCGAGAAAATCAAAGCTAATACGTGCCGGTCGGTATCAGGATCAGCGCCGTTTCGCAGAGGCCTGCCAGCCACGACTCCCAAGTCGTTGCTCGTTCAGGGAGTGCGCTACGTCGCGCAGATTGGTGCGCCAACCCGACAACCAGTACGCAATCGTAAATCCCGACTTCGTGATCGGAAACTTTGAATTCTCTGATTGAAGGCGACACCTCGCATCCACATTCTTTATGAGCGGACCGGGCCCCTCTGGCAGGCTGACAGCAATTGCTGATCGCCTGCGATGTCGGACCGCATCGGGGAGCATCCCGATGTTGGCTCGGACGATTTTTCCAAGACAGCATCGCGCTCTCTCTAGTTGAACGAGAGGAGTCAAGCATGTCCGGAAGATACTATCGCGCCCTGTCGGTGATGCACCAACAGGTCCAGGAAGAAATTGACGACGTGGAACGGTCTCCACAGCCCGATTGGGCACGGATAGGCCAGCTGAAGCGCCTCAAGCTGTCGATCAAGGATCGCATGAAAGGCATTCTGAAGGTTGGCCGGGAGGTTCAGCCTCAGAAGTCAGTCGCAAGCCATGTCCGGCGGCAAAGTCAGTCCGCGTCCTTGAGCAGCGATGCGTAGGAGATAGTGATGCCTCTCATAAACTCTCCGATCGACGGCTCAGCGATGCGGCAGATCCGCCGCTACGGCATCGAACTGGATGTCTGTCCGACATCAGGCGGCGTCTGGCTCGACAAGGGTGAGTTGGAGAAACTCATAGAGCTCGTCAGCGATGAAGCATCTGAAGCCGACACAGATCGCTCGCGTGACCTTCGTCACGATCGCGACGAAGACGCGGACGACTTCGATCAGCATCGCCGGCGTGGCGGCAAGCGACGCTCGCGGTTCCTCGATATCTTCGACTTCTAGGTGTGAAACGGCGCCGGCGTTTCGCGACGCCGGCGCCAATCACACGAACCCACAAGGCTATCGTGCGCTCTCCATAAGCGCTGAGGTCTGCGTAACGCAGGCTTTGACTAATCGTGGCCTACCGCACGCGCTAACGTATCCGTGACTATCAAGGTTGCCTCCCATGCCGTTTGACATCTTTACGGAATTCGCAGGCCAGCCTCTCTGGCTGTGGGCTGCGTTCCTGTCGTTTGTCGGACTGGTCCTCTGGCTTGACCTCGGGGTGATCAACAACCAGGACGGCGTGATTTCGCCGGCACGCAGTGCAATGATGTGGGGCGCTTTTGCTGCATGCGCCATGCTGTTCGCGGGCTATATCTATTTTCTTTATTCGCCAGACCCTGCGTTCTACTCGGATACGGCGGACATCAATACGCAGGCCACGATTCAATACGTTACCGGCTACCTTCTGGAGACCGCCCTCGCCTTCGACAACATATTTGTCATCTCGATGGTGTTCGCCTTCTTCGCCGTACCGCCCGCCTATCAGCACCGCGTTCTGTTCTGGGGTATCATCGGCGCTATCGTGTTCCGGGCGATCTTCATCGGACTTGGCTCGGCGATTGTGAACGAACTAACGTGGGTGCTCTACATCTTTGCGGCTATCCTGATCTTCAGTGGATGGAAAATGCTGCGCTCTATGGGAGCGGCGAGTCACGCACCCGACGCCAGCAGGATCGTGCGTTTCGTTGAACGATTCGTCCCGGTGACAAAGGACATACGTAATCACAATTTCTTTGTTCGTGCGCCGAACGCGGTGGGCAAGGCGACGCTACACGCCACACCGCTTTTTTTGGCCCTACTCACGGTTGAGGTGGTGGACATCGTGTTCGCGGTCGACAGCGTACCCGCGATTTTTGCGGTCACGCGTGATCCCTTCATCGTGTACACGTCAAACATCTTTGCGATCCTAGGCCTTCGCTCGATGTACTTCATGCTCGCTGCCGCTGCCGACCGGTTCATCTATCTCAAGGCGGGTCTCGCAGCCGTTCTGGTATTGATTGGCGGGAAAATCATCTGGAACTTCGGCCTGCACAAGGAACTTCACCTTGTGCCTTACCTTGAGGCCCACTGGTCATTGTTAGCGACACTCGTACTGGTCGGGGGCGCGATCCTCACGTCCCTTTGGAAAACGCGGCCGCGTGGGTTACAAGTCGGTGGCCGCGAATGACGCCGCAAGGGACTGTCGGGTAAACTCGTTCAGCCAAAATCTCTGAAGAAGCGCAGAATTCTGCTCAAGCCACTACCATCGCCCAGACGGAATCTGCCCTTACACGAAACGGCCGGAGCGTCGGCCGGCTGATCATGTGTCGTTGCAAATCGAACGCGTTGTAGATGCCCGCGTGCGTCGTCAGAAATCGCTGCGTCGATGCTTGCGATTTGAACCCGAGCATCGTTCGCTCGCGTCTTCGGATCGGCAGATGCGAGTTCTCGGCTCCGTTGTTCTCGCGCAAGCGACCGGGACGATGAACCCCCTCCCTGCCGAGCATACGGAACGCCGAGCCATACGATGCAAGCCTGTCGGTGACGATACTCTCCGGCTCGACCGGTTGGCTGCGAAGCAACTACGTCAGCAGTTTCAGCGCTGCACGCATATCGCGTCGCTTCTGAACAACGATGTCGAGGACTTCGCTTTCGTCATCAACTGCGCGCCACAAGTACACGCGCTCGCCGCCGATCTTGCAGACCATCTCGTCGAGATGCCACCGCGGTCATGGCAGGAGTTTGCGGCGACGGAGATTGGCTGCGATCTTCGGACCAAACTTCAGCGTCCAGGCGCGGATCGTCTCGTAGGAAACATCGATGCCGCGCTGCGCAAGCATCTCTTCAACATCGCGAAAGCTCAGTGTGAAGCGGAAGCACAACCACACCGCGTGCTGAATGACAGTTGCCGGGAGGTGGCGCCGCTTGTAAGATCTTCTCGTCATTTGGGCCTCCCGAAGGCCAATAAACACAGCCTTGCCAGAGACTAGATCAGATTCCGCTCAAGTTGCACCATAGCCGGCATAGCGGAAGTACGCGCGTGCCTCGTTGGGGCTGATGGTTGGGGTGAATCTACCGATGCTGCGTCGCGGGCCCTCGATGGATCTTTGCGCCAGTTTGCGCAGCTTTGCCTTGGGTTTGGAGAATCGCATCTCGATTGGGTTGAAGTTGGGGGAGTACTTCGGCAGCAATTCCAGAGAGGCGCCCGCTGCCTCGATCGCCTCGCGTACGCCCTCGATCTTGAGGACCGGGAGATTGTCCATCACGACGATGTCGCCACGTTTGAGCGAGGGGACAAGAACCTGGTCGAGATAGGCGAGGAAGGCCTCACCATCCATTGGTCCGTCGAGGATGAAGGGCGCTGTCAGTCCATCGCAGCGCAATGCAGCTGTGTAGGTCACCGTCTTCCAGGCGCCGAAGGGCGCAGCCGCGTGCAGCGTCTGGCCGCGCGGACAGCGGCCGCAAGTCCGTGTCATCTTGGTGTTAGCTGAGGGGCGTCGAGAAAAACCAGTCGGCGCGCATCAAGGCGCTTCTGAATACGAGCCCACCGTCAGCGCGACTGCATCACATCAGGCCGATCGCGCTCGCTCGCGTGTAGTGTTCTTTTTGAGTGTGATCCCGTGGCGATCCAGAAGCCGTCACAGCGACGTGCGGCTGCCAGGAATCTTCCGCCTGTGCATCGCCTGGACAATCTCGTCCAACGTCGCATCAAGCTTTTCGGCGATGAGGGCCAACAGCTCCTTCTTGTGCCTGTCCAGCGGCGATACCCCGCCGCCCATCGCCTTGGCCGCATAACTGCCTGTTTTCTCCACCCGCTGCATCCACTTGATCGCCGAACTCGGACAGATGTCGAAGTGTTCAGCCGCCTCGCGGCGGGAGGCGCCGCCTTCAATCCTCGCAACC
>JBBQJV010000035.1:0-41986 GCA_038326205.1 Caulobacterales bacterium | reverse complement strand
AAGGCCGAGGAGAAGAAGGGGCCGCTGCCCGAGGGCGCGCCGACGCGGCTGGCCGGGGCGCCGGCCGAGGAGGCGGCGCTGCTCGACGGGATCGGCGAGGTGCTGCCCAAGGTGGAAGCCCATCTCGCTGCCGAGGCGTTCGAGGCGGCCATGGGCGATCTCGCGTCGCTGCGCGCGCCGGTGGACGCCTTCTTCGACAAGGTTCTGGTCAACGACCCCGATCCCGACGCGCGCGCCAACCGGCTGCGGCTGCTGCGCCAGGTGACGGGCGCCATGGGCAAGGTGGCGGATTTCTCGCTGGTGACGAGGTGATGATCCCCGTCATCCCGGAAACCGCGCAGCGGTTATCCGAGACCTCCCTTGTCTCGAAAGCAAGAGAGGTCCCGGCTCTCCGCCTTCGGCTCCGGCCGGGATGAAGGGTTGGATTGGGTTGAGCGGTTTGAGAGATGGCCATGCTGGCTGAGGGCAAGACGTTGACGCGCTGGGTCTATTCGTTCGGCGGCGGCGGGGCCGATGGCGACGCCAAGATGAAGAATCTGCTGGGTGGTAAGGGCGCCAACCTGGCCGAGATGTCGTCGTTGGGCCTGCCGGTGCCGCCGGGCTTCACCATCACCACCGAGGCCTGCGTCCATTACTACGCCAACGCCAGCACCTATCCGGCCGACATGAAGGCCAACGTCCGCGCCGCGCTCGACAAGGTGGAGCAACTCACCGGCAAGGTGTTCGGCGATCCGGCCAATCCGCTGTTGGTCTCGGTGCGCTCTGGCGCCCGGGCCTCCATGCCCGGCATGATGGACACGGTGCTGAACCTGGGTCTCAACGACGCCACTGTCGAAGGCCTGGCCCGGCTGTCGGACCGACGCTTCGCCCTCGACAGCTATCGCCGCTTCATCCAGATGTATTCCAACGTGGTGCTGAACATAGGCCACGACACGTTCGAGCACATTCTTGACGACTACAAGGAAAGCCGCGACTTCAATTTCGATACCGATCTCGGCGCCGAGAGCTGGATCGAGGTGATCGCGCTTTACAAGAAGGCAGTCGATAAGAAGATTGGCAAGCCCTTCCCGCAAGAGCCGAAGGACCAGCTGTGGGGCGCCATCGGCGCGGTGTTTGCCTCGTGGATGAATGATCGCGCCATCACCTATCGCAGGCTCAACGATATTCCCGAGAGCTGGGGCACGGCCGTCAATGTTCAGTCGATGGTGTTCGGCAATATGGGCGAGAGCTCGGCCACGGGCGTCGCCTTCACGCGCGATCCGTCGACCGGTGAGAAGCGGTTCTACGGCGAATATCTGGTCAACGCGCAGGGCGAGGACGTGGTGGCGGGCATCCGTACGCCGGCGCCGATTTCCATCTCGCGCAAGGCGGAGCTGAAATCGGAAGACCTGTCGCTTGAAGAAGCCATGCCCGAAGTTTACGCGCAACTGGTCGCGGTCTCCCAGCGTCTGGAAACGCACTATCGCGACATGCAGGATATCGAGTTTACAGTGGAGCAAGGCACGCTCTACATGCTGCAGACCCGCAACGGGAAACGCACGGCGCAGGCGGCCCTGAAGCTTGCCGTGGAGATGTGCCGCGAGGGACTGATCACGCAGCAGGAAGCTGTGCTGCGGCTCGATCCGGCGCAGCTGGACCAGTTGTTGCATCCCACCATCGCCAAGGATGCGGTGCGCGATGTGTTCGTGAAGGGCCTGCCGGCGTCGCCCGGCGCTGCGGTCGGGCAGATCGTGTTCGATCCGGCTGAAGCGGTGGCGCTGACACAGGGCGAGAAGCCCGTGCCGGTGATCCTGGTGCGGATCGAGACGAGCCCGGAAGATATTCAGGGCATGCACGCGGCTAAGGCCATCGTGACGGCGCGCGGAGGCATGACATCGCATGCGGCCGTGGTGGCGCGTGGTATGGGGCGGCCGTGCGTGTGCGGCGCGGGATCGCTGCAGATCGACGTGGCCAAGGGCACGGTGCGCGTTGGCTCGCGGACGCTCAAGAAAGGCGACATCATCACGGTCGACGGCGCCAAGGGCGAAGTGCTGGTCGGTTCAGTGAAGATGGTCGAGCCGGCGCAGGGGGGCGATTTTGGCGAGCTGATGGACTGGGCCGACAGCATGCGCCGCATGAAGGTGCGCGCCAATGCCGAGACGCCACTGGATGCCGAAACGGCGCGCAAATTTGGCGCGGAGGGCATCGGCCTTTGCCGCACGGAACACATGTTCTTCGATGCGGAACGCATTCCGGTGGTGCGCGAGATGATTCTCGCGGACCGGGAAATCGGCCGGCGCAAGGCGCTGGACAAGCTTCTGCCGATGCAGCGCGCGGACTTCGCCGAGATCTTCCGCATCATGGCGGGGCTGCCGGTGACGATCCGCCTGCTCGATCCGCCGCTGCATGAATTCCTGCCGCACAAGGACGAGGACATTGCCGAGGTGGCGAAACAGTCCGGCATTTCGGCCGAGGTGCTGAAAGCGCGCGCGTCTGAATTGCACGAGTCGAACCCAATGCTGGGCCATCGCGGCTGCAGGCTGGGCGTCACCTTCCCGGAAATCTACGAGATGCAGGCGCGGGCCATCTTCGAGGCAGCGCTGGATGTCGCGAAAGAAAGTGGCAAGGCGCCGATCCCGGAAATCATGATCCCTCTCGTTGCCACGAAGAGAGAACTCGAGCTCATGCGCGCCATCGTGGTACAGACGGCCGAGCGCGTGTTCAACGAACGCAAGGCGCAGGTGGAATATCTGGTCGGCACGATGATCGAACTGCCGCGCGCGGCGCTGCGGGCGGGGGAGATCGCCGAGGAGGCGGAGTTCTTCTCGTTCGGAACCAACGACCTGACGCAGACGGCGCTGGGAATCTCACGCGATGACGCGGCGCGATTCCTCAAAGTCTATGAGGAGAAGGGCATCTACGAGAAGGACCCCTTCGTCTCGATCGACCGTGATGGCGTGGGCGAGCTGGTGCGGATCGGGTGCGAGCGTGGACGGGCGGCGCAACCGCGCCTGAAGCTGGGGGTATGCGGCGAGCATGGTGGCGATCCAGCCTCCATCTTCTTCTTCGAGGAGTGCGGGCTGGACTATGTCTCGGCCTCGCCCTTCCGCGTGCCGGTCGCGCGACTGGCAGCGGCGCATGCCGCGCTTGGGAAGAAGCGCTAGACTGCTAGACTAGCCTTGAACCTGACACCGCATCGCGGCACCTTGCGGATCAGATAGACGTTCAACTCGGGGCTGCGGTCATGAAGTTCGCTAGCTTGCTAGCATTGTCGGCCAGTCTTACGGTGGTGCCCGTGGCGCACGCACAGATCAGCTGCCAGCAGGTTCAGAACCTGATGGAGGCCGCGACGGAGGATTTCGACTCGATCTCCGGCGAAGAAGCCAGCGATGACATCTATGGGGCAACCTTCAAGCTGAACGGCGCCGAGGATTGCCAGATCACGTTGGACCTCTCGTCTACCTACGCGTGCATATGGGTTTATGACTCGCTCGACTCCGCCCGCGCCGATTACGGTCTGCAGTCCGGCGCGTTGGGTGCATGTCTCGCTGAATGGGACCGCGAGTCGTTCGCTCCGGTCCAGGACGACGCTGCGTTGAAGCAGCTAGACGCCGTGTCGTTCTTCCAGACGGGTGATGACGACGCCGAGTTGAGGTGGGTCGCCTACCTTGAAGAGCATATCGAAGGCGGCACGCACGACTGGCATGTCTGGGTGGGTCTCGACTACTTCTGATGGCGTTGGGAAGCCGGCAAAGCTCGCGCTTAGGTGCTGATCTGAAGCAGGTCTCATGAGAGTAGCAGACGCCGAAACCGAGCGGTCAGAGAGCTGATCCGAGACTGACCGTTTGGCTGCGCCATCTTCCTCTGGACAGTCTATGAATTATCCACAGGAGAGCGTTTCCCCAACGTTCGGGCGGAATTTTCGTTTCAAATCGGCGTCAGAGGGATTCCAGGCGGGGTGTTGCCCTCCTGCCGCTGGGACCTATTTCCAGGAGCGTCCTGCCGGGACGTCGTTGAAAAGAGGGGCAATTCGTAAACGCCAAAAGTAAACAGCTCGCCCGCTGGTTGAAGCGGAACCGGGCCCCCCCCGGTGGCGCGCAAATTGCCGGGGTTGAGTCAAGAACATTCCGAGCTTGCCCGGTAACAAAGGGCCCGATAGGGCGGCTGACGTCGCAAAGCCAAGAAGAACAAAAGGCGACGGGGTGTTGGTTGGAGTGTCACTTCCGGGCGCGCGCGGGCGCCCAAACCGAATTGTCGGTTAACGAAGGTAAAGGGAAGCTCGGGGTGTTAAAGCTCTCGAAAGCTCTGGGACCTATGTTTGTCCACCTGAAGGCGGCTGTAAAAGCTGTCGCAAGGTGGTGGACGAGCATGTCGGAGGCCGACAAACGCCAAACGCGTCAGCGCGCGCTGACGATCGGGGCTTGCGCTGCGTTCTTCGCTTTTGGCGGCCCGGTCGTCGCCCAGCGCTTCGGCGCTCAGAAAGCTCAGGAAACCTATCTCAACGAAGCCGCCGTGCTCGCCGAGTCCATCGCCGCCGACGTGCATGAAGTTCACGCCGACCTGCGCCCGGGCATGTTCAGCGCGCGGGCCGATGCCGCCTCGCTCCCGCAGGAAGCTGCACTCTTCACGGACGAGGCCAATGGCCAATTGCTCGGCGCCCTGACGATCCGCGCCCGTGACAGCGAAGCGTTGCAGGGCCTTATTAGTTTCACGCTGGACGACCTCGGCCCGTTCAAAGGCCAGGACAAACAGCTCGATTGCCTCGCCCGCGCTGTTTACTACGAAGCGCGCTCGGAAGACCCGCTGGGCCAGATGGCGGTCGCCGAAGTGGTGATGAACCGCATGCGCGACCCGCGCTTCCCGAAGTCCATATGCGAAGTCGTCTATCAGGGACAGTACCGCGATACCGGCTGCCAGTTCACCTTCACCTGCGATGGATCGGTGCGCCACAAGCCGTATGGCGGCGCATGGGACCGGGCCAAGAATGTCGCGCTGCACGTAATGCTGGGCCTCAACACGCCGGTCACCAACAACGCCACGCATTACCACACGGATTACGTGAACCCCTACTGGGCGCCGAGCCTTGTCGAGACGGCGTCGATCGGCACGCACATCTTCTATCGCTTCCCGAAGACCACGAAGGAATGGTCCAACGCCCGCATGGCGCTGGCTGCCCGTCACGACCGCGACGAGTCTATCGCCGCGTTCGCGGACGTTGATAGGCTCGAAGGCGTCCTGCCGCCCGCCCAGATCGAGCCGGATGGCACGCTGATCGCGATATCGCTGAATGCGAAAACGCCGGTGGCGATCCCCACCAAAGCGCCGCTCCTACCAGTCGACGCGCGGCCGCTATAGGCTCCTCAGTCCTCGTAATCGAGACCGATATCCAGGTTCACCGCCGAGTGCGTCAGTGCGCCTGCGGAGATGAAATCCACGCCCGTCTGCGCGATGGCTCTTACCGTCTCAAGGCGCACCCCGCCTGAAGCTTCGGTCCTCGCGCGTCCGGCAATCAACGCCACCGCTTCGGTCAGCAGCGCCGTCGACATGTTGTCGAGCAGGATCGCATCGGGCTTGAATGGCAGGGCCTCCTCGATCTGAGCGAGGCGATCGACCTCGATCTCGATGGCCCGCAGATGACCCACGGCTGCGCGGGCGCGTTTCATCGCCAGCGTAACACCGCCAGCCGCAGCAATGTGGTTGTCCTTGATCAGGATCGCATCATCGAGGCCAAGGCGGTGATTGACGCCGCCACCAAGACGCACCGCGCGCTTCTCCAGCGAGCGAAATCCAGGCGTCGTCTTGCGCGTGCAAGTGATGCGGGCGTTCGTGCCGGCGGCCTCGGCGACGAACTTCGATGTCAGTGTCGCGACGCCCGAAAGCGGGCCGATGAAGTTCAGCATCACGCGCTCGGCCATCAGCACGGAACGCGCAGAGCCTTCGATGCGCACGAGCCGCGCGCCCTTGGCAAAGGCTGCGCCTTCTTCCGTTAGCGTCGTCCATGTCGCTTGCGGATCGACAAGACGCAGCGCTAGGCGCGCGGCATCGTAACCAGCCGCAATGCCGGCCTCTCGCGCGCTCATCACCGCCTTCATGCGCGTGGACGCGGGAATGACCGCGTCGGTGGTGATGTCGCCGCCACGTCCGAAATCCTCCGTAAGCGCCAGACGCACCAGCGGCTCGATCACAACATCGGGAAGGGGCGGAATTGGAAGATGATCTGTCACATCAGGCTCCGGCCGCGATTGCGGAATGCTGGATCATAGGCTGCCCGTCCTCGCCCCTGCGCATAAAAGTGCGATGGGGTGCGAAAGGCGCAGGGTAGTCGCTACGATAATGACCACCACGACTTTCCTTGCGGGCAAAGGCGCCAGCCGTGATGAGCTGCGATGCGACAAGCGCGCGGGCCTGTCCGACGTTGATTTTCGCAGCCGCGATCCAGTCGAGTGTGGCGCTGAGGCCAGCGGCCTCGCGCACGACGCCGACCTGACCGTGCATGCGCTTGCGCAGTTCGACCAGCGACAATTCGTTGAGTTCTGGCGGCGCGACAGCAGAAGAGGCGCCTGCCTCCAGCAAGTCGGAGTCGCGGAGGCGGCGGGCGGCGCGTTCGGCGAACACGACGGCTTCGAGCAGGGAGTTGGAGGCGAGGCGGTTGGCGCCGTGGGCCCCCGTCGAGGCGGTTTCGCCGCATGCCGACAGGCCTTCGAGCGAGGTGCGCGCCCAGAGATCCGTGACCACGCCGCCCATGTGGTAGTGCATCGCAGGGGCCACGGGGATCGCTTGCTCGCGTGGATCGATCCCAGCCGAGCGGCAGGTTTCGAACACGGTGGGGAAGTGGTCGGGGAAGTGCGCGCCGATGGCCGCGCGGCAATCGAGGAAGGCGCCACGACCTGCAGCTCGCTCGGAGTGAATGGCGCGAGCTACTTCATCGCGGGGCGCGAGATCGGCGAGGCGGTGGTAGTCCACCATGAAGGCGCGGCCGTTGCGATCGACCAGTTTGGCGCCTTCGCCGCGCAGGGCTTCGGTGGCGAGGGGGGCAGGGTCGCGGCCGATGTCGATTGCGGTTGGATGGAACTGCACGAATTCAGGATCGGCGATCAACGCACCAGCCGTGTAGGCCATCGCCATTGCGTCGCCCTGCGATGAGCGTGGGTTAGTGGTGATGGCGTAGAGTCCGCCCGACCCACCCGCGCAAAGCACGGTCTCGCGCGCGTGGAGTTCGATGAACTGTTCGGCCGCAACCTGTGCGAGCACGCCTGCGATCCGGCCGTTGCCATCCTGCAAAAGCGCCAAAGCCTTCACGCGTTCGATCACTTCGATATGGGCGGATGCAGCCACGGCGTACGTGAGCGATTCCATGATGGCCTTGCCCGCGAGATCGCCCGAGACACGCGCGACGCGCGCGCGCGAGTGGGCGGCTTCGAGTGACAGGGCGAGTTCGCCATCGGCGGTGCGGTCGAACGGCACGCCAAGTTCGAGCAGGTCGCGTACGCGATTTGCGCCTTCCTCGGCAATCAGCCGGGCAACGACGGGGTCGACGATGCCGGCGCCCGCCGCAATCGTGTCGATGGCGTGGAGCTCCGAATTGTCTTGAGGTGACAGCGCGGCCGCAAGGCCACCCTGCGCCCAAGCAGATGCTGCGGCTTGTCCCAGTGGCGCCAGCGCGATGACGGTGCAGCGGCGAGGGGCCAGCTTCAGCGCGAGGAAGAGCCCGGCGAGGCCAGCGCCGACGATAAGAATGTCACGGTTTGCCACGTCTCAGCCGATCAATTCGAGATGTCTGCGGAAAATCACAGACGCCTGGCCATAGGAGTGGAACAGGCCATCCATGCGGTCGCCGGTCGAGTCGATCTTCACCTGGAAGTGGTCTGCCGCGTAGTTGGCGCGCATGAAGTCGGCCGAGCTGTCGGGTGTGACCTTGCCGATCTTCGCGATCTTGCTGGCGATGGTGACGCCGCTGCCGCTCTGCTTCGCTGTGCAGGTCTGGTCGGTCTCGACAGTACGCGGCATGACTTGCGTGCATGCCCACAAGGCTTTGAACGTGCAAGCCATTGTCTTGTCTGCCTTGCGCGTGATGGTCATCGAACCGGAGAGCGTGCAGCCCTCTTTCATCGTGCTTGTCTTGAACCCCCACTCGCCCACGGGCGAGTGAGCAGGCGGTTCAGCGCTCACGGGCATGATGTTTGTGCATACCAACAAGATGCTGACGAGGGCGCCGAACGAAACCGCGTGCTTCATCTCGTCCTCGCCATCGTCATCTATCCGATCAGCTCGACATCGCGCCAGAAGCGCGCCTTCAGCTGACGCTGTTCGTCATAGTGCGAGCCATTCATCTCAGACTTGTTGTTGGAGAGCTGAACGATGAAATTGTCGGCGAGGTAATAGTCCTCGGGATACGGAATCTTCGGACGGCGATCGAGAATCTTGTCGACCTCCGACTTCACCGCCACCTGCTTGCCGATGCGCTGCGCCGTGCATTTCTGGCGCACCTTGATGTAGAGATTGCCGTTGATCTTGCCGCAGATCTGCTCGCTCTCGAACACGCAGGTGTAGGTGTTCTTCACTGGCGTCTGGGTGAAGGTGATGCGGCCAGAAATCTGGCAGTCATTGTCGGCAAACTTGGAGGTGTCGAACAGCCAGTCGCCGGCAACGTCATCCGCGAACGCAGGCATGGCCGCGCTGAGCACGACCGTGCAGCCGAAAATTGCGGCGAGACGGCGGAGCGGCCGGGTGCATTTCATATCAGTTCTACAGGAACGTGGACGCCCGCGCCCACCTTGAACTTCGGCGCGCGTGAGGGCGGCCCCAGCGCCAGCATCGCGTCGATCGCCGCTTTCGCCCGAACCCTCACATCCTCCGGGACGGTGACCTCGTGCTTCATCGTGACCAGCGCGTCGTAAATGTTCTCCAGCGAGATGCGCTTCATGTGCGGGCACAGGTTGCATGGTTTAACAAACTCCACGCCGGGATTGTCCGCGGCGACGTTATCGCTCATCGAACATTCGGTGAGGAGGACGACCTTCCGGGCGCCTGATTCCTTCACATGGCTCGACAGGGCCGATGTTGACCCCGCAAAATCGGCTTCTTCAAGGACATCCGGTGGACATTCCGGGTGGGCGAGCACAATCGCGCCCGGATGTGCCTCACGAATCTGGCGCACATCCTCGCCCGAGAACTTCTCGTGGACCTCGCAATGACCCTCCCAGGCGATGACCCTGATGTCGGTGTTGGCGGCCACGTTCCTGGCGAGAAACTCGTCGGGAACCATGATCACGGTGTCGACGCCCCATTCCTTCGCCACGTGTTCCACCACCTGGGTGGCGTTCGACGAGGTACAGGTGATGTCGCACTCTGCCTTCACGTCGGCCGTAGTGTTCACATAGGTGACGATCGGCAGGCCCGGGTAACGCTGGCGGATCAAGCGCACATCGGCACCCGTGATCGAGGCTGCGAGCGAGCAGCCGGCGCGGGTGTCGGGGATCAGCACCGTCTTGTCCGGACACAGGATTTTCGAGGTTTCGGCCATGAAATGCACGCCAGCCTGCACGATAACCGTAGCGTCCGTGCGGGCAGCTTCCCGCGCCAGCTGAAGACTGTCGCCGCGGAAGTCGCCGACGAGTTGGAACACGTCCGGGGTCATGTAGTTGTGCGCGAGGATGACGGCGTTCTTCGCCTTCTTCAGCTTGTTGATGTGGAAGACAAAGGGGGCGATCGCGGGCCACTCCATGGGCGTCACGAAGTCCTTCACCTTCTCGTAGAGATGGTCGACGCCGGATTTGACCTCCGCGTCATAGGCGAGGCCACGCTTTTCGGCGGCGGTGGGGCGGCGGCGGGCGGCGGGGATATCGCAGCCGGGTCCGAATTCGATAACACGGGCCATCTTGGTCCCTCCAGCTCCGACAAGGGCGGGGTATCGCCTTTGTGCTCAATTTGAGCATAAGTTGGGCCCAAAAAGATGCCTTTCAAGAAAAAGACCTATCTGGGCGACCACTTAAGCTCAACTTGAGCATAACTAGGCTCTCATAAAACCGTCATGCCGTCGAGTGGGAATCTCTAAACAGCACTCGCGACTTTGCTCGTCCTTAATGGGCTGAGCGCACGTTCGTTTCATGGTTGGGATGAACGTCCCTCGAAAACTCGCAATTGGCCTGGCTGCGTGCGGTGCGTGTACGCCGGCATTCGCACAGGTTGCGGAGGATGTGTCTGGCTATGTCGATGTCCGCGGCGCGGTGGCCGACGGGCAGTCGAGCTGGCTCCAGGGCGATTTCGGCAAGGCGCGATACGGCGGCGATAGCGAGGGCGAGCCAACCGCGCGCGTTGAAGTAGCAGAAGCCTCACTGGTCTGGCACCCGCGCTTTTCCGAGACGCTGGGCGCAAACGTCCACCTGCAGTACCAATCCGGCGCGGACCATGCCGTCGACATCGTGGAAGCCTACGTTTCGATGCGTGCGCCATTTGGCGCGGGACCTCGGATTTCGGGCAAGGCGGGCGTTTTCTATCCGCAGATTTCGCTGGAGCACGACGAGTACGCCTGGTCGACCTATCACTCAATCACGCCTTCCGCGATCAACACGTGGATCGGTGAAGAAATCAAGGTGCTCGGCGTTGAAGGTACAATCAGGCAGTCGCTGGGCGATGGCGACCTTTCGTTCACCGCGTCGGCATTCGGTTATGATGACACGGCGGGCACGCTAATCGCGTTTCGCGGCTGGGCGCTGCACGACGAGGAAGCAATGGTGTTCGGCTCGTTCGCCATCCCGGAGAATGCGCCGGCGCGCAATGCCATCTTCCAGCCGCAGGACAATTTCTCGAAGTCGATGCTGGAGCTCGACAGTCGCGTAGGATTCTATGGTCAGCTTCGCTATGATGGCAAAGACGGCTTCTCTGTTTCGATGTTCCACTACGACAATGCCGGCGACCGCATGGCGCTGGATGGCGGGCAGTGGGGCTGGGAAACACGCTTCACGAATTTCGGCCTGACGTTCGATCCGATGCCCGGCGTGCATGTGCTGTCGCAATACCTGACCGGCGAGACCAAGTCGGGCTGGTACATGCCGGCGGTGGTCATCGACACTGAGTTCTCGGCTTTCTACCTGCTGGGCGCGTGGGAGGTCGGCGACTACGAGCTGGCTGCGCGCTATGACGATTTTCAGGTCGACGACCAGACATTCGTTGCGATCGACAATGAGAACGAGACAGGCTCTGCGGTGACATTCGCGTTGGGCAAGCAACTGACCGACCGCATCATGGGCCGAATGGAGCTGATGCGGATCGACAGCGCACGGCCGCAGCGGATCGATGCTGGACTGTCAGCGCGCGATATCCAGACGGTATTCCAGACTTCGCTGCGGCTGGATTTCTAGCCGCTTTCTAGCCTCTGGGCGTCTGGACGCCGGATAGGTGGCCTTCGCGCAGGGCTTCGCGGCGGAAGCGGAAGAGTTCGGCGGGGCGGCCGCCAGTTGCCTGCGTGAACTGGCCCAGACCCACCACAAGCCCGGAGCGGTCGAGCGAGCGGCGGAAGTTCTGCTTGTGGAGCGGCAGGCCGAGGATCGACTCCACGACCTTCTGCAAATCCAGAAGCGTGAAGCGCTCCGGCATCAGCTCGAACACGACCGGTCGGTATTTGATCTTGCCGCGAAGGCGGCCGATGGCGGTGGCGAGGATGCGGCGGTGGTCGGAGATCATCGGCTCCCCCAACGCGGCTGAAGGCGCGTTCAAGGCTTTGTGGCCGCTGTCGCGCGCGGACTCGGGCGCGAGGCCAGCTTCGTAGATAAGTTCGTAGCGCTCCAGCGTGCGTTCTTCGATCCATGGTTGGTCGTCGAGGCCGAAGGCGAGTTGGATGCGTGACAGGCGGGCTGCCGATTCTTGGCCGTCCGTATCTGCCCAGGCGAGCAGGGCGGGGACGATGGCTTGGGCGATGAGCGCGGGCCGGCCCTGGCGATGGTCCTCCCACGGGAAGTGGCGGTGCCAGTCGCGCCAGACGGCGTCGAAGGCCGAGATGTCGGTGCGCTCAGGCGTGAGGCCGAGATAGCCGACAGAGATCAGGCGGGCGCCAGAGGGGGCGTCGCCCAGATCGGCTTGCGGGAGTTCGCGGCCGAGATCGCCGAATGTGTAGAGCTGTTCGACATAGCCCGGCTCGAAACCGGTCTGGGCGTGGACCCAGTCACGCAGGCCGAGTTCGAAGGTGCGGTGGCCACTGGGGTCGAAGCGTCCGTGTGGCAGGCCGGCTGTGCCGTCGGCATGGCGCGTCGTCAGCGCATAGGGGGCCTTGCCATCGGCAGCGACGATGACGGCGGAGAGGCCGACGGCGATGGGCGTCGCCGTCATGATCCGCGCGCTGCAGCGAAGATCGACGGGATGGAGAAGGCCTCGGCCTCCATGGCGGCGGATCCCCGGCCGATGGAGTCCACGGCGCGGTTCATCCGCCCATTTCGGCCGAGCAGGACGTCGGCGTGGGCCACGAGCCGGCGGTTGGGGGATGCGGTCGGCGAGGCGTCGCGGATGGCGGCGGCGATCTCCCGCTCGTCGGCTTCCGGGTTGTGCAGGCAGGCCGTGATGAAGGCGCTGGCGGTGGAGCGGGAAATACCGGCCCAGCAGTGGATCAGCATGGGGGCGGCGCGGTTCCATGGCTGTACGAACTTGATGACGCTTTCGGCGTCTGAGAGGTCCGGCGCGCGCCAGTCACCCACATCGTCGACGATGTCGTGGATCGGCACCTGCAGGTGCAGGTCGCTGCCGAACCCCTCGAAGGACGGAAAGGTGTCGTAGGGGCTCAGCAGGCTCACGACCCGCGACGGCCGCAGTTGGCGGACAAGCTGCGGGGCAGCGTCGAGGGAGCAGATCCAGATGGTCATGGGGAGAGACTAGGTCGGGTTTGCGACAAACGGAATCGATTTGGTGAGCGCCGGCCTACCTTCCGGCATCCATCTCCGCTTGCAGCGCAGCAAAGCGATCCAGAAACTGGGCCTGGGCGTGTGTTGGCGAGAGAGCGGTCATGTCGGGCGCCGTGCCGGGGGGCGGGGCGCCGAAGAAATCGAGGGCCTCGTCGACATCGAAGCCGGCGAGGCGGGTGGCTTCGAAGAAAGCGGCGGACTGGTCGGCCTGCTTTATGCGGGCCTTGAGTTCGGGCGACATTTTTGGCGGCAGGCCGAAGCGAATCCGGATGGCGGCTTCCAGTCGCGCTTCGAACTGGCGGTAGTCGACGCCCAGCGCATTCTTGAACGGCGAGATCATGTCGCCGATCACGTATTCCGGCGCATCGTGGAGCAGCGCGCCGAGTCTGTCGGCTGCCGAGGCTTGCGGCCAGACATGCACGACTAAGTCCTCGACCATCACCGAATGCTGCGCCACGGAGAATGGCTGGTCGCCCTTGGTCTGGCCGTTCCAGCGCGCCACGCGGGCAAGGCCGTGCGCAATATCCTCGATCTCGATGTCGAGCGGAGAAGGGTCGAGCAGATCAAGCCTGCGGCCCGACAGCATACGCTGCCAGGCGCGTGGCGCACCCTGCGATGTGCCGCCTGTTCGATTGCTGGACCCGCCGCGCGTCATGGCTGGCCAACTGCCATCGAATTGGTTTGGGCGGCAAGAGGAACGGGAGGCTCACTGCCGCGTTCGACCTGAGCAGAACGCTGCCGCGACATGCGGTCCCAGGCCAAAAAGGCCGCTGCCTCTCTCATAAAAATTGCGTTGCTTACCACTGCTAAATCTTTGCGAGAGGCTTCGTTAATTTGCATCGGCTATGGTGATCTCAAGTCGCGGGAGAACAGCGGGACATGTGGGACGAGATGGTGGAAGTGGCGCAGAATCCTGCGCTGCAGTGGGCGGTCATTGCGGTCGCCATACTTGCCTGGCTCTTCAAGGTTCTCAAGGCGGGCGAAGGCACGCTGATGGGCGATATGTATCACGACGAACTGGACACCTGATACGACGGGACCGGGCATAGCCCTGTCCCGCGTGCAGAGATGTCCGATAGACGCCGGCAAAGGCGCGGGTGGTGTAGGAGGGGCGGCCTGTCGGCCGCCCTTCTGATTCCAGCCCACAGATGAGCGGCTTGGACAATTTGCGGTCCGGGTCCATATAGCCGGTGAATTCCGGAGCCTTTCCATGCCCCAGACTTTCGACCTCATCATCAAGGGCGGCAACGTTGCGACGCCGGGCGGCATAATGCCCGCTGATGTCGCCGTGTCCGGCGGCAAGATCATGGAGATCGGGTCGTTCGAGGCCAATCAGGCTGGCGAAGTATTCGAGGCAAAAGGCCTGCACGTGCTGCCCGGCGTCATCGACACGCAGGTCCATTTCCGCGAGCCGGGCCTGGAGTGGAAAGAAGACCTCGAGTCGGGCTCGCGTTCGGCTGTGCTTGGCGGCGTCACCGCCGTTTTCGAGATGCCGAACACCGACCCGTCCACCACCTCGCCCGACATGATGCTGGACAAGCTGTCGCGCGCCAAAGGGCGGATGCACACGGATCACGCCTTTTATGCCGGCGCGACACACGACAATACGGACCTGCTTCCGATCATGGAGCGCATGCACGGCGTGTGCGGCGTCAAGGTGTTCATGGGCGCCAGCACCGGACAGTTGCTGGTCGAGGACGATGAGGGCGTGGAGCGTGTGCTCAACGCGATCTCGCGCCGCGCGGCATTCCACTCCGAAGACGAATACCGGCTGCTGGAGCGCAAGAAGCTGGCGCGGCAGGGCGACTGGACCTCGCATTGCGAAGTGCGCGACGCCGAGGCCGCCATCATGTCGACCAAGCGCCTGCTGCGGCTGGCCCGCAAGACGGGCAAGCGGATCCACGTGCTGCATGTGACGACGGAAGAGGAGATGGAGATCCTCGCCGCCAACAAGGACATCGCGACGGTTGAAGTGACGCCACAGCATCTGACGCTGGTGGCGCCGGACGATTACATCCGCCTCAAGGGCTATGCTCAGATGAACCCGCCGATCCGTGAGGAGCGCCATCGCGCCGCGCTGTGGCGGGCCGTGAACCAGGGCATTCCGGATCTGATCGGTTCCGATCACGCGCCGCATACGAAAGAAGAGAAGTCACGGCCCTATCCAGCGTCCCCCGCCGGTATGCCCGGTGTGCAAACGATTGTACCGGTTATGCTGACCCATGTGGCCAACGGCAAGCTGAGCCTCGAGCGCTTCATCGAACTCACCAGCGCGGGACCGCAACGCGTGTTCGGCATAGCCGGCAAGGGCCGTATTGCACGCGGGTATGATGCGGATTTCACGGTCGTGGACCTGAATGCCCGCAAGACGATCACCCATGAATGGTCCGCATCGCGCTGCGGCTGGACGCCCTATGACGGCATGGAAGCCAAGGGTTGGCCGGTGGCCACTTTCATCCGGGGTACGATGGTGATGTGCGATGGCGGGCTGGTCGCGCCGGGAACTGGCGAGCCGGTGAAGTTCATCGAAACGCTGGCGCACGCCTGATATGAAGGAACATCGCAAGGGGCTGAACCGGACGCTGTTCTGGCTCTATTCGGGCCATGGCAAATGGCCGTCCGTGTTCCGCTGGTCGATGCTGGCGTTCGACCTCGTGACGATCGCGCTGTTCCTGTTCCACCCGGTTGTGTCGTGGCATCAGGGCGACCCGGAAACGACGGGCTTCTGGTTCTTCGTCGATATCGCGATTGCCGGGATCATCACGCTAGATGTGTTCGCTCGCCTCTACATCGAACGTCACAAGCTGCGCTTCTTCCTGCGGCCGACCAACCTTGCGGATCTTGTGGTGGCCGCGACGATGCTCGTGCCGTTCCTCGCCCAGAACATGGTGTTTTTGCGCGTGTTCCGTGTCGTGCGGCTGGTGCGGGCCTTCGAGTTTCTCGACCAGCGCCATTCGTTCTCGAAATGGCTGAACTACAATTCGTTCGTCGTGTCGAAGGTGGTGAACCTCCTCGTCTTCGTGTTCATCGTGACGGCCTTCGTGTTCGTCGACCAGTCAGGGCGGAACGAGAATATCTCGACCTATCTCGACGCGCTTTATTTCACGCTGAGCACGCTGACCACGACGGGCTTCGGCGATATCACCATGCAGGGAACATTCGGGAGATGGCTGTCCATTGTGATGATGGTGCTGGGCGTCAGCCTGTTCCTGCAGCTGATCCGCGCTATCGCCATCGGTGACAAGCTGCGTCACGAGTGTCCGGCCTGCACGCTGGCGCTGCACGAGCGCGATGCGGCGCACTGCAAGCGCTGTGGGGCGAGCCTGTTTCCCGAGGCTGCGGCGGAAATCAAACCTAGCGCCTGAACCGCGCCGAGCCCTGCGACAGTCGTGTACATAGATCAAATTGTTTGTGACCCCGGTCGTGAGACCGGGCGGGCCATATCATTCGTTCAACCAACGTCAGGGTCGCCAAGGCTGTGCCAAGGCGAGAACGGGTCCGACCGCCTCCCAACAGGCCCGGCCTTGAACACTCAGCGCGCAGAGACGTCGCCGCCTCTCCCCGACGCGCGCAGCATAACTGCCGGTTCCGTCAGTCAGAGCCGGCTTTTTTGCGCTTTGCCACGCAAGGGACGCCCGATAGGGTCCGCGCAACTTGCGAGGCGGACATGACATACACGAAGCGTACGGCGAACTCTGGAAGCATGACGGGCGCGGAGGCGATCATCGGGTCGCTGGCGGATTGCGGTGTCGCCGCGTGCTTCGCCAATCCGGGCACGAGCGAGATGCATCTGGTGACGGCGCTCGATCGTGAGCCGCGCATACGCAGCGTGCTGTGCCTGTTCGAGGGCGTCGCGACCGGGGCGGCCGATGGCTATGCGCGCATGACGGGCGTGCCTGCTTTGACGTTGCTTCACCTCGGTCCGGGTTATCTCAATGCCGGCGCTAACATCCACAACGCCAAGCGCGCCTTCGTGCCGATGGTCAACCTGATCGGCGATCATGCGGTGACGCACCGGCAATACGATGCGCCGCTGACGTCCGACATTGCCGGTCTGGCGGGACCGAATTCGCGCTGGCTGAAATCGGTGGATACGGTCGGCGAGGCGGGCAAGCTGGCCGTCGAGGCGTTTGAGGCGAGCTATGGTCCGCCGCCGGGGCCAGTGTCGCTGATCATGCCGGCAGACGTCGCGTGGACGAGCGGCGCGTCGCGCGCGGAAGGCGGCAAGCGCTCATGCCTGAAAATCGCCAGCGATGATGTGATCGAGGAAGCGGGCCGCGCGATCACCAAGGCGAAGCAGCCGACGATCCTGGTCAATGGCACGGCTCTGCATACGGGTGGAGCGGATATGTTGCGGCGGATCGAGGCGCAAGGCGTGCGCGTGATCACGGACACTTTCATGGCGCGTCATATTCGCGGCGGCGGACTCTATGATGCAGCGCGCCTGCCGTATTTCGCGGAGATCGCGGTTGAGACATTCGCCGGGACCGACCTGTTGCTCATCGCGGGCACCAAGCCGCCGGTTGCTTTCTTCGCCTATCCCAACACGCCGGGCGCATTCACGCCGAAGGGCGCGCGCACACTGACTCTGGGCGGACCGGATACAGATAGCATGGACGCGATTTCCCGGCTTGCGGACTGGCTCGATGCTCCGGTATCGCCGCCTACGTCGAACTGGACGCGGCCGGCGCCGGCGACGGGCGACAAGTTCAATCCGCATGCGATCGGCCTTTCGCTCGCAGCGCTGTTGCCCGAAGGCGCGCTGATCTCGGACGATGGCGTCACGTCATCCCTGCCGATCTATCAGGCGATGTCCGCGGCGGCGCGGCATGAGTGGCTGGGCCACACCGGCGGCGCCATCGGGCAGGGGATGCCCGTGGCTGTCGGCGCAGCGGTGGCGCGGCCTGACGTGAAGACAGTCTGTCTCGCGGGCGATGGCGCGGGCATGTACACGGTACAGGCGCTTTGGACGATGGCGCGCGAAAATCTCGACGTAGTCGTCATCGTATTCGTGAACCACTCCTACCGCATCCTGAAGATCGAGCTGTCGCGCACAGGCGCCGGCAATCCCGGGCCGGCGGCGGACAGCATGTTGAGCCTGGGCAATCCGGAGATCGACTGGGTGAAGCTGTCGGAAAGCCTTGGCGTCGGTGCGGAGCGTGTTTCGACCTGCGCCCAATTCAACGATGCGCTCGGCCGGGCCGTGGCGACACGCGGTCCGCACCTCATTGCCTGCATGATCGCCTGAACCAGAACCGGGCTGGCCTCAGGTGATTTCGCGTGAGCGTGTGACGATTATTCGCGAAATCTCACTGGCGAGCGCGGCGACAGCAATCGGCTTTGGGGAGACGCCTGCGAATCCACCCTTCATGTAGGACTCGACGTCGTCCTGAGAAATCTTGGCTGTGAGCGCGATCGCAGGTGTCGTGCGATTGAGGCTTTGAGTATCTGCGCGCAGGCGTTGCAGAACTTCCAGTCCGCCCATGTCCGGCATCACAATGTCCATCAGGATAAGATCGAACGCCCGTGTTGAACAGATGTCGAGCGCCTCACTCCCGGAAGCACAAAGCGTCACGTCGAGACCAAGCTTGCCGAGCAGGAGTTCTGCGATGCGCCGGTTCTTGTCGTTGTCATCGACACAGAGAATGCGCAGGCCCTGCCAGCTCGATTCATCGATTTCGTCGGACGTGGGTATCTCCATCGACGGATCGGCGCGCGTGGCGCTCAAGTTCAGACGGAAGTGCGCGCCACTGGCGCGCCCAGGCTCTAGCGTCAGGTCGCCGCCCATCATCTGCGCCAGCCGACGTGAAATGAAGAGGCCGAGTCCGGCGCCGCCGCGACTGGATGCGCCCGGAGCCTGTTCGAACGCCGAGAAAATGGATTCAGCGAAGGCATCGGGAACGCCGGGGCCGGTGTCGATAACGCTGATGGCGATATCGATGCGGTCGTCCTGGCCCTCGAACGCGGAAACCCTAGTCCTGATCGTCCCGCTGTCCGCGAACTTGATCGCGTTGGAGAGCAGGTTGCCGACAATCTGGCGGACGCGGCCAGCATCTAGCATCAGCATTGGAAGGTCTGCGGCCTCAGTGCAATCGATCGACAGGTCGAGACCTTTCTCGCGCGCCTGCGCACCCCAAAACTCGACGGTCCGCGTAATGGCGGTCGTCAGGTCCAGCGGCTCGCGCGTGATCACCATCTTGCCGGCGTCGATGCGCGTGACATCGAGCAGGTCGTTGACGATGGCCAGAAGGCCAAGCCCGGCATCATCGATCAGGCTGACCATCTCGGTGGTCTCGCTATCGTGTCGCCCACGCTTCAGCACTTCGACGCCGCCGAGAATTGCATTGAGCGGAGTACGAACTTCATGGCTCATGACGCCGATGAAGTCAGATTTGGCCTTGTTGGCCGCCCGCGCATGATCACGGCTGGCGCGCATGGCTTCTTCTGCCGCCTTGACCGCGTTGATGTCCTGGAGTGAGCCGGAGATGCGTGCGGTTCCGTCCGGGTTCGGAAGATAGCGCGCGCGTGCTGAGAACCAACGATATCCCCGTGTCTTGGTCAGCAGGCGAAAGTCGACGCGTATGCGGGACATCCGCTCGCGGCCAACCGCAAACGCATCGCGCAGCGCCTTGACGTCATCCGGGTGCACGAATTTCTCGAGATCTCCGAATACCTGATCGAACTCTTCGCCGGTGTATCCGGTGATGGCGCGAAAACTGTCTGTCACCAGAAAGCGTTGACGAGCGGCATCTGGCACGTCCCACAGTCCGACCCGCGCGGATTCAAGTGCAGTGCCGGCCCGCAATGCGCTATCCCCAAAGTCATCGTTCGTCTGCCTTAACTGGTCATGCGTGTAATCGCGCGCGAGGATTTCCATGACAGCGACGCCAGAGAGCGCCGCCGTTGTCGCCAACAGGCCTCCGAATATCATTACGGTACGCGCAATCATCGTCTGCGTCGCCGGAACACCGATGAATCCGAGCGCTGAAACCAGGCAGAAGCCGACTGCGACAGAACCGATGGCAATGGTGACGCTCCGCATATGCGGACACTGATGGAATGCGGCGATCCCGGCCATGACGGGGAATGTCACGACAATCGGCGCGACAATACTCGATTGATTGTACTGCACGATCATCGCTGTCGCGAAGTAGAGCGGGAGAAACAGGTCGATCAAGCGACGCGGATCGCGTCTGTGGACGATACGCGAGAACGCAAGATAGGCCACGCCCGTGTTGAGAAGGAAGATAAGGGGTACAATCTGCGACGCCGGGTACGCCAGAAATGTCGCAACCGCGCCTACCAGCAAGAGCGCAGTCATTGCGAGGCAAACATAGCCTGCCGCAACCTGTCGCGCTGCATCGGGAGCATCGCTAAAGTGGGTGACGTCTGAATAGAAGCGCTGACGTAGCCTACCGCTAAATAGAGCCACCACAACGGCGCGAGCGCTGCCGAAGCGACGACCCGGCGGCAACGGCTTCGGTGGCACGCTAAACAGCGTAGTGGCGAGTCGCTCGACTATGGGCTCGATCCCCGGGCTAAAGGTTAGGACTATGCACGGGTTTCTTAACGACTCCGTTGAAGTCGAAAGCTTAGTTTGCCGCTAAGCGAACAAAACAGAGACGCTGGCCTGGTTCGTCAAGTATTGGCCGGCCTAGTGTAGGTAGCCGCGCGCGATCTGGTCGGAAAGTTCCCTGCCGCGCCGGGCGATAGAAGCCTCGATGGCGGGCGTGGCTGCCGTGCATGAGGACGTCTCGCGGTTCTGGCCGCGATAGCCGCGATTGAACGCATCGGTCATGGCGGCGCGGCGATCACCGGAGCCTGCCTCATAGGCCATCAGGTTCAGCATGTAGGAACGCCAGGTTGAATCCTGGTCGCCATTACAAAGCGTCCGCACGGCATGGGCGCGACCAAGGACTTCGGCGAGATCGGCCAACAGGTTGATCGGTGCGGAGACAGCTGGGATCTCGTCCTGCGATTGATCCGGATACTGCTGCTGCGCCGTCGCGGGCGCTGCCGCAAAGGCGAGGATGGCGGCGAGACAGGCGGAGCGAAGCATCATGTTGCGCATGCTAGCGTCCCCGGCGGCCGGATGCAAAAGGGTGAAGCAGGCTTGCAATTTGGCTCGCAATCAGCCTGAACAGGGCGGCGCGCGGGCGTGGCGGAACTGGTAGACGCACCAGACTTAAAATCTGTTGGGCCGCAAGGCTCGTGCCGGTTCGATTCCGGCCGCCCGTACCACCCTGCGCTCGCTTTGCGAGCTTCGGCCTGGCAAGCCAGCCAATGTCAGCCGTCATTTCAGCATCACGATGTCGACAAGGTCGCCGGGCTGGGCGGCGTGGGATTTGATCGGGCGGCGGATGAGGGCGTTAGCGGTGAGGAAGGGTGAGAGCATCGATGAGTCCTGGTTCTCGGCCGCGCGGATTTGAGCGCGACCTTCGGCGTCGAGCGTCAAAACCGCGCGGAGGTACTCCTCGCGAGCGCTGGTGGCCGGAAGTCGTGATTGGGTATGGGCGCGTTGGGGGGCGGGATCGGCTCGGGTCGCTGCGGTGAGCGCGGCGATGAGGGGGCGGAGGAAAAGTTGCGAGGTCACCATCGCAGCGGCGGGATTGCCGGGGAGGCCGAGGGCGAGTGTGCTTTCGCGTGCCGAGAACCAGGTGGGCTTGCCGGGTTTCACGGCGACTTTCTCGAACACAGGAATGAACCCGTCTGCGGCGAAGGCTGAGCGGACGACATCGTAGTCGCCGACCGATGCGCCGCCGATCGAGACGATGACATCGCACGGAGTGGACAGGCGCTTGCGGACGTCCTCCTCTGTATCCTGCGTAACGCCGAGGTCGACGGCGTCGGCGCCCCAGCGGCGGATGAGGGCGAGAAGTGCGGGCTGGATGGAGTTGACCACCTGTCCGAGTGAGAGGTCGCTGCCAGCCTCGGCGAGTTCGTCGCCGTTGGCGAGCACGCCGATGCGCGGCGCCCTGCGGACGATTACGCGAGCATTGTTGCCGGCTGCGGCGAGCGAGATCGCGCCTTCGGTCATCATATGGCCCACAGGTACGAGGACGGCACCCTTCGCGAAGTCCATGCCCATGCGGCGGATGTTTTCTGGCTTCGGTTGTTCGAAGGTCACAATGACTGTGTCGGCTTCGCGCTTCGCGTCTTCCTGTATTAAGATGTGGTTTGCGCCCGGTGGAATGTGGGCGCCGGTAAAGATGCGGACGGCTTCGCCAGTGGAGAGGCTGCCGATGAAGGGGACGCCAGCGCGCGATTCGCCGGTGACTTTCAGGGAAGCGCCCATCTTCATGTCGGCGAGGTGGACAGCGTAGCCGTCCATGGCGGAGACGTCGGCGGCAGGCTGGGAGACTTCAGCTACAACCGCTTCGGCCAGGACGCGGCCATAGGCGGCGGCGAGGGGAATCGTCTCGGGGGCAATGACACGTGCGCTGGCCTGTTCGGCGATCAGGGCGAGCGCCTGCTCGACGGTGGCCATTCGGATCATCGGGTGTCCTTTTCGTTGTCGTTGTAGCAGAATAGCGGAGCAAGTGAGGATGACCATGGCCGACAAGCTGACCCATATCGACGCGGACGGACGGGCCCGCATGGTGGACGTGTCCGACAAGGCGAGCACAAAGCGGATCGCGCGGGCCGAAGGGCGCGTGCTGATGTCGGCGGTGGCGCTGGATCTGGCGCGGTCGAAGGGCGGCAAGGGCGATGTGCGGGCGACGGCGGAGATTGCAGGGGTGATGGCGGCGAAGAAGACGTCCGATCTGATCCCGATGTGTCATCCGCTGGCGATCTCCAGCGTGAAGGTTCGGGCGGATGAGTTGGAGAATGGTGCGGGGATTGGCGTGGTCGCGGAAGTTGTGACGATGGGGCCGACTGGGGTCGAGATGGAGGCGCTGACGGCGGTGTCGGTGGCGTGCCTCACGATCTATGACATGCTCAAGGCAGTCGACCGCGCGATGCAGATTGAGGGCGTGCGGTTGCTGGCGAAGTCGGGCGGGGCGAGCGGAGATTTCGTGGCGCAGGCTTGAGGGCGCTATCCCTGCGGGGGGTGGGCCGGGGTTCGTGTAACAGATGCTGGCCTGAGTTAGGTCAGGCTGTTTTGGCGCCAACACCTCTTTTATTCCAGCGAAAGCGGGAACCCCGAATCCGTCCGCTTTTATGGCGGTGTGCGTCCCCCCTAGGTTCCGGGTCTGCGGCGCTGCGCGCCGTCGCCGGGAATGATAGGGACGATTAATAGGGAGCAGGGGCTGTCCCCGTTTCGCCTCGAAGGCGCGGTGATCCACCTCCCTCGACTTGGGTGAGGGAGCAATGCGACATGGATTCTTCTTGAATGTCGGTCGATGTCGGGAGCTGAAACTCGTCCGCCTCATCCGTGTACCACTCACGGTTGCGTTGGTTGATGATCGGCCGGCACATCGATCCGACGTTGGACACGAGCCAGGCAAACACGCGCAGCATGGCCTCCAGCAAAGCCTGGCGACTTGATGGGGCAATCACTCCGTTTGTGCGCGTTTATGTTCGAGTCATGCGGCTGATTGTACGGGGCTCAGGAGCCCGGCCGGTTTGCGACACGCCGATCCACCATAAATTTAGCGCAAGTGGTTGAGATCACAGAGGAAGAGTTTTTCGTCGCCCCGGTCCTGCACGGCCTCAGTCCTGCAAATGTAGGAAGCTGCTGGAGGACGATCAGGCTTTGGCGCGCTCCTTCGCGAGGCGTTCGGCGCGTTTGCGGGAGAGGTGGTCGCGGCGGGCGTCTTCGCGCTTCAGGACGGCGTCCTGCAGGAGCCAGGCGCACAAGAAAGCGGAGACGGCGCCGACGAGCGCCAGGAAAAGCGGGCCCCCGAAGAGGGCCGTTGTGTCAGCGGGGACCGAGACTAACAGGTTGGTGGTGAGCATACCCACGATCGCCCCGCCGATGTAGTAGCGCGGATTATCTGTCGCGAACGGTGAGAGCAGGGCGACCCAAACGCCGGTGATACCTGCCGCGATGGCGGAGGCAAGATAGGCGGCGACCAGCCTGTCCCAGATGACGGCGAGCGCAGGGCCAACGCTATCGCCGCCGTTGGAAACTGCATTGCAGATCATCGCGACGACCGTGCTGCCCAAGATCAGGACGAGCCCCGCTAGCGGCGCGAGAACCGCGAAACCGACGGCGGATGGGACCAACGTTGAGCCGATGTACTGCATCACCGCCTTGCGATGAGCCGTGGAGCGATAGACGGGCAGGTCGGATGCAGTGACCATGACCGTCAATATTGCGAGCGTTCACTATCGGCGGCTGGTGCAGATCGATGAAGTTCGCCGGTTCGGTACCGGTTCCGCACCCCAGGCGGTTTTTTGAAGCCGAGCGCCATCCCTGGGCTTTTTTTGGAAGAATGCGCGATCAGCCCGGTGTCGAGGACAAGCACAGATGTCCGGTTGCCCGAGACATGCTTTTGTGTTATCGATTTTCGATAACAAATAAAGAGGTCGTTCCCCCCATGACCCGTCAAAACCCTATCGCCTGCATGATTGCCTCCATCATTGTACCGGCATCGTTCCTCGCGCCACTGGCGCACGCGCAACCGGCATCCGCGACGCCGAGCGTTGCTGCGGCAAGTGACTACCGCGCGCCGCGAACGTCATTCGGAAATCCAAGTTTCGAGGGCGTGTGGACGCAGAATTTCGTGATCCTCATGGAAGCGTCGCCCCAGGCGCCGATGCTGGTGCTGTCGGAAGCGGCGGCACGGCAGATGGCGTCGGCGGCCGCTAACGGGATCGGCAATGCGCTGGATCGCAGCCTAGATCCGGAAGTGCCCGAGCTGATGAAGGCGACGGACGGGTTGCCGATCGTGCGCGGCGAGCGACGTACGCGTTCTGTCGTGCTGCCCGCAGACGGCAAGCTGCCCTATACGGCGGACGCGCGGAAGGAATCCTCGCGCGGGCCGGTGTCCAATATTGCCGACAATCCGGAGCAGCGCCCGAACTGGGAACGGTGCCTCACGAGCCTTGGCCTGCCGCCGGTGCATGGCATGGGTACGACGAGCGTGAACCCCCGCCAGTTCATCCAGATTCCCGGAACCGTGGTGATCCATACCGAGTATGGAGACGAGGCGCGGATCATTCCGCTGACTGCTACGCACAAACCCAAGGAGCTGCATACGCTGCTGGGCGACGCCATCGCGCGATGGGAGGGCGAGACGCTGGTGGTGGAAACCATCGACATGCCGGCGAACGATCGCGTGCGGTTTTTTTCCAACCTGATCGTCACGGAGAACGCCAAGGTGACCGAACGCTTCACGCGCGTGGCGGAGAACGAACTACTTTATCAATACACGATCGACGATCCGTCGATCTACACCGCGCCCTGGATGGCGGAGTATTCGCTCTACCGGACCGACCAGCGCATGTTCGAGCATGCGTGCCACGAGGGCAATCATTCACTGCCGAACATCTTGCTGGCGCAGCGGATGAAGGATGCGCGAGCGGCGGCGCAGGTTGCGGTGAAGTAGGAGCGGCAGGCCGCGCAGGGAATTATTATCGGGCTTGACCCGAGAATCCGTCTTTCTTCTGCGCGCTGAAACAAGATCCTTGGGTCAGGCCCGAGGATGACTCCGTGAAGGAAACCAGCCCTACGCGATGAACGCGACCTGCATCTGGTCCACGGTGCGGATGGCGCCGGGTTGCAGTTGCGGGGCCTTGCCGACGACGCGCGTGTTGGGCGCGAGGCGGGCGATTGCGGCGAGGGTTTCCTCAAGCTCGACACGGGCGAGGGCTTCGCCGGCGCAACGGTGGGCGCCTGCGCCGAAGGCGAGGTGCCAGCGCTGCTGGTCGGTGCGGTGGATGTTGAAGGTTTCCGGATCGGCGTAGACGGCCGGGTCGCGCAGCACAGACAGGATCGAAACGGCGATCACAGCGCCGGCGGGGATGAGGTAGCCCTCGATCTCCATGTCCTTTGTCGTGACGCGCGGAATGCCTGAGACGACGGGCTGATAGCGCAGACCTTCTTCGGAGGCTTGTCTCTTGAGCCCTTCGGGATCGGCGCAGAGCGCTTTCCATTGGTCGGGGTGTTGCAGCAGTTCGGACAGCGTCATACACATCGAATTGCGCGTCGTGTCGGAGCCGGCGAGGATAAGACCGACGACCTGGGCGCGAATTTCGCCTTCGGTCATGTCCCCGGACGCAGCAGTGGCGGCGACGTAGTCGGAGAGGAAGTCGCCACACGGATTGGCGCGGCGGTCATCGAGCAGCTTGCCGACATAGTCGTTGAATTCGACGAGGCTCTTCTCGATGTCGGTGCGGCGCGAGACGTCGACGAAACCGATCGCTTCGGCAGTATCGCTAACCCATTTCAGGAAGACGGGCAGGTCGGCGCGCGGGATGCCGAGAATGTCGGCGATGATGCGGGCCGGAATCTGCGCCGCGAACTCCTTGAGGTAGTCGAACGGACCCTTGCCGAGATGCTCGCTGATGATTTCGGCGGCGACGGCGGCAGCCTTCGGGCGCATCGCTTCCATCAGCTTGAAGGCGAAGGTGCGGGCGACCGGCTGGCGGCGGCGCTGGTGGACGTCGCCGTTCGCAAACAGCATGACCTGGGCGATGAAGTCAAAGATTGGTCCGTCGAAGATGCCCTGCATCATCTTCATCTCGGTTTCGAGCTGGCGGGTCTCCTCCGGGGAGACGATCTGGTCGACCATACTGGCGCGCAGGGCGAGCACCATCGAGCCCATGCCCATCGGCACCTTCACCAGCGGCGTCTCTTCGCGGAGCCTGCCGAACAGGTCGTAGGACGAGGTTTCAGGGCTCGTCAGGTCCCAGTCGAGGACCGGCAGATCGTTGTAAGTTTTCAGGGCTTTGACTTCGGTTTCGGAGATTGCGGTGTCGGCCATTTTGGCTCCCGGGGAGGAATTCGGATAAACTTGACAGTGTCAAGACGTAGCCGATTTCGGGGAGGGAGGGAAGGCGGGGGGCGCTAAAATTCTCGCAGAGCGGTGCGGCGAATGGGGAGGCCCCTGGGGCTGAGTGGGATCGGCAGGCGGCCCCCAAGGTCCCGCTCAGCGCGTGATCGTGCTTCGGCGGGACGCTAGTTCAGGAAAGACGAGACGCACGCCGAGAAAGCTTCAGGCTGGTCGAGCATGATGAAGTGCAAGCTGCCGTCGATGCGGATGAGCTTGGCCGCGGGCAGCCCTTTGTAGGCGTTCGCGTAGATACCGTCGGCCATCTCCTGAGGTTGGCCCATCGTAACGTCCCAGGCGTAAAGCACGGTGACGGGTGCCTTGATGGTGGAGAGAAGCGGGCGGGCATCGTCGGTCATGGCGTCGTACATGGCCTGCGCCATGACGCGGCGATCTGAGCGGACCGACCAGTCGGTCAAGGTAGGGCGCACGGATTCTGTGAGCGACATCATCGCCATGGTCTGCGTCTGCGCAGCAGCGAAGTCAGAGTCGGGCATGGCGAGGATCTGTGTGCGCGCCTGCTTCGCGAAGGGCATGGCGGTTTCGGCGGTGGCGGTCGAGCCATAGAGCAGTGCGTAGAAGGGCAGCGCATCGACAACGAGGATGCGGCTGATGGCGTCAGGCTTTGCGGCGGCAACTTCCATCGCGATCAGGCCGCCGATGGAGTGGCCGATGATCGCGGGGTGGTCGAGCTTTGCAGCGTAGGCGGCGATCTCTGCGGCGAGGGGCTTGATGAGCTCGCCTTCGGCGTTCGGGCCGGAGGGCTCGCCTGCGAAACCACGCACCTGAAGGACGTGTACGCGGTGGGTGGATGAAAGCTGTTTGGCAGTTGCGGTCCACACGTCTCCGGAAGAGGCGAGGCCGGGGATGAGGATCACGTCTGGTCCTTGTCCGCTCACCGTGTCGGTGAAGCGTTCTTGCGCAAAGGCGGGCGGGTTGAAGGCGGGCAAGGTGAGGGTAATCACCGCGATGGCGGCGTTGAGCAGGCGGTTCATGTGGTGGGTCTCCAGACGGGTGGGGTGTCTATTCGGCGGCCCGGTCTTGTCCCAAGTTTGAGGAGCCGCCCAGTTCATCATCGAAGATTTCATCCACCCGCTTGCCGAACAGCCGCGCGATACGGAAGGCAAGGGGAAGCGATGGATCGTACTTTCCGGTCTCGAGGGCGTTGACCGACTGGCGCGAGACGCCCAGTGCATCGGCGAGATCGCCCTGGCTCCAGCCCTTGGTGGCGCGAAGCACGCGAAGGTTGTTCTTCACTTCGCGCTCTCCTACCGGTTGCCGCTGAGGGGCAGGCAGCGGGCGAGGCCCATGCAGGCGGCCCAGATCGGGAAGACGACCCACATCTCGGCGTGGCCGACGACGCCGAACATGTCGAGGAAGCCCCAGACCGTGCAGATCGCGAGCGTGGCGCCCGTCGCGAGCGCATGGGCGCGGTAGAGACGCTCGCGCTGGTATTCGTCGTCCTCCTCGCGCGGCAGCAGGAAGATGGCGCGGATGGCCAGCAACAAAGGCAGGGCGGGCGCGATGGCGATGGCCCACGCGACGATGCCGGTCGGCGAGGTCTGCTTTGCGTACCAGACGGCAAGCAGGAGCAGGACGACGTAGCCGAACATCGCCGGCATGAAACGCATTGTGTAGCGGCGATAGGGCTCGCGCATGCGGCCCTCGATCCCGCGCTTCTGGCGGATGCGATAGGGGATCATGGCAAGGCCGATGAGCGCGCTAGAGAAGGCGAGCACGGCGAAGCCCCCCAGCGCCATGCCGAGCAGATCGCTCATCTGCGGCTGGATCCACCACATCGCGGCGGAGAAGGCGGCGCAGACCGCGAGAATGCCGGCGAGCCAGATGGCCCAGAAGCCTATGCCGAGTTTCCCGCTCGGCTCGGGGGCTTCGTTGAGGGTGGGTTGGGCGGGGCTAACCATGTCAACTCTCCTTGACTATATGTCAAGTAAGCTGGACAGGGGGGGTGTCAAGCGAGGTTGACAGGTTTTTTTCTGTGGCTGAGTTCGGCGTTGAAAATGGAGACCAGAAATGGGCCCGCCTCCATTTCGCGGGGACCATCCACACGATCTGGAGGCGGGCAGCGCGGGTTTCTCCAGGAGGCCATCTCTGGCGGCTCAGGGAGACACGCACGCGCGTCTCGTTGGGGAGGGGTGTCCCCCGGAAGTGAGCCGGCCCGATCTTGCAACCGGGCCGGGGAAGTCCTTAGTTGGCTTCGACGATGCCTTGTTCGCGGGCGGCTTCGCGCATTGCTTTTTGCAGTTTCTCGAAGGCGCGGACCTCGATCTGGCGGATGCGCTCGCGGCTGACATTGTATTCAGTCGAGAGGTCTTCCAGCGTCGTGGGGTCTTCCTTCAGCCGGCGCTCAGTGATGATGTGACGCTCACGCTCGTTGAGCGACTCCATCGCCCGTTCGAGCAAGCTCATCCGGGCGCCGAACTCGTCGCTTTCGGCCATGCGTTCGGCCTGGCCGGGAGTGTCGTCGGCAAGCCAGTCCTGCCATTCGGCTTCGCCATCCATCCCGCCGATCGGCGCGTTGAGCGAAGCGTCGCCCCCCGACGCCATGCGGCCGTTCATCGAAATGACTTCTTCCTCGGTGACGCCAAGGCGCTTTGCGATGGCGGCCACATTCTCGGGCCGGAGGTCACCTTCCTCGATGGCGGAGAGTTCGCCCTTGAGGCGGCGCAGGTTGAAGAACAGCTTTTTTTGAGCGGCGGTGGTACCGAGCTTCACCAGCGACCATGAGCGCAGGATGTATTCCTGGATCGCGGCGCGGATCCACCACATGGCGTAGGTCGCCAGGCGGAAGCCCTTGTCCGGGTCGAACTTCTTCACGGCCTGCATCAGGCCGACGTTCCCCTCGGAGATAACCTCGCCAATGGGCAGTCCATAGCCGCGATAGCCCATGGCGATCTTGGCTACGAGGCGGAGGTGCGAGGTCACCATCTTCTCGGCGGCGTCGGAGTCCTGATGCTGGGCCCAGCGTTGGGCTAGCATGAACTCCTCGTTCTTCTCGAGAAGCGGGAATTTGCGGATTTCGGAGAGGTAGCGCGAGAGGCCTTGTTCCGGCCCGAGCGCGATTGCCAAACCTGCCATGGTCTTCTCCTTCTTTTCTGCGCTGGCCTCCTTGTTACGGGGAGGGGAGGTCCGCGGTTTATATTCTGTCGGCCCACCTGCTCCCTGTTCGAGGTGTGGGAGCCTATGAGCCTTAATGTGAAAGTTTTCTGGCAGGAGTATCGTCCCGCCCCCGTCCACCCGATGTCCCAAATGGGGGGCAGGATCGCGGCGTTAAAGAGGCAGGACACGTGATCGTTTCTACGCGGTCGGCAGAGCAGGGCTAAACGCCGGTGCGCGCAGGGCCGGCAGGGTCCGAAACCTCATCTATCTTTAACCCGATATTTGCGATGTCAGGGCGTTTTTGCAAGGCTGGGAGGACGGAGGCCTGCTTTTCATGGGAAAAATGAAGGCCTCCCCCCCCAACGGGACGCTTCTGCGGTCGGGACACTTGCAGCGGTGGGACTGGGCAAGTCCGTACCACATGGTAGCGTTCCGGGCCGCAGGGGAGAAAACAATGAGAAACGCAATTCTGGCTGGACTGGTTCTGGCGTCTGCCGGACTCGCGCCGATGGCGAGTGCGCAACAACCCGAGATGATCATCGCCTTCCTCGACAAGAATGGCGATGGGAAGTGCGACCTTAATGAGTATCTCGGTTTCCAGGTCTCGCGCCTCGCGCAGGTCGACAAGGATGGCGACGGCGAACTCAATCAGGCCGAATTCAGGGAATCGCTTCAGGGCAAGGCGAAGGCGAATGCCGCGATGATGTTCAAGGGAGCGAACACCGAAGGCGGGCGCACTTTGTCGCAGAGGGAATTCCTCGGCTACAACGCGTGGGTGTTCCAGACATACGTCGACGCGGACAAAGATGGTTTCATGTCGCAAGAGGAATGGACTTCGATCATGAGCAAGGCAGGCTGATCGAATATTCCTCACGCTGATTCCAGATTTGAGTCGCGTTCGGACGCGACCACTGGCAGTCTGTGTTCTTCGTGGTGCTCCAACAACGGAGGGGCAGCATGCTTGCTGCAGAACGGCTGAGGGCTGGGTGGCTTGCGGTCGGGACGGCACTAGGGCTCGCGGGATGTTCCGCGATGCCCACCTTGCCGCAAATTGATCTGGCTATGCCGACCCTTCCCGGGTTCGGTCCGCCAACTATTTCGGCTGCGATGGAGCCGGTGCCGCTTGGTCCGGTGGAGGCATCGCGCATTGTCGCGCAGCCCGTGTCGGCAACTACGGCATCGATGAATGCGAAGCCCGCTTTCTTCGTGCAGTGGAAGTCCGACATGACCGGCATGACCCGCCGGCCGCGGATCGACACGTCAACGCCGTTGCCGAAATATCCCGAAAGCGCGGTGCGCAGTGGGGACACGGGGACGACGACGCTGGAATCCTGCGTCACGGTCGATGGCCGCCTGGCCGATGTGAAGCTGGCGCAGTCATCAGGCTCGGTCGTGCTCGACAGCGCAACGCTGGCATGGGCGCAGACGGCGAAGATCGTACCCGCCGAGTTCAACGGGGAAGCGATGGCCGTATGTGGCTGGCGGCTGGACTATCAGTGGAAGATGAACGGCTCGCGCTAGGTCGGCATTGCCCGTAGCGCGTCGATCAGGTCGGCCATGTCGGCGGGTGGGTCACGCTCGAAGCGGAGCTGTTCACCGGTGATCGGGTGGACGAAGCCCAGCACTGCGGCGTGGAGCGCCTGGCGCTCAAAGGCTTTTGCTGTGGCGGTGGCGCGTTCGAAGGCGGGGCCCTTGCCGTCGGCACGGAGCCAGCGATGCTTGCCATAGGTCTGGTCGCCAAGCACTGGGGCCTGAATGTGGGCCATGTGGACACGGATCTGGTGGGTGCGTCCCGTCTCGAGACGGCATTCGACGAGTGCAGCGGCGGGTTGTGTGCCTGTGTGATCAAGGCGTCCGTAGGTCTCGATGCCTCGGTAGTTTGTGATCGCGACCTTGCCTTGCGGCAGGTCGTTTTCCTGGCTCGAAGCGTCGGACCAGTGGTCGGCGCGGAAGTGTTTCTCCTTCATCACCGCCATCTTCTTGCGGTCGCCGGGCGAGCGGCCGATGTTCGTCTCGATGCGCCCGATCAGCGGTCGCGGCGCGCCGCGCGTGACAGCGAGATAGACCCGCTCGATGTCGTGGGCTGCGAACATGTTGGAGAGGGCGGTGTGTGCGGCTTCCGATTTCGCCGCGACCATGACGCCGGACGTATCCTTGTCGAGGCGGTGGACGATACCGGGACGGGCGACGCCGCCGATGCCCGTCAGCTCCGGTCCGCAATGGAAGAGCAGCGCATTGACCAGCGTGCCGCGCTCCGACCCGCCGGCGGGGTGGACGACGAGGCCGGGCGGCTTGTTGATGACGATGAGGTGCTTGTCCTCGAATACCACGTCGAGCGGGATGTCTTCCGCTTGAGGAAGAGCGTCGACGGGCGGAGGCAGGTCGATGGCGTAAACAGCGCCGGGAAGCACCTTGGCGCTGGCGTCGGTGGCGAGCTGGCCATTGGCGGTGACCCGGCCTTCCTCGATCAGGACGCGCAGACGGGAGCGGGACATTCCCGTACCTGAGTCCGCCAGCCATTTGTCGAGGCGCGCGCTCGTTGCTTCCGCAGGGGCGGTGAGGGTGAAGGTGGGGGGGGCGTCCGTCATGCTTTCGTCGCGATGCGCTGCGAGGTAGGGATTGGGCAAGTAACCCGGCGGTGAGGATAAATCCATGACCAGGCTGACACGACGCGGTGCGCTGGGGTTCGGAATTGCCGGTCTAGGGGCTGTGGCTTGCACCACAACGGCTGCCGGACCCACTTATGCAGGCAATGCGGCGTTCCGGCATGGGGTGGCGTCGGGCGATCCAACCCAGACGGCCGTGGTTCTCTGGACGCGGGTGTCGCCCGATGTTGAGGGACCGGTGCCGGTGGGCTGGGCACTGTCGCGAGATACGGCGTTCAAGGACGTGGTGAAGCGCGGGACGTTCAACACCGGGCCGGAGCGCGACTACACGGTCAAGGTCGAGGTCGACGGGCTGCAGCCGGGGCAGATGTATTATTACTGGTTCACGGCCGGCCGCACCGCATCGCCGGGTGGCGTGACGCGGACGCTGCCTGAGAACGGCGTAGCCGACTACCGGCTTGCCGTGGTGTCGTGCTCCAACTGGCCGTTCGGGTTCTTCAACGCCTATCGCGAGATCGCCAAGCGGGGCGCCAAAGGCGAGATCGACGCCGTGATCCATCTCGGCGACTACATCTATGAATATGGCGTAGCCGGATATGGCGGCGCGATGGGCAAGCAGCTCGGCCGTAATCACGAGCCGGAGCACGAGGCCGTCTCGCTGGCCGATTACCGGCAACGCCATGCGCAGTACAAGTCCGATCCCGATACGCAGGCGGCGCACGCAATCGCACCCTGGTTCTGCACCTGGGACGATCATGAGTCCGCCAACAATAGCTATCGCACCGGGGCCGAAAACCATCAAGCCGAGACCGAGGGCGAGTGGAGCGTTCGCAAGGCCGCAGCGATTCAGGCGTATCTGGAGTGGATGCCGGTGCGCGATCCTGTTCCGGGCAGGGGGAAGGAAGCGATGTGGCGCAAGTTCGATATCGGCGAGCTGGCGACGCTGTTCCTGCTGGAGACCCGTCTGGTCGGGCGCAGTGAGGATTTGACGTTTGGCGAGCTGTTTATGGCGCCAGATGCCGAGCGCCCGGCGATCGCTGCGGCGCTGCAGGCGAAGATCGCCGACCCGCAACGTACGCTGATGGGCCCTGAGCAGGAAGCCTGGCTGGCGCAGGAGCTGAAGACGTCGGCTGCATCCGGTCGCAAATGGCAGGTGTTGGGCAATCAGGTGACCATGGCCAAGGTGAAGATGCCTGACCTGCAGAAGTTCCTTCCGGCTGAAAAATACGCGCAGGTCTCGCAAGGCGCGAAGCGATTCTATGCTACAGCACGCTGGGGCCTCGAATGGAATCCCGATGCATGGTCCGGCTTTCCGGCGGCGCGCGAGCGGCTCTATGCCTCAGCCAAGGCGGCCAATGCCAGGCTGATCACCCTTACGGGCGATACCCATACGGCCTGGGCGAACGAGTTGCATGACAATGGCGGCCAGAAACGAGGCGTGGAATTCGGCTGTACGTCGCTCACGTCGCCGGGGGCGGGGGACAGCGTGCCGTTCGAGGAGCTGAACTGGATGATGCCGGAGGCGAACGACGAGGTCCTGTATTACAACGCATTTTCGAAGGGCTTCACCCTGCTGACCCTGAAGGCGGATCTTGTCGAGGCCGAGTTCATCAAGGTGTCGACCATCAAGTCCCGCGACTATTTCGCCTCTACAGACGCGAAGTTCATAGCGCGGGAGAACGAAGTGGGAGGCATAGGCGGTTTGCAACGGATTATGGGCAACGCCAACATTACGGCGGGGTAACAGGTTTAACCAGATGGCCACCAAAAACCCGTTGATTCCGGGGAAATGGATGCCGGCAGCAAGGACGTATTAACGCGCGGCGGACTAGGTTCCTTTGTTGTTCGCCTTCTGACGGCAGGGGCTCCACCTTGGTCCACGAACCCGATACCGACGCCACGGCGTTGTTTGAGCAGCTCGGAGCGCTCGGCATCGCCGGTGTTCGCGTCGACGCGGACGACCAGCTTGTGGAGGCCAACGAGCTCTTCTTCCAGCTGACCGGATTGTCGCCCCAGGGCGTGGCCGGGCAAAAACTGAATGACGTGCTGGAGAACGCCGCCGCCGAGCACAAATTCTATGGCGAGGGTGCAGTCTATCGTTTCGCGACATCGCGCGGCGAGCGCTGGCTGCGTCCGCGCTGGGGTCGTGGCGTGACCGAAGGCATCGCGACACTGACCGATGTGACTAGCGAGTGGAGCATGCTGGGCAAGCTGGTCGCCGCGATCGACGTGCGTGACCGCCTGATGCGCGACGCCGACATCGGCATGTTCCGCTACAACCCCGACGACGGCACGTACCACTTCTCCGAAGCCCTGATCCGTCGTGGGGAGCCGCTGACGACTTACCATATCAGCGAGATCGTCAGGGACCTGCATCAGGATGACGTTGAGAAGGACGCAGCTGTTCGCGAACGTCTGTCGACCGAAGGCGGCACTGCGACGTTGCACCTGCGCCGGCGCAAGGCAGACGGAGCGTGGCGCCATACGTTGGCGCAATTCACGTCGGGCCGCAGGCTGCCGTCCGGCAAGTTCGAGATCTTCGGCCTGTCGCAGAACATCACCGAGCTGGTGGATGCACGCGACCAGGCATCCGTCATAAACGATCGCCTCGAGATCGCGATGAGCGCGGCGAGCGCTGGCGTCTACGAGATAGACCTGCGTTCGTCGGAGCGCTGGACCTCGCCGCAATATCAGGCGCTGGCCGGGCAGGAGGCGCTGGCGCGTCATGCGATGACGCCGTTCGGCATGTATCACGACGAAGACATTCCGGCCGTACGCGAGAGCTGGGAGCGTTGCCTGCGCTCGCCCGGCGTCGAGTCGATCGATGCGCGGCTCTATCGACCAGGTCGTGACCAGCAGTGGGTGCGTCTCTTCATGCGCGTACAGCGCAACGAGCATGGCGTACCGACGCGGGCGATCGGCCTGATGCTCGATATTCAGGAACAGAAGGCACAGGAACTCGCCCTGATCGAAGCGAAGCATCAGGCAGAGGCAGCGACGGTCGCCAAATCGAACTTCCTCGCCTCGATGAGCCACGAAATCCGTACGCCACTGAATGGCGTGCTGGGTATGGCGCAATCGCTGGTCGGCGACGGCCTGCTCGCGGACCAGCGCGAGAAGGTGGATATCATTCTCGAGTCCGGCCGCACGTTGACCGCCTTGCTGAACGACGTGCTCGACCTGTCGAAGATCGAAGCCGGAAAGATCGAGATCGCCGGTGCGGACGGCGAACTCGCTGTCACATTCGATCGCCTGCGCCAGCTATTCCTCTCCAAGGCGGTTGAGCGCGGGCTCACGATCGACCTCGACATCGCGCCTGGCCTGCCGCGTCTGCTGCATTACGATCCGGTGCGGGTGCGCCAGTGCGTCGGCAACCTGCTGTCGAACGCCATCAAGTTTACCGAGATCGGCCGTGTTAGCGTCAAGGTTGGCTCGCAGGAGACCACGCCGGGCAATTGGATGATCACGGTTGCCGTGACCGACACCGGCATTGGCATGACGACTGCTGTGACGCAGCGCCTGTTCACCACCTTCACGCAGGCCGACGCGACCATCACGCGCCGCTTCGGCGGATCGGGTCTGGGACTTGCGATCACGCGCCAGCTCGCGCGCCTGATGGGCGGCGACGTCGCCGTTGACAGCGCACCGGGCGAAGGCTCGACCTTTACACTTACGTTCACCGCTGAAGCCGTGGATGAAAATGCCAGCTCAACGCGGACGGATGCAACGCTGCCGCCTGTGGACGAGGAAACGCTGCGCAAGCTGCGCGGTATCAGGATCCTGCTGGTGGACGACAATGCGGTGAACCGGCAGGTGGTGAAACTGTTCACGGCTCAGCTGTCGCCGAAATTCGTCGAGGCAGTGAATGGCCAGGAAGCCCTGGACCGACTGCACAGTGACGCGTTCGATCTCGTGCTGCTGGACGTGCACATGCCCGTGATGGACGGCAAGGAAGCAATCAAGCGCATCCGCGGATCCAGAGAAGCGTGGCGCTCTCTGCCGGTGATCGCGCTTACGGCCGACGCGATGAGCGGCGACCGCGAACGCTATCTGGCGTTGGGTATGTCGGACTATGTCTCGAAGCCGCTAGACCAGCGCGAGCTGACGTCCAAGATCGCGGCTGCGATGGGCGAACGCCAGCTGATCGCGGGCATCGCCGCCTAAGCTACGGCTTCAGAACAACGCGGCCGACGATCTTGCCTTCGCGCAGCTGGTTGAGCGTGTGCTCGGCCTGGTCGAGTGGGCGAGTTTCGACGGGGATCGGTGAGATCTTGCCGGCGCGTACCAGTTCCATCATGTCGCGCGTTTCACCGAGTGGCCCCGTGTAGGAGCCGACTATCGAATAGGGGCGACCGGGGAAGGACGGGATCGGCGCTGCGAATTTACCGCCGAACAGACCGACGACCACGATCTCGCCGCCGCGGCGGATGGCGCCGTTGGCGAAGTTGAGCGAGGGCGTCGAGCCGACGAAATCAACCGCGGCCGCAACGCCGCCTGCCGTGTCGAGCTTGAGTTGCTTCAGGCTGTCAGCTTCCTTCGAATTGTAGACGGCGTGGGCGCCGGCGGCCATCGCAGCGCCGAGCTTCTTCGCGTCGATGTCACAGCCGATGATCTTGTTGTTCGGGAACATGGCGCGCGCGAACTGCAGCCCCATCATGCCGACGCCGCCGAGACCGACGATGGCGATCGACTCGCCTTCGTAGGCTGTGCGGATTTTCTTCAACGCCGAGTAGGCCGTGATGCCCGAGCACATGTAGGTGGCGGCGAGACCTTCGGGAACGCCGGTTGCGTCAAGCAGGTATTTCGGGTGCGGGACGAGGACGTATTCGGAATAACCGCCGGCGACCTGAATGCCGAGCTGGCGCGGCTTGTTGCAGATGTGTTCCTGGTCGCGTTTGCACGTGGCGCACTCGCCGCAGCCGATCCACGGGAAGACCACGAAGCGCTGTCCGACCGCGCGGCCTTCGAGCAGACCCTGCGCATCCGGGCCGACAGCCGAGAGCATACCCTCGATTTCATGGCCTAGCGTGTGGGGCAGCGTGCGGCCCTTGGACCAGTCGAGCTTGTCGCCGTCGCCGAGGTCGACATGGCCGTCCTGTAGGTGGACGTCCGAATGGCAGACGCCAGAGAAGGTGATCTTGACCAGAACTTCCGTGCCCTTGGGGGCGGGGATGTCGGAGGTGACTTCCTCGAGCGGTTTGCCGTAGGCGACGATGGCTTGGCTCTTCATAGGGTACTCATCCTCCGCAGGTGAGGGTTTGCGTTAGCATGCCTGCCGCAGATGGGAAGACCCGTCGCGCGGGAAGTCGGTACTACTCGGCTACACCGGCGGGTTCGCTTGCGGGCGCTTCAGCCGCCGCGGGGGTCATGAAGCGCGGCGGCGGGCCAGCACAGCGGCGGAGAACCGCAGCGCGTTCCGCCGGTGTTGACGCCATTCTGATCGCGTCGTCGATCGAGAGTTCTTCCTCGTGTACTGATGTGACCGTTTCGATTGGTGCCGGCGCGGGCGAGGCGTTGAGCGCGGACGTTTTTTCCTGCGCGAAGGTGGGCGAGGACAACAGGATAGAGACCACCAGCGCGATCCCTGCGACAGCCAACTCCCGTTTCATGTTCATCTCCGTTGTCACGATGCGCAGAGCCTCGCGTCCGCCCAAGGCGGATTGCAGGCAGGAAATGCGGAGAAGCTGAGGCGAAAGATTAACTCGCGGGCTCGCAGTTAATGTCGCCGCATCGCAGTGTTGAGATGTTGCCAGAGTTTCTCGTTGAACTCCTTGTCAGGCGCGCCCTGGCCGGTGCGGATGACGAGGAGTTTCATTGACGGGACAATGAAGAGTTTGCGGTCCATGGCGCCCATCGCTGCGATCATGTCGTGCGGGGCGGCCTCGATGAACTGTCCGGCGCGGCGCGGAGACGCTGGGCCGGGGCTGACGGTCTCGTCGCCGCCATTGAGCCACCAGAGATGGCCGTAAGCGGGATTGGTTTTGGTGCGCACGAACAGCGCGTCGAGTTGCGTCTTCGAAATGATACGCGCGCCGTTGGGCTTCGTGCCGCCATCGAGAACGATCTGGCCCATGCGCGCGATGTCGCGGGGAGTGGTCACCATGCCTGTCGGATTGCCGACGTCCGCGAACGCGGGGGGGCGATCCTCCCAGCCCGAGTCGTGCATGTCCGCGATCTTGGTGAGCCATAGCTGGCTCAGGATGATGAGCGACTGGCCGGAGGCTTTCTCGAGCACTGGCTTCAGGAGGGCGTAGGCTGGCGTGTTGTAGAAGAACTTCGTGTCGGGCGCCGCGTCGAACGTGAGATTTTCTTTTAGGCCCGAGTTCATCTCCATCAGGTTACGGACGGAGATGGCCGCTTCCTGTTCGGGCGTCGCTTTCGACCAGCCGGCGCCAAGATAGGCGGAGACGGGCTTGGCGAGATCGATCAGACCCTTGTCGATACCAACGCCTACGAGCAGGGCGACAAAGCTCTTCTGTTGCGAGGCGACGTCTTCGCGCAGGGCGCCGCCAGCTGTGCCGTGGACGAAGTTGGCGCGGAATAATTCATCTGCATCGGTCAGCGGCCAGTTATTTTCAGCGATTGTCTCGCCGTCCTGGATGATCAGGAAGCCGCTGGTTTTCTGCGACTGGACGTAGGCGACCGTCTCGGCCAGCGCGGCGGCGTTCCAGCCGGAGGCAACGGGCGCGGTCGTCGCTGTCTGCTCCGGCGTCGCGCCAGCCTGCATGGCGCAGGCGGAAAGCGCGATGACTGCGGCGATAGCGGTGAAGGCCTTGAGCACGGATGTCTCCTAACGCTGAGGGACTGCGGGACAGGGTGGTGCGCCCCAATCGAGGCAGAGCTTTGCGCCGGCAGCGGGAATGGCGCCGGTCTTGTCAAATATACCATCAAGACGAACGTTGGCGATGGACGGCCCATCCTTGCTCATGGTGAGCCACATGAAGTGGTCAACCGCCCCGGTGGAGCCATCGAAGCCGCGTTCGCCACCCGTCGTGCCAAGCATGATGTAATCGCGATGCGCTCCGATTGAGGTCGGGCGCTGGCTGTAGCTGTAGCGATGCAGGTGGCCGTTGAGCAGGGTGTAGGGGCGATCAACGAGGGCAGCTTCGATGCGGGCAAGCCCGCCGTCGCCTTCGCGATCATAGACCGGCTTGTGCATCAGCAGGACGGTCCAACGGACGCCGGGATTGTCTGCGATGGCTTTCTCGAGATAGGCGGATTGGTCAGGGCCGATCTCGCCGGAGTAGGATTCCTGGAGCGCGCGGTAGGGCAGCTTCTCGGCGGCGACGGGATCGGTCTTGCGGGCGGTGAGAAAGTCGGCGCGCATCCTGTAGATCCGTCGCATCTTCGCGTCCGGGTAGTCCTCGGTGTCGAGCGCGAGGAACAGCACGTTGCGGTAAACGAAGCTGTAGTAGCGCGGGCCGTAGCGGTCGGCCCAGACCTGACGTTGGGTGACGTTGGTCATGTCGTGATTGCCGGCGATGTGGAAGAAGGGCGCCGAGTCCTTGAGGCGCGCGTCGAATGCATCCCACTGGCGTTTGAGTTCCGACACATCTTCCGTGCCGCCATCGATCATGTCGCCGATGGTGAGTATGAAGGTGGGGCGCAGGAGTTTGAGTTCCGCCAGCGCGACGTCGAACACGCCGGGGCGATAGCCGGACTCAAGGTCAGCGACGACGGCGAAGGAGAAGTCATCGGGCTTGTCGTCGAACGCGGTGTGCGTCCACGGCGTTGGGCCTTTGGCGATGTCGGACTTGAACGTGGCTGCCGCGCAGGCGGCAAGGGCTGCAAGGCAGAGCGAGGCGATCAGGCGCTTCATGAACACGACACACCGAATGTCATTTCTCAGGATGGTTCAGGCCGCGATCCTTGTCGAGGACAACGAAGTTGTCCAAGTCATCTTGCACCTTTCCCCAAACGACTTGATAGCCTGTCAGCGCGTTCTTCATTTGCAGTTTTTTCATTTTTCGTTCCGCACTGCGTCGTTCGTTGTAGAGTCCAGCGAGATGCCACGGCGATTCACGGTAGACGCCAAACTCATGAAACCATCTGGGTTCTGACGCCAGATTCTTCATTGTAGTCCGAGCAGAGACGGTGCGCGGCAGAAGGAAGGCCATCCAGCGCTTCATGCTTCGCCGAGGCCCACCGATGTGGCGATGCGATAGAAGCACGAGCGGCGGCCAGTGTGGCAGGCGGCGCCGGTCTGGTGGACCTTAAGAAGGATGGCGTCCTGATCGCAATCGACGCGGATTTCGTCGACGTGTTGTTCGTGACCGGACGTGTCGCCCTTTCTCCAGAGAGACTTGCGCGAGCGCGACCAGTAGACAGCGCGGCCGGTGTCGATGGTTTGTTGCAGCGCCTCGGCGTTCATCCAGGCGAGCATCAGGACTTCGCCGGTGTCGGCGTCCTGCGCGATGGCGGCGACGAGGCCATCAGCATCGAACTTCGGACGAAGCTCAACGGTCTCGTCTTGCGTGGAGCCGGATAGGGGTGGGGCGAAGGTCATGGCCGGTTCTTACGCTGTGGTAGAGAGGGCGGGAAGCAGATATGCGAGGGATATGAAACAGATTCTGGTGGCCATTGGTTTCATGGCGCTGGCGGCGTGCGCGAGCGAACAGCAGCCTGAACCTCAGGCTCGCTTCATGGTGGGATTCCCGCTTGATTCGACGTCGAACCCTTCGCGGGAGGAGATAGCTGCGCGCGAGCGCGTGCTTGAGGAGTGGCGGGCGTACCCGGATTGTGCGCCGCCGGGCTGGGATCGCGCGAAGCTAGATGCGCTTAAGGCGGCGGAGTTCGAAATCCCGGATGTGGTCGCGCGTGGGCGTTTCGCGAAGGGGATCGTGGCGTGTCTTGGCGATCGCGATCCGGCATTGCGGGACGGGATCGCGTTCGAGGTGCTGAGCCACATGCTGCGGGGCAAGCAGCTTGATGATACGACAAAGCGGGCGCTGCTGGTTGATCTTGAGGCGCGGTTGAACGCGCCCGATCCGCTCGGGTTTGAGCAACCATTCGCCGCGCTGGCGCTTTCGGAGGTGGCGCGGGCTGATCGAGTTGAGGCGTTTCTCACGGATGAAGAACGCGTTGAGCTGCTGGTCCAGGCGCAGCACTGGTTCATCAACATTTCAGATTATCGCGGGTTCAAAGATCAGGAAGGTTGGCGTCATGCGGTGGCGCATGGGTCGGACCTGCTGATGCAACTGGCGCTGAATCCGAAGGTGGATGCTGACGGGTTGAGGGTCATCATCTCGGCAGTTGGAATACAGGCCGTACAGTTCCACAGCGCGTATATTCAGGGCGAGGCCGAGCGGCTGACGCGGCCGATACTCTATGCGGCGGGTCGCGGCGTGATGAGCGAGCAGGAGTGGACCGAGTGGTTTATGAAGCTGGCGACGCCGACGGATGCGGAGAAGGTCTTCACGACCGAGGCCGGGTTGAACTGGCGGAACAATGTCATGGG
>JBBQJV010000034.1:0-41997 GCA_038326205.1 Caulobacterales bacterium | reverse complement strand
GGCCAACGGCCGTGACGTGACCTTCCCGAACGGTTGCAAACTGTTCGTCGGCGGTTCGTCCACGGGCGCTCCGAAAGACGGCGCTGAAGCTGGCGCCAAAACGGATTGCACGGCCACTTCGGCTCCGGCGTAACAGCCACTCCCGAAGCAAACCAATCAGCCCGCCGTCGCAAGACGGCGGGCTTTTTGTTTGTCCATTTCCGCGCACCCCCGCCAGCCAATCTCCGTCCTTCCCCGCTTGCGGAGAAGGTGGACGCGAAGGGCCGGATGGTGGACAAGCCGCGGATTTCTCTCAGTGGGGTCACTCTCGGGCTTGACCCGAGAGTCTTGGTTCAAGCCAGTGCGGAACTGCCCAATTCCCCAGAAAGACCCGACCGGGATTCTCGGGTCAAGCCAGAGAATGACCCCATCATTGTTGCGACACCCACGACTGTCAGTCCGGACGCGCGCAACGCACGTGAGCCGGAACCCAGGGTAACATGCGCCGGTGCGAGCAACTCTGGGTTCCGGGCCTCCGACGCTTCGCGCCTCCGCCCGGAATGACAGTGATTTGAGTTACGCCCCTCTTTGTTGGAAACCCTCCGTGCAGGCTAGGAGGAAACGCAAAAGGCTTTCTCCGCAATCTCAATGACTTGCCCGAAAAACATGATGGATCGGCGTACCGCAAATCGGCATGCCTCCCAGCGCGCATATAATCGCGCCCATGAGACGCCAAGGCCTCCCCATCTGGCTGCTGCGTGACTTCCCAGCCTTCCTGGGTGTCATGATCAGCTTCTGGCCGTTGATCATCCTCGTGATCACCAACGGCTTCAAAGCCATGCGCGGAAAACAGGTCCCCAAATCAGCCTACGACGACTTTCCACTCCTGTTGGCATACGCCGAATCCCGCCTCGATTTTGCACTATGGCGCGAAGCCTACCGCCGCGCCGGCTGGGATCCGCGCGACGTGGAGTTCACCCTCGTAGAAGCCTCCGACGACTGGAACGAAACCGCGCGCCACTTCCAGTCGTACCAGCGCGCCAGCCGCAACCTCGAAGCCTGCGCCCGCGCCTACGTTCATGAACTCTGCGAGCGTTACAACATCGCCAAACGCGATGTCGCCGCCCATGGTTCGACGGATGCGCGGCCCTGCCGCGCTGCTCACCATGAGCTGGTGGGTGTCGCCACGCTTGTTCGCGGCGCATCCCCTCTCGCGCTCATCCTGAGCAGCGCACGCAGTGCGCGTCCGTCGAAGGACGAGCACGGCCACACGCACGCGGACCCCCATTCGCTATTCGCAACCCGCTATTCGCCTACACCCCACCTCAGCGCGTCCGCGTCTGAGACCGCACCCGTATGCGCCTACAGGAAACCAGGCAGCAAAAACCCCGGAGGGCGGGGCCCTCCGGGGTCATGTTGCTCACGATATCCGTCAGATCAGCTGAAGCCGATCCAGCGTCCGCCGGCTGCCGTCGCGACCCAGCTGAGGATCGACATCACCGCGATCATCTTGGCGATGCGGCCGTCAGTCGTGGCGTCGTCCTTGTAGATCTCATAACCGGTCAGGGCGATGAGAAGGACGCCGCCCAGCACGCTGCGCGCGATGCCGAGGTTTTTCAGGTCGGTCGAGAAGCTGTCGAGGCCAGCGACGACATAGCCTTCCAGGACGGTGCCGAACATCACGACAAAGGCGATGCCCGCGATCAGCCGCGTCCGCTTGCCAAACAGAAGGAGGACCGCATAGCCAGCCGTCAGCACGTGGAACGTTCCGGGGCTGATGCCTTCGGTGACCGAGAAAACGCCCATTGCGAAGAGGAAGATGATCATGGCGATACCGCCGAAGATCATCGATGTGAGGCTGACCTTGCCGTCCGCCTTCGCGATGTTGTTGACGACGCCGAACGTGAAGATCAGCGCTGCCAGCATCGAAACCATCTTCACGAAGAAGGAGTGCGATGTGAACAAACGCTCCGCGTTGAGACCGCCGATCACAAGGCCTGTGCCGATCACGATGGCCGCGCCGACAATGTGCCAGACACGCAGGTTGCGCTCGACGTCCGAAGGCGACTCGTTCGTCAGGCCCGCGCCGAGAAGGCGCAGGTTCATCAGGATCATGCATCCGCCGAGCAGAGAGAGGCCGAGCAGGTGGATGGCGCCGAACGGTGCATAGAGGTCGGTGAGATAGACGTAAGGCGGTACCTTGCCGAGGTTGTGGACCCAGTCAGCTGCGCCGGGGAAAAATGTTGCGAAATCCATGGTTCAGCCTCCCTGGCCAGGTGTGGGTTGCGCAGGCGCGGCCGCATCGGGATCTGGCGGACTCTCATCGGTCGGCGCGGTGTCTTCTACCGCAGGCACCTCGTCCGTGGCCGGAGCTGCGGGGAGCGCACCCGGAGACATCGTGCCGCCATTGGCCAGCGGATCGATATCGTCGTCCATCAACTCTTCGTCTTCAAGCGATTCCGCATTTTCACCGTCGGTGTAGAGGTTCGCGCATTCAGCGAAGGCGTAAAGGATCGAGTTGGGCTCCAGCTTGTCGCACTTGTACCAGTCATAGGCGATGAAGCGGCCGAAGATTATCACCAGGATCCAGCACGCCATCGAGACCGCGCCGGAGATGCGGACCTTGGTGGGCGGGGTAGGCATTGCATCCCATTCCGCCTGGCTCGTCTGCACCTTGAAGTGGAACCAGAAGATGTTAATCGACGCGAGCAGCAGGAAGATCATCTTCAGGCGGAACCAGACGTCGTGGTAATAGAACGTCGCGGGCTGGCGTCCGAAGAACGTGACGAGGCCCGTGAACACCATCATGCCGAACGCCAGCATGGTGATAGGCAGGACTTTATCGTTCAGCCGCGAAAACGGTACGTTGCGGAACGCGACCCCCATCATGCGCAGGTCAATAATCCAGATCGTTCCTGCGAAGAACATCAACGTCAGCACGTGCGTGCCTTCGAACAGGTTCCAGAGATTCTGGGACCCATTCAGCGCCATCGACCACGACAGACCATCTTCACTGGTTTTGCCGAGGTCGTATTGCAGCCATGAAAAAAAATCGTGGAACAATCTCGTCTCTCCCCTGAGGATCCCGCGATTACGGTGACCCTAGTAACAGTCAGTCAGCCATGATCGCGATCAAGGCCAGCAGTCAAGCACTCCAACAATCTATTGATTGGGCAGGGGCGGTGCGCGCCCGTTCAGCGGCTTCAGCTTCAGGTCGGCCGCGCTCGGCGCATCTGGCGGCTCGGTGCCCAGCAGGTATTTCTGGTGGCAGGCCACGCACGCCCGATACATTTCGGTGCCTGCATCGAAGAAGGCATTCTTGTCCCTCGCCAGAGCGGAAGCCTGTGCTTTCATTGCGCCATCATAAAGCTGGTGGGCATAGTCAACCCAGCGGCGCTCGTTGTCGCGCGGCCGGCCGGGCAGCAGCAGCAGGTTCGATGCTTCGGCCACGGTAAAGGCCGCGCTCTCGGCGGCATGCCAGCCTTCATCGTCGGTCGGGAAGAGCTCGGTCACCTTGTCGCCAATGATCCAGCCCTGACGGTGCCAGACCTCGAACGCGTTGTAGTCGATCACGTGGGCCATCAGGTCCTTCATGTCGACATCCGTCCGGAAGTCCGCGAGCGTCGCCGCCCCCATACCTTCACCCGGCGTCGATCCCGCAGGTGCTACCGAGGCCTTCTCTTCGTCGCCGCCGTTACAGGCAGCGAGACCCAAAGAGCCAATACTCAAAGCTAAAGCCAGCGCAATAACGCGCGCGGAGGCTGAAAGGATCATGGCCACTCCCCTGGGGCGCTGGCGGCGCGAACGGCGTATTCGCCTGTCCCTGCCATCCGCGCAAACAAGTTCCTCCGTAACGCAAGTTATCCCGCCGCAGCGGCAAGCGCCATGACCTATGTGTCGCACACTTGTTGGTTTTCTGCATCCGCCACCGACAGTCTTCACGCGGACACGTCTGGTTGAATTGCCGGCTGCTTCCACAAGAGTGGCATTCGCGGTACGACGCCATCCTTGAGGCCCGCGGACAAGCGTGGTCCGGACGGGCAGGGAGACCCACTAATGAGAGTCATGAGATGCGGCATTCTTGTCGCAAGTGCGGCATTGATGCTCGCGGCCGCGTGCCAGTCGACGCCGACCAGCGTTGATCCGTCGACTTCCTCGCTCGTCATGGGCGATGCGCAGGCGCTCGGCTTCGATCCGGCCAAACTCGCCGCGATCACCACCGCGGTCGATGCCGATGTCGCCTCCGGCAAGCTGCCCGGCGCTTACCTGCTGGTCGGCCGTCACGGTCAGGTAGCCTACCAGCACGGCTTCGGTGTGCAGGGTCCCGGCCAGACAACCCCGACCTCCGACGAAACCATCTTCCGCGTCTTCTCGATGACCAAGCCGATCGTCGCCGTTACGGCGATGACGCTGGTGCAGGAAGGCAAGCTCGACCTCGACGCGCCGGTCTCGAAATACCTGCCGGCCTTCGCCAACATCACGGTCTGGCAGAAAGACGGCGACCCGGTCCCGTCGACCAAGCCAATGCTGATCCGTCAGCTGATGAGTCACACCTCCGGCATCATCTACTCCTTCATCCAGCCGACCCAGCCGATCTCGAAAGCATGGGTCACCGGTGGCGAAGGCCGCACGGATCTCTCGGCCAAGAACTGGTCCGAGCAGATTGTCTCCAAGCTGCCGATGATCGCCGAGCCGGGCACAGCCTGGAACTACAGCCAGGGTCTCGACGTGCTGGGCGGTGTGATCGAGAAGATCACCGGCCAGTCGCTGGAAGTCGCGATTCGCGAGCGTGTCACCGGCCGTCTCGGCATGACTGACACCGGCTTCGTGCAGTCGGCGGACAAGGCCGGTCGCTTCGCCCAGTCGCAGAAGCAGGATCCTCTGTACTACGATTACGCAGCGCCGAAGACGTTCTTCTCGGGCGGCGGTGGTATCTCCTCGACGGCGGAAGACTATCTCCGCTTCGTCCTGATGCTGGCCAATCACGGCACCTACAAGGGCGTGCAGATCCTGAAGCCGGAAATGCTCGACGTAATGCTAATCGACCAGACCTCGCCGGACATCCGCAGCAAGGGATTGTTCTTCCCGGGACCGGGCATGGGCTTTGGCCTCGGCATGTCGCTCGTGATCGACGACACGAAACAGCGTCCGGGCAATGGCACCTTCTCGTGGAACGGCATCGCCGGCACCGAGTGGTGGTACGATCCGAAGAACGACCTCTTCATGGTCTGGATGATTCAGGACCGCGCCCTTCTCGGCGAGTACCAGAAGAAAAACCGCACCTGGATCTACGACGCGCTCTTGAAGTAGGCCGAGCCGAATGACCAAGGAAACGGGCGGCTCTCCACAGGGAGCCGCCCTTTTTTTGCGTTGCGATCAGTGACAGGCGCTCAATGGCCAGCGCGCAAGTCCGCCATCCGCTGACCCATCAGGATGTTCGGCAGAGAGTGGTTATGTTCGTGGCACGGCGAGGAGTACATGCCGGTCGTGGTCGAATAGAACGAGAACTCGGCCAGCCATGGGGTGGAGTAGGCCGACGGATCCTCAACCGTGAACTGGTAGAGCAATTCAGTGCTGGAGAGCCGTGTGTAGCGCTCGATCACCTTCGCATTTGGGTTGATGACGAACTTGGCCATCAGGCCACGCACGCGCACATACGGACTGTTGCCAATTGTCTCCAGCACCAGAGTGTCGCCATCCCAGCGCGCGATGGAGTCGCCATACCAGGAGGTAGGCCCCGGCGCGGCGTGCACGGTTGCGAAAGGGATGATGCGTGCCTCATCGCCATTCTCGCTGTGAACCACGACATAGTCCGTCGTCTGTATGAACTGCAGGCGGTTGTAGGAAACTACGGCGTGAATCGGCGGATTGCCGCTGAGCACAAGGCAGCGCTCGCCTGTCGGACGTTGCTCGTAATCGTCCTTCTTGTCTTCGGATTTGTCTGCAACCCCGATCAGTACCTTGGCTTCTTCCGTCAGCGGCAGGGCGCCGTCGGCGGGAAGGACCACGAGGCGCGTCCGCCGCTCGCCCCGTACGATGGGCAGGCCATCGGTGTCGCCCATGATATGAGCAGCTTCCGGGTCTATGCTTTTCTCAAGAAAGCCGGCCATGCCCGCGAACATCGTATCGACTATGGTCTTCGCTTCGTCCTCGGGAACGATAAGGTCAGGCGACATCGGATTGGTGTCGAACACGGGGAAGAAGTTAGTGGCCCAGACGGCGCCCTGAAAATCGGGTCGACCGTCTGGCGTTCGCGGCAGTCCCGGTTCAGCCGCGAGCGAGGTTGGCGTGTAAGTTGGAGTTTCGGCGGTGGATGTCTGCGCTATCGCGAGAGGTTCAGAAAGGACTGCTGCTGCGAGAAGGCAGCCTAGAATGGGGAGGGGGAGGTATTTCATTTTTGCCTCTTCTTGTTGTTCGACGTTCATCGGGCGTTGGCGTTGAATACGTCATGAATAGACTGACAGCTGCGAGGGTTGTGACGTGATCGCCGAAATCAAAAACATGACCTCAGGTTGCACGACGACCCGTGGGCGCCTGCGATGACAGAATTGACGGTCGGAGCGGGGCTTCCAGGGGGGCTGGTGCGGCTTGCCGTTTCCAAGGGCGCCCGCGCACAGGAATTGTGGACGCGTTCTGGAATTGACCCGACAGACCTCGACGATCAGGACAGCCGCGTTCCAATGGGCCGCTACATCGCCCTGATGCGCGCTGCGAAGGAGCTGACCGGTGATCCCGCTCTGGCGCTGCACTATGGGGAGGCCGTGGATCTGGGCGAGCTGTCGATCGCAGGTCTCATCATGAATGCGTCGGAAACGATGGGCGATGCGTTCGTGCAGATGAATCGCTTCGGCTGTCTTGCTGTTGAGGTCGAGGGCGTCGGTGCCGGGGCGGACCGCTTCAAGCGCACACTCCGGGAGGGCGCATACTGGGTGGCCGATACGCGCGCCAATCCAAATGAATTCCCGGAGCTGACGGAGGTTACGTTTGCGCGCATGACCTGCCAGCCGCGCCGGTTCCTGCCCAAGCCACACGTTCTGGAAGTGCATGTCACACACGAAGCGCCTGGCTACTGCGCGGAGTATGAACGAGTGTTCGGGTGTCCGGTCGTGTTTAACAGTCACTGGAACGCGATGCGTATGGATCCGATGCTGTCGACCTGGCGCGTCGCCCTGCAGCCTCGTTATGTCTTCGGCGTGCTGAGCGAAAAGGCCGACGCGCTGTTGCACGAGCTGGAGCAGTCCAAGTCGACGCGCGGCAAGGTCGAGGCGCTGCTAATGCCGGTTCTGCACACGGGCGACATCGGCATGGGTGCAATCGCCGAGAGGATGGCCGTCAGCCGGCAGACCTTGTTCCGTCGTCTGAAGGCGGAAGACGTGACATTCGAGAAGGTGCTCGATGAGCTGCGTCACCGGCTCGCGCTCCACTATCTCGGCGGGCGCAAGGCGTCAGTGAACGAGACAGCCTACCTCGTCGGCTTTTCTGATCCGGCAGCTTTCTCGCGCGCGTTCAAGCGCTGGACCGGCAAAAGCCCGAGTGCGATGCGAGGCGGATACCTTGGTTGAGTGAGAGGCGAAGCGTTCGGCAGGAAAATGCGCTAGGCACGCTGCCATGATCGATTCCTACCTGGCCATCGTGATTGGCGGCGCGCTGCTCGCAGGCTTCGCGCAGGGCCTTTCCGGCTTTGCCTTTTCGCTCGCCGCGCTATCGGTATGGACCTATGCTGTCGATCCGCAGATGGCGGCGCCGATGGCGGTGTTCGGTTCACTGGTGGGCCAGCTGGTCGCCATGCCGCTGACGTGGCGCGGGGCTGAGCTGAAGCGGTTAATGCCGTTCATTATTGGCGGGCTGTTCGGCGTGCCGCTGGGCATCATGCTGCTTGGCGTGCTCGATCCCGTCGCTTTCAAGCTGGCGCTCGGACTTTTCCTAATCGTCTACAGCCCCATCGGCCTGTTGATGCCGGCAACGCTCGCGATCCGCTGGGGCGGGCGCTGGGCGGATAGCGCGGCAGGATGGATCGGTGGCATCTTCGGTGGCATTGGCGGTTTCGCGGGCGCGCTGCCGACGCTGTGGTGCACGCTGCGCGGCTGGGACAAGGACACGCAGCGCGGTGTGATGCAGGTGTTCAACATCGCCATGCATATCGCGACGCTGACTGGCTATCTCATTGCGGGCGACAAGATCACCGGCGAGACGCTGATGATGTTCGCGATCATCACGCCGGTGATCATCCCGCCTGTTCTGCTCGGTGCGTTGATGTACCGGCGGCTGAACCAGCGGGCATTCCGGCGCATCGTGCTAGTGCTGCTGTTCGTCTCGGGCGCGGTGCTGACGTGGTCGAGCGTTCACGCCCTAGTTTGACGACAGAATTTGGTCTGACGAAACTTATTCCGCAGGATGCATCGGAGCTGCGGGTAGGGCAGACTCTTCCTGCGCCAGCTTGCGCTCGACGTCGCGGGGAGACCCCGTGCTGCGGGCGAGAAGCGAATAGGCGGCGGGCACCAGCACCAGCGTCACAATCATTGCAGTCGCCACCCCGAACAGGATGACGATGCCGATTGCAGCACGTGTCTCCGATCCGGCGCCGTGGCTGAAGATCAGCGGAATGGCGCCGGCGATCGCAGTGAGTGAAGTCATCACGATCGGACGGAAGCGCGTGAGGGCGGCTTCCTTCAGAGCGGCGTTGAACTCTTTTCCCTGGTCGCGCAACTGGTTAGCGAACTCGACGATAAGAATACCGTTCTTGGCCGCCAGTCCCACCAGCATGATCAGGCCGATCTGTGTGTAGATGTTGAGAGTGTTGCCCGTCACCCAGATGCCGAGCAGGCCGCCGCCGATGGTGGCAGGCACGCAGAGCATTATGACGAAGGGGTGGATCCAGCTCTCGAATTGCGCTGCGAGCACGAGGAACACGACCAGCACGCCGAAGCCGAATACGAAGAAGATAGATTCGCCCGCGCGTTTGTAGTCGAGCGATTGGCCTTTGTAGTCGAAGGCTGCTTCTTCCGGCAGGACCTTGCGGCCGATCGCTTCCATCTTGTCGAGTGCGACGCCGAGCGAGACGCCCGGATCGAGGTTGGCCGTGATGGTGATTGCGCGCACGCGGTTGTAGCGGTTGAGCTGGCGGCTGTCCGCCATCGGCTGGACACTCACGAGGTTGGAGAGCGGGATGAGCTCGCCAGTACGCGTCGAGCGGACATAGATGTTTTCCAGATCCGACGGCGTCGCCTGATCGCTGCGTTCGCCTTCAAAGATGACATAGCGCTCTTCACCATTCTGCACGAACGTGCCGACACGCTTGGAGCCCAGCATCGTCTGCAGCGTCGAGCCGATCTCCTGCACCGTCACGCCGAGGTCGGACGCGCGCGGATAGTCCACGCTGACGCGGAACTGTTGCTGCGTTTCCTTGTAGTCCCAGTCGATCTGGTTGATGCCCGGATTGTCGGCGTTGACCGCGTCGACGAACTTGTTCCGCCATTCGACCAGCGTCTCGTAGGACGGGCCCTTGAGGACGAAGTTGATCGGCTTGCTGCCGCCACGACCGCCACCAAACCCGCCCGGCATGTTGGCGAAGGCGCGCACGCCCGGAATGTCGCCAAGCTTGCGGTTGATCTCCTGAAGGATATCGAAGCCGTTGCGGCGATGCCCCCAGTCGGAGAGGACGACCTGTACCGAGGCGCTGTTGAACGAACTGCTTGGGCCGCCGAAGCCGCCCGGCGCGCGCACGGAAATGCCTTCGATCTCGCCGTCATTGACCATCGGCAACAGGCGCGCCTCGATCTGTTCCACGAATGGCTTCATATACTCGTACGAAGCGCCTTCGGGCCCGCTGACCAGGATCATGAACATGCCGCGATCTTCGTTTGGCGTGTATTCGCCGGGGATCGCGGTGAACAGGAACGCGGTGCCGCCAATGATAGCGAAGAAGGCGATGGCAATGGCGATCGGACGGCGAACAGTCGCGTCGTAGACAGCGGCGTATCCACGGCGGAGGCCGCCGAAGGCTTGATCGACGCGATAGGCAAAGCCCTTCTTCGGCTTGCCGGACGTGTCGTGTGGCGGGAGCAGCTTCGACGCCATCATCGGTGATATGGTGAGCGCGACCAGCATCGAGAAGGCGATGGCAGCGGCAATGGCGACTGCGAATTCGGTGAACAGGCGCCCGACCTGTCCCTGCATGAAGGTGATTGGCACGAACACCGCGATCAGCACCAGCGTCGTCGCGACCACGGCAAAGCCGACCTGACGCGTACCCCGGTAAGCGGCGACAAGAGGCGTCTCGCCGAGTTCCTCGATACGGCGGTGGATGTTCTCAAGCACGACGATTGCGTCGTCCACGACAAGGCCGATGGCCATGACCAGAGCGAGCAGGGTGAGCATGTTCACCGACAGGCCCAGCGCCAGCAGCACCATGAACGATGCGATCAGCGAGATCGGAACTGTGATGGCCGGAATGATTGTTGCCTTGAACGATCCGAGGAAAACGAAGATCACGCCGACGACCAGGGTAACCGCGATGGCGAGGGTGATGAACACCTCGTTGATGGCGGCGTTCACGAAGGTCGAACCATCGAAATTCACAACCAAGTTCATGTCTTCGGGAAGCGACTTGATCACCTCGGCTGCGCGGGCGCGGGCTACTTTCGCGACTTCCACCACATTGGCGGTCGATTGCTTGACGATGCCGATGCCGACGGCGTCGAGGCCGTTGGCGCGGAACACGCTGCGATCTTCTTCGGCGCCGAATTCCACGCGCGCCACATCGCCGAGCCGGACGGCGACGCCATCCTTGCCCTTGGCAACCACGAGCTGCTTGAATTCATCGGGCGTCCGGAAAGGACGATCGATACGGTTCGTGAAGACGAGGTCGGCCGATGTGAGCGATCCGGCCGGGGTTTCGACGTTCTCGGTTCGAACGGCGCGCTCGATATCGCCGACAGTCAGGCCGCGCACAGCGATAGCACGGCGGTCGAGCCATACGCGCATTGCGGGCGTTCGCTGTCCGCCGATCTGCACGCGGGCGACGCCGTCGATGGAGGAGAAGCGGTCGACAAGATAGCGTTCGGCATAGTCCGTCAGTTCAAGCGGCGAGCGCTTGTCGCTGGCGAGGCGCATCCACAGCACCGTCTCTTCCGAAGCATCGGCCTTCTGCACGTCTGGTGGATCGGCTTCTTGCGGCAGCTGGCGGAGGACGCCGCCGACGCGGTCGCGAATGTCGTTGGCCGCCGAGTCCATATTGCGGGCGATGTCGAACTCGATCGAGATGATGGATTGGCCGTCCTGGCTCGTCGAGTTGATGTAGCGGATGCCTTCGACGCCTGCGATGCGATCCTCGATCACTTCGGTAATGCGAGATTCCACAACGTTGGCCGACGCGCCCGCATAGATGGTGCGGATCGAAACGATCGGCGGATCGATATCGGGATATTCGCGCAGGGCCAGTCGCGTGAAGGAGACGATGCCCACGGCCAACAGCAGGAAGCCGATGACGGTGGCAAACACCGGTCTCTTGATTGAGACGTCCGAAAGCAGCATGGCGCGGAACTCCCGGCGCTATAGGGCAGTTTATGAAGTCAGACCGAGCTATTGAGCGAGGCTGGACTTGTCCGTAGAGCCCTGTCCGGCCGCGATCCGGGCGGGACCGGCGCCAGCAGCGGAATCAGCTGCACGAACACGCACAGGGCCGCCGGGACGAACCTTGAGCACCCCATCCGTAATCACGACATCCCCGGATTTCAGTCCGGAGACAACTTCCACAACACCACGCTCGCGCATGCCAAGTGTCACTGCCGTCTTCACAGCCAAGGCGGGCTGCTTGGACTGGTCGACGACGTAAACAAAATTCTTGGACCCTTCGGCGATCACCGAAATCTCTGAGATCGAAAGAGACGTGCGCGGCCTGGACACCAGTTCCACGCTCATCGATGTGCCGGCCTTGAGGGCCCCATCACCGTTAGGCAGCGTCGCGCGGACCTTTACGGACAGGGTTACAGTGTCGATCGCATTGTCGATCGAGGTCAGCTTGCCGATAAACTTGCGGTCGGGAATGTCCTTGGTGACGGCTGTAATCTCGAGCCCGGCGCGAAGATCGTTGAGGTAAATCGAGGGAACGCCGAATTCGAGACGCATCTGCGTGTCGTCGATCAGCGTCGCGACAGTCTGGCCCGGCGACACATAAGCGCCCGTGGAGACCTGACGGAAGCCGAGCACGCCGGCGAAGGGCGCGACCAACACGCGATCCCGCAAACGGGCCTGTACGCCGCCGACGCTCGCGGCGGCAGCTTCGTAGGCGGACTTGCTGCGTTCCAGTTCAAGCTGGGCGACGGCTTCGGCCGACGCGAGGCGCTGGTTGCGCTCAAACACGAGCCGGGCGTTGGCTTCAGTTGCGCGCGCAGATTGGAGCAGGGCGGTTTCTTCCTCGTTGACGAGGGTCATAAGCACCTTGCCCTTGGCGACGCGCTGTCCGTCCTCGAAGAAGACGCCAGTCACGCGATCGGCGGCGTTGGCCGACAGCACCACGCGCTCGCGTGGTTCCAGCGTCCCAAGCGCTTCAATGCGGGATGAGAAGACGCGCGATTCAGCGGCAACCGCTTCGACCTGTGCGGGAGGGGCGCCACGTTGACCGCCAGGACCGCCAGGACCGCCCGGTCCACCGGGTCCGCCTGGCTTGCCGGGTGCGCCGCCAGCCGTCTGGGCCCCATGTTCGCCGGAGCCACCGTTAAGCGTTGCGTAGGCGATACCGCCGACCGCCAGCACGGCCACCACTGCGGCGCCCACAATCATCTTGCCCTTGCTCAGCGCCATATTTCTTTGAACTCCGCCAACACACTACACTTCCATGGCCCTTGCGACCATCCTGCGGGTCGCCAAAAGGCTGTAATTTCATACGCCGATCAAACACGCTTCTGTCTGTGGTCTGCTGACGCGGCGTGCCAAAAACCGATGATGTTTCCGCGATGAAGCGGCGCGCCAAGCACTGAAACCGAGGCCGGGTGGGCCCTTGGGGTGAGACCATAGATGCCCCGGCTTGAAATTCGGTCAACGCGTCGGGGCAAAAGCCTTGAAAACAACGCTTCAATTAGCCGTGAAGCCCGGCGATTCCGTGGCCTTAATGCCCACCCGCGCAGCGTCCGGCGAGTTGTTCGCCCGGCGCGTGACTTTGGCCAGCGAAACTAATTGACACGCGCAAGGCTCAGGCTGATGTCGCGAGCACATTCTGGTGACGCTGTGACGTGTCACGGCCAGGGGAAATCATGCGCTACTTTATGGGCCGATTGGCCGTTCGGGCCTTGCTGCTGGCTTCGACATCTCTAGCGCTCGCTGGCGTCGCCAGGCCGCAGGCAGCGCCCCCTCGAGACGATGCCCCTGCAGACGCTGATGTTGTTGTGATCGTCGGATCGCAGATCGTTGGCGCCCAGCCTACCGAGGCGCTGCCGGTTCTTGTGGTGGGCGAGAAGGAACTCGACGCCATCGCGGCTTCCTCCGGCGACGACCTGTTTCGCGCGATCCCCCAACTCGGCGACGTGTCGTTCAATACCAGCCGGACGATCGGCAGTCTCAACGATGCGCGGGGCGACACCGCATCGATCAATCTGCGGGCACTGGGAACCGGTAACACGTTGGTCCTGCTTAACGGGCGGCGGATGGTGAACCACCCGGGAACGCAGGCCGAGAACCTCGTACCGGTCGTCACGGTCAACACCAACTCCATCCCGACCACCGGCATCAAGCGGATCGAAGTCCTGCTTGACGGCGCCTCGGCCATTTACGGCGCAGACGCTGTTGCGGGCGTGGTGAACACCGTCCTGAAGGACAATCTTGAGGGTTTCGCCCTCGATCTGACTTACGGCGCAGAGGACGGGGCAGGGGCGGACGAGTTCACGGCCTCGATGCAGCTAGGCATCAAATCCGACGATGGCGCGACCCGCCTGTCGGTGCTCGGCTCTTACTTCACGCGCGATCCCATCTTCGCCAGCGACCGCGATTTCACTGCGAACGCCAATCTGACCTCGCGCCTGCCGGCCGCATGGGTGTCGGGTTCGAACGCGCCAGCGAACTTCAATAATACCTCGCTGACTTCTTCCTGGGGCGCATTCGACCGCTTTACGACTGGCAACCTGACCGTGAACGGGGTCGCCGTCAGCAATGCGGCGGGTCAATTTCATACGCAGCCGACATCGCTGGGCGGATGCGCTGTCGCATTCACCGCCGACACCTGCCTTGGCGTGTCATCAACGCGGCCGCAGGGTACGCGCTACAACGTCAATCAGGATACGACAGTCACCAACGGCGTCGATCGCTACAACGTGTTCGCGTTCCTCAATCAGGACCTCAACGACGGGCTCGAGCTGTTTGCCGAGGCCGGCGTCTATCTGGCGGACTCCGTTGGATATCGCGAATCTGCGCCGATGCTTGGAGCAGTCCCGATCGTCATTCCGGCCAGAAACTACTACAATCCGTTTGGCCCGGTCGGCTCGCCGAACCGCCTCGCCAACACCAATGCACCCGCTGAGGGACTGGCGCTCACGCTGACCTCCTATCGTCCCATCGACGCCGGTCCGCGCAAGACGGAAGTCGAGAACCTTTCCACGCGCGCGCTGGTGGGGCTGCGCGGCGAATTCGGCGACTGGAACTGGGAGTCCGGACTTCTCTACACGATGGCCTCGACCCTGGATCGCGAGAACCGCATCTCCAACACGCTGTTCCAGCAGCAACTCGCACTGTCGACGCCTGATGCCTACAATCCGTTCAACGGTGGCTGCGTGACGGACATTGCGTCTGGCGTTTGCACGCAGAGCAACGCTGCTGCGATCCGTGCCATCACCGTGCCGGTGTTTCGGCGCAACAAGACGTCGCTGGCTTCGTGGGACTTCAAGGTGTCGCGTCCCGATCTTGTTACGCTGTGGGCGGGCGATGTCGGCGCCGCAATCGGCGTCGAGGCTCGGCGCGAGACATTCGTGGATGACCGTGACCCGCGTCAGGACGGTACGATCAATTTCACCGACATCATAAGTGGCCTCACGACGAACGACCTGCAGGGTAATTCGGGATCGCGGGATACGCGCGGCAGCCGGACAATTAAGTCGGGCTATGCCGAGCTGCAGGTTCCGCTGGTGTCGCGGGACATGGACATTCCGCTGGTTCAACAGATCGATATGCAGCTGGCCGCGCGCTACGAGAATTTCGATACGTTCGGGTCCGTCACCAAGCCCAAGATCGCGCTGTCGTGGCGGCCATCCGACTTCCTGCTGTTCCGTTCGGCCTGGTCGCAAGGTTTCCGCGCGCCCAACCTTCAGCAGCAGTATGAAAGCGGACTGCAGCGCTCGAACAATCGCACCGATCTCGTGCGCTGCGAGGCGGCCGTTCGTCAGGCCGTCGCCAACAGCACGCCAGTTCCCCCTTTTACCACCAACTGCCCGACCGTGACGGGAACAGTGCAGTCGGTTATCTCCAACCGCGCGGGCAATGCTGGGCTGCAGCCTGAAGAGTCCACCAACCTCACTTACGGCCTCGTGTTCGAGAGCTCGTTCATGCCCGAAGAGTGGGGAAAGGTGACATTCACCGCTGACTGGTGGCGCATCAAGCAGGAAAACGTGGTCGGCATTTTCGGCGACGACAACCACATACTGCTCGACTACGTGCTGCGCCTGAACGGCGGATCAAACCTGGCCGTCGTGCGCGCAGCGCCTGATGCAGACGATATTGCAGCGTTCGCGGGCACGAGTTTGACGCCGGTTGGCGACATCCTGTTCGTGAACGACAACTACCTGAACCTCGACAAGCGTACCGTTCAAGGTCTCGATCTTGGGCTGTATTACGACCTGTTGGACACGCCGATTGGCGACTTCTCGTTCCGCATCAACGCCGCCTATCTCGACAAGTTCTTCCAGGACGTGTCGCCGAACGGCGCGATCATCAATGCCGCTTCCTCTGCCGGGGGCATTCCTTCCGTGCTCGGGGTTGGCGGGCAGGGCGATCTGGTGCGCGATTTCGGCCGGCCCGAATGGCGCTACACGTCTTCGCTGACATGGAACAAGGACGCGTTCGGAGCGGGATGGTTCACCACATATGTGAGTGATGTGTTCGACGATGGCGCCGTTCTGACTGCTAGCGGTCAGCCCTGGATCATCGACGAATACCAGACGCACAATTTGTATCTGCAGTATGAGTTCGAGCACGACACTGACGCGCCGATGCGGGTGCGTGTCGGCGCGCGCAATCTGTTAGACGAAGTGCCGCCGCTGGCTGACACCAACTTTGGCTATCTCGGTGACATCCACAATCCGCAGGGCCGGTTCGTTTATGTGAACGTGCGGAAGACATTTTAGCGTTTTGCAATCAAGAAAATGCGTCGAACCCCTTCTCGCCCTCGTGGCTCGATGGCCGCCGCTCCGAGGCTGCTCACCATGAGGACTACCTCAATACTTGTGAACCGGAGAGACCTCATGGTGAGCAGCGACCGCAGGGTGCGCCCGTCGAACCACGACGGCGCGTGCTCACGGACATCAATCCAGATCGACTACTTCGCGAAATAGTCGACCAGTGCATCTGCCGCTGTCGCGCCGAGCTTGCGGGCTTCGGCGGTCGGAATCTGGTCCCAGAGTTCGACAGTGATGCCCGGCGCTTTTAGGGCTTCTAGCGCCCAGCCCTTCGACGTGCCGCCATTGGCATTGTGGTTGTAGCTCCACTCCGGTGGCGCGCTGAGGGTCGTGTCGAAGGCCTGCTTGAGGAAGGGCAGGAAGCCGATGGTGGGCGAAGCGCTATCCAACGGCGGGGCATAGATCACCGTCTTGTCGGTTGAATGGAAGTCCATCATCGATGCAACGCGCCTGCCGCCAGCAGCGGCGATGATCCACTGCGATAAAGCCTTGGTTTCGGGCTGCGAGAATTGTCCCCAGTCGCGATTGAGATCGATGCCGCCTGCGTTGAGGCGCCAGTTGCCTTGATCCACGCCATCCGGGTTGGGCATCGGTGCGATGATGATGCGATAGCGATTGCGGAAGGTGTTCGCCTTCTCGTCGTCACGCTTCAGCAGACGCTCAAGAAATCCGCGATAGGCGTCCTGTCCGGACGTCTCGGGGGGATGCTGGCGCGTGAGCACGACGATTGCGGCAAGTGAGCCGCCGCCAACGAATCCGATGAGCGGACGGCCCCCCAGCGACTCGCCGTACTTCACTTCGTGGTAACCGAGGCCGCCTAGGGCGCTGCGCGTCCAGCCGAGATTGTCGGTCGAGGGCGACAGGGGCTGGCCTGCGATCCAGTTGGCTCCGGCGGTGAGATCAACCTTCAACGTCGCGCGCGTCTTCTTTTCGTTCAGCGTGACCTGGCCGTCGGCGAGCTTCCGCCAGCTGCGGCCGTCCGTGCTGACATAGGGGGCGTAGCGGTGGGTATAGTCCGTGTAGTCTAAAGTGACGGTCGCGGCGCGCGCGGCCTCGCTGTTGATGCGTAAAGCGAACCACGGGCTGGGGTTGATGCCTTCGACATAAGAAGGCTCGTGGTCGACAGAGACGACGATAGAGCCATCCGGTCCGATGATGCAGTCATGGCGGCCCGCCTCGACAAAGTCGATGTCGACGGTCAGACCCGAGCCGGAGCAGATCGGCTTTGCTCCCGGCAAGAAGTTCGGGATCGCTGGTAGGCTGGGAAGTGAAGAACAGCCGCCGGCTATCAGCGGCAGCGTGGCTAGCACACCCAGTCGAACGAGCCCCCCGGCGTTTGTCATTGGTTGTTTATGTCCTCGGATTCCGCGATGCGGTGACCCATCAACTGGTTGGGGAATGAGTAGTTCCCCTCGTGACATGCATATTCGTAGACCGGGCCGGGTGTTGCGTTGAAGGCAACTTCAGCATGGATCCGGGCTTCGAAGATTGTCGACTCGTCGATGTCGAACGAATAGACGATCTGCGTGTCGCTGATTCGACGGAAGCGTTCGGTGAGGTGCATGTTTTCGGGCGCGCCGCGGAAGGCGAGGTCGGGGCGGAAGTTTGTGGTTTCGATCACCAGCGTGTCTCCCTCGTAATGGCCGAGCGAGTCACCCATCCACGATCGGATCTTGTCGGGCCGGTGCTTGCTTTGCGGTGTTCCCTGTAGAGGGATGATGCGGACATCGTGGATCATCTCAACGAGGATGACGACGTAGTCTGAAGTCTGGATGATCTGGTAATTGTTGTTGTACCCGACTGGCATCATCGGCGGGCCGAGCAGCGAGCCATAGTCGCGCAGGCAACGCTCCGCTAGCGTCATGCTCTCCGGGTGATCGCCGCGCGCATAGCCGATGCCGAGCGGAAGTTGCGCGATGCGATCGGCTCGGGCGGCCTTTGCGGCGGGCGTCAGATCAGGAAGCTGACCGTTGGCAGGAGAGACGACGAAGGACGTGCGGTGTTCATCGCCGATGACCATTTCGTCTTCGGCTTGCGCCGCTTCTTCTGGCGTCATCACGAGGCGGTCGCCGAATTTCGGATCGCGCTCGAGATTGGTGGCGGTGGCATGCGTCCAGTAGCCGGCGAGATCGGGCTGCCCGGCCGTGGAGGCGGCTGCGGTCTGGGCATAAGCGACGGATGTGAGAGTCGCGGCTGCAACTGCGAGGACAAGGACAGAGGGCGGGATCAGTTTCATGAGCGGGACAGTGCCTGCCCGGACGAAACCGGTAAAGGGCACTGATCGCAGGATGATGCGCAAAACTGTTCGTTAGAGACAGATGCGCGCAATCGCGGCCCGGAGTAGTGAAGGTCAGGCATTCCGGAGATTGCGCCATGAACATGAATAGCGTTGCGTTGTTTACCGCCTGGGCCGCGATGGCCGGCGCCTTGATACCGGTCATGGCCGCATTGCAGGGTACGCTAGGTCGGACGATCCAGTCGCCGCTTCATGCTTCGCTGATTGCCGTGGGCATTTCATTTGTGGTGGTGGGATGCGTGTTCGCAGCTTTCAGGCCTGCGATGCCGGCTGGAAACCTGTTTGCTTCGGTGCCACCGCTGGCGTGGTTCGGGGGAGCGGCGATGGCGTTCTATGCGATCAGCGCGACCTTCGTTACGCCGAATTTCGGGGTCGGGAATTTTGTCATGTGCGTGGTGATCGCACAGCTCGTGATGTCGACGCTGATCGATCAGTTCGGGCTGTTCGGCGCACCGGTCCATATGGTGGACCTGAAGCGGGCGGCGGGGCTGGCGCTGTTAGGAACAGGCGCGGCGCTGGTGGCGCTTAAGTAGCGGGGAGCCAGCCGTCCAGCATCAGCAGTGCGGGATCGTAGTAGAAGCACTCGCGGACAATGCGGTCGGCTTCCCAGCTCTGCATTGCGACTTCGTTGAGCGTGCGGCGGCCGGGGCCGGGGGCGTCCAGCTCGATCACCCAGTTGATGAACACCTGACGGCCGTTGATCGCAAAGCTCTCGGCGCGACAGACGGGGATCTGGCCGTAGCGGGCCAACAGGTCCATCTCGTGAGCGAGCATGGCGGGGCGACCTTTGCGGATCTCGCCCATGTTCTCCTGCATCTCGGCGTCTTCGTGATAGAAGTGCACGATGGCGCCGACGAAGTCGCGCTGTTCGACGCGGCGGATATACGAACGCACCAGCGAGGTTGAAGGCCCGCGCCATTCATCGGAAGCGTAGGTAGACCCGTTATCCTTGAAAGCGTTGAGGAACAATTGTGCTGCCATCTCAGCGGTATTGGCCACAGGCAATGCAGCCTGCGTTTCCCTGATCGCATGCCAGTCGTCAATACCCGGTGTGGGTACATTAAGATGTGCGCTCTCGTCGCAGGCAAAGATCAGGAGAGGCCCGGATTATCGGGTTCCGGCAGGCGCCGGTGCGCTTCAGCGCCTGGCGGGCACGACCGGCAGTGAGGATGACAGGCCGCCGTCGACGGGGAGGACCTGGCCGTTGACGTAGGAGGCGTCGTCCGAGGCAAGGAACAGCGCGACCTTGGCGATCTCTTCGGGCTGGCCGGCGCGGCGCATGGCGTTGAGCTGGCCGATCTTGTCGTCGGTGCCTTTCTCGCGGGCGCGATCGAAGATCGGCTGCGTCATGCCGGTTTCAATGAGACCAGGGCAGATGCCGTTCACGCGCACGTTGGTGCCGGCAAGATTGTTGGCGGCGAGCGATACAAGCGAGATGACGCCGGCTTTTGAGGCGGAGTAGGCGGGCGACCCCGCGCCGTTGCGGAGGCCAGCGACGCTGGCGGTGCAGATGATGGCGCCGCCGCCTTGTTTGATCATGTGGGGGGCTGCGATCTGGATCGCGAGCATCGGTCCGATGAGATTGACCTGCAGGATGGTGTGCCACTGCTCCTCGGTCTGTTCGAACAGGTTGGGCGTGCCGCCGGAGATACCGGCATTGGCGTACAGAATGTCGATCTTGCCATTGGTCGCGAGCGCGAGGTCGACGAGCTTTTGAACGTCGGCGGCCTTGCCCGCGTCCATTTCCATGGCGACCGCCTTGCCGCCGGCCTTGACGATGTCGGTGACGGTTTCGTTCACGGCGGCGGCCTTGTCGGCGGCGATCACCGAGGCTCCTTCGGCGGCGAAGAGTTTCGCCGAGGCGCGGCCGATGCCAGACGCGGCGCCTGTGACGATGACGGATTTTCCGGTGAAGCGGGCCATGTGTCGTTCCCTCGATTTCAGGAAGATGTCTTGGGACGGAGGCGGCGGGGCGTCAACCGGACATGCAGGCGCGATCCCTGCGGCCGGGCGTCGGGGTTGGGTGAGTCCGTGTGGGCCTGAGCTAGGTCAGGCCAGATTCATGTGCACGCCAACACTGCCATTCCCGCGCAAGCGGGAAGCCAGACACTGGACATGGTGATGGCGGTGTGCGCTGCCCCTGCGTTCCGGATTTATGGAGCTGCGCGCCTTCGCCCGGAATGACAGGGACCATGAAGGGGGGGGCAGTGGCTGGCCCCTCCGTCTCTCTCGCAAGCGCGAGCGATCCACCTCTCCCGACTTCGCCGAGGCACGAAAGAGAAATGATTCCTGTTTCGTGAATGCCGGTCGTCTCCGGGGGCAGATCTTCGTGCGGTGCTATCGTGTGCCAATCACGCATGTAGCGGACTCGGACCATCTGGAGAATTGAGACGGCGTGGGATACACGCTCAGCCAACAGCATCAGCACCGCGTGCAGCCAGAGCTGCAGAGGCGGTGGGTTACTCACTCCGCATGATGCGGTGCGTGCCGGTGTCATGGGCATGAGTTTATGCGCGCTGGGAGGCCGTACGATTTGTGGCGCTTCGATCCATCAAAAATTTCACGCAAGTGGTTGAGATTGCGACGGAAGATTTTCTGGTTTCCTCCGAGTCTGCACGCACGCTTTCCAACAAAGTGGGGCGTAACTCGCGCGGTCACGGGCAGGTTTTCGTCGGTAGCGGATGACAGGGGGAGAATCATCACGCTATATCGGTTGTCGATAACGCAGGATTTGCGACGGGGAGATCAGAATGCGGGCAATCATTGGCGCGGCAGTGATGCTCGCGGTGCTCGGGGCTTGTGTTCCGGCAGCGCCGGCGGGGCCTACGGCGGAGGAGATTGCAAAGAACAGCGCGGACCTCGTGGCGTATCTCGACGCCGAGTATGAGGAGGAGCTGCAGATGTCGCCGCAGGAAATGACCTCGCAGGGCCGCAAGGAGAAGTATGGCGAGCTGGACGATCGCTCCGAAGCCGCGATGGACCAGGAGCTCGGTTGGCGCCGGGAGAGCGTCAAAGACATGAAGGCGAAGTTTTCGCCGGACACGCTGAGCGAGGATGCGCGGCTGTCCTACGAGATCTGGGAGCTGGAGCTCGATCGCGCCGACAAGGCGACCCAGTTCAGGCGTCATCGTTATATTTTCGGACGCAATGGCGCGCACACCGGTCTGGTCAGTTTCATGATCAACCAGCACCGCGTCGACGAGAAATCCGACATGGAGGCCTATATCTCGCGCGTCGGCGGGATCGGGGCGGCGCTTGACCAGCTAATCGAGCGCGCGAAGCTGTCGGCAAGCGATGGTATTCGCATGCCGGGCTTTGCGTATGACCAGACGGCAGACGAGATCAAGCGCGTGACCGGCGGCGCGCCGTTTGGTCCGGGCAAGGACTCCGCCCTCTTTGCGGACGGCAAAGCGAAGATCAAGGCGCTGGCCGAAGCCGGCAAGCTGAAGCCGGAGGAAGCGGTCGCGCTGACCGATCAGCTTCATCTGGTGATGATCGGCAAGATGAAGCCTGCCTATGACCGGCTCGCGGCGTGGATTGCTGAAGACAAGACGAACGCTTCGCCCGATGCGAAGGGTGTTGGCGCGCTGCCGAATGGCAAGACGTACTACAACAATCAACTATACTTGATGACCACCACGGACATGACGGCGGATGAAATCCACCAGCTTGGGCTCAGCGAAGTCGCGCGCATTCAGGGCGAGATGAAGAAGGTGATGGAGCAGGTCGGCTTCAAGGGGACGCTCCAGGAGTTCTTCACCTTCATGCGGACGGACAAGCAGTTCTACCTGCCGAACAACGACAGGGGCGCCGAGCAGTATCTGGAGCTGGCGCGCGGGTATCTCGGCGAGATGAAGAAGAAACTGCCGGAGTATTTCGGTCGGCTGCCGAAGGCGGATCTTATCGTCAAACGCGTGGAGCCCTATCGGGAGGAGCCGGGCGGCGCGCAGCATTACCAGTCGGGCACGCCGGATGGTTCGCGGCCGGGCATTTTCTACGCGCACCTTTCGGATATGAACGCCGAGCCGACGTACATGCTGGAAGACATTGCGTATCACGAAGGCCTGCCGGGCCATCACATGCAGATCTCGATCCAGCAGGAGCTGGAGGCTGACACCGGGCCAAACCGCCTGCCGAAATTCCGCACGCAGTATGGCTATACTGCATACTCGGAAGGGTGGGGGCTTTATTCCGAAGCGCTGTCGAAGGAGATGGGATTCCTGCAGGATCCTTACAGCAGCTTCGGCCAGCTCTCGGGCGAGATCTGGCGCGCGATCCGGCTGGTGCTCGACACCGGTATCCATTCGAAGGGATGGACTGAGGAACAGGCGGTGAAGTACTTCACGGAGAACTCGGCGATCCCGGAAGCGGCAATCCGTTCCGAAGTGCGCCGCTATATCACCACGCCGGGACAGGCGACGGCTTACAAGATCGGCATGATTCGGTTGCAGCAAATGCGCGACAAGGCGCGGACGGAGCTGGGCGACAAGTTTAGCTATCCCGCTTTCCATGACCAGATTTTGGGCGGTGGTGCGCTGCCCATGCCAGTGCTGGAGCGGAAGATCGATCGCTGGATCGAGAAGCAGAAGAAGGCGGCGCCTTAAGTCGCGGCGGACACCGCTCATCCCGACGAACGTCGGGATCCAGGGCGGATGGCGGTGCACGTTCCGGCATTGGGCTCAAGCCGAAATCCGGAACAAGGTTCAACGATGTTCCTGGGTCCCGACGTTCGTCGGGACGAGCGGGGATGGAGTGAGGAGTTCAAAATGCGTCTAGTACTCGCAGCTGGATTTGCCGCTTTGCTCGTGGCGTGTAGCCCGACGACGCCGGTGGTGGTTGCGCCGATTGCGGCAGAAATCACGGCGGAGAGCGCGAAGCTCACGGCGTTCCTGAATGCGGCGTTCGAGGAAGAGCTGGCGATGAACCCTCTGAGCCTCACGCAGATGGGGCGCAAGGAGAAGTATGACGAGCTCGGCGACTTCTCCGAGGCTGATGGGCTGAAGCAGCTGGAGTGGCGGCGCGCGAGCGTGGCCGACATGAAGGCCAAGATCGATCCGGCGAAGCTGAACGATGACGCCAAGATTTCGTGGGCGATCTGGGACCTCGAGCTGGCGCGGTCCGAGCTGCGGCAGAAGTGGCAGCGCTACAGCTATGTGTTTGGCTATAGCGGCCCGCATACGGAGCTGCCGAACTTTCTGATCACCTATCACAAGGTGGACGAGCTCTCGGACATGGACGCGCTGATTGCGCGGATCGGCAAGCTGGGGCCGGCGATGGATCAGGCCGTGGAGCGGGCGAAGCTCGCGGCGGCGGATGGCATTCGCATGCCGAAGTTCGGTTATGACCGCACGGCGGGCGAGGCGAAGAACATCATCACGGGTGCGCCATTCGACAAGGGGCCGGGTTCTCCGCTGTGGGAGGACGTGAAGGGCAAGATCGGCGGGCTCAAGTCTTCGGGCACAGTGTCTTTGGCGAAGCTGAAAGCGATGGAGGACGCGGCGAAGGCGGTGCTGATCAGCGACGTGAAGCCGGCTTACGACCGGCTGATTGCGTGGCTCGAGGCGGATGGCGCGAATGCGGCGTCTGGCAAGGTTGGCGCGTTGACGCTGCCGAACGGGGCGGATTGGTACAACGCTTCGCTGGAATTGCAGACGACGACAAAGATGACGGCGGACGAGATCCACGAACTGGGGCTTTCTGAGGTGAAACGCATCCAGGGCGAGATGGACAAGATCCGCGTCTCGACCGGGTTCAAGGGCGACCAGAAGGCGTTCTTCGAGTTCATGCGGACGGACAAGCAGTTCTATTTGCCGGACACGGCGGCCGGGCGCGCGGCGTATCTCAAGAAGGCTGAGGGCTATCTCGATGCAATGACGGTGCGGCTGCCAGAGTATTTTGGCAGGCTACCGAAGGCGCCGCTTGTCGTGAAGCGCGTGGAAGCTTTCCGCGAAGTGAAGGGTGGGGCTGCGCACTATTACGGTCCGACGCCGGACGGGAAGCAGCCGGGGATTTTCTACGCGCACCTGTCGGACATGAGTTCGGTGTCGCTGTGGGCGATGGAAAGCCTTGCCTATCATGAGGGCGTGCCGGGCCATCACATGCAGATCGCGATCCAGAACGAGCTGACAGATATTCCGGTGTTCCGCACGCAGTATGGATACTCGGCGTTCGCGGAGGGCTGGGGTCTCTATGCCGAGGAGCTCGGCAAGGAGATGGGGATGTTCACAGATCCCTACAACGATTTCGGACGGCTCAACTCGGAGCTGTGGCGCGCGGTGCGGCTGGTGCTGGACACCGGGCTGCATGCCAAGGGCTGGACCGAGGAGGCGGCTGTCGCGTGGGCGATGGAGAACTCGGCACGACCGGAGAGCTCGATCAAGAGCGAGGTGAAGCGGTTCTTGCTGTGGCCGGGTCAGGCGACGACTTACAAGATCGGGATGATCACGATCCAGAAGCTGCGCGATGAAGCAAGGGCCGCGCTGGGCGAGAGGTTCGACTGGAAGAGTTTCCACGACACGGTGATCGATGGCGGCTCCATGCCGCTGCCGATCCTGGAACAGCGCGTGCGGACGTGGATTTCAGAACAGAAAAAAGCGTGAGGAGAGTTTGATGCGTAACTGGATAGCAGCCGGCCTGTTGGCTGTTGTGGCGGCGTGTACGCCGGCCGAACCTCCGAAGCCGACGGCCGCTGATATCGCGACGGCGAGTGCGGACATCAATGCGTGGTTCGATGTGCAGTACGAGCAGGAAGTGCAGATGAGCCCGATCTCGCTCACTGTGCAGGGCCGCAAGGAGCAATACGGCGAGCTGGATGATTTCAGCGAAGCGTCGCAGGACAAACACCTCGCCTGGCGGCGCGCCAGCGTTGCGAAGATGAAAGAGAAGTTCGATCCGGCCAAGCTTGACGAAGAAGCTCATACCTCGTTCGACGTGTGGGCGCTGGCGCTGGATACGGAGGAGAAAGGCGCCAAGTTCCGTCGTGCGCCGTACATTTTCGTCAAGGACGGCCCGCAGGCCTTCCTGCCGCAAATCTTCATGAACTTCCATGTCGTCGAAGAGAAGAGCGATATGGAGGCGTACATCTCGCGCCTCAATCAGGTGAACCGCGCGATGGGGCAGATCCTTGATCAGGCCAAGCTGGCGGCGGCGGAAGGCAATCACGCGCCGCGCTTTTCGTATGAAATGGCGATCCAGGAATCGAAGAACGTCATCACCGGCGCGCCGTTCAGCGCCGGCAAGGACACGCCGCTGTGGGCTGACGCCAAAGCCAAGATCAAGGGTCTTGTCGACGCCAAGAAAGTGACCGCAGAAGAAGGCAAGACGCTGCAAGATGCGGCCGAGACCGCGCTGAAGGACAGTGTGAAGCCCGGCTATGACAGCGTCATCACGTGGCTGACCGAGGACGTGAAGAATACGCCAGAGCAGGCGCAGGGCGCGTCCCAACTGATGAAGGACGGCGCGGCCTACTACAACACGGCGCTGGAGCTGCAGACCACCACGACCATGACGGCGGACGAGATCCACGAGCTGGGGCTCAAGGAAGTCGCGCGCATTCATGGCGAGATGGAGAAAATCAAGGAGCAGGTCGGCTTCAAGGGTACGTTGAACGAGTTCTTCGTGTTCATGCGCACCGCGCCGCAGTTCATTCTGCCGGACACGGACGCTGGCCGCGAGAAGTACATCAAGCTTGCGGATGGCTATCTCACTGCCATGAAAGCGAAGCTGCCGGAATACTTCGGCAAGCTGCCGAAGGCCGACCTGATCGTGAAGCGCGTCGAGGCGTTCCGCGAAGAGAAGGGCGGGGCGCAACACTATTTTCCGGGTACGCCCGATGGCTCGCGTCCGGGTGTGTTCTACGCGCACCTTAGCGACATGAAGGCGATGCCGACCTACCTGCTGGAAGCCATCGCGTATCATGAGGGCGTGCCGGGCCACCACATGCAGATCTCGATCGCACAGGAACTGACCGACATTCCGAAGTTCCGCACGCAGTATGGCTACACGGCCTACGTTGAGGGCTGGGGGCTCTATTCGGAAGCGCTCGCGAAGGACATGGGCTTCTACACGGACCCATATTCAAACTACGGACGCCTCTCGGCCGAGATCTGGCGCGCGATCCGGCTTGTGGTCGACACGGGCATTCACTCCAAAGGATGGACCGAGGACCAAGGCGTCAAATACTTCACCGGGAACTCGTCGATCGCGGAAGCTGCCATCAAGTCGGAGGTTCGCCGCTACATCGTTTGGCCAGGTCAGGCGACCTGCTACAAGATCGGCATGATCAAGATTCAGGAGTTGCGGGCGCTGGCGCAGAAGGAGCTTGGCGACAAGTTCACCTATGCCGGCTTCCACGACACGGTGCTGGGCGGCGGCGCTCTGCCCCTGCCGGTGCTTGATGCGCGTGTGAAACGCTGGATCGAACGGACGAAAGCGTAGGATCACCTGATGCGTATGTGTATCTCCGCCGCGGTTGCGGCGCTTGTCACTTTCGTCGGCATGAGCGGCTGCACGCCAGCCGCGCCTCCCGCTCCGACAGCGGCGGAGATCGAGAAGACCAGTAGTGAAATGACCAAATGGTTCGATGCCAAATACGAAGAGGCTCTGCAGAAGAGTCCGCTTCAGCTCACCATGCTTGGCCGCAAGGAGCGGTACGACAAGCTCGATCAGTTCACGGATGCGGCAAGCGACGAGAAACTGGCCTGGGAGAAGGCCAGCGTTGCCGAGATGAAAGAGAAGTTCGATCCGGCAAAGCTGGATCAGGAGTCGAAGACGTCGTTCGACATGTGGGCACTGCAGGCGGAGATGGATGAGAAGGCCGCCGCGTTCCGCCGCGACGGCTATGTCTTCATCAAGGATGGCCCACACTCGTTCCTCGCGAATTTCATGATCAGCTTCCACTCGGTGACCGAGAAATCCGACATGGACGCCTACATCGCCCGTCTCGGCGAAGTAGCAAGAGCGCTCGACCAGACCCTCGATCAGGCAAAGATGGGCGTAGAGGCAGGCACGCGGCCGCCCCGTTTTGCCTATGATCAGGTGATCTCGGAATCAAAGAACATCATCACCGGTGCGCCGTTCGGAACGGGCGCGGACTCGCCGCTGTGGGCGGACGCAAAGGGCAAGATCAAGTCGCTGGTGGATGGCGGCAAGGCCACGAAGGAAGAAGGCAAGGCGATGGAGGTCGCGGCCTCTGCTGCGCTGACGGAGAAAGTGAAGCCGGCCTATGATCGGATTATCGCGTGGTTGGAGGCCGACAAGCCGAATACCAGCGAGCAGTCGCAGGGCGTCGACGCGCTGAAGGATGGCGTGGCGTTCTACAACACCATGCTGGAGCTGCAGACGACGACCAAGATGACGGCCGAAGCGATCCATGAGCTTGGCCTCAAAGAAGTTTCGCGCGTTCGCCGCGAGATGGAAACGATCCGCGAGAAGGTGGGGTTCAAGGACGATCTGCCGGCGATGTTCAAGTTCATGCGCGAGGACAAGCAGTTTTACGATCCGGATACGGACGCGGGCCGCGCGCGGTATCTCAAACGGGCGGAAGACTATCTCGACGGCATACGCGCCAAGCTGCCGGAATATTTCGGCCGCCTGCCGAAAGCGCCTCTGATCGTGAGGCGCGTCGAGGCGTTCCGCGAAGAGAAGGGTGGCGTACAGCATTATTATCCGGGGACGCCGGACGGCTCGCGGCCGGGTATCTACTACGCGCACCTTTCTGACATGACGGCGATGCCGTTGTGGGACCTTGAGAGCACCACGTATCACGAGGGGCTGCCTGGCCATCACATGCAGATCTCGATCGCGCAGGAGCTGACCGGCATTCCGATCTTCCGGACGCAGGCGGGCTTCACGGCCTACGCAGAAGGCTGGGCGCTTTATACCGAGCTGCTGTCGAAGGAGATGGGTTTCTACGTTGATCCGTATTCCGACATGGGCCGTCTCAACAACGAGATGTGGCGTGCGGTGCGTCTGGTTGTCGACACCGGAATCCATTCGAAGAGATGGAGCGAGGAACAGGCCGTGAAATACTTCATGGACAACTCGCCGACCCCGGAAGCGGCTATTCGCGCAGAAGTCCGCCGCTATTTCGTGTGGCCGGGCCAAGCGACTTCTTACAAGATCGGGATGCTAAAGATCCTCGAACTGCGTGCGCTGGCGCGGCAGGAGCTTGGCGACAAGTTTACCATGGCAGGCTTCCATGACACCGTGCTCGCTGGTGGTGCGTTGCCGCTACCGATCCTTGAGACGCGTGTGAAGCAGTGGATCGAGCGGGTGAAGGCGGGATGATGCGGCTGTCGATTGTTGTCGGGTTTGCGGCGCTGCTGGCTGGATGCGGCGGCGAGAGTGGGTTTACTGGCGAGGCAAAGTCGGTGCACGAGATGTGCGTGGCCAATGGCGGCGTCGCGTCTTACTGCGACTGCACCACCAAGGAGTTGCAGGCGAAGCTGTCGCCGGACCTGTTCGCGCAGGTAGCCAAGCGCGAGACGGGTGGCGATCCCGAAACGCTACTGGACGTTATGGCGGCGGCCGACAAGACTTGCGCAGCGAAGTAGGCCGGGCGGCAGATCGTTTCAATTTGGCGAGGGGGCAGACTCCGCGGAGGTCTGCTCGCTCGCGGTTCTGGATTTCTCCAGCATCCGCTCGAGCGGCGATACCGACTCACTACACCGGAAGGCGATGTAGGGATCGACGCCGGTGGCGCAGGCTTTCCGGTATTTGAGGGCTTCCTCAATCTTCTCGGGCGGTATGTCTGCAAACGTATCGGTGAGTTGGTCAGACAGGTATTTCTGGGCTTCCTGAACGCCAGAATCCGCAGCCTTGCGGACCATCGCGAGGGCGGGTTCGTATTCGGGACCACTGATGTCACCGCTAATGTAAAGGCGACCAAGCAGGAAGTCGCCTTCGGGCAGGCCGTTGGCCTGGGCCTGCTTGAACAGCTTCTCCGCCTTGATCGGATCGGCCTCTCCATCCTTGCCGTCGGCGAGAACCCGGCCGTAGCTGACCTGGCCCCAGGCCGAGCCGGCGTCGGCGGCTTTCTGGTATTCGGCGAGTGCGCTTTTGCGGTAGCCATGGCGCTGGTCTTCGCCGACTGGGGCAAAGTAAGACGCTTCCATCAGAAGGTCACCTAGAAAGACCTGGCCCGCGGGCTCGCCCGCCTCGGCAGATTTAGAGCAGGTGGGATCGGCGGCTTCGAAGGCGGGCAGGTCGTCGGCGAGGGTCCACAGGTCGACTGCGCATTTGAGGGCGAGGATGACGGGATCACTTTTTTCGGCATCGGTGTTCAGTTGCGCGCGCGTCCCCTGCTTGAAGAGGCGGTCGACGATGTAGCGGCTGCTGTATCTGTCGAGATCGCCGGGCGCGAGGCCGTAAGCGGAGAGGGCGTTCAGCGAGGCAGCCCGCTTCTCGACGGCGATGTGTTTAGCTTCGAGGACGGGGTCCTTTGACATCAGTTTTTCCCAGGGACGGAAGACCCAGACGCTGGCGCCGATTGCGGCGATGACGCAGACAACGGCGACGGTCCTCCAAAGGGCACGGAGCGCGCGATTGGGCGGTGGTTTCAACGGACGCACGCTTGCCTTGCCGGCGAGGGTCTTCAGCTGCTTGACCACGTCGCGATAGCCGGTGTGAGCGCGGTCGCCGTGCCAGCCGATCAGGTCGGCTGTCTGGAGCAGGTTGAAAGGCACCGGGATGTTGACCGGCTGGATCATGATGGGAACGAGGATGCCCCGCTCGCGCCCGATGGAGCTTTCGGCGCGGACCCAGTCGCTCTTCACCGACTCCTTCGACCAGATGACGATGACGGCCTTTGCCTGTTCGAGCGCGGACTGGATTTTCTCGTCGAAGGTCTCGCCGGTTTCGAGCGCGGTGTCCCACCACACGCCGAGGTTCTCGATCTTGAGAGCCTTGGCGAGGGCTTCGGCTTTCGCGCGGTCTGCCTTGCGATAGGAGATGAAAACGTCGGCCATGAAAGTCCCCACTGGCCCCCCGGCCGGTCCACCCGCTGGAAACCTAGCAGGGCGGCGTAGCTGGGGAAACGGGGACTATTCAGCTGGCACGGTTGTCTGATTAGTCGCTTGCGTTTTCAGGTGCTTGCGCGGGAGACCGGGCGTGCCGGCCTGTTCAGGGTGCTGGGTGAGGTAGGCAGCCTTCAGTTCAGGCGAACGCGTGTGCTGGCCGTCGGGCGACCAGCCGGGTTTGTTGATGAAACGGCCAATCCAGCGCCAGGGACGCGAACCGTCATTCCAGCAGTCGCGCAGAAGCGCTCCGAGTTCATGGTAGGCGACGATCAGCGGATTGTATTTTTCGAGCGACTTCACGATGCCGTAAATCGGCTTGTCGTGATCGAGTTCCGGCACGAACGAACCGAACATCTTGTCCCAGACGATGAAGAAGCCAGCGTAGTTCGAATCGAGATAGCGCGGGTTGGTGGCGTGATGGACGCGGTGATGGCTCGGCGTGTTCATCACCGCCTCGAACCAGCCGGGCATGCGGCCGATCGCTTCGGTGTGAATCCAGTACTGGTAGACGAGGTTGATGCCCGCGGCGAAAGCGATGAAGGCGGGATGGAAACCGAGCAAGACGAGCGGGAATGCGATGATGACGAGGCCGGTCAGCGGGCCGAACCAGGGTTGGCGGAGGGCGGTGGTGAGGTTGTAGTGCTCAGACGAGTGGTGTGTCACATGCTCGGCCCACCACCAGCGGACGGTGTGGGCGAACCGGTGCTTCCAGTAATAGATCAGATCGTACGCCAGGAAGACGACGATGAAGCTCCACCACGTGACAGGCATTTCATACAGGCGGTAAGGCCAGAACAGCATCAGCAGCCATAGGCCGACTGACGCCAGCAGCGTGTCCACGACGGCGCTGCCCGTGCCCATGACAAGTGACGTGATCGCGTCCTTCGTGTCGTAGTGGCCCTTCGCACGGCCAGACTTCACCGCCCACCATTCGAGCGCGACGGTGAGGATGAAGAAGGGGATGGCAAAGATCGTGGGGTTGACGAAATCCATGGGCGAGATGAGTCGCACACGGCGGCCTCGATGTGAAGCGGGGCGCCGACGCGTCAATTGCGGCTCAGGTTAGGCCGCTGTCGCAGCAATGCTGGCAATGGTGGCGTCGGGGACGAAACCCGCGCCGTCGTGCCGCCAGCGCTGAATGGCCAGCGACTCTGCCTTAACGTCGATCACCACGAAGCCGGCGCCGGCGCCGCGTTCGCGGGAGGAGGAGAGGGAGGGGGCGGCGACGATGCGGACGCCTGTGTCGGGGTCTTCCATCAGGAAGAAGCCGTGGACATGGCCGCAGAGCACGATGGTGCGGGCAGGGGGGGTCAGCAGTTTGAGCGCCCGCGCCGAGCGTCGCGTGCTGGATTCGACAAGGGCTTCCGTAGGCGTAAACGGTGGATGGTGGCAGACGAGAAAGCGCCAGCCGGACGGTGCGCCGCTGGTAAGCTTGGTCTGCGCATCCGCGACATGGTCGAGGTCGAACGCGCCCTGGGACCAGTCCTTGCGAAGCTGGAGACCGCGCGCGGTATTGGTCGACGCGATCGCCGCAAGGCCGTCGCGACAGGCCCAGAAATCTCCAAGACCCAGATCGGCATATCGTCCGAACGGGTCGAGGATGCGGGCTGGCAGGTTGTAAACCGGCGTGTCGTGATTGCCTGGCGCCGCCACGATCGGCTGCCTGATCTTTCGTAGCCATTCACCCGCCTCGACAAATTCGCGTTTGCGGGCCGCCTGCGTCAAGTCTCCGGTGAGGGCGATGCAGTCAGGCTTCAGCGTGTCCATCGCGGCGAGAGCAGCTTCGAGCCGCCCCGGATCAGCATCACCGAAATGGATGTCGGTAATGTGCATGATGCGAAGGGATGGGCCGCCGGTTGCCGCGGCTGGCGAGCCGGCGCTGTCGGGCATTCCGATCATTTGGCTCCGCCAGACGCGGCGTTGCTGTGTTGCTCGTCCAACGGCAGAGCGAGCACAGGGAGTGCGTTGCGCTCCAGGGTTACGGCGCCGACGCGTGAGACTCGCACGGGTTCGCCGTCAAGCACGATGAGTGGGCGCTTGCTGGGGACGATGATCTCGACTTCCTTCGCGCGCACAATTTTCAATGCTTTCGAATCGCGCCACGCGCCGGATACGAAGGCTGCGCCGAACGCGAACATCTGCCAGACCGAGCGAAGCTTCAGCGCGGCCACTTCCAGACGCGAGCCGTGGTCTTCGCCATCGGGCGATAGGATACGCTCAATGTCGCCGATCGCCACGATCAGCGAGTGGGCGTTGCGCCATTTCTGGTTGGGAATACGCCAGCGCACCCGACATTCAAGCGAGGGGCGGATGCTTTTGAGCAGCGCGCCGGCGGCCTTTCGAACGCGGTCGAACTTGTGCTCGGAGCGTGTGGCCTCGCGCAGGCGAGCCATGGGGCCGGCAAGACCGAACGCGGCCGAGAGGAAGAACATTTCTCCGCTGACACGGCCGACATCGAGCGAGCTGGGCCTCAGGCGCGGTAGCTCGGCTATGGCGCGGGCCATGTCGCCGTGGCCAAAGACGATCTTGGGCAACACGTTCATCGTGCCGCCCGGCATCGGGATAATCGGAACGCCGGTCTGAACCGCGCGGACGGCCGCAGTGCGCGCTGTACCGTCGCCGCCAACGACGATGACGGCTGTCGGCTTTACTTCGAACGCCTTGTCGAAGGCGCTCGGCAGATCTTCCGGCGCGACCGCGTGTATCTCGAACCGCGCTTTGGGATAGGCCGCCTTGAGAGCGTCTTCGCTGAATTTGGAGCTGCTGCCGGCATTGCTGTTGACCACCACCACATAATGCGACTGCAACGCGGCCTCAGTCGAGCCCGACAGCGAGGAGGAGGGACCAACTTCGACAGCGGTCACTGCTGCGAACGGCAGGCCGACCTGGTCCAGACTTGCTTCACTCGTGTGCTGCGCTGAAAGCGGCATTGGTGGTTGAAATCCTGAAGGGTCGCCGGATGTCAGTCGGTTTGGCCCCATCATGCGATCAAAGCGCCCGAAAGCCGAGCGCGTATCTTAACAGAATGCATTGTGGCGGTAGAGGTTCCCGCGTGCGCCGCTGCATGTGGCCCCATTCACAAAGCCAACGCGCAAAAGCGTCGGCTGATGCGCCACGCGTTTCTTGATGCCGGACAACATGTCCCGCGATTAGGCGGACTCGCTCGTGTAGGGCGGCCATCAACTCAACTCAAGGTGCGGTGGATTGACCAGCGCGGACCGGAACGCGAGTGTGCCGCTAACGGTTGGCACAAACCGGCGATCATCCGACAGGTTATTGGAGAGAACATGCGCAAGTGGACAGTAGCTGCGGTTGCGGCGGTTTCGGTCGCGGCTCTTGGGGTCGGTTCGTTCGTACCGGGAGCACTGGCGCAACAGCAGCAAGCCGGACAGGCGGCGGCGCGAGGTAGCGCAGCGTCGCCTCTGGCTGAAGGCGCCACCGAAGTCTTCGCTGCGATGCGCGACGGCGTGAAGCTGTCGGGCAATCTCTACCTACCGCAGGGCAAAGGCCCGTTCCCGTGCATCGTGGTGCGCACGCCCTATGGCAAGGACGAGATGTACAAGGACCCGCGGGGCGCAGAGGGCTACTCCAAAGCAGGTTATGCGTTCCTCGTGCAGGACACGCGGGGCAAGGGCAATTCGGAAGGCTTCTATCAGGCGTTCGTCAACGATCGCGACGATGGCTTTGATACGATCGAGTGGATGGCCAAGCAGAGCTGGTGCAACGGCAAGGTCGGCATCACGGGCGGGTCCGCCATGGGCATCACCGGCAACCTTGCCGCGATCGCCAACCCGCCGCACCTCACTGCCGCGTTCGTGATCGTTGCGCCGACATCGCTAAAGAATGCGAGCTTCATCGGCGGCGCGTTCAAGCAGAAGGATTCGGGCGACTGGAGCCGCGATCAGGGTGTCGCCGAGGACGTGATCGCGAAGAACGCGGCGAGCTATCCTGCAAGCGCGGAATATGCGGCGCTGGATATCCAGCGCAACGCGGAGTTCATCGACATTCCGATCTATAATTACGGCGGCTGGTACGACATATTCAATGAAGGCAGCGTGCGCAACTTCATGAAGCTGCAGCATGAGGGATCGAAGGGTGCGCGCGGTAACCAGAAGCTGGAGATGGGTCCGTTCGGTCATGGCGATCTGTCGGGAGATCTCGAATATCCGGGCGCGGGCGGCCTGCGCGGCAATCCGACGGAGATCCGCTGGTTCGACTACTGGCTGAAGGGGATCGACAACGGCATCATGAATGAGCCTCCGGTGAAGGTCTTCATGATGGGCGCGGCGCGCAAGGGTGCCGTCAGCGACAAGAACCGCTGGATGACGTTTGGCGACTGGCCGCCGGCGCCTGCCACTGTCGACTATTATCTCGGAATGGACGGCAAGCTGTCGATCAAGAAGCCGACGGACGCGTCGGCATCGAAGACGTATTCGTTCGATCCGAAAAATCCGGTGCAGTCGATTGGCGGCGCCAACCTGACGTTCGATCGTGGTCCGATGGACCAGCGGCCGATCGGAAAACGCCCGGACTATCTGCGTTTCGAGACACCGGTGCTGGACAAGGATGTCGCGATTGCGGGGCCGGTAAGCCTGGACCTGTGGGCGTCGACCGACGGGCCGGACACCGACTTCATGGTGAAGCTGGTGGACGTCTATCCGGATGGCTACGAGGCGATTGTGCTCGATAGCGCCATCCGTACGCGTTATCGCGATGGGCGCGGCATCGACGATATCAGCATGATGGTGCCCGGCGCACCGACGCAGCTGACCGTCGATCTGTGGGATACGGCGATCACCTTCGAGAAGGGCCACAAGCTTGCGGTGCATGTGACCAGCTCGAATTCGCCACGCTTCGATGCAAACCCCAATACCGGCGCCAATCCGGGACCGGGCGTGAAGACGCGCGTGGCGCGCAACACGATCTACATGGATGCGGACCATCCGAGTGCGGTGAAGCTGCCCGTTCTCTATCCTGCGCAATAGGAGGACAGGGTGGCAGAGGGGCGGACGTTTGACGTGATCGTCTACGGCGCGACCGGGTTTACCGGTCGCCTCGTGGCGGAGCACATGCTCGCAACGCATGGCGTAGGCAAGGACGTGCGCTGGGCCATGGCCGGGCGCAGCAGAGCCAAGCTGGAAAGCGTGCGGACGGAGATCGGCGCGCCAGCGGACTTGCCGCTAGTGATTGCGGATGCGTCGGACCCGGCCTCGCTGCTGGCGATGGCGAAGTCCGCGAAGGCGATCATAACGACAGTGGGGCCGTATCAGTTGTATGGCGAGCCGATGGTTGCTGCGTGCTGCGAGGCGGGCACGGACTATGTCGATCTATGCGGCGAGCCGGCGTGGATGGCGGCGATGATCGCGAAATACGACACCAGGGCGAAGGCTTCAGGCGCGCGGATCGTGTTCTCGTGCGGGTTCGACTCGATACCTTTTGATGTGGGCGTGACGTATCTCCAGATGGAGGCGAAGCAGCGTCTTGGCGCGCCGCTGCAACGGGTTCGCGGGCGTGTGCGCAAGATGAAGGGCGGCTTTTCGGGCGGCACAATTGCGAGCCTGATGGCGACGCTTGAGGCATCGAAACGCGATCCGTCGATGGTGAAGACGCTGGCGGATCCGTTTGCGTTGACCCCTGGTTTCAAAGGGCCGGCGCAACCTTCGGGCGAAATGGTTGAGCGCGATGGCGCGGCCGGGCAGTGGGCGGCGCCGTTCATCATGGCGACAATCAACACGAAGAATGTGCATCGCTCAAATCACCTGCTCGGCCGGGCGTGGGGAGATGATTTTGTCTATGACGAGATGATGCTGACGGGTGACGGCGCAGGCGGAGAAAAGCGCGCCAAGGGCGTGCGGCGGCAGGGCAATATCCAGAACGCCCTGCTCGGCTTTGCACCGACGCGCGCGCTGCTGCGCCAGTTTGCGCTGCCGAAGCCGGGGCAGGGTCCTTCGAAGGACGAGCGGGAGACGGGGTTCTACGAGGTCGGCTTTTACGGCGAGACAGCGGACGGGCGTTTGCTACGCGCGAGCGTGAAGGGCGACAAGGATCCGGGCTACGGCTCGACGTCAAAGATGATCTCGGAGAGCGCGCTGTGTCTGGTGCAGGATGTCGGGCGCAATGAGACGCGGGGCGGGGTTTGGACGCCGGGTGCGGCGCTTGGCGCCAAGCTGATCGCGCGACTGGAGGCAAATGCCGGGATGCGGTTCACGCTGGAGAACTGAGTCTGTTGCAAAAAACAGCGACGGCTCTCCGTCTTGGAAAGCCGCCGCCGCGTACTCAACGCTACTCTACTAACTCTACGCTGCCCCCCGCCATGGGCCTAACTCTTACACGCGGGCCAGGGCGACCAGTGAGGTCGCCCCGGAGTTCAGGGCCAAAGTTCAGGGACCGCCTCGCGTGGTGATGAATGTGGCTGAGTTGCCGATGGCGGAGGCTGATCCGACGATCATGCCGGCGCCGTTAGTGGTGATCGACCCGGTGGACCGGACGTTGCCGGCGTTGGTCTGGCTCGCATTTCCAGCGAGCGAGGCGTCGCCGCATTTGGAACAGACATAGCCCGTGAAGCCGTTGCCAATGGCGGTGGAGGCGAGGACGACATCGCCATGATCGGACGAGGCGCCGTTGAACTGTGCGTTGGCTTCGACGCCGCCGGTGTTGAACTGTGTGACGTCGACGACCATGTCGGAGCCGACATTGTTAGCGAGGGTGGTGTTGCCGACACCATAGGCCGAAACGCTGGCTGTACCTGACCAACCGCCGAGCGTGACGCGGGTGTCGGCCTTCACGTCGGTTGCAGAGATCTGGCGGCCGCGGATGTCTGCGTAGCCCCACTCATTCGAAATGGAAGCCGAGTTGGCGGCGGCGGTGGTGGCGGCGGTCACGTCCCACGCGCGGTACTGATAGACGTCAGTGGTGGCTTCGGAAGCCGGGCCCCAGGATTGCTGGTCATATTTCGCGTTGACCGTCGTTGTCGTTGACGCAGAACTCCAGGCGTTCACGGCTGCGGATGCGCCAGCGACGGTGCGGCCGGCGCAGCAGACGTCGACATCGGTGACGGCGCGGACAGAGTTGGTGGCGAACTGCTCGACGTCGCCATCGAGGTCGCCATGGTCGGCGGCGGTTGCCAGGTTGTTCGAGGCGGCGCTGGAGGCCGCCGAAATGGTGCGGGTGTTGCCTGTGTCGACAGTCGTGCGCGCGTCGACGTCGCCGCCGCGTGCGGACTGGTAGGATTTGAGTTTCAAATTGCCATCGACCGTTTGCGCCTGCGCGGTGTTGGCTTGCGCTGTGGAGAGCGCGATGGCATCGGTGACGTTTCCGGTCCGCAGCGTGGCGGTCGACGAGGTCGAGCCCATCATCTGTTGTGCGCTCTCGGCATCAAGGCCGCCGGTGATGTTGGCCCCGGAGACAGCGTTTCCGGCCGCTGTGGCGACGGCGCTGGCTGAATGTGCGTTGGCTTTCAAGGCGACGTTGATGTCAGCGACGGCATCGCCCCATTGGATCTGTCCGTTGAGAGCCCTCGAGGTCTGAGCCAGGGCCGGCGCGGCCAGCACGAAAGCAAGGCCAGCCGTGGTGGCGAGACGAATGATCAGCGTCATGACGGGTCCTCTCTCGATACGTGGCGTTACGACTTGCGTCCGCGCAGCGAGCCTTTGACCGCCTCGTCACGGTTGACGTTCCAGCGGTTCGGATCGGCGCGTGTGTCGCCGTTCGAGACGAGCGTGCCGTCGGGTTGGGTGATCGCTGAGCCAGTGATGGATTGCGCAACGTTCATACCTGAGGCGTCTTCGGCCAGGGCGGCGCAGGGGTCGGCGTTTGCGACACCGTAGAGATTGGCGGTCATTTCGAGGACGGCGCGTTCGATCGTCGAGCGGATAGCGAGTTGGATCGGCTCCATGGCGCGTTCACCGACACCTATGTCAAAGACGTTGCCGTTGGCAAAGTCGAAGATGCCAGCGGAGATTTCGCGGCCGATGATCTGCTTCTGATAGGAGATGACGTCCTCAACCACGAGCGTCCTGGTGTTCACAAGGCGCAGGTCGACGCCGACATTGATGACGAAAAGCTTGAAGCCGGCGTGCCCTTTCGGGTCGGCAGCGTCGAGGTCGCCGATGAAGGCGTCCACGCCGAGCGAGCGGATGTTCGAGTTCAGTTCGGTGATGCCACCGACGAAATAGTAGTCCGAGCCCGGGATTTCACCGGCAAGGATCTGGCGGAATTCCGGCGCGTCCGGCGCATTGGCGGCAGGGTCTGCGCCGATCAGCCGGTTATTGGAATATTTGAGTTCGAGTTCGGAGACGGAGGTGTCGAAGCGTTCGACTAGCTTCGCGCCGGCTTTCGAGAAGGCGGACATCGCCATCAAGGACGCGCCCTGCGTGACCTTGCGGCCGCCTTCGATGTCTTCCTTGCCCGTGTAATCAAGGACGCGGCCCACGGCGATACGCGGCGCGACTTTGTTCGTGGCGCGTGCATAGTTGGCCATGCATACCAGCGCTGTTGAATACGGCGTGGGGTTCGCGGTGACCGGCGCACTGCCGATCGGGTTGGCGTAAAGACCCTGATCGTTGGCGAAGGGCGTCACGCAACCGGTGAGCGCAAGCATGCTGTAGGCAGCAGCGGCGAGTTTGATCATAGTGTTCATGGCAGGTCGAGCTTTCCGTTCAGGACGGTTGTTTGGTCGCCGTTGTTGATCTGGGTCGAGTTGACGATGACGGTGTTCCAGCTGCCCTGCGTGATGACGTTGAGCTGGTTGCCGACTGCCGAGCCCGAGGCGTAACCGGCGCCGGCAGTTGCCTGAGACCACCCACCGGCCGATGCCGACGATGTGGAGAGTGACGACTGGTCCATGCCGGTCATGATGCGGCCATCGAGGATGACACGGTTGCCCGAGACGTCGCGGGTGTTGGCGTCGAAGGCTGCCTGCTCCTGGCCGTAGCTGAAGCCATAGGGACGTTCGAACTCGCCCGAGACCTGTGCGGCCGGGCTGGGCGTTTGCGCATGAGCCGGAATGGTGAGGAAGGCCAGGGTCGCGACCGTGCCGCCAATCAGCAGTGCGCCAGAGAGCACGCCGAGCGAGGTGGAGACGATGACTCCGGGGTCTTTGGGTTTAAAGGACATCGTCAGATGTATCCCACGAGTTGAGTTGAACCCGAGGTTTGCAACCGGTGTGCCAGACGCGCGCAAACAGGGATTGGTCCTCGCCCAATTAGGGAAAGGACCCAGATGTTCCAAGAATACTCCAAATATATGTGCTACTAGTGAAGACCGTTTCGGGCTGGCACACAAAACGCACTGGCACTGCGAGAGTATGGCAACGCGATCAACGCGATCGCGGCGTGGGCGTTTGTTCCCGGCAGCCGGGACTTTCACATGACGAGACCCGACGATGGCGCCATGCGCCTGCGTGATGGCGCTACGGTCTAGCAAGCCGGCCAAATGCCAACGCAGGCGCAACAATTCGTTGCTGCGCTACGATTCCACGGTTGCAAGCTGCGTCAGCCCGCCACACCCTTCCCGTGTTCGCAGCGCGCGACATGGAGACCGGCATGTTCCTGGAGCAGATCCTCAAGGAAAAGGGCGCGGAGGTTTACGCAGTCGCCGAATCGGCCACGCTGAAGGAGTGCGCGGAGCTTCTGGAGACGCGCCGGGTCGGTGCAATGGTGATCCTGAATGAAGCCGGCGGCCTGATCGGGGTGATCTCGGAGCGTGATATCGTGCGAAATATTGCTCGCATCGGAGCTTCGGCGCTTAACTGCACAGTCGGTGAGGTGATGACCCGAAAGGTCGTGACGGCAAAGCCCCGCGACACGGTGGAATCAGCGATGAGCCGCATGACCGACAGGCGAATTCGCCATCTTCCCGTCGTGGAGGGCGGGCGGATGATCGGCGTTGTGTCGATCGGTGACCTCGTGAAATGGCGTCTGGCCGAGGCGAATGCCGAGGTTGAGGCCATCCGCTCGTATATCCAGCCCTGATATTCGGCCTCGATTCCCGCAATTGACCCGCGACTCACGGCGTTCGCGGGGCTTCCGTCGGTCGGTTTGAGCAAGCGGCGGATCAGGGCGGGGCGTCCGGTGGGGGATGGGGAGGGGTGAATCAGTTCGCCAGCGGCCGCTGAGCGGCCAGATTCGGCCTGAAGCTCGATCCATCCAAACTCTGGAAGGAGCGGCCCTGCGGCGTCCTGTCCCGGCGCAAAGCAGGGTTTTGTCATACCGCAGTCAAAGCGGCCGGAGGCATGGCGTTGCGTATCGCTGAACAGGGATTGCGCAAAACCTATATGTCGGAGATCTGGGGCGCTTGAAGCGCGACCAATCCATGCCCGGAATCAGAGTGAATCACCTATCCTGCTGGCAAGCGCTTGTGTCCTGTGGAAAACGCGTGATTTAGGCATTTTCAACCAAAAACCGCTTGCGCGGCGAGTAGGCGAAGCGTATATCGCCTCCTCCCGCCGACCACAGTTGGTTGTCGCGGGCCCCGCAATGGGCCCGATGCAAACTTCGTCGGCTCTTTTTTGGAAGATTTTCGGTCGCCTTCGGGGCTCTGAAAAAAGTTCAAGAAAGGCGGTTGACGGGAAAGAGGACTGGGTCTTATACCCCGCCCTCTCGCAAACGGGCCGGCCCAAACGGGCCACAACGGATGCGGCGAACAGCCGGGTGAAAACTCGTTGTTCGCGAGATGTTTGACATTGTGAGTGGAAGAGAAACGCGGGCGGCGGTGTTGCTTGCAGGGTTCTCAAACAGGCTTCGGCTTGGATGAGACCCAATAATCGACATCGACGGTTTGCGTTTATCTAAGGAAAGCCAGTTTATATCAGGCCCAACGTGAGTTGGGTCTATGTGAACGGGTTTCCCGTCAAATATACGCAAATGCTTTGCAGCGACCTTGTCCATTACGGATGAGGTTTCGTCAGTGTCAAACCTCAACTTGAGAGTTTGATTCTGGCTCAGAACGAACGCTGGCGGCAGGCTTAACACATGCAAGTCGAACGCCCCGCAAGGGGAGTGGCAGACGGGTGAGTAACGCGTGGGAACGTGCCCTTCGCTTCGGAATAGCCCCGGGAAACTGGGAGTAATACCGGATACGCCGTATTGGGAAAGATTTATCGGCGAAGGATCGGCCCGCGTTAGATTAGCTAGTTGGCGGTGTAATGGACCACCAAGGCTACGATCTATAGCTGGTCTGAGAGGATGATCAGCCACACTGGGACTGAGACACGGCCCAGACTCCTACGGGAGGCAGCAGTGGGGAATCTTGGACAATGGGCGCAAGCCTGATCCAGCCATGCCGCGTGAGTGAAGAAGGCCTTAGGGTTGTAAAACTCTTTCGCCGGTGA
>JBBQJV010000033.1:0-42215 GCA_038326205.1 Caulobacterales bacterium | reverse complement strand
TATTGTCGGCGCTGGCTTCGCCGGGCTCTACATGCTGCACAAGGCGCGCGGGCTTGGCCTTACTGCGTGTGTGATCGAGGTGGGCGATGGCGTCGGAGGTACGTGGTTCTGGAACCGCTATCCCGGCGCGCGGGTCGACGTAGAAAGCCACGAGTATTCGTACTCATTCTCGCCCGAACTGGAGCATGACTGGCAGTGGGGCGAGCGCTATGCGGCGCAGCCGGAATTGCTGCGCTACCTGAACCACGTGGCGGATCGGTTCGACCTACGACGCGACATTCGCTTCGAAACGCGGGTGACGGACGCAGTCTATGACGAGAAAACGAACCGCTGGAATGTGAAAACGGACAAGGGTGACGAGATCTCGGCGCGCTACTGTGTGATGGCGACGGGGTGCCTCTCGGTTCCGAAGACAATCGACATTCCGGGCGCGGAGACGTTCACGGGCGAAGTCTACGCCACCGGCGACTGGCCGCATCAGCATCCGGATCTTTCCGGCAAGCGCGTGGGCATCATCGGGACGGGATCGTCCTCCGTGCAGACAATCACGGAAATTGCGCCACAGGCTGGCCACCTTACGGTCTTCCAGCGCACGCCAAACTTCAGCATCCCGGCGCATAACGGCCCGGCGCGTGCGGATGTAAAGCGCGACTGGCTCGCCAACCGCGAGGCGAACCGCCAGGCGGAGCGCGAGCATCCGATCGGGATCAGCGCGGCGATTGTGACCGACAAGATGACGCTGGAAACGCCGGAAGACGAACGGCGGCGCATGTACGAGGAGCGCTGGTCCAAGGGTGGCTTTGCGATTGGCGGCGTGTTCATGGACATGCTGGTGACAAAGGAAGCGAACGACACGTTCGTTGAGTTCGTCGCCGAGAAGATCCGCGGCGTGGTGAAGGATCCGGTGGTGGCCGAGATGCTGACGCCCCGGACGTATCCGGCGGGGTCGAAGCGGATCTGCGTCGACACCGGATATTTCGAGGTGTTCAATCGGGATAACGTCACGCTGGTCGACATCTCGAAGGCGCCCGTGACGGTGACGCCGAAGGGCGTGAAGACGAGCGGCGTGGAGCATGAGATCGATGTCCTGATCTTCGGCCTCGGCTTCGATGCGATGACCGGGGCGCTCGGCAAGATCGACATACGCGGGCGTGACGGCGAGGCGCTGAAGGAGAAGTGGGACGGTGGTCCGCGGACCTATCTCGGCCTGATGGTGGCGGGCTTCCCCAACCTGTTTCTCGTCACCGGCCCTGGTAGCCCATCCGTGCTCTCGAACATGGTCGTGTCGATCGAGCAGCACATCGACTGGATCAGCAATTGCATCGCCACAATGGGCGAGCGTCAGCAGAACGTCATCGAGGCCACGACCGACGCAGAAGATGCATGGGTCGCGCACGTCAACGAAGTCGCCGACATGACGCTCTATCCTCAAGCAAACTCCTGGTACATTGGCGCCAACGTGCCCGGGAAGCCCCGGGTGTTCATGCCGTATGTCGCCGGCGTGGGGATCTATCGCCAGAAGTGCGATGAAGTGGCCGCGAACGGGTATGAGGGATTTGCGCTGTCGTCTTCGGCGAACTGATAGTCCGCTTACTCCCGCAGAATCTCGATCTTCCCGAACTCGATCGGATTGCCCTCGCTCTGCAGCGAGATCGTGCCGCCGTCGAGCATCAGCTTTCCGCCCGCAGCCGCCACCAGCGGGATCGAGTTCGCCATCTTGCCTGCGGGGTCGAGCTGCACGGCCGAGTAGACCATCGTCACCGTGCCATTCACAATCTGCGTGACCGTGCCGTCCTTCGCGACGTCGACCTCGAACGACACCCATTTTCCATTAGGATCGGCGACGTATTTCGAGTTGATGCAGTGCGTCGTTTCCAGCTTGCCGTCGATCACGACATTGGTTCCGGGTGAACACATATTGCCGTTGAAACGCTCTTGCCCCGGAGCGGGGCCGAGCAATTGCGCTTCTACGGAAACCGGAAAGCTGTCGTCCACCGCCATCGTTTTCGGGTCCTGTCCGAAGATCATCACGCCGGAATTGGCGATGGCCCAGGCGGCAGTGTCGGACGGATGTGTCGTTGCGAACCTGTATTCGAGGCGCAGCCGATAAGCTCCCGTCATCCGTTCGTTGTAGAAGAGGTGGCCGAAGTGTTCGCCGAACAGATCGTATTGGTCATAGTTCACCGCGAGATAGCCGTCCTGCACCCGGAAAGTATTGCGCCAGTTCTCTCCCAGCGGAAAACCCTTGATCTTGGGCGTCCAGCCCTTCAGCGACTTGCCATCGAATATTGGCTGCCAGTTTTCGCCCGCTGGCGGCAATGCCGCACATGCAGCAAGGCCAAGCGCCGACATTCCCGCCAGTATTACGCGCAATGAAACCTCCATACGACCCTCCATCTTTGTCCTGCCCCGTGGACAGCGGCGGACGCGCTTGTAACACTGGTGGATATTGGTCCGGGAGCTGGCGAAAGACCAGCCGGGGCGAGGGAGGACATCAAGTGATTCAGGCGCGTCTCTTTTTGATGATGATGCTGCAGCTCGCCATCTGGGGAGCATGGGCGCCGAAACTCTTTCCCTACATGGGCCAGTTGGGCTTCGAACCGTGGCAGCAATCGCTTGTCGGCAGCGCCTGGGGCATCGCCGCGATCCTTGGCATCTTCTTTTCCAATCAGTTCGCGGACCGTAACTTCTCCGCCGAACGCTTCCTGGCCGTGAGCAATGTCATCGGCGGCGCAGCCCTGCTGGCGTGCGCCTTCCTTACCGATTTCTGGCCCTTCTTCGGCGCCTATCTGATCTTCAGCGTGGTGTACGTGCCCTCAATGTCCGTCTCGAACGCGATTGCGTTCGCGAGCCTGCGCGACCCGGCCAAGGAATTCGGTACGATCCGCATGGGCGGGACAGTCGGTTGGATCCTGGTTAGTTGGCCCTTCATCTTCCTGCTCAGCGCCAATGCGGGGCCGGAGCAGGTGCGTCTGATCTTTGTGGTCGCCGCCATCGTCTCCTTCGTGTTCGCGGCCTACAGCCTAACGCTGCCTCACACGCCGCCCAAGGGGAAAGCAGCCGGCGCCGACCCGTTGGCCTGGCGCGAGGCGATCAAGCTACTGGGTATCCCCTCGATCGGCGTGCTGTTCCTGGTCACATTCATCGATAGCGTCGTGCACAACGGATACTTCGTGATGGCCGATGGCTACCTCACCAACCGTGTGGGCATCGCCGGCAACCTCTCCATGATCGTGCTCAGCATTGGGCAGGTCGCCGAGATCGTGACCATGTTCATTCTAGGCAGCGTGCTGGTCCGGCTCGGCTGGAAGACCACGATGATCGTCGGCATTCTGGGCCACGCCGCGCGGTTCATGGTATTTGCGTTCTTCCCGGATAGCGTACCGACGATAATCACCGTGCAACTGCTTCACGGCGTCTGCTACGCGTTCTTCTTCGCGACCGTTTACATCTTCGTTGACGCCGCCTTCCCGAAGGATGTGCGCTCCAGCGCGCAAGGTCTGTTCAACCTGCTTATCCTTGGCATCGGAAACGTGGCGGCCAGCTTCCTCTTCCCGGCACTGATGGCGCAATTCACAATTCCGGGCGCTGAGCCGGGCACAACCGCTGTCGATTATCGTACGCTGTTCATGGTTCCGGCAGGCATGGCGGTGTTCGCCATCCTGCTGCTGGCGATGTTCTTCCGGCCAGCCGAGCGAGCGCCCGCAAGCGTCGTAGCGGCATGACGACGTTCAATGATGCCTTGAGCCATATTTCGGGGCGCTCTCAGGCCCCAGCCAAATGACCGCCGTCAAAGGAGTGTTCCATGTTCGATCTTTCACGCCGCAGTTTCGTGCAGGGTCTTTGCGCGGCCGGGGCGGCTAGTCCGATGCTGACCGCCTGCTCTACGACGGGGGGCATGTTCTTCGAGCGAAAGACCGTACCGATCGGCATCCAGCTCTACACACTGTCCGACATGCTAGCTGCCGATCTGGAAGGCGCCATCGCGGCGGTATCGCGCATCGGCTACGAGACGGTTGAAACGCCGTCCTACATGGGCAAGACGCCAGCGCAGCTGCGGGAGATCTTCAGCCGCCACAATTTGAAGTGCACCAGCGCCCATATTGCGATGCGGCCCGGCACCGAAGCCGAGCCCGGTCTGCGAGGCGACCTGTCGAAGATGGCCGACGACATGCACACGCTGGGTGCGACCCACGTCTATTGTCCGGCCATGGCGATCCCGGACGGCCTCGGCCTGACGGCGAATGCGGGCGAGGGGTATGCCTTCATCTCGCGCGTCGCCAACGCTATGAAGGAAGATGACTGGAAACGCGTCGCATCCGAACTTTCAGAAGTTGGCCGCAAGTTGAAGACCCGCGGCATCGCGTTCGGCTATCACAACCACAACTTCGAGTTCGTAAGAGTAGGAAACCGCACGGGGTATGACATCCTTGTTGAGGAAAGCGATCCGGCTGCCGTGTCGTTCGAGCTCGACGTAGGTTGGGCCGCTGCCGCCGGAAACGATATTGTCGAACTATTTGGGCGCCACACGGGCCGTTATACCGGCATTCACGTGAAGGACCTCAAGGCGTCGACCGTTCCGAACTTTGCCTTGAAGATGGATCCGGCAGACATCGGCTCTGGCGAGTTGGACTGGAAGGCGATCCTGCCAGCCGCATACGAGGCGGGCGTTCGGAACTACTACCTCGAACAGGAGCCGCCATTCGACAAGCCGAGGGTGGAGTCTGCCGAGATTGGCTATAAGTACCTCAGCACACTCATTGTCTGAGGACTTCCAATGAAGACCATGAAGGGACCCGGCATCTTCCTCGCGCAGTTCGTGGGGCCGGATGCGCCGTTCAATTCCCTGCCCTCCATCGCAAAATGGGCTGCCGACAAAGGCTTCATCGGCGTCCAGATTCCAACGACCGAGAAGTCTCTCTTCGACCTGCGCAAAGCTGCGGAGAGCGATGCCTATTGCGACGAGGTGAAAGGCATTATGAAGGACGCCGGGATCGTCATTACCGAACTGTCGACCCATTTACAGGGCCAGCTGGTGGCGGTGCATCCGGCGTATGACACTCTGTTCGATGCGTTTGCGCCGGAACGCGTCCGAGGTAATCCGAAGGCGCGGCAGGAATGGGCCGTCGATCAGGTCAAGCTCGCAGCAAAGGCTTCGCGCCGCCTCGGCCTTGATGCCAGCGTAACGTTCTCCGGCTCGCTGGCTTGGCCTTACTTCTTTCCCTGGCCGCAACGGCCGCCCGGCTTGTTCGAAACGGCGTTCGAAGAACTCGCGAATCGCTGGATGCCAATCCTCGATGCTTACGAAGATGCCGGCGTCGATCTCTGCTACGAAATCCATCCGAGCGAGGATCTGTTCGACGGCACGACTTTCGAGATGTTTCTCGACCGTGTGAAGGGCCACAGGCGCGCGAACATCCTGTTCGACCCCAGCCACTTCGTCCTGCAGCAGCTGAACTATCTCGAATACATCGACCTGTATCACGAGCGCATCAAGATGTTCCACGTCAAGGACGCGGAGTTCAATCCGACCGGACGGCAGGGCGTCTATTCGGGGTACGCGCCCTGGCTGGAGCGCGCCGGTCGGTTCCGGTCGGTCGGCGATGGGCAGGTGGACTTCAAGGGCATCTTCTCAAAGCTCGCTGGCTATGACTACGAAGGCTGGGCCGTGCTCGAGTGGGAGTGCTGCATCAAGCATCCCGAGGATGGCGCGCGCGAGGGCGCGGAATTCATCCGCAACAACATCATCCGCGTGACACCGCGTGCGTTCGACGATTTCGCAGCGACTGGCACGGATGAAGCGGCCAACCGCCGCCTGCTGGGACTCGATCGATGAGGCGACTGCGCCTTGGCATGGTCGGCGGCGGCGAAGGTGCGTTCATTGGCGGCGTGCACCGCATGGCTGGTAGGCTGGATGGGCACTGGGATCTCGTTGCGGGCAACTTCCAGTCCGATCCGCAGAAGTCCATCGCGTTCGGACTGAGCCAAGGACTTGAGGCGGATCGCGCCTATGCGGACTTCCGCACCATGGCAGCGAGCGAGGCAAAGCGCGCTGACAGGATCGACGCCGTTTCCATCGTAACACCGAACTCGACGCACCACGCCATCGCACGCGAGTTCCTGCTCGCCGGCATTCCGGTGATCTGCGACAAGCCTATGACCATCACGCTACGCCACGCGGAAGACCTCGCTGCGCTGGCGCAAGAGACCGGCCTGCCCTTCATCCTGACGCACAACTATTCCGGCTACCCCATGGCCAGACAAGGGCGCGGGATGATCGAGGCGGGGGAGTTGGGCACGATCCGCATTGTGCAGGTGGAATACGCACAGGACTGGCTCGCCACTGACCAAGCGGGCAACAAGCAGGCGGACTGGCGTGGTGATCCAGAGACGGCCGGACCGGGCGGCGCGTTGGGCGATATTGCGACGCATGCTTTCCAGCTGACGGAGTTCGTTGCGGGGCTCAAGACTGAGTCACTCTCCGCGGACCTTTCGACGTTTGTTGCGGGGCGCAAGGTGGATGACAACGTCAACGTCATGCTGCGTTTTGGCGGCGCGGCCAAAGGCATGTTGTGGGCGAGCCAGGTTGCGACCGGCTCCGCGAATGGCCTGAAGTTGCGCGTGTTTGGCGACAAGGGCGGTCTTGAGTGGTCACAGGAAACGCCGGAGACGCTGTTGTTCACGCCGATCGGCCAGCAGCAGCGCATTATTCGCCGCGGCGGAGTGGGTGTTTCCGCATCGGCGAGGCATGCAACGCGCGTTCCAAGCGGGCATCCGGAAGGATATGTTGAAGGCTTTGCGCAGATCTATTCCGATGCGGCGGAACTGATCCGGGCGCATCAGGAAAAGCGCGCGCCGGATGCGTTCGCGAAACTGGCGCCCGGCGTGGCCGATGGCGTGCGCGGCGTGAAATTCATCGAGGCGGCTATCGCCTCATCACACAACAACGGCGCATGGACGCCGCTGGGATAAGGGAGACTGCGATGCGGTATGCAACTGGACTGGTGGCTGCGGCGCTGATGCTCGCCGCCTGCGATAACAAGACGCCCGAAATGCCGGCGACACCGATGGCCGAGACGCCCGGCCCTGAAGCGACCGGACCCAACACATTGACCGCAGATCAAACGGCTGCCGGCTGGAAGCTGCTCTTCAACGGAACCGACCTTACCGGCTGGAAGGGCTACAAGAAGGACGCTCCGGGGTTCGGATGGAAAGTCGAAGACGGCGTTCTGGCGCTGACGGCTGGCGGTTCAGGCGATCTGATGACGGTCGACGAGTACGGCCCGTTCGAGTTGTCACTGGAATGGAAGATTTCACCGAACGGCAACAGCGGCATCATCTATCTCGTCAACGAGGTCGATGGCGCGGACAATACTTACAACACCGGGCCCGAGATGCAGGTGCTCGACAATGACGGGCATGCGGACGGCAAATTCCCGACGCACCGCGCGGGCGCTCTTTATGATTTCGAAGTTCCGCCGGACGGCGCGGTGAAGCCCGTCGGTGAATGGAACGAGGCGACTGTCCGCTTCACCGGCAGCGAGATCGAGCACTGGCTGAACGGAAAGCTGGTTTCGGAAACCAGCTATGGCGACGACGCGTGGAAAGCCAAGGTAGCCGCTTCCAAATTCAAGCAGTGGCCGTTGTTCGGAACGTTCGCAAAAGGTCACATCGCGCTGCAGGACCATGGCGACACGGTCCGGTATCGCAACATCAAGATCCATCCGCTTTCCTAGTCGGCAGGTCGTGAGCCCCGCTCTCGTGGTTGGACGGTCGCCGCTTGGCGGCGGCTCACCATGGGGGCGAGCTTTCTGCACGTGCAGACCACTATCCGCGATATCAAGGCGCGGTGTAGGTTAGCCCCATGCCCTCAATCACGCCCTTGATGTGCGCAAGCGCCTCGGGTGTCGGGCCGGGATAATCGCCAGTGAACGGCGTGTTGCCCACATAACCGATATCGGCCCAGCCCTCGCGTGTGGTGTAGAACGCGCCCAGCGTCAGCGACCGCATGCGGCCGAAGAATTCCGCAGGCTTCTCGAGGCCGGGCTTCACCTTCGTCTTGAACGCTATGTCGTCGAGGATCTTTTTCTGCGCCGTGCTGTCGGCGTTGGTAAAAGGCACGCCGTTTCGCTGCTTAGACTCTGCATCCAGCCATGCAAGGCCGGGAACGATCAGCTGGCGGTCCTTGTCCTGATCCGAATAGGGCGCGCTGATCCATTCATTGATGAACGCTGGCAGGCCGACCTTCGAAGGCGCCGGAGCATTGCCTTCGGCGGGAAGGATCAGATCGACCAGTTCGGCAGTCGTCGCCAGTTCGGTCGCGGTCATGGTCAATGGCCAAGGCACGCTGATGTTGGCGAAGTCTATGTCCTTGCCCAGGCCGTTGGCCTTGATGGCTTCGACTTCGGCCCACGAAATGCCCTTCGCGGCATCGCCACATGCGGCAAGCTGGCCTGCGGCCATGGCGCCCGCTAACCATTTCAGCGTCACGCGGCGATCGATCATCACAATCGAGGAGGTCTTCTGGTTTGTCATCATGCCCTCCTACAACTCGCCCTTGCGCAGGCGCGCGGCGATGCTGTCCGCGCTTCGCATCGCCAGCGTCATGATCGTAATGGTCGGGTTCTTGTGTGCCTTCGAGGCGAACACCGAACCATCGGTGAGATAGAGATTGTCAACGTCCCACGTTTTACCGAACGAGTTGACGACGGAATCCCGAGCGTCCTTGCCCATGCGCGCTGTGCCGACCTCGTGAATGATCTCGCCACCTTTGGAGATGGCCTTCGCTGGTTCATCGGGTTCTGAAGCAAGAGTGCCGCCGAGCTTGTCGATCAGCTCTTTCATCGATTTCTGGAAATGCTTTACCTGGTTCAATTCGTGCTCTGACCAGGCGAATGAGAATTTCAGGACCGGAATGCCGAACTTGTCTTTCGTATTCGTATCAATCTCGCAGAAGGATTTGGCGTTCGGGATCATCTCTCCACGCTGGGTGAAGTTGATGCGCGAGCCGTAGCGGCGCTTCACGTCCGAGCGCAGGCTCGAGCCGTAACCGTCGAGGCCGCCGCCGACGCCCATCCCGGGATCGCCGAAGCTGCCGCCGATCTCGACGTGATAGCCGCGCGGGGTATCGACCTCGCCTTTCGCGATCTTCTGGTAGTCCCAGAAGGGAATGTAAGCATGCAGGCCCATCGCGCCGTCTTCGTTGTAGCGCGGGCGCCCTTCGAGTTGCGGGAAGTACGCATTGACGCTCGAGCCGACCGTATCCAGCAGGTTGCGGCCAACCTGGCCGCTGGAATTGGCGAGGCCTTCGGCGCGCCCGTTGGGCTTGGAGTTCAACAGGATGCGCGCCGTTTCGCCGGTTGACGCAGCAACAATCACCACGCGGCCTTTCGCTTCGCGGTGCTCGCCCGAAGCCTTGTCGATGTAGCGCACGCCGGTGGCTTTGCCCGTGGCGTCGAGCACAACTTCATAGACCATGGCGCCGGTTGCGATGGTCAGCTTTCCTGTCGCCTTGGCCCACGGGATCAGCGACGTCGTTGTCTGGAACGCGGCGCCGATGCCGCAACCGCGACCACAGCTAGAGGCCCAGTAGCAGGGCGTACGCTCGTCGATCTTTTTCGTCAGCACGGCGCGGCGCGCCGGCACAACAGGAATGCCGATGGCATCTCCACCTGCCTTCAGGAATGTTTCCCACGTGCGAAACTTGGGCGGCGTCTGCAGCACGCCCGGCCCGGAGCTCGGATGGTTCTCAAGACCCGTGTTGGTGCCGTAAACGCCAACAAGCTTTTCAGTCTTGTCGTACCATGGCGCGAGGTCTTCGTATTTGATCGGCCAATCGACGCCCAGACCATCGCGCGACTTGGGCATGAAGTCATACGGCCCCATTCGGAACGAGTTACGCGCCCAGTGATTGGTGCGCCCGCCCAGCATGCGGCTGCGCCACCAGATGAACTCGGACCCCTCGGCTTGCGTGTAGGGCTCGCCGGGCATTTCCCAGCCGCCATCCACGGTCGCGTCGTAATAGCCGAACTCCTTGTCCGGCGTGCCCGTGCCACGCAGCGGCGCTTCCATCGCCATGTTCAGCATCGGCGCTTCGTCGGGATTGTAGTCTCGCCCCGCCTCCAGCATCAGCACGCTGGCCCCGGCCTTGGTCAGCACCCAAGCGGCCATCGCGCCTCCGGCGCCTGAGCCGACGACAACGGCATCATGTGGATCTTCTGGAGTCATGCCCTAACGTCGCCTCCCGTAACTTTCCGTGAGACTATCCTACGTCGCCTCGTTGTCGACAGCCCCCGCTCGACCCATCGTGATGAGTATCTTAGGATCGGCAAATGACACAAATGCGCACCCTCATCGCCTTCAACACAGCAACCGCCAGCGAGAACAAGATTCACGATGACGCAGTTGCGAGCAAGTTCGGTTTCACGGGTGGGCTGGTTCCCGGCGTCGACGTGTTCGCCTATCTCGCGCACGCCCCCATGACAGCATGGGGACATGACTGGCTGACCAGGGGCCATATGCGCGCCCGCTTCTACAAACCGGTTTACGATGGAGATCCGACCGGCGTGAGTTCCGACGCCGACGGCCCCGACGCCATGACATTCGCCGTGTCAGCCCGCGGCGACACCTGCGCAACGGGCTCGGCGAGGCGGATCGGAGCGCCGGCCCCCGCTGGATTGCTCGATACCGCCGCGATGCCGGACATGGATACGCGCCCGCCTGCATCGCAAGTCAGCCTCAAGGTCGGCCAGACGCTCGGCACGCTGCGCGAACGCTATACGCGAACCGAAGGGCTGGAGCATATCGCAGCTGTCCGCGACGACCCTGCGCTCTATGATGATGGACGCATCGCCAATGCAGCGTGGTTGCTGCGTCGCGCGAACTATGTGCTGGCCGAGAATGTGAAGCTTGGCCCGTGGATTCACGTTGAAAGCACGATCGACATGCATTCCCTGCTGCACGACGGCGAGGAGCTGGAAGTCCGCGCCATCGTCGCCGATAATGTCGACACCAAGGGTCACCTCATGGTCGTGCTCAACGTGCAGATGCTGACCGCCGGCCGTCACGTGATGAGCTGCCGTCACTGGGCCATCTATGAACCGCGTCAGGTCCGCGACGTCTACAGCTGACTGATCCGCCGATCTAGAAAGTCGCGTAGCCCTTGGCCGTGATATAGGCCTTGAGATCCTTGATGCGCGTGTCGGGGTTCGGGTGGGTCGACATGAATTCCGGACTGCGCGAGCCGGAAGCGGCGCCCATTTTTTCCCACAGGTTCACGGCCTGCTTCACGTTATAGCCAGCCGCGCGCATGTAATCGACGCCAAGCTTGTCGGCTTCGGATTCATTGTCGCGGCTGAAGGGCAGCGTTACGCCAACCGCGGCGCCGGCGCCCAGGATCGCCATGGCATTGTCCGTGCTTCCAACCGCGCCGCCGAGCACCGCTCCGCCAAGCTGAACGCCCAGCTGTGTAGCGCCTTGGCGTCCCGCGCGCTTGGCCGCATGGCGCGCGACCACGTGGCCGACTTCGTGACCCAGCACGGCGGCGACCTGATCGTCATTGTCGACGAAATCCAGAAGGCCCTTGTAGAAACCAACCTTGCCGCCCGGCAGCACGAATGCATTGAGTTCCTTCGTGTCGAACACCACGAATTCCCACTGGGCGTTCTGCACCGGGGCCACCGTCGCAATCTTCTGGCCGATCCGCAGCAGGCGCGCGTTCGCTGCAGCATCCTTGGAGATCGGTGTGGCAGCCTTTGTCTCGGCCCACGCCTGGGCCGCCATGGGTGCGATATCCGCATCGCTCGGCTCAAGATACCTGCTGACGCTGGCACAGCCGCTGGCGGTGCTCACCACGCCGAGCACCATCGTGCCCGCCAACAGTTTTCGCATGAGATCGCGGCGGTGCACGCCTTCGAGCGTTATAACCTGCGGCGACGCGACGTTATGATTGTCACACATGGGGCTCTTTCTCCGGAATCTGTATGATCAACATAGACCGCCATTAGCGCTAGGCAAAACCCTGCTTTCAGCGGGAAAACACTCGAATCAGATGATCCCGGCGCGACGAAGGCCGTCACACGCCGCACTATTCAGCCCCAGCACCTCGCCCAATACCTCGACCGTGTGTTGCCCTACCCTATCTGGAGCGGGCCGCCTTACTGCACCGGGCGTTACTGACAGCTTGGGAAAGACGTTCGGCATGGGCACGCGACCAAAGCTCTCGTGTTCCTCCCAATGGATCGCGTTGCGCGCCACAAATTGCGGATCTTTCACCATCCCGTCAGGCCGATGGATTGGGCCGGCCGGCACCCCCGCCTCCGCCATGATTGCATCGACCTCCGCCACGGTATGCTGACGCGTCCAGTCCGCGATCATCGCGTCCAGTTCTGCCTGCCGGCTCCCGCGCGCGTGGTGCGTCGTGAACCGCGCATCCTCCGCCCATTCAGTATGACCAATGGTTTCCGCAAAACGCGCGAACACCTTGTCCTGATTGGCGCCGATGACGATGTCGCCGTCGCGGCATGGATACACGTTCGAAGGCGCGATGCCGGGCAGGATCGAACCCGACCGCGTCCGCATGTGCCCGCTCGCGCCATAGTCCGGCAACAGCGACTCCGTCACCTGCAGCACTGCTTCGTAGAGCGCGCTATCCACCACCTGCCCACGTCCCGTCTTCTCGCGCACATGTAGAGCCGCCAGCGCGCCCATGCAGCCGTAGGTCGCGGCGAGTGTGTCGCCAATGGAAAGCCCCATCCGCGCGGGCGGACGATCCGGCTCCCCCACCAGATACCGCCACCCGCCCATCGCCTCGCCGACGAGACCAAACCCAGCGCGATCCGCATACGGCCCCGTCTGTCCATAGCCAGACACACGCACGATGATGAGGCGCGGATTGATTGCGTGCAGCGCTTCGGGCGCCATACCCCACTTCTCCAGCGTCCCCGGCCGGAAATTCTCGATTAGTATATCCGCCGTCGCGATCAGGTCGCGCGCAATCTCCTGTCCGCGCGGCAGGCGCAGGTTCAACGCCACTGACCGCTTGTTGCGCGCAATCACACGCCACCAGGCGGGCTTCGCACCCTGCCCCCACCCGCGCATGGGATCGCCCTCGCCCGGTTGTTCGATCTTGATGACGTCCGCGCCCATGTCGCCCATCAACTGGCCGCAGAACGGTCCAGCAATGAGCGATCCCATCTCGATGACGCGCAGACCTTCAAGCGCTCCGTTCATTTCGGAAAGCCACCCGCACGGCTCACAAGGCCCGGCAGCGTGCGTCCCATCTTCGTTGTCAGCCACTTGGCCGTTTCAATCAGGCTATCGAGGCTCAACCCCGTTTCAATACCCGAACGCTGAAGCATGAATTGCACATCCTCGGTCGCCACATTGCCCGTTGCATTGGGCGCGAACGGACAGCCACCAATACCTGCAATCGAGGCATCTATGGTCGTGACGCCAGCCTCTACACCCGCCCAGGCATTGGCGATGGCGGTATTCCGCGTGTCATGGAAATGCAACCGGATCGGCATGCCCGGCGCTGCCGCCTTCACCGCCGCCATCACCGCCTTCACTTGATTTGGCACGCCAACGCCGATCGTATCTGCGATGGCAATTTCGCGCGGACCCGCGACTGCGACCTTGCGCGCAATATCCGCCACCCGCGAGGGGGCGATCTCGCCATCGAACGGGCACCCGAACGCAACCGAGATCGTGGCCTGCACCGAGCGTCCATGTTCCTTCCCCAGCCGGATTATCTCGATGGCGTCGTCCACCGTCTCGTCGGAGGTACGCCCCTGATTGCGCGTACCGAATCCGTCGCTGGCGGAAATGACTGCGCCCAGTTCGTGCACCTGTGTCTCCAGAGCGCGCAAAGCGCCGCGCTTGTTGAGTACGAGCCCGATATAGGTGACGTCCTCCGCCGCCCGCGCCGGAAGCGCCGCACACACAGCCTCCGCATCAGCCATTTGCGGCACGCGACCCGGATGAACGAAGCTCGCCACCTCGATCCGCTTCGAGCCAGCCGCAACCGCGCGCGCGATCAGCTCCAGCTTGTCTCTCGTGGGAAAGAAACCAGGCTCGTTCTGCAGGCCGTCACGAGCTGCAACCTCAACCATCTCGATGCGTGTGCTCACTATTCCCTCGCAGATTGATAGGTGACTTGCACACCGCGCACGGGCGATTCACTTGCAATCACCCGCGACAGATAGGCGAACGTAACGGTAAGGGCGCGCGGCGCTGTCCACTCCAGATAAACATCGGGCCCGCCCCATGCCGCTGCCTTCGCATGCCCGCCCTCGGTGTCCGCGATGAACGTGCCCTTGCCCGTCACAGGCTCATTTACGTCGAAGACCGACACCTGCGAGGAAAAGCCCGTTGGTCCGCCGCAAACGCGATGAAACAGCACCGCCTTCATCGCTCCGTCAGGGGAAATTGCCTGCCGAATAACCTGATTGTCGCAGATCGGCGTAGGTTCGCCGCAGCCGATGAAGACTAGCGCGCCCAGCGCCGCAATCACAATCCTCTTGCGCATTTTCATCGTCGATAAGTCGTACCGGCGATGGCGGCAGTCAACCTTTCCCGGCACGGTTGGCGGTCTTGGCTTCTCATTCATGCTGCAAGCGGGGCGAAAGGACTGGCTCATCTCGGTCCCGCCGCGCTACATCCCGCCATGCCAGACGATAACGCATCTCAAGCCAGCCTTCCCCGCGCCATCGGCGCAGGCGCAGCCTACGCCGCCATGGTTTTCGCCTTTGCCTTCGTGACGGGCGCAATCCGTACGATCATCGTTTCCCAGAATTTTGGCGTCACGCATTTGGTAGGCGCTGCTATCGAACTGCCGATCATCCTGTTCTTCGCCTGGCGTGTCTGCGATTCCATCATGAGATGGGCGCGTGTCGCGCCCGATCTCGGCGTGCGCTTGCTCACATGCGCCATGGCGCTCATCGTGATCCTTGCTGCAGAGTTCAGCCTGTCAGCGTTCGTGCTCGGAAGATCGTTACACGACTTTCTCTCAACCTACTCCCAGCCTGGAGCCCTGCTTGGCCTGGCAGGTCAGGTGATATTCGCCTCGTTTCCGCTGTTCCGGTGGCGCCCGCTTTAGCGCGCCATCAAGTCGTCGTCTTCACGCGGCTCACGGCGTCCTTCCACCCAGCGATCCGCGTCGTCCGTTCGTCAGCTGGCATCGCAGAGGTAAACTTGCGATCGAGTTTCCAGATCGATGCAGCCTCTTCAAGCGAACCGAACTCCCCCGCCCCCAAGGCCGCAAGGATTGCGGCACCCAGAACCGTTGTCTCCACATTTTTCGGTCGAACCACTTCGATATCCAGCACATCAGCCATGAACTGCAGCAACCAATCATTCCGCGACATGCCGCCATCGACGCGCAAGCGTTGGGGCGAAACGCCGTCCTTGGCCATCGCCTCCAGCAGTTCAACCGTCTGGAACGCCGCGCTCTCCAGGGCCGCACGCGCGATATGGGCAATTGTGGACCCGCGCTGAAGGCCGAGTATCGCGCCGCGCGCATTTGAATCCCAATATGGCGCTCCAAGCCCCGTGAAGGCTGGCACCAGGTGCACGCCCGCCGTATCTGAAATGCTCGCCGCCAACTCGCCCGCATGCGCGCCGTCGCGAATGATTTTCAGCTCGTCGCGCAGCCACTGGATCGTCGAGCCCGCCGACAGGATCGAACCTTCCAGCGCGTACGTGGTCTTCCCGGCAACGCGATAGGCAATCGTCGCCAGCAGTCGCGACGTGGACCGCTTCAGCTCCGCGCCGGTGTTGAGCACAAGAAACCCACCGGTGCCGTAGGTCGACTTTACATCGCCCGCGGCGAAACAGGCTTGCCCCACTAGCGCTGCCTGCTGGTCGCCCGCCACGCCCCGGATGGGCAGGCTCGGCCCGAAAATATCGCTGACGCCAAAATCCGCCGCACTGTCCTTCACCTCAGGCAGCATGTTCATCGGAACATCGAACAGCCCGCAGAGCTCCTCGTCCCAACGGCCGGTGCGAATATCATAAAGCGAAGTCCGCGACGCATTCGTGGCGTCGGTCGCGTGCACGCGCCCCCCCGTCAGCCGCCAGATGAGAAAGCAGTCGATCGTCCCCGCCGCCAGTTCCCCGCGTTTCGCCCGCTCGCGCGCACCCGGAACAGCATTTAAAATCCATGCAATCTTCGACGCCGAAAAATACGGATCGAGCACCAACCCCGTCCGCTCACTTACCAACTTTTCATGTCCGGCTACCGCCAGCGCATGCGTCTGCTGCGCCGTGCGTCGGTCCTGCCAGACGACGGCGTTGTGAATCGCATCGCCCGTCTTGCGATCCCATACCACCACCGTCTCGCGCTGGTTGGTGACGCCGATGGCCACTATCGCCCGCCCCTCCAGCCGCTCCAGCGTCTGCTCGGCTGTGCGCCGTTGCGTGCGCCAGACAGCCTCAGGGTCGTGCTCGACCCATCCGGAGCGCGGGAATATCTGCGGAAACTCCTCCTGCGCCGAGGCGATCACCCGCCCATCTAGCCCGATCGCCATCGCGCGGCTCGACGTCGTGCCCTGGTCAAGCGCAAGGATAACGCCAGTCATGCGGGCCTCCGACGCTCGAACTGGATGGTGGGAACGTTCTTGTACACGGAGCGCGCGCGTTCGCTAAAGCCGAACTTCTCCGCCAGCCGGATCGACGGTGTGTTGTCCGGATCGATCAGCGCCACGAGGAACGGCGCATTGAACACCTGCTTCTCCCAATCCAGCACCGCAGCCAACGCCTCGCTGGCATAACCCTTACCGTGTGCATCTGGCGCCAGCGCCCAGCCGAGTTCGCGATCATCGCCGAACGGCGGCTCGATTTCGCGCTTGGCGTCCATGATCCCGATCTCGCCGATCAACCCGTCGCTTGCCTTGTCCGCGATCACCCAGAAGCCATGCCCCAGCAGCACCCACGATCCCGCATAGCGCTGGACCCGCTGCCAGACTTCTTCCTGCGTGTAGGAGCGCCCGCCGATGAAGCGCGTCACGATCGGGTCGTTCCATAGCGGCAGGCATGCCGCGAGGTCGTCCGCTCGGTGCCCACGCAATCTCAGCCGCGCCGTCTCGATCACAGGAGCAAGTCTAGGCTCGCTGGAAGTCATGTACCGCTCCCAGCCCAAGCACCTGCCCAATTTCATCAAGCGCCGTCCGGGACTCGCTCAGCACCGCCGGATCCGCCAGATCCTTCAGCTCCAGCCGATCGCGATAATTGCGCCGTACCACCCCCTCCAGCGCCTCAATCTTCGCCCCGTCCACCAGCCCGCGCCCGTCGAGCGACGCAAGCTCGGCTTCCGTCAACACGACACGCAATCTGAGACAGGCCGGCCCGCCGCCATTGCGCATTGATTGGCGCAGATCGAGATAATGCGCCTCATGCACCGGACCATTGCTCGCCAGCACACGGTCCACGAACGCCTTCGCGCGCGGCGTCTCCTCCACCTCATGCGGCAACACCAGAGCCATGCCACCCGAAGGCATCGTCACAATCTGCGAGTTGAAGAGATACGACCGCACCGCCTCATCGAGCGTCAGTTCATCCGCCGATGCCTCCAAAAACACAGGCTCGAACCCGCGCGCCTCGCCCACGCGCTTCAGTCCCTCGACCAGCGCATGCTTCTGATCGAATGCCTCCGCATGGAACATCAGTACGTTGCCGTTCGAGACCGCGACCACATCATTGTGGAACGCGCCAGCATCGATCGCTGCGCGCGCCTGCTGCGTAAGCAGGGCGCCGCCGCCTGTCCACAATTCGTGCTGGGTCGCCACGATGTGACACGCTTCCATCGACTGCCGCGCGCGAAACTTGCCGCCGCCATCCTTCGCGAACGACGACTGCCCATAGACGAACACCTCGACGCCGCGCTCGCCATGGCTCGGCGCCAGCCGGCAATGGTTCGCCGCACCTTCATCGCCAAACGTTGCAAACGGCACGGGACCATGAACAGTGAACCGATTTTCATCGGCAAAGACCGCCGTCAGCACACGCCCGGTCGTCTCGGCCTCGATGGCGCGATGGAAATGCGAGAACATGTTGGCTGGCGTGAAATGCACACGACCATCACTTGTATCGGCTGAAGGCGACACAGTCGCCGCATTCGCCGTCCACATCGCTGCAGCCGACGAAACATTGGCCAGCAAAAGCGGATTGGCCCGCGCCGCCGTCGCAACCATATGCGCGTCGCTGCCACTGAACCCCATGCGCCGCAAGCTTGGAATGTGCGGCCGATCATGCGGCGGCAACACGCCCTGCACCAGACCCTGGCACAGCATCCACCGCATCTTTGCAAGGCCCTGCAATGCAGCCTCGCGCGGATTGGCGATCATTCCTTCATTGGCCGCCGCCGCGAGATTGCCGCGCGCCAGACCGGCATAATTATGTGTCGGTCCGACCAGTCCGTCAAAATTGACCTCCACTGCCGCGCTGGTCTCGCTCATGGCTTCAGACCCACGATTGCCTCGTCATCCTTCACCGCGCCCGGAGCAATCAAACTCGCCATCGGCCACGCCGCGTAATCCGCCGCATAAAATCCCGCCGGGCGATGATTGCCCGATTGCCCAATTCCGCCAAACGGCGCCGAGCCCGACGCGCCCGTCGTCTGCCGGTTCCAGTTGAGCACGCCTGCGCGTACTTCTTCCTCGAACGTTGCAAACAGCTCCGCGCTGTCGGAAATCAATCCAGCCGCAAGACCGAATTTCGTGTTGTTCGCTTCCTCGAGCGCCGCCTCGAAGTCTGCCACGCGAATAACCTGCAGCAACGGTCCGAATACTTCCTCGTCCTTGCGTAACGTCATCGCGGTCACGTCAATCAATCCGGGCGACACATAGGCCGGTCCGATATCCAGCCTCTTGGCTTCGCGTATCACTACGCCGCCCGCCTTGATCCATTCCGATTGCGCCGCCAGCACGGCGTCCGCGGCGTGCGCAGAAATCAGCGGACCGATAAAGGGCTGCGGCTGCGCATCCGGCCGATCCACCACAATGCGATCAGCCAGTCGCACCAGCGCCGCAATCACCTTGTCGCCTTCCGGCCCAGCCTTCACAATCAGCCGGCGCGAACAAGTGCAGCGCTGACCGGACGTTATGTACGCCGACTTAACGATCAGCTTCGCTGCAGACTCCAGATCGGCCGCGTCCCACACAACCAGGGGATTGTTGCCGCCCAGTTCCAGCGCAACGATCTTCTCGAGCCGTCCGCCCAGCGCACGATGGATTGCCCGTCCCGCTGGCACGCCGCCCGTGAACAGCACGCCGTCCACGCCCTCATGCGCAACCAGAAACTCGGCCGGCGTCCGCGCACCCTGAAGCAGATTTATGACGCCCGGAGGAAGCCTCGCTTCCTGCCACAGACGCAAAGTGAACTCCGCCACTTCCGGCGTCTGCTCGGAGGGTTTGAATATCACGGTATTGCCCGCGATCAGCGACGGCATGATGTGGCCGTTGGGCAAGTGCCCCGGAAAATTGAACGGCCCGAGCACAGCCATCACGCCATGCGGATGATGGCTGATGCGCGCGACGAACGCGCCTGCCGGCGCCTCCTTCAAGGGTGTGCGCTCAGCATGGGCCTTCACCGAAAGTTCGGCCTTGCCCACCATCGCCGCCACTTCAGTCGCCGCGTCCCACAAGGGCTTGCCGGTTGCGCGAGAAATGACGGCCGCCATATCGGCCTTTTGCGCGTCTACCAGCTTGGCGAAGGCGCGCACCAGCGCAATGCGCTCGTCAATCGGTCTCCGGCGCCATGCGGGCAATGCCGCGCGCGCCGCCGCAACTGCCGCCGCAACATCTGCAGCACTTGCCTCATTGCCGCGCCACACTTCCTTGCCATCGGCCGAAGCGATGGAGGCGAATGCCTCTCCACTCCCCATCCGCCATTGACCGTTGATGAAGCATTCACCCGTGAACGCTTGTCCGATGATTGCTGGCGCGCTCATGAGCGCGAGCCTTTCAGCCGATAGACCATCACAGTGTCCGTCATGCCCGCGCAAATTCGCGCCAGCACCGGCGCCGGATCATCACTTGCTGCAAACTGCGTCACCGCGAACTGTGCAAGGCCCGGATTGGCGATCAGCCCCGCGTCAGGCTTCGGCCCAGCGGCAAACTCAGCTCCCGTCATTCGCCGCGCCTCGCGCACCGTGTCGACATGGTCGATGAAAGCTTCGACCGTCGGTCCGGCATCAAATATGTCGACCACGTCGTTGTAGCGAAATCCCTGTGACTTCAACATGGCAAGCGCCGGCTCCGCATCCGGATGCGGTCGCGCGATCACGCCACGCGCCTCGTCCGACAACAGCGACACATAGATTGGGTAGCGCGGCATCAGGTCGGCGATGAAGCGATGATCTCTCGCGCTCAGCGTATCGGCGGCACGATACTCCATCTTGAAGAATTTGGCGCCGACCGCATCCCAGAACGGCGATCGCCCCGCCGCGTCAGTAAAGCCACGGATCTCCGCCATCGCCTTGGAGCCAAAGCGTATCGGGTCAGCGGCAATCAACATCAATCTCGCGAAGGACAGCAGCCGACCGCGTCCGCCGCCACGCGCTTTGCGTTCAATGTACAAAGTGCCGAGCTCTGAATCGCCGTGATAGTCATTCACGAGAAACAGCAAGTCGAGTTCGACCTTTACGTCCTGCTCCGGCGAGACCTTCGCATCGCGCGAAATCCGGTAGGAATAAAAGGGCCGCTCGAATCCCAGATTGGTGAAGATGCTGGCCGTGCCCAGCAACTCGCCATCTTCTTCCATGATAAGGAAATAGCACTCGTTTTGTGGCGCAATGGAGGGGCGCGCAAATGCTGCCAGCGACCGTTCGATCCGCATCGCCATCGCGTCGCGCGAGGATGGCATTGTCAGCATGCCGGGATCGACACGTGCGATCATCCCCTCGAGCCTGTCGAGGTCGCTGAGCTGGGCTGGGCGTACAATGGTGCCGGTCATGTGCTGGCTTAACTCTCGGCGGCGAACTGCGCCAGCGTCTCCTCGCCGAAGACATCCACAGCGGCCCGCAATTCCTCCGCGCTCACGCCGCGGCCGCTGGCCTTTACGTAGAACGTCTCCTGCGTCAGGCGACCGTAACTTCCCGCCTGTGAGGCATTGTTCCAGTCCTCGACAATGATCGCATCGCCCTCACGACGGCGCCGGGAGTACCCATCCGACGTTTCGCGATTGAACTCCGACGTGCTCACGCCGCCAAAACCGATCACCTGCGCAATGGAAGGCGAATAGGTGATCTGCACCGTCAGGCTTCGTCCGCCGTCGCGATATTCAGCCTCCACTCTCACCGTGCGCTGACCGGGCTGTCCGCTGCGCTCGACGCCCGTAGCGACGCGCATCATGCCTGCCAACGTGTCCGGCGCCACGCCCCGCAGATCGCCGCCAGAAGCGCGCGGCGGCCGGACGGGGTCCGGCCTCGATTGGGCGTCCGCAGACTTTGTTGTCTCGATCTGAGCGGGGAGTGGCTGATCGAGGAAAGGCAGGCGCGGCAAGTTGGGAAACAGCTTGGCGTTTGGCGCAACCGCAGCCATGGCTGCGCCGCCGACAACAAGCGCAACTGCAATCGCCGCGAAGGTCGTAACGATCGAATAGTTGAGCGCCGCCTTGGGCTCTGGGTGCATCACCTTCGGAGCGCCGACAAACAGCAAGTACAGGCTGTACGCACTCGCCATCAAGGCAAACACCTGTAGCGCGGGCGCTGCCGCCAGTACGCCCGCGACCAGCGCTGCCGTAACCGAATACGCGGACAGCTTGAACGCCTGACCATAGTTCTTGAGCGCGCCGAACCGGGGCGCCAGCCAGTTGATGATCGCGGCGAAGGCGAACACGCCCACAATCGTCATAACAAAGAAGATGAACGCCGAGAGCAACACGCCCAGGATCGGCGCACGCACCAATTCGCCGCCCGACTGCACGCCCACCACGGCCAGTGCGATAATGATCGCAAGTGTCGGGATCGCCGCCAGCGGCGCCACATAGCGCAGGGCCAGGCGCCGGGGTTCGACCTCTTCCCGGTCGATTGCGTCCCACTCTGTCGCGGGCTGGAGCAGCAGGTTTTTGACCCGTGCGATCAGCGCGAGCATGGGGGGTCCGTGTAGATCATGGCTGGCATCCTAGCCGGGACGCAGGACGTTTCAAATGCTTGCGGGGGCGAGGATTTTCCGCGTAAGCGACATTACGCCCCTTGGCGACTCGGGGTGTCATCGTGTATCTGCCGTGGAAACTTTCCAGTTTCCCAAGGTCGACGGAGCTTTTCCATGGACGCCATTGCGCCCCATGATCTTCCCCCCCATGACCTGCCACATAGGCGTGAGCCAACGGCGGACGAAAAACGGCTTACTTTCTGGGCCTTGATGATCGTTTTCCTGTTGAGCGCGCTGGACCAGACCATCGTGTCCACGGCCATGCCGACCATCATCCAGCAGCTGAACGGGTTGGAGCTCTACGCTTGGGTCACGACCAGCTACCTGCTGACCTCGACCGTCATGGTGCCGATCTGGGGCAAGTTGGGCGACCTTTACGGCCGGAAGCTGATCCTGGTGATCGGCATCGTTATTTTCGTGGTTGGATCGTGGCTGTGCGGCCTGTCGGGCGAATTCGGCGGCGATGGCATGCTGCAACTCATCATCTTCCGCGGCATCCAGGGCATAGGCGGCGGCGCATTGTTCACCACCGCATTCGCCACCATCGCCGATCTCTTCCCGCCGCGCGAACGTGGCAAGTATGCTGGCATGTTCGGCGCAGTCTTCGGTCTCGCCAGCGTCGTCGGACCGATTGTGGGCGGTTATTTCACAGATCACGGAACCGTCACGATCGCCGGCGTTCACATCGATGGCTGGCGCTGGTGCTTCTACATCAACCTGCCAACCTCGGTGATCGCACTTGCGATGATCACACTGAAGATGCCGCATCTGGGGCACAATGGCGGTGGCAAAATCGACTGGTGGGGCGGCCTTTTCGTCGTGCTGTCCATCGGATCAGTGATGCTCGCCCTCACATGGGGAAACGAGAAGGGCTGGTTACATCAGGACGTTCTGATGCTGTTCGCTTTCGCGGTCGTTTCTGGCTCGATCTTTCTCTACATCGAGTCCAAGCATCCTGAACCGATCATGCCGCTGCAGCTGTTCAAGATACGAGCGTTCACGACCCCAACTATCGCCTCGTTCATCATCGCGATGGCGTTCATGGGGACAATTGTCTACCTGCCGCTCTACCTGCAGCTGGGCCTCGGCTTCAAAGCCACGAGCAGCGGCTTGCTCCTGCTGCCGCTGATGGCGGGTCTGATTGTCTCGGCAACGCTTTCAGGACGCTACGTAACAAAGACCGGCAAATACAAAGGCATGATGATCGTCGGCGCCGTCATGCAGTTCCTCGGCATCTTCCTGATGTCGCGCCTCGGTGCGGAGGCGACGCAGTTCGACGTTATCTGGCGTCTGTTCGTGCTCGGCATCGGCCTCGGACCATCGCAAAGCCTGTTTAACATGGTGTCGCAAAGCGCTGCTCCGATGAAGCAGATTGGTGTCGCGACTTCCACCAGCATGTTCCTGCGCCAGTGCGGCGGCATGGTGGGCGTCTCGATCTTTGGCGCAATGCTGCTGACGAAGATGACCGAGTCGATCACACGCCTGAACCCCAATGCACACGTGAATATTGGCGAGATGCAGCGCATGGCGATGATGTCGTCTGACAGCGGCGCGGATACCTCACCCGTGATGAAGGCTTTCATCGCCAAAACGATTTCGGATGCGATGAGCTATATCTTCATGGGAAGCTTGGTGATTGTCGCTTGCGGGTTCATCGCCATCCTGTTCATCCCACAGATCCATCTCCGTGGACGCGGCCCCGCCGCCGACAAGCCGCTTGAGCCCGCTCCAGCCCACTAAGATTGGGCAATGCACTAACGGATGACCCGGTAGAGGCTGAGCGGGGAATTGCCGAGATCGACGGGCTCAAGCCACGCGGGATGTTCACCCCGTCCCAGCATGGCCGAAAGTGTTTCTTCTGGCGCCACGCCCATCGCGGCATGGTGCGCATAGAAGCCCGTCTCTGGCGCTCCAGCGCAAATCACCACGTAGTCGGCGACAGAGGCCGCAACAATTTGATGAGCCGCGTCCGGCGATGCGCGCAGTGCGCCAATCGCAGTCATAGTGCCGGTGATGTCACGATGGTACGGACCGGCGAGTACGCTGTGATCTGTCCAGACAAGCACACCCGCACCGAGCCCGAACTGATTGAGCATCACGCCCTTCGGAGCAGATGCCAGCGACTGGAAGGCCGCAGGCGACATACATGCCTTCGAGCCTGAAACGCGCGTTTCGTAGTTTTGGAGCACTGAACTGTCGGTAAGGCGCGCCTGCAACGCTTCACCAGCGCTCGCCCATGCGGCCGCAGCCGATCCAACGGCGATGGCGGCAAATCCTATGGCGCGGAGCGCAGATACCTTCATGCGGTACTCACGCCTGGCAATTGCAACCGCCCACGCACCGAACGGGATGGCGAACGCGGTCGCGAATGTCGCCCCGCGGATTTGCCAAGTGAGGACGCACCAGCCCATCAGCAGAAACGCCAGCACGACCCAGCCCTCCGGCGTCCGCCAGTTGCGGCGCAGATAGAACACGGCAGCGATCAGCCCAAAAAAGGCTGCGCCCGCAACCGTCAGGATCATCGCCGGATCATCTCCCAGCAAATCCAGCAACGAGCGTGTTTCCGATATCTGCTTCATCCAGAGCGACGACATGTCATCGCCCAGCGCCGCATACCCGCCGCCGAGGCATTGCGGAAAAAGCTTCGCCAGGACAAAAACTCCAACTCCGCCGAGCAGCGCCGAACTCCCCACCCGCCTCACAAACGATGAACCCGCGATCGCAGGCAGTCGCGACAGCGCTAACGCAATTGCGCCGCCGATCAGACCGACACCGAGAAACGGCGCACCCATCGCATCACACACCGGCTTACCCCAATTGCCCGGCGGCACGAGCATCGGCAGCATGACCGCCGACGATGCCGCGAGCCCAAGCCCTAAATATCCAAGCCCGCGTGCAAATTCGTGAGGGCGCACCAGCCACAGCATCCCCGCCACGACAAGACCGACCGCAACCATCGGCACGCCCTCGGCCGCGGTCGCCATTGCAAGCCCAAGCGCTGCGCCGGCCCAAAGCGCTGACCGCGGATGATCCCACATGCGGATCAATCCCCACATGGCAGCAATGCCGAGTATGAGCTCGACGTTGTGATGATCGTATGATCCTGGCGCGAATTTTTCCGTCGCAGGGAAGGCTAGCGCCGCCACGATTGCCGCCGTCCATTGCGTCTCGCGGCGCTGGCCGTCCTGTGCGCCGATCTCTCCGGCGACGCCGACGACAAGGCGCATGAAAATGGCGAGCAGTCCCAATGGCCAGACGAATGCCACTGCGATCTCTGCCGACCGCTGACCGATCAGTGGCTTCATGACGGCGATCGGCCCCGCAAGCAGCGCATCGATCCACTGAGCCCAGTGCATTGGCGTACCTGCTGGCGGATTGAGCCGGTGCTGAATACTGTCGAACCAGCTTTGGCCGGCAAGCATGTCGCGCACACGCACGAGGCGCATGGCATTGTCCGGCTCGCTGAAATCCTGCGCCAGCGTGGCAGCGGCCGAGCCGATGCACAAAAGGAGTGCGGCGAGCACCCATCCCGTGAGCCACGCGGCCCGCTCGCTGTTCAGCCGATAGGTCATTGTCGCAAGTAGCCCCTGAAACTGGCGGGAACTTAGCAAGACGGGCTTAAGTATTTGCAAAACCCCGCATTTGAGCCTGCGCCACGGTCCGAACATCATTGCCGCAATCATGTAGCCGCGCCGCCCAACGACAGCCGCAGCTCAATCTGACAAAGACAGTCAAGCGGGAACACAAACCCGCGAGTCGGTCGCCCTACCTACCCGATCCCCGGGGATGGCGCGGCCTGGAGGGACAAATGAATTTCCGTTCGATCGCGCGCTTAAGCATTCTCTCAGCCATCGCGCTGGCCGGAGTTGGCGCTGCGAGCGCAGACGTCTTCTTGAAGATCCCCTCGCTGAAAGGCCAATCCAACCAGCGCGGCTTTGAAGGCCAGATCGCTGTCACCGGCGCCAGCATGAGCGTGTCCAGCTACACCGTGCCGAGCGGCGATGGGGTGAGCGATGTGACACGCACCACCACCGTGGGGCCGATCTACATCACGAAGCTGCCGGATCGTTCCTCGCCGCGGCTGGTATCGAACGCTGTGGAGGGCGCGCCGCTGGGCCGGATCGAAATCACGTTCACCTCTTCCACCACCCAGGCGATCGAAGCCAAGTGGATCATCGAGGGCGCCGAAGTGCGGAGCTACAGCGTCAACCCGGACGCGATGAACGCCAACCAGCCGCTTGAAAGCATCGAGATCGGATACGCATCGATGACCTACCAGTATTTCGACAGCGACGGCCGTGTTGCCGGCACGAAGCCTTCGGCCGAGGCGCGCTTCGATGTACCCGCCGAACAGATCTTCCCGGGCGACGAGGGCTGCCGCTAACACCTCGTTAGCGGAAGTGAACCCGAGTTAGCTGAAATGAAGCCGGCGTACACAAATGTGCGCCGGCTGATTCACCTCGATCTAACCAACCCATGCTAGCCATGTCCCTGAACGGAGACCTGTCGCATGGCCAAGGCTGCATTTCACAAGAACCAGAAAGTGTTCGTGAAGCCCGTCGGCACTTGGGCAGTCGTCGAACAGGTTCTGCCGCAGTGGGTGAAGGGTCTCGATGAGCCGTTGAAGGTCCACTACGATGTCGGCCTTGGCCGCGAATTCAGCGCCAGCGAACTCGTCGCCGACAAATCCGCGTCACCCGAAGACGAACTGGCCGATATTGAAAACTGGCGCGTCTCGCGCGCAAAGAACCGCTGGAACGAAACCGGCGAAGTGCCCAACCATCCCCATCCCGGCACCTACCCTATCATCCGCACGGATGAGAAGGACTGGGGCGGCTGGCGCGTGCCCAGCTCGGAATATGACCGCGATCCCAACCGCATCGAGTTCCAGGCGCGCATCATCCAGGCAGCCCCCCACCTGATGCGCGTCGCCAAGGCGCTGGCGCAGTTCGGGCACAACTATTCCGACGAGATGCCCTCGGAACTCCTCGCGTTGTCCAAGAAATGCCACCTGCTCGTTCGCCAGATCTACGAAACGTCCAACGAAATCGCCATTCCAGCAGCCGCTGCAGAGTAGGCCGCAGGCGCCCCGGGCAGCCGGGGCCTGTAATTCCAGCACAACGCTCTTTATCTTGGCTGCGAACCCTGTAGCCATTTCGTGCCGCTGATTTCTTGGCGGCGCGACCCGTCGAGCATACTGCCATGCGAACAGAAACACCGCCGCCCGTGAAGCTTGTCGATTACAAGCCTTTCCCCTTTAGGATCGAGGGTGTGCGCATGCTGTTCCAGCTGCACCCCACGGATACGCGCGTTGTTACTGAACTGACGTTGCGGCGTACCGGCCCAGCGGATGCTTCGCTGAAGTTGGACGGGGAAAAGCTGGCGCTCAAGACCATTCGCATCGATGGCAAAGACCTTGAGGCGGCGGACTATGCGGCGGATGCCGAGGGTCTTGAAGTGTTCCGGCCCGGCAACGCGTTCAAACTTGAGATCGAGACCGGTATTTCGCCCGAAACCAACACCGAGCTGTCTGGCCTCTACATGTCCAACAATCGGTTCTGCACCCAGTGCGAATCCGAAGGCTTCCGGCGCATCACCTACTACCCGGACAGGCCCGACGTGCTAGCGCCGTTCTTCGTGCGCATCGAGGCAGAAAAAACGCGTTACCCCTACCTGCTCTCGAACGGCAATCCGACGGGCAAAGGCAATCTCGAGGGCGACCGCCACTACGCCGAATGGACCGACCCCCATCCGAAGCCGTCCTATCTGTTCGCGCTTGTCGGCGGAGAGTTCGATGTGCTGCGCGATGATTTCACGACGATGTCCAGTCGTGCAGTGAAGCTGTCGATCTTCGTTGAACAGGGCGATGCGCCGCGCGCGGCCTACGCCATGCGCTCACTGATTGCCTCGATGAAATGGGATGAGGAAATTTTCGGCCGCGAGTATGATCTGGATGTCTTCCAGATCGTCGCCGTGCGCGACTTCAACTTTGGCGCGATGGAGAACAAGGGTCTCAATATTTTCAACTCGGCTTATGTGCTGGCCGATGGGAAAGCCGCCACGGATGCGGACTTCGAGGCGATCGAGAGCATCGTCGCCCACGAGTATTTCCACAACTGGACCGGCAACCGCATCACCTGCCGCGACTGGTTCCAGCTGTGCCTGAAGGAAGGCCTCACAGTCTATCGCGACCAGGAGTTCACCAAGGCCATGCGTTCGCCCGCGGTGGCGCGCATCAAGGAAGTGATCCGCCTGCGCACGCGCCAGTTCCCCGAAGACGCCGGTCCGCTGGCGCATTCGGTGCGACCCGACATGTACGCGCGCATCGATAATCTTTACACGGCGACAGTCTACGAAAAGGGCGCAGAGCTGATCCGCATGCTGCGCCTGATGATCGGCGACGCGGCCTTCGCGCAAGGGATGACTCGCTATTTCGATACGATGGACGGCGCCGCCGCAACCATCGAGGACTTCGTCGCGTCGTTCGAACCGTTCACGTCGCACGATCTCAAGGCCTTCTCGCGCTGGTACGCACAAGCAGGGACGCCAGCCGTCAAGGCGAGCGGCAGCTATGACGCTGTCAAACGCCGCTACGCGCTGACGCTCTCCCAATCAGTTGCGCCAACGCCGGGCCAGCCCGACAAGACTGCGGTTCGCATTCCGATGCGCGTCGCGCTCTTCGACGACAATGGCCTGAAGCTCGAAACCCGCCTCGATGGCGGGCCTGTCGCGAGCGAACACGTGGTCCTGCTCAAGTCCGACACTGCCGTCTTCAATTTCGACGGCGCCGCCTCTTCGCCCCGTCCTTCCCTGAACCGTGGGTTCTCGGCGCCGATCCGCCTCACCGACGATCTCTCTGAAGCCGATCGCGCTGCGCTTGCTAGTGTTGATGATGATCCGTTTGCGCAGTGGGACGCGCTGCAGTCTATCGCGCGAGCGTTGATCATCGATGCGGTCCGCAGCGACCCCCACACGCCAGACACACAACGCATGGATGCCTTCGTCGCGGCCCTCGGCAATTCGGTAACCCACGCCGCGGCCACTGATCCGGCCTTTGCCGCCCTGCTGCTCTATCTGCCAACAGTCGGCGAACTCGTGATGGATGTGCGCGAAGCCGACCCCACAGCCATTCACGATGCGCGCCATGCCGTTCGAGTTGCAATCGCCAGCGCGTTGGAAAAATTGCTGCGCGAGGTGCTGGCTAAGGTCGAGCCGACGGCGTTCGATCCATCGGCGGAAGCGGCGGGCCGTCGTGCACTGCGTGCATCTGCACTGTCCCTGCTGTCGATGCTCGCAGACCGTCACGAGACGCTCGTGTTCGACGCCTACCGCGCTGCGGGAACTATGACGGAGTCGCTCGCGGCGTTGACCGCCCTCTCGAATATCGAGACAGGTGCGTTTGATGCCGCCCTTGCCGACTTCGAGGGCAAATGGGCTAGTGCGCCGTTGGTCATGGACAAATGGTATGGCGTCCAGGCCATGTCGGTTCGCGGCGACCTGCGCGAACGCCTGCTCAAGCTGATGGCGCGGCCAGACTACGACCTGCGCAATCCGAACCGCGTCCGCTCGTTGGCCGCATCCTTCGCGATGAACAATCCTGTCGGCTTCCATGCGGCGGATGGGTGGGGCTACCGCTGGCTGACCGACCTGATCCTGAAGGTCGATCCGCTCAATCCGGCGCTGTCAGCGCGCCTGTGCACCGCGTTCGAAAGCTGGCGTTCGTTCAGCGCCGACCGCCGCGCAAAGGCTCAAGCGGAACTCAAGCGGCTTTCGGAGACCGGGCTTTCACGAAATGCCCTCGACATCGTTGGCCGCGCGCTCGCCGAGCACAGCTAAACCCCTGTCGGGAATCAGTTTTTTCGAACCCTCCGGCGCCGCTTATCGTTAACTGATCGCTAACAGCGCAAGCTTAGCGTCCGGATTGGGTAAAGACGCGGCGGCGGGAATGTCGACTACGACTGAAGATGGGATGAGGTTTCGTGATTTCGCGTTTGCGGCGGGCGACCTCATGGTCACTACCGACGCCAGCGGTCGCATCATCGACGCCGAAGGCGACGCAATCCTCCTGCATCATCCGTCTTCGGATCGCCTGATCGGCCGCAACGCCGTCGACCTCATCAGCGGCGCCGAAAACAGCCGCCTGCGTGAAGAGCTCTGGTCGCTCGGACCGGGGCGCAGGCTATCCTGGGAGGATCAGGGCTCGATCGAGGGCGGCCGTCGGATCCTCGCCCAGCGCAGCCTGACCGCCTCGAACAGCTTCAACTTCGTCATCTCCCGCATGCCCGCTTCAGCCCGCATCCGCGCCGAGCGCGCCGACGAGCTGATGGCCGAACGTTTCCGCGATGCCGTGATGAATGGTCGCCTGATGGCAGCGCGGCAGCCGGTTGTTGAAACCCGGACCGGCACGATCAGCCATTATGAAGTGCTCGCCCGCTTCAATGGCGAGGACTCGCCGGTCAGCATGATTATGGCGGCTGAAAAGAGCGGCCAGATCGCTCACCTCGACTACATCATGGTCACCGCCGCCGCCGCGCAGCTCGAAGCGCGCCCCGAACCCGACTACCGCCTTGCAGTCAACATTTCCGGTGAGTCACTCCAGCGGCTCGATGTCATCCGCGAGCTTTGCGCCGCCATCTCCGGGCACACATTCGAGCGTAGCCGCCTGATCATCGAAGTGACCGAGTCGGCTCAGATCAGCGACATCGAAATGGCTGCCCGCGCCGTGAACCTGCTTCGCACCATCGGCGTCGGCGTTTCACTGGATGATTTCGGCGCCGGATCGGCTTCCTTCGGCTATCTGCGGGCGCTGAATGTCGACGGCCTGAAGTTTGATGGCAGCTTCCTCGAACCCTCCGAGACCAACCGTCGCGGCCTCGCCCTGATGCGTAGCGTCGCTCGGATGTGCGCGGAACTCGGCATCAGTTCGGTTGGCGAACGTATCGAGACAGAAGCGGATCGGCGCCTGCTGATCGAAGCAGGCGTCATGTACGCACAGGGCTACCTTTATGGCCGCCCCATCATCGACGAAGCCTTCTTCGCACGCGGCCCGCGGACGCTGCGTAGCGCGGCCTAGGAACCGCCTTGAGCCCCAATATTCTTGGGGTTTTCCGGCGTCACCCCGCATGTTGCGATGGCTCACAATTAATACGGCGTTAACCCTTTCGCAGCGTTTCGACTCCAGAACTGGTGAGTCGAGATTTAGTGTGGGGAACAGACTTGGGGAGTAGAGCCAGAAACGTCGCCACGACGCGCGTAAAGCCGTCGGATAACATGCCTCGCCGGGTCGTGCCCGTCGCGATGCTGAGCCTCCTGATGCTGGCTTTTGGCGGCTCTCTTGTCCTCAAGGCGTTTGAAGAGCGCCAGTTCGCCGATAACGCTGTCCTGACCCAGCAACTACGCGAAGCGGAGGCTCTGTCGGGCCACGTGCGCGCAGAGCTCATTGCTTCCCGTTCGCGCATGGAAGGCCTGCTCCAGACGGGCGCCTCCCTCGAGGCCATCCGGCGCGGCGCTCAGTTCGACTCGGTCAGCGAGCGCAAGCCGCCCGAAGGCGTATGGGCGCAACTATCAGACAATGAAGGCGCGCGCATCTTCGCCAAGGGCGCCGGGGATCGCTGGGTGTCCGGCCTGCGCACGTCTGCAACGCTGCTTCCCGAGCCGATGAACGGGCGCACGTTCCATCTGGTCTCCACAAGCGGCATCCCGCTCAACGCCCGCTTTGAAACGGTGGATTTCGAACGCTCCGCCGCCGCCTGCGCCCAGGTCAGCGATTCCGGTATCGCCGCCTGCGTCTTTCGCCCCGCCCCCCTCTTCGGCATGGACGACCTCAACCGCCTCCTCATCTACGCCCTCCTCCTCCTTGCCCCCCTCCTCGCCGTCTCCGGCCTCGTCAGCACAATCAACCGCATTGAGCGCGAGAAGAACGAGTTGAGCAGCTCAGCAAGGAAGTCTTCCGAAGCGGCGCAGGGAAACTGGACCAGCTATGAGGTTCCCGGGATGATTGGCCTGTGGAGCTGGAGCCCAACCAAACAATTGCTCACCATCGGATCCGAGGCGTGTGCATTGATCGGCGCAAACCACGCGGGCGACATGACGCTCGACGAGTTCGCATCTAACGTCAGCGAAGATTGCCGGCGACGCGTGCATGATGCGCTGGAACAGGCGCGCCGGAACATGCAAGTCCACGTAACCTTTCAGGGCGTTGGAAAGATGGCCGGAGGTCACTTCGAACTGATCGGCGGTGGCAAAGGCGTGCTCTCGGGCGCGATCCTCAATGTGACAGACCGCGTACAAGCTCATGCCGTCTCCCGCCGCGCAGAAGCACTGGCCCGCACCGCTCTTGACGCCCACCCCGGCCCCTTCGCGCTATGGGACAGCCGCAAAAGGCTCACCCACTGGAACGCGATGTTCGGGCGCGCCTTCAATCTAGACAAGAGCGTTCTGCAAGCTGGCGCATCTTATGACTATGTCATGGCGGAGCTGGCCAAATTCGTTCGCGTCGAACGGCCGCTTGGAGACGACGCCAACGCGCGCGAGATGCTGTTGCTGTCAGATTCCTGGATCCGCCTCGTCGATCGCCGTACCTCGTCAGACGGCTTGATCACGGTTGGACTGGATATCAGCAACCTCAAGCGTCAGGAAGTTGGTCTTCAACGTAGCGAGCGCCGCCTGCGATCGATGGTCGAGGAGCTGGAGCGCGCCAAGGGTCAGGCGCAAGAGCTTGCCGAGAAATACGCTGAAGCGAAGGTGAAAGCCGAACGCGCCAGCCAGGCCAAAGGCGCATTCCTCGGCAATATGAGCCATGAACTGCGCACGCCGCTGAACCACATCAACGGATTTGCCGAGATGATGGCGAAGGAAATCTATGGGCCATTGGGCAGCGACCGCTACAAGGAATACGCCGAAGATATCGTTGCTGCCGCCAAACACCTCGAGGAGATGATCAACGACATTCTTGATATGTCGAAGGTCGAGGCTGGCAAGATGCGTCTTTCGCCTGCACAGATCGATCCGGTCGACGCCGTCGACGGCGCTGTGAAGCTGGCGCGCCGCCGCGCCGCCGATCGCGAAGTCTCGCTGATCTTCGACCCGGACGATGATGTGCCGGAGATCAATGGCGACCACCGCGCCATCAAGCAAATGACGTTCAACCTGATCACCAACTCGATCAAGTTCACCGACGCAGGTGGTGAAATACACGTGACGGTGACGCAGGAAGGAAAGTGGGTGCTGATCCGCGTCAAGGATACCGGGATCGGCATTTCGCCCGAAGATCTCCCGCGCCTCGCGCAGCCGTTCGAACAAGTTCGCTCACACGAGGCCAGGGAGCGCAATTTGAGGGGCACTGGCCTTGGGCTGGCGCTCACCAAGTCGTTCACAGAACTTCACGGTGGCCATATGGCGATTGAAAGCGAAGTCGGGGTTGGAACGCAAGTGTCGATCTACCTGCCGATCGGTAAGACCGGCCAGTCAGCGGGATCAAATAGTGATCAGGTTCGACAACACGAACAGGCGTGAGATAATCCGCGTTGTGCTCGCGGGCTAATTCGCCTTGATCGCGCCGCCCTGCTGCTGTGCCGGTGATAGGGCGCGATCCGCATCTCCACTCGCCGCAAGCTCTTCCTCGCCCACACGCTGCACGTGCTGATGGAATGGCGTCAGTAAGCCTACGGCCGCAGTCGCGCGCGCGCGCGGCGGCATCTGCCGCAGGTGACTTATCAGAATGTCCTCAGCGCTTCGCTGCATGTCACTCTCGCGCAGTTGGAAAATACCAACGGCATCGCGAAGTCGCGTCTCATCGAATGGCTCGGCCAGCGCAGCTTCATACACGCGCTTCCCAGCCTGGGTCAGGGTTTTGCGTTCTTCCGACATCGACAGCCAGCTTTCACGAAGCTGCTTGTCCAAGACGGCTTTGTCATCCGCTGAAAGCTGCAACCACGCATCATCGACCACGCTCAACATCGGAGCATTTCGGTCGAGCTGCATCTCGATTGTTGGGTCGCGCGGGACCACAGGGCTAAGCCACCGTCCGACAACAACACCCAGCAGCGCGGCATTCGCCGCCAGCGAGACTACGAGGACAGGAGTGAGTTTAAACGCCATCACTTTGCTAGTCTTCACCATCGCCGATGGCCGTCAGATAAACCGAACCCGCGCCGCCGTTCGACAGCGACAGGATGTGGGCATAGTCGTTGACGGCGTCAGACCGAGACTCACCAGCATACCCAACAGCAAAGCCTAGCGCGAGTGAAGCGGCAAGAGCACCGCCCGTCGCCCAGCGCGGGATCACCCGCAGGCTGAACACGGGCAGACCTCGCGCCGCTGCGCGACGTCCATGCGCTGTCGACAGCACATGGGTCTCCAGCGCGATCGAAACTGGCATGTCCTTCTCAAGCGCCAACAGGTGATCGAACCCACGTTCGCTTTCCCAGACATCTTTGATCCTGTGCGGCGCTACATCAAGGAACGTCCCCGCATTGTCGCGTTCGTCCTCGGGCCAGCGCGAGAGGTCGGCCCCGTAGGCGCCAAGCAAGACCATGAAGCGTGCTTCGTTCATGACGGTCCTCAACCTGTTTCCAGACCACTGAGCAAGTCCGCACGTTCGGCCGCAAGGGCGGTCTTCAACGCGCGCCGCGCTCTTGAGAGAAGACTTTCCAGGGCCTCGACGCTGATATTCAGGATTTCGGCTGCGTCGGTATTCGACCGATCCTGATAATAGCAAAGCACCAGCGCTGCTCGCTGCCGCTCTGGCAACTGCTGCAGGGCGTCACGTACCCGGTCGCGGCGCTGGCGGTCATCGAGGGCACGCGTCGCGGAGGCATGTCCGTCCACGGTGTCGGGAGCCACCTCGCCCCCATTGCGCCCCGATCGGCGAAGTCTGTCGAGACAGAGGTTCATGGCGACCCTGTGCATCCATGTCTCGAATTTTGCCTGGCCAGGCTTCCAAGCCTGCGCGTGCTTCCAGACCCTGAGAAATACTTCCTGGCCAACGTCTTCGGCCTCGGCGGCATCGCCCAACATCCTGCGCGCGAGACCCACCATGCGGGGGAGATGCCGGCGCACCAGTTCGGCCGCTGCGCGCTTGTCGCCAGCGCCGACCCTCTGAACCAGTGCTTCGTCCGGATCACGCATGGCGTGCGCGCCAATTCCCACCGGCGGTGCGCCGCTAACCACGGCAGATTGACCAACATCGAACCGCTCAACACCTTATGCATCCTGCCGTAGCATTTGCCGAGCGTTTCTTGCTCGCGCATGGAACGCTTATTCAAGACCAGCAAACTTGTCGGACTGCTGTTGATAGTCAAACGCGGGTAGAAGGGCCTTCCGTCGTCAGCGATCCCAGTATTTCTTCCCGCAACTCGACCACCTCGGCCTGCACCCTGTCGAGTTTCAATTCCAGGGCAGAAAATTCCTTTAGTCCCAGATGATTGGCCAGCCATCGCTTCAATCCGAGCGACGCTGTAGACGGGTCAAACTGATCGCCCGACGCAATACGCAGGGCCTGCTGCAGGTGCAGTTGAAAGGTTAACCCTTCCACGAGCGTCGCCGCGTCGGCCGGCGCCAGCCGCCCTGCTACCGCCAGCGCCTTGATCGCCTCAAGCGAAGTTGGCTGCACAGCGCGGGGAACATCCGGGGCGGCCAGTAGAATCGCGTGCTGAATAAGGAACTCGATATCCACCAACCCGCCCGGAGCAAGTTTCACGTCCCAGCGCGAGCGCGCAGGCCGTTCGCGCGCCATCCGTCGCCGCATATCCGCTACGTCCGAAGTTATCTTAGGATCACCTCCCTTGATGCGCAGCGCCTCCCGCGCGAGATCCCCGACGCGACGACCAAGCTCTACATCTCCCGCCACGGGCCGGATGCGCGTCAGCGCCATAAACTCCCAAGTCCAAGCCTCTTCACGATAGTACCGCTCGAACGATGATAGCCGCACTGCAACGGGCCCAGCCTTGCCGGAGGGGCGCAATTGCAGATCGACTTCGTAGAGAGTTCCTTCTTCCGTCGGCGCAGACAGCGCAGCAACGAGGCGCTGTACGAAACGCGCGGCAAGCGATGTGCCGGTATCGTCTGTAGGATCGTAGATCAACATCATATCGAGATCTGACGTCGCGGTGAGCTCTCGCCCGCCAAACTTGCCGAGCGCACAGATCGTCCACTTCCCGATCGACCCGGAAAACCGCGAAAGCACATCTTGCTCGCACACACCCGCCAAATCTACGACGCAGGCATCTGCAAGGTCGGCATATGCAAAACCCGCCTCCGACGCACTGATCATACCCTGCAGTAACTGATATCCAATGCGAAATGCTTCATCACGATGAAAGCGTCGCGCAGCGTTGAGATAGCCCTCGAACTCGGTCTCTTGGCTCAAGGTCGTTTGCAGTCGCATTGCTCGCGCGCCCGTAGCGTCCGCGCGAACTGGCGAACGGAATGATGGCTCGAGCATCGCTTCCATCAAGGCTGGCCTGCGCGCCAGATCTGCTGCGAGCGCTGGCGCAAAGGCCATGGTGCTGATGAGTTCGCGCGTCAGCGCAGGTTCCGCCAGCATCAGCGACATCACTTGTACACCCGAATTCAGTCCGGAGAAGAACTCCAGAAAACGCTGGAAGGCGGTGTCTGGTTCACCTGACCTGGACATCGCCTCAAGCAATCGCGGTCCCAGCGAAGTGAGAAGTTGCTGTGATCGCGCCGAGCGCGTCGCCGGTATGCTCCCACGATGCCATTGCTGAAAGACGTGGATGACGCGTGAAGGATTTTCGAACCCCATCGCCTGAAGAGTGGCGACCGTACCAGGATCATCGTCGACGCCCGTGAACACAAGGTTGCCCGCCTCTCCCGACAGGCGCTCCTCAGTGGCAAAAAGATCTGAATAGGTTTCATGCACATAGCTGCGCACACGGATCACGTCGCCCTCGAAGGCGTCCCCATCGGAATAACCTGACAGCGCGCGTACTGCATCTCGCTTCGGCGCCGCCATAGGCAGCTTGTGTGTCTGTTCGTCGTTCAGCATCTGAATGCGATGCTCGACGCCACGCAGAAAATCATAGGCCTTGCACAGATCGTCCGCCGCCTCGCTGGAAAGCAGCTTGGACTGCACCATCGCTGCCAGCGCATCCTTCGTGCGCGGCGCCCGCAAGCTCGGGATTCGCCCGCCGAGCACCAGTTGCTGCGTCTGCGCGAAGAATTCGATCTCGCGAATACCGCCACGACCCAGCTTCACATCGAAATCCGGTGATTGAAGTTCCGCGTGTCCGCCATGCGCATGGATCTGCCGCTTGATCGAATGCACGTCGGCGATTGCCCAGTAATCCAGATGCCGCCGCCAGATGTAGGGCGACAGCTCTTCGAGATACGCCTCGCCCACCGCAATATCGCCAGCGCAAACGCGCGCCTTAATATGCGCCATCCGCTCCCAGTTCTGCCCAACACTCTCGTAGTAGCCGTGCGCAAACTGCGTCGAGATTGCCGGGCTGGTCGATCCCGGATCGGGTCGCAGACGCAGATCCGTGCGGAACACATATCCATCGACCGTACGCTCATCGAGAATCCGGACGAGGCTCTTGGCGACGCGGGTCATCGCTTCTTTTACCCGCAAGCCCTTGATCGGCAGCATTTCGAGGTCGAACAGGATGATCAGATCGATATCGCTTGAATAGTTCAACTCGCGCGCGCCCATCTTGCCCATGGCGAGGACGAACAACCCCGGCATCTCGTCATTGTCGCGCTTGTCGTCGAACCATCCGACTTCCCACCCCTCACGCACGGAAAGTCGTAAGGCAGTCTGAACAGATGCATCCGCCAGCGCCGTCAGCTGCTCCAGCACCTTGTCCTGCGTCCATCCCCCGGACAGGTCAGCAGCTGAGATCGCAAGCTGTGCAGCTTCCTTCGCGCGACGCATCCGCCGCATGCTTGCATCAATTCCATCCGCAGCCACCGCAACGACACGAATTTCCGCCAACGCAGTTGCCACGACCGCATCGGGTCCTTCGGCAACCAATTGTTCAACAACATCGCCACGCCGCGCGACCATCCGCGCAATGTGATCGGAGAGAGGCGCCGCACGATCAAGTACAGCACGCCAATCACCCGGATCAGCAGCGATGGATTGGATGCCGATGATTTCGAGTCGTTCAGTCATGTCGGGCGTCTACTGAAAGAGACCATGCCGTCCAATTATCAGGCGGCCGGAAGAACAATTTTCGCGCTTAACCCGGGGCTTGCCGAGGCGCCATCCCCATCGCCGAGCACGAGCTTGCCGGAATGAGCCTCCGCCACGGCGGAAACCAAGCTCAAACCAAGGCCGCTTCCCGGTTCACTGCGCGATTGCTCCAGTCGCACGAAGCGCTCGATGACACGCTCGCGGTCCTGTGGTGGGATGCCCTGCCCGGTATCCGCAATTTCGATCTCTACATCGCCACTGGCCCCGTGCCGGGCAGTCATACGGATCGACCCGCCCGGCGGTGTATACTTCACGGCATTGTCCAGAAGGTTGGACATGGCCTGCGCAATAAGGTGCGTGTCCGCCATGACGTAGAGGTCTTCTTTCGACTGACATTTGAACGCCAGAAGTTTTTCTTCGCACACCGGCTGATAAAGTTCGGCCAGCTCATCGACCATGCCTTTCAGATTGGTGCGCCGGAACGACCCCGTTGAACCCGCCTGCACGCGCGACAGACGCAGCACCGCATTGAATGTTTCAAGCAGATCATCCACGTCGCCAATCGAATTGTTGAGCGCCTCAAGGCGTCCTTCGGTCGATGTTTCCTTGAGTCCAGCCTCGAGGCGATTACGCAGTCTTGTCAGCGGTGAACGCAAGTCATGCGCGATTGAATCGCCCGCTGACCGCGACGAGATCACCAGCCGCTCCAACTTGGCCAGCATCGCATTCAGTTGTTCAGACAATCGGTCGAACTCGTCCCCCGACCCATGGACGGGCGCGCGACGCGTCAGGTCGCCGGCCATGACGCCCTCGGTGGTCTTGGCCAACTGCTCCGCGCGCTGCGCCGCCGAGCGTGAGATAACCAACCCGCCGATCAACGACAGCACAAAGCCGACCGCCGCCGACTTCCACACAACCTCGCTGATCCGGCGGTTCATTTCGCCCAGCTGGCCCAAGTCATAGGCAACCATGAGCACGCCACCTTCCGACAAGCGCGAAATGCGTCCCTCGGCCGTCCTTCGACTGGGCCGCCCGTCGAAAGTCCGCGCGTCATAGTCGAACTGCACATCGACGACCTGCCCCTCCGGCGCGGCTGCAGGCAGGACATCGAAATCGCCGGACAGCTTCCGTCCGTTTCCATCAAGCAGCAGATAGAAGAACTTGCCGCGCGCCTCCGAGCGCTCGGTCACCGCCTGGTTTAGACGGTCGATACCGCCGCGATAAGCGGCCGACAATTCCTGGAATTCTGCGTTGAGCTCTGTCTCCGCCTGCCGCCCCATATGGCCGGCAGTTTCATAATACAGGTAGGCCAGCAGGGATGCCGAAAACAGAATGAAGATCGACGCGTGCAGCAGCGCTAGTCTGAACGTCGTCGTCCGAAACAGCGCCGGCAGGCGGCCGATCTTCATAAGTTAAGCTTCGAGCCGGTATCCTGCTCCGCGCACGGTGTGCAGCAGAGGCCGGTCGAAATCCTTGTCGATCTTCCCGCGCAGGCGCGAGACGTGAACGTCGATCACATTGGTCTGGGGATCGAAGTGATAATCCCATACCTTTTCCAACAGCATCGTGCGCGTCACCACCTGTCCGGCATGACGCATGAGGAATTCCAGCAGGCGGAATTCGCGCGGCTGCAGGTCGATCTTCTGCCCGTCGCGATGCACGGTCCGCGCCAGCAGGTCCATCTCCAGTCCGCCGACAATCAGCTTCGTGGTAGGAATATCGCCAGTCGCCCTGCGCCCGAGAGCTTCAACACGAGCCACCAGCTCGCTCGGCGCGTAAGGTTTGGTGAGATAATCATCGCCGCCGGCCTGCAAGCCCTCGACGCGATGATCCACTTCGCCCAGAGCCGACAGGAACAACGCTGGCGCACGACCGCCAGAGTCGCGGTAGCCTTTGACGACGCGCAATCCATCGAGGCCCGGGAGCATCCGATCCACGACAAGCGCGTCGTAGTCGCCGCCCTTTGCCTGTTTCAGCCCGGATTCACCATCGCCGCATACGTCGACGAAATGCCCCGCGTCGCTCAGCACGCCTTTTACAAAGGCGGCCGCCGTGGAGTCATCCTCGATCAAAAGAACTTTCATGAGTACACTATTCCGCAGGAGCGATCTCGATCGGACGCAGTACGGTAAGATCACCGCACCGTTGCTGGTTGCCACATCCTACGCGCGCGACAACATCCTTCTTGCCACCGGCGAGCGCCGCCGCGACGACGTCCTGATAATCCTTCGGCGATTTTACCGCCTTGTTGTTGATCTCCAGGATCGCGTCACCGGGAAAAATGTCCGCCCGGGCGAAGGCGCCTTGGGCCTGCACGGTCACCACGATGATTGCCGCACCGGCGGGGCCTACGTCGAATTTGGCGACTTCCGCTGACGTCATCGCACGAATAGTGGCGCCGTCGATCTTCACATCCGATTCACTCGGGGTCGGCGGCTTCATGTCGGCGCGCTTGGGGTCGAGTTCGGCCACCGCGAGGGCCTTGTCGTCACGCGCGCGCACCGTCACTTTGAGCGTCTGTTGCTTGCCGTCCCTGATGACCAGGAAGCTGTTGGTCGTGCCCGCCAACAGGCTGCCAACACGTTGCGTCAGGTGTCGATTGTCCTTCACGTCCTCGCCATTGACGGCAAGAATGATATCGCCGCGCTTGATGCCGCCAGCCTCGGCCGGACCGCCCGAGGTAACCGAACGGACAATGGCGCCGTTGGATGACTTCAGGCTCCATGCCTCAGCCACGCGCTGGTTCATGCTCTGGATCTCGACGCCGAGCCAACCGCGCACGACTTTGCCGTCCTTGATCAGCTGATCGGAAATCTGCTTCACGGCCTTGGCTTCGATCGCGAAGCCAATGCCAACGCTGCCGCCACCCGTGTCGGAGAAGATCGCCGTGTTCACGCCGATGACTTCGCCATTGACGTTGAACGTCGGGCCGCCCGAGTTGCCGCGGTTGATCGGCGCGTCGATCTGGATGAAGTCATTGTAATTACCCCCCAGCAGCTCACGACCATCCGCCGAGACGATGCCGGCGGTCGCCGTGCCGCCAAGGCCGAACGGGTTACCAACCGCAACCACCCAGTCACCCACGCGCGGCTTCGCCTTGGTCGCGAATTCCACAAACGGATAAGTCCCGCTTTTCTTCACTTTCAGCACAGCCAGATCGGTCTGCTCGTCTGAACCGACGATCTGCGCCTCGAGCTGGTCGCCATTCTTAAGCGTGACCGTCACCTCGCGTGCATTCTCGATCACGTGATGGTTGGTGACGATGTAGCCGCCCGGCGAAATGAAGAAGCCTGAACCGAGCGCAACGCCCTCACGGTCAGTGTCCGGGGGCGACTTGTCTTCCTGGTCGCCAAACTGGTCTTCGTATTCATCAAATCCCGGCAGACCGCGAAATGGATTTAATGCGCCATCACGCTTGGCTGCTTTCACCTCGGTGGTCACTTGGACGCTCACCACCGCCGGGCTCACGCGCTCGATCAGATCTGCAAAGCTCATCGGCGCTCCGGCCGGCGGCGATATGGCTACGGGCTTCTGCGCGCCCGCGACAGGCACAAGCGAAGTGCTGGCGGCGAGCGCCACAATGAATCCGGCCGCCATACCCAAACCACGGTTCCGGACCATACCAAGCTTCATCATTCGCTCTCTCTCACTGCAGTCGCCTGTGCGCGACCTGCGGCTACCGAAACTAGATGCCGACCCGGCCTCCGCAACTGCAAAGACCTGTTTGACGGCCGCGCCGCAGGCAAGCTGCCTGTTCGAGGCGCCTTCCCGCATTGGACGATCCTGCCTGACTTTAAGGCAATCATGCGGCGGCGCCAGTGGCCAGACCGCTGTATTGCGATAGGAATGGGGCGAAATCTTCCGCCCAGCGCTGAACTAGGCGCCTAACTTCAACCCGTCAGGTGTTGTCC
>JBBQJV010000032.1:0-43337 GCA_038326205.1 Caulobacterales bacterium | reverse complement strand
GGCCCCCCCTACCCCACCCACCCCCAGCGGGGCCCCCGCGCGCCCCCGCCCGCCCCGGCCCCCCCCCCCCCCCCCATTCCCCCTCCTGTTGGTGCGCTGCGGCCGGCGGTCCCGCCCCCCCCCCCCCCACGACAGGACTTGGCGGAGAGGGCTTTGGCTCGCTCACACCTGCATGATCTCTTCGGCTTTGTGTTTCAGCAACTCGTCGATCATCTTGATGTGATGGTCGGTCGCCTTCTGGACGTCGTTCGAGCGGCCCTTGGCCTGGTCTTCGCTCATCTCGTTGGCCTTCTCGAGGCGCTTGATGAGTTCCATTCCGTCACGACGAACGTTTCGGACCGCGACGCGCGCGCTTTCAGAAAACTGGCCTGCGAGCTTTTGCAGGTCCTTGCGACGCTCCTCGCTGAGCGGCGGGATCGGGATGCGCAGCGTCTGACCATCGGTGATCGGGTTAAGCCCGAGCGGCGCCTCGCGTATCGCGCGGTCCGTTGCCCCAACGTTGCTCTTGTCCCACACGCTGACGCTCAACATGCGCGCGTCTGATGCAGTCACCGACGCCACCTGGTTCAGCGGCGTGGGCGCGCCATAAGCCATCACCACGATAGTATCGAGCAGGTGGATCGATGCACGGCCCGTACGCAGGCCAGAAAATTCCGTCTTGAGCGATGCGATAGCGCCATCCATGCGCTTCTCGATCACCTTGAGATCGAAGGTTTCGGGCATTGTTTTCCCTCTCCTACTTCTTCTTGCCGCTGATCACGGTCGATACGCCACGGCCGGTAAGCACGTTTTCGAGTCCACCCTTGTCACGAATTCGGAAGATCTCGATTGGAATCTTGTTTTCCTTGAGCAGGCTGATGGCGGTTGCATCCATCACCTTCAGCTCTTTCGAGAGCACTTCCATATAGTCGAGCGTGTCGAAGCGCGTGGCGTCTGCGTCGACCTTCGGGTCTGACGTGTAGACACCATCGACCTGCGTGCCCTTGAGCATCGCATCGCAATTCATCTCGGCCGCGCGGAGCGCAGCGCCGGTGTCTGTGGTGAAGAAAGGATTGCCTGTGCCGGCCGCGAAGATTACGACGCGATTCTTCTCCATGTGGCGGATAGCACGACGGCGGATGAAGGGCTCGCAAATCGACAACATCGAGATACCGGACTGCACGCGGGTCGGCACGCCAATGCTCTCGAGCGAGTTCTGCATCACCAACGCGTTCATCACGGTCGCGAGCATGCCCATATGGTCAGCCTGAGCCCGCTCCATGCCGCCATCGACGCCCCATTTCCCGCGCCAGATATTGCCGCCACCGATAACGAGGCAGATTTGGCAACCTAACGAGATACCGGCTTTGATTTCTTCGGCATAGCGGGTGACGGACGGAATATCGATCCCGTAGCCTTGGTCGCCCATGAGGGCTTCGCCCGAAATCTTCAGAAGAACCCGCTTGTACTTGAGGCTAGCGTGATCTGCCATCTTGCCTTCCTTCGCCGCGGCACTTCACGCGCCACCCTTTCACGGGAACGGCCCGAACGCATGACACGCTGGGCCGCTAGACTCTACCCGCGAAACTGCGGATTCCGCAAAGGATTTAGGATTTCGGTTTCATTGACTCAACTTCACCAGCGAAGTCACTCGGGGGCTTTTCGATACCCTCGCCCACTTCAAAGCGAACGAAGCCGATCAACTTGATCGCAGCGCCCAGTTCCTTCGCGTGCTTCTCGATAAAGGCCCCGACGGTGACGTCCGGGTCCATCACGAAGGCCTGCTCAACCAGCACTGATTCCTGATAGAACTTGCGAATCCGCCCTTCGACCATCTTTTCGATGACGGCGGCGGGTTTGCCCGATTCCTTGGCTTGCTCGGTCAGGATCTGTTTCTCCTTCTCGACCACTTTCGGGTCGAGTTCCGCGGTCGAAGCGGCGAGCGGCTTGGCCGACGCAACATGCATCGCAACCTTGCGGCCGAGATCCATCAGGCGGGCCTTGTCGCCCGTCGATTCAAGCCCGACCAGCACGCCAATTTTACCCATGCCGTCAGCGGCGGTGTTGTGGATGTACTGCGCAACGACGCCGTCGCTGACGGTCAGCGAGGTTGTGCGGCGCAGCGTCATGTTCTCACCAATTTTGGCGACGAGGCCGACCAGCATTTCGCCAACCGTGCCGCCAGTAGGCGCGGACGAATGCAGCGTCTTTTCCGCATCGCCGCCATTCGCAAGAGCGTTTTGCGCGGTGATGCGCACAGCGTTCTGGAACTCTGGGTTGCGGGCGACGAAGTCTGTCTCCGAGTTCACCTCAACGAGCGCGGCGGACGCGCCAGCCGAAGCAACACCGATCAGACCTTCCGCGGCAACGCGGTCAGCTTTCTTGGCGGCTTTGAGGATGCCTTTGGCACGCAGCCAGTCAGCGGCCATCTCGAGCCATTCCTTTTCGGGCTGCCCTTCCTTGAACGTTTCCTGGAGGGCCTTCTTGCAGTCCATGAGGCCTGCGCCGGTCATTTCACGCAGCTGTTTTACGAGCTGGGCGCTGATGTCAGCCATGTCTGTCTCCTGAGTGTTCAGTTGCGCGCCGCTGGCTCTAGGCCGCGCGGCGCGCAATTGGTTCAAACTGCGTGTCGCTGTTGCAGCCTGCAGATGATCTGTGTCGTCCGCATGGCCGCGACTGCGAATTAGGCTTGGGCTTCGGCGTCGGCCGTAGCGGCCAGCGCAGGTTCGTTAACGACTTCGGCGGCGCCGAGATCTTCACCCGACGACATCGACGAGTCAGCCATGCCATCGAGAACAGCGTCAGCGATCAAGCCGCAGTAGAGCTGGATCGCGCGCGCGGCGTCATCGTTGCCCGGGATCGGGAAGTCGACTTCCTGCGGATCGCAGTTGGTGTCGATGATGGCGACAACCGGGATGCCGAGCTTGCGGGCTTCCTTGACCGCAATGGCTTCCTTGTTGGTGTCGATCACGAACATCAGGTCCGGCAGGCCGCCCATGTTGCGGATGCCACCCAGAACGCGGTTCAGCTTGATCTGTTCGCGCTGCAGGCCGAGCAGTTCTTTCTTGGTGAGACCGGTAGACTCGCCAGCCGACAGCATGTCGTCGAGATCGCGCAGGCGCTTGATCGAGTTGGAGACCGTGGCCCAGTTGGTGAGCGTGCCGCCGAGCCAGCGGTCGTTCATGAAGTACTGCGCGCAACGGCCCGCGGATTCCGCGATGGCTTCAGCTGCCTGACGCTTCGTGCCGACGAACAGCACGCGGCCGCCCTTGGCTGCCGTCTCACGCACCTTCACCAGAGCCTGGTGAAGCAGCGGAACGGACTGAGAAAGATCGATGATGTGGATGCCGGACCGTTCGCCGAAAATGAAACCCTTCATCTTGGGGTTCCAGCGGTGAACCTGGTGGCCGAAGTGGGCGCCGGCTTCGAGCAACTGACGCATAGTAAAGTCGGGAAGTGCCAATGTAGTCTCCTGATCCGGTTGGCCGCCGCGGACAGAACGAGCTTGCGCCCGCACCGGAATGGGTCCGCGTGTCGGAATGGGCGGCGATATAGGCGGGATCGGCAATTGACGCAAGCCAAACGGCGAAACCTGCAGCTGGCGTGAATTCAGTCGTCCGAGGCCGCGTTGACGCCGCCCCACTCCTCGTCCCAGACTAGTTCGCCCGCCTCTGCATCTTTGGCAATAATTTCAATGAATTCAGTGAGTGACTCAGCGATCAGCTGACGCTCAGGGCCATCGTGCCACAGCGAGATGACCTGACCCGCATTTCCGCCAGGCGCGGGGTCCATATCAAGGCAGAGGTGGTTGCCTCCGCCATCCCCGCAGAACGGTATCCAGCCAAGCCGCCACCACTCGTCGCCCAGAATCGGTCCTTCGGGCTCGCTGGCATATCCCTCGGGCACAAACTCGGTGCGGCGAAGCTCCTCCCAGATCTTCCATTCGCTGACGATCCGGTCCGGCGAAAACAGGTCCCAGCCAGGGAGGATGAAGCCGTCGTCTGTGCCAGTGTGACGGCTTAGCAGGTGTCGCAAATCATTCGGCACGGAGAAGCCGATTGCTTTCTCGGCGGCGGCGATACTGGCGAGCGATGCGCCTTTGCCGAGGTGGATGCGGAAAAGGCGGTAACCGTTCTCGATAGCGGCGACATAGCGTTCCCAGGCAGCATCGAAGCGGAGCGGATCAAACGGCATCGGGCACTCCGTGAACGTACAGCTAGGCGGCAGCCGGGCGGACTTGATCGACGCCGGGCACAGACTTGAAGGCCGACATGGCGCCGAAATCCACGGGGTACTTCCCGTTGAGCACGATGGTCACGACCTTGCCGTCGACCAGCATCTCCAGATGGATTTCCCCCAGCGCATTCTGGCTCGGGCTTTTCTGCAGGGTCCTGGCGACGCTGGCGATACGATCGAGCGGCGCATCAGGGCTGAGCCGAACCAGCAACGCTTCGTGCGATCCGATGGAGGCCTTGCTCAGCTCCTTCACGCTCTCGAGCGAGAAGCGCAATTCCTCTTCGACTTTGCGCACCTTCACACGGCAAAATACGCGGCCGCCCACGTCGAGCGTGTCACGCATGTTCTCCAACTGCTCGCCGCCGACGAACAACTCGTATTCGCCAGAAGGATCGGACAGCGTCACGATCGCAAACTTGCCACCTGCCTTCGACGGCTTTTCGACACGCGAGCGGACAACGCCGATCATGTCGAGGAATTGCCGCTCGCGACCGACAATCTCGCGCTCCGCAGCCAGAGTAACGCGCGCGCGCATGCCGCCGTTCAGGAGGTCATCCAGCGGGTGACCTGAGAGGAAAAATCCGACGCTCGCCAGTTCATTGTCGAGCCGATCGGACTCGCCCCAACCGGGCACGTCTGGCAGGCGCATGTGCTGCACCGGTTCATCGCCGAACAGGTTGACCTGATTTGAGTTACGTTGTTCGTCAGCCGCAGAAGCCAGCGCCGACAGCATAGGCGCGGCAGCGAAGGCACGCGCGCGGTTCGGTTCAATCGGGTTGAATGCACCGGCCTTCGCAAGCGCTTCAAAGCAGCGACGGTTGACCTGACGCGGATCGACGCGTTCCGCAAAATCCTGCAGATCCTTGAATGCGCCCGCCTCACGCGCCTGCTCCACTGTCAGCATGGCGGGTTTCCCGACGCCCTTGATCGCGCCAAGCGCATAGCGAACCGCGCCTTCTTCCACGCTGAAATCGGCGCGCGAGAAATTCACATCGGGCGGGCGCACTTCGACGCCTAGGCGGCGAGCCTCCTGAAAGAACACCGCCAGCTTGTCCGTATTACCGCTATCGAGGCTCATCGAGGCGGCAAGGAATTCCACCGGATGGTTCGCCTTGAGCCATGCCGTCTGGTAGGTTAGCAACGCGTATGGCGCCGAGTGGGACTTGTTGAATCCGTAGTCCGCGAACTTGGCGCAGGCGTCGAACGTCATCTCCGCATCCGGCTCGGAGATGCCCTTTTCGAGCGCGCCCCTCATGAAGCGCACGCGCTGGCCGTCCATTTCCGATCGGATCTTCTTGCCCATAGCGCGACGTAGAAGGTCGGCCTCGCCGAAGGAATAACCGCCCATGTCGCGGGCGACCTGCATCACCTGTTCCTGATACGTGATGATGCCGAACGTTGCTTCAAGGATGGGCTTAAGCCACGGCGTCAGCGCGTCGCTGAAGTACGTGGTCTCCTCGAGTCCCTTCTTGCGGTTGCAATAGGTCGGGATGTTGGCCATTGGGCCGGGACGATAGAGCGCGACAAGAACGATCAGATCTTCGAAGCGGTCAGGCACCATATCGACGAGCGCACGACGCATGCCCTGGCTTTCGACCTGGAACACGCCAACGACGTCGCCCTTCCGGAGCATCTCATAGGTCTTGGCGTCGTCGAGCGGCAGCCGAGCCAGATCGACCTTCACACCTTTATCCGCGATCATCTTGATCGCGCGGTCGATGACGGTCAGCGTCTTGAGGCCAAGGAAGTCGAATTTCACGAGGCCCGCAGCCTCGGACCATTTCATGTTGAACTGACTGGCGGGAATCTCGGACCGAGGATCGCGGTAGAGGCCAACGAGTTCAACCAGCGGCCGGTCGCCAATGACGATACCGGCGGCGTGGGTTGAAGCGTTGCGATAAAGACCTTCAAGCTGCTGAGCTGTCTCAAACAGGCTCGCGACGGCCTCGTCCTCCTCGATGGCCTCTTCGAGCTTCGGCTCCATTTCGAGGGATTCAGCTAGCGTCGGCGGCTTGGCCGGGTTGAACGGCACCAACTTGGCCAACTTGTCGACCTGGTAGAAGGGAACCTGCAGCACACGGCCGACATCGCGCAACACGGCGCGCGCCTGCAGCGTGCCGAAGGTGATGATCTGTGCGACACGGTCAGCGCCATACTTGTCTCGCACATAGTCGATCACTTCGCCGCGGCGTTCCTGGCAGAAGTCGACGTCGAAGTCGGGCATCGAGACGCGTTCCGGGTTCAGAAAGCGTTCGAACAGCAGGCCAAAACGGATAGGATCAAGGTCGGTGATCGTGAGCGCCCACGCGACCAGTGAGCCCGCGCCCGACCCCCTGCCCGGACCAACCGGGATGTCGTTGGCCTTCGCCCATTTGATGAAATCGGCCACGATGAGGAAGTAGCCGGGGAAACCCATCCGCTCGATGATGCCGATTTCATACACCAACCGCTCGTCATAGACGTGCTGCTCAGCCGCCGGCACGACGACCTTAAGACGCTCCTTCAGACCCGCTTCGGCCTGCACCTTCAATTCTGTGGATTCGTTGCGACCGCGTTTGGTGTCGAATGCAGGCAGGATAGGCTTGTGCTTCTTCGGACGGAAGGCGCATCGCCTTGCGATCTCGACTGTGGAAGCGAGCGCCTCGGGCAGATCAGAGAAAGCCGCCATCATCTCTGCGGGAGATTTTAGGTACTGCTGCGCCGACGCGCGCGGGCGATCCGCCTGGCTTACATAGGCCGAGTTGGCGATGCACATCAGAACGTCATGCACGGAATGCTGTGACGGATTCTGGAAGCGCGCATCGCACGTGGCCACCAGCGGCAACCCCAGTTCGTAAGCGAGATCGACGAGCATGCCTTCGGACGCGGCTTCCTCCGGCTTGCCGTGGCGTTGCAGTTCGACATAAAGCCGATCGCCGAAGGCGGACTGCAATTCCTGTAGGCGCTTGCGAACTTCGTCAGTCCGGCCAGCGGCAGCGCGCTTGTTCAACAAGCCTTCGCCCCCACCGGTCAGGCAGATGAGCCCATCGGAGTGGGCCAGTACGCTGGCCAGCATGACTTGATTGTCAGTGCCCGCAGGGGTCAGGAAGGACTCCGAAGAGAGAGCCATGAGATTGCGGTAGCCAATCTCGCTTTGCGCCAACAATGCCAGCGTGCCGGTTTCGCCAGTGACACCGGGCTCGACTACGGTCAACGTCAGCCCCGTGATCGGCTGTACGCCCTGCTCGCTCAGTGCCTCGGAAAGTTCCAACGCAGCAAAGAGATTGTTGTCGGTGACGCCAACAGCGGGCGCGCTCGATCCGACAGCCCACTTTGCCAGATCCTTAGGCCTGATCATGCTTTGCAGCAGGGACAGCGCCGTTCTCACGCGCAGATGGACGAACTTCGCCGCCTCTGAGGGGGTCTCTGACGTCATGATGCGCGACTCCCTGAAACGACCGGCGACAGGCGACAGGCGAGCCTAGACCGAGTCTCCCGCTGGGCGGTGCGGCGCATCGGTGAGCCGGCCGTCCTGAAGCGCGAGTGTCTCGTCCATGAAGCTCGTCAGCTCCACGTTATGGGTCGCGACGAGCACCGCCACCCCTTCCTGCTTCGCAATGTCAAAAAGGTTCTGGAAAACCTTCCGGGAAGTGCTGGGATCGAGGTTCCCGGTCGGCTCGTCAGCGATCAACACCTTCGGCCGGTTGGCCAGCGAGCGCGCAATCGCGACCCGCTGCTGCTCGCCGCCCGAAAGCTGGCCCGGACGGTGATGGTCACGGTCTTTCAGACCCATCATCGACAGCAACTCCTGCCCACGCAGGCGCGCCTTGCCTCGCGACATGCCGTTGATCATCAACGGCGCCGCCACGTTGTCGACGGCGTTGAGCTCCGGCAGCAGGTGGTGGAACTGATAGACGAAGCCGAGCTGAAGCCGGCGGGCCATTGTCCGCGCCGTGTCTGACATCGACAGCGCGTCCTTGCCGTTGAACGTCACCGTACCAGCGTCGGGCTTTTCCAAGAGGCCCGCCACATGGAGAAGCGTCGACTTGCCCGAACCGGAGGGCCCGATAAGGCCGACCATCTTACCCGCATGCAGGTCGAGATCGACGCCGCGCAGGACATGGAGTGTCCGGTCACCGGACTTGTAGTGCCGTTCGACACCGCGAAGCGACAGCACAGGCGTCGTGGTAGATGTTGTTGCCTCACCCATCATTCGAACCTGAGCGCCTCAACCGGATTGAGCCGCGCGGCCCACATGGAGGGAATGATCGACATGAGAAGTGTCACGACGAACGCCATGCCACTGACCCAGGCGACTTCATCCCACTCAAGTTTCGCGGGCAGTGAATCGAGCTGGTAGATGTCTGGCGGGAAGAGTTGCACGTTAAGCAGGGCTTCGAGGAAGTGCTGGATCGGCGCGATGTAGATGGCGCAGAGAACGCCCAGCACAACGCCAGTGCCAACGCCTGCCATGCCAAGAATGGTACCTGACATCATGAATATGCGAACGACGCCTGCGCGGGTGGCGCCGATGGTGCGGAGGATGGCGATGTCGCGCGCCTTGTTCTTCACGAGCATCAAGACGCCGGTGATGATGTTGAGAGCGGTAATGATGACGACAATGAAGAGGATCAGGCGCATGACGTTGCGCTCAACGACCAGTGCCGTCACGTAAGTGCCGTTTCGCTGGATCCAGCTCTGCATGCGGTAGGGCTTTTCGGTCTCGAGCTGTTTGACGAAGTCGTCAGCCGCATTGGGGTTGGCGAGGCGAACGCCGACCCACGGATAGCCTTCGTCATAGCCGAACAGCAATTTCGACGCCTCGATCGGCAGGAAAACAACGTAACGATCGAAGCGTTCGTTGCCGACGTGATAGATGGCCGAGACGGTGTAGGTCTTGGTACGCGGGGCTGTGCCGAGCACGGTGCGCGCGCCGTTGGCTTGGGTCAGCGTGACTTTGTCACCGACGCCGACGCCGAGCGCGTAGGCAAACGCATCGCCCATGACCATGTCTTGCGACAGCGCCCCTTCATCGCCGAAGCGATCCAGCGAGCCCTGTCCCACGGCGCCGCGCGGGAAGGATTCGTTCGGGTTGTTGCGTGCACGCTCGCCGGCGGAGACGCTCTTGGCGATCAGTTCGTTCTTGCGCAGGTCTTGGGGACGGACACCGCGAACCTGGATGCCTTCGCTGCGGCCATAGGCGGAGGCGAGGCCTGTGCCTTCATGCAGCGGCTCAACGCTTTCGATGCCGGCGCGCTGGCGCAGGTCGACCATCAGCTCTTCGATTTTCTCGGGCGGTGCACCACGCGTGTCGATGAACACATGCGGTTCGAAGCCGACGATCTTGGAAATCAGCTCAAGCCTAAATCCGTTCATGATCGACATGGTCAAGATCAGCGCCCAGACGCCGAGCATGATGCCGATGACCGAGACGACCGAGATGAAGGCGAGGCCGCCATTCTCGCGCTTGGCGCCGAGATAGCGCATCGCCAGCATACGCTCGAACGGCCCGAATGGGCGCTCGACGACCCGGTGCTCTAGCGTCGCGGCCATGCGGATCAGACCTTTCTGCCGGCGAGGCAGCGATTGATGGCGGCTTCCAGCGTCATCTCCTCGCTCGCGCCGGTTTTGCGCGTACGGTACTCGACAACACCGGCTTTGACGCCCTTGGGTCCGACGACGATCATCTCAGGCACGCCGATCAGTTCCATGGTCGAGAACTTGGCGCCGGGACGCTCCGACGTGTCGTCATAGAGCGTATCGACGCCAGCCTTCTGGAGCTGTTCGTACGCGCTCTCGCATACCTTCGTGACGTCAGTATCGTCGGCGCGCAGGTTGAGTACCGCAGCTTCGAACGGCGCCACGGACGCAGGCCAGATCACGCCTTTTTCATCGTGACTGGCTTCGATGATGGCGCCGACCAGACGCGAAACGCCAATGCCGTAGGAGCCCATTTCGACCGGCATGTTCTTGCCGTCAGACGTCGCAACTTCCGCCTTCATCGGGGCGGAATACTTCGTGCCGAAATAGAAAATATGGCCAACCTCGATGCCGCGCGCCGAGAGGCGGCGTTCGGCGGGTACTTCCGCTTCGAAACGCGCCTGATCGTGCATCTCTTCAGTCGCGGCATAGAGCGATGTGCGCTTTTCGACTTCCGGAAGGAGGTCCTGCCAGAAATTGAGATCCGCACCCGGCGCAGGCATATCGACCAGCGCGCTGTCGCAGAACACCGCGCTCTCGCCGGTATCTGCGAGTACGATGAACTCGTGGCTGAGATCGCCGCCAATGGGCCCCGTGTCGGCGCGCATCGGCACGGCCTTGAGGCCCATCCGGCTGAACGTGTTCAGGTAAGCGCAGAACATCCGGTAATAAGACTGCTTGGCCGCCTCTACCGAACTGTCGAACGAGTATGCGTCCTTCATCAGGAATTCGCGGCCACGCATGACGCCGAAGCGCGGTCGGACCTCGTCGCGGAACTTCCACTGAATGTGATAGAGGTTCAGCGGCAGCTGCTTGTACGACTTCACATAGGTGCGGAAGATGTCGGTGATCATCTCCTCGTTGGTTGGGCCGTAGAGCATTTCGCGTTCATGGCGATCCACGATGCGTAGCATCTCCTTGCCATACGCATCGTAACGGCCACTTTCCTTCCACAATTCAGCGGACTGGATCGTCGGCATCAACAGCTCGACGGCCCCGGCGCGTTCCTGTTCCTCGCGGACGATCTTTTCGATCTTGTGCAGCACGCGCATGCCCAGCGGCAGCCACGAGTAAATCCCGGCCCCGTTCTGCTTGATCATGCCCGCGCGCAGCATGAGCTGGTGCGAGACGATCTGCGCGTCGGCCGGCGCCTCCCTGAGGGCGGGCAAAAAGTAGCGGGAAAGGCGCATAGGGGGCCCTGAAAAGGTGCAGACAATGACTGGCTGATAGCCGCCCAACCACGCCCGCGCAATGAGGCCGATCTGCGGCTAACGCTTTGGAATCATGAAATCCAGCCAGTGCATATGGAGCGCCAGCCATAGGAGAAAAGTGAAGAGCGTAGCCCCAACTGCGGGTATGACGAATTTCCAGAGCCACCGGACCCTTACGGGCGCCCCGATATCCGTGCCGGGAATCACTTCGCCGGCCTCGTGCTGGCTCCGCGTGCCCGCCGACAGGATCGGCAGGAAAATGAGCCACCAAGCTGACCAGAAGACCACAACGGCTTCGAAAATACCCATAAGGGCAACCTAATGGGCGGCCTTCGGCGTTTCCATGAGTTCGATCAGCACACCATCCGAATCCTTCGGGTGGACGAAGATCACCAGCGTGCCGTGGGCGCCAATGCGCGGTTCGCCCAGAACCTTGGCGCCTTTGGCTTCCATCTCGGCCTTGGCCGCGTGGATCTCGGGCACCTCGAAGCAGACATGGTGCTGCCCACCCTTCGGGTTCTTCTCGAGGAAGTTGATGATGGGCGACTTCTCTCCCAGCGGCTCGATAATCTCAAGCTGGGTATTCGGAAGGTTGATGAAGCCGACGCGCACGCCCTGTGCCGGCATGTCGAAAGGTTGCACGAACTCGGTTGCGCCGTACAGCGTGCGATAGGTCTCAAAGGTCTTTTCGATCGACGGCACGGCGATGCCGATGTGGTTCAAGCGACCGATGGTCATGGGCAAACTCCCCGATTTTCCAGAATGGCCTGCAGTCTTGAATTGCCTAGATCCGGTGAATGGTCACGTCGACCAGCGGCCGCTTGCCGAAATGCACTTCAGCTGATCGCCGGACAGCCCTGACAAGCGCTTTCTCGATCTTCTCGTCATCACCGAAATCGCCGCGCTTCAGGCCGGCCATTGCGTCTTCGGCTGCTTCGTCAATCGGCTCCAGCGATTCATCTGCTGGGCGTCCGTCAGGCTCGGAGAAGCCGCGCGCCACCACCGTCGGACCATCTTCTATCTTGCCCTTGGCGATGACGACGCTGACGGCGATGTGGCCGTTGTACGCCATCTTCTTGCGCTCAAACATGCCGCCGGCCTTGTCGGACGTAAGCACCTGGCCATCAACGTGCAGGCGGCCTGCCGGCACCTGATCAACAACCTGCACGGGTCCGGGCGCGAGCCGAATGAGATCGCCATTGTCCGGCGTGATTGCCTCGGGCACCTGCAAGGATTTGGCGTAGCGGGCGTGCTCCATGATGTGGCGACGCTCACCGTGAACGGGCACGGCAATACTTGGCTTGGCCCACAGATACATGCGGCGCAACTCGTCGCGACACGGATGGCCTGAGACGTGGATGTCGAACTGACGATCTGTCACCAGCTTGATGTTGCGCTCCGCCAGCATATTCTGGACTGCGGCGATCGACTTCTCGTTGCCCGGTATGACGCGTGAGGAGAAGATGACCGTATCGTCCGACCCCAGCTTCACCACCGGATGATCGCCGCGCGCGATGCGCGCGAGGGCGGCATTAGATTCACCCTGGCTGCCGGTGCAGAGATAAAGGACGTGCTGCGGCGGCAGGCTGACAGCTTCGTTCGGTTCGATGAAGCTGAAACCTTCGAGCATGCCCACGGATTGGGCCGCCCCGACGACGCGGATCATTGAGCGGCCAAGCAGGCACACAGAGCGATTGTTCGCCCGCGCCGCCTCGCACGCCGATTGTACGCGCGCGACGTTGGATGCGAACGCCGTGATCGCGACCCTGCCCTTTTGTTCGGCCACAGCGCGACGCAGCGCCTCGCGCGCCATGCCCTCTGATCCGGCCTCGCCTTCCTCGAACACGTTGGTCGAGTCGCAGACCATCGCGAGAATGCCTTCGCGACCCAGTTCCTCGATCTTCGCCTGATCGAAGTCTTCGCCGATGAGCGGATCGGGATCGATCTTCCAATCGCCCGTGTGCAGGATCATGCCCAGCGGCGTGCGAATGGCGAGGCCGTTCGGTTCGGGGATCGAGTGCGTGAGCGTCACCATCTCGACGTCGAAGGGACCGAACTGGCGCCGCTCACGCAGTTGCATGATGTGGACTGGCGCTTCCTTGTCGAGGCCGCGTTCGCGCAGTTTCTCGTTGACAAGATAAGCGGTGAAAGGCGTCGCGTAGATCGGCGCGCGCAGCTTGGGCCACAACCACGCAATCGCGCCGATATGGTCTTCGTGCGCATGCGTGAGGATGATCGCCTCGATGTCGTCAGCATAGCTTTCGAGATAGACCGGATCGGGCATGATGAGATCGACGCCGGGCGTCGTGTCATCGCCGAAGGTGACGCCAACATCGACAATGATCCAGCGCCGGTTGTCCGGCGGGCCAAAGCCATAGGCGTTGAGGTTCATTCCGATTTCGCGGCAGCCGCCAAGTGGCGCGAAGACGAGTTCGTCGCCCTTCATTTCAGCTCTTTTGCGGCTTGGCCGATATTGCGGTCGTACAGGATGCGCAGCCCCTTGATGGTGATATCGCTGTCGAAGTGATCGATGTTCTCCGCAGCGCCTTCGAACAGCGAGGCGACGCCACCAGTGGCGATCACGGTCATCGGTTGCCCATACTCGGACTTGATCCGTTCGACCAGCCCGTCAATCAAGTCAATATAGCCCCAGAACACGCCAGATTGCATGGCCGCGACCGTATCGCGGCCAATTACATGGTCAGGCCTCTGGATCGCGACGCGCGGCAATTTGGCAGCTGCCTCGTGAAGGGCCTTCATCGACAGGTTGATGCCTGGGGCGATGATGCCGCCTTCGAACGAGCCGTCGCCCCCAACGATGTCGAACGTCGTGGCAGTTCCGCTATCGATCACGATCAGCGGGCCACCATACCCGCCATGCGCTCCGACTGCGTTGACGAGCCTGTCGGCGCCGACTTCGCTGGGTTTGGGGATGTTAACCTTGACGCCGAGATCGACATTCTCGCCGACGACGAATGGCTCAACATTGAGATAGCGTCGAGCGAAGTTGCGCTGGTTGAACAGGGACTGCGGAACGACGGTCGATATTATGCAGTCGTCGATCTGGCTGAGATCGAGGCTGCTCAATTTCATCAGGGTTGAGAGCCACACGGCATAGTCGTCGGCGGTCTTGGTCATGTCGGTAGAGGAGCGCCATTGCGCGCGCCATGTCTCGCCGTCATGGACGGCGAACAGCGTGTTGGTGTTACCCGTATCGATCGCCAGAAGCATGCGACGTTCCTTGGTGGTGCAGCCTAGTTCAATAGCGATATTTCGCCCGCGCGAATATGGGTGATGGCCCCGCCATCGCCCCGAAGCATCAAGGCTCCGTCATCGGCGAGACCCGTCATGACGCCCCTAAGGCCATTAACCTCGATCGAAGCGTTGAGGGACACCGCACAGGCGAGCCAGTCTGCACGCACTCCCGCAAAGCCATCGATAAGGAGCTGGTTGAGCCTAGCGCGGAAGGCGAGGTCGAGCAGGCTCAACAGGCGCTGAGCTGTCAGCCCTGTTCCCCCCGGCAGATCCGCAAGACACGCGGTCGGGCGGTCTGGTCGCTCCGGCGCCACTTCGACATTGACGCCAAAACCTGCCGCCATCCAGAGCTTGCCATGAAGAAGGCCGGTCTCGATCAGGATACCGGACACCTTGGCTTGGCCCGCCAGCACGTCATTCGGCCATTTCAGACCCAGCGAGCTTACATCAACGCCGGCCATCCGCGCGGCGTCCAAGACGGCGAGACCAGCGGCGAACGGCGCCACGGTCGCTTCGCTGGCCTGACGTGGATAGGGCAGCAGCGCCGTCGTGAAGAGATTACCCTTGGGCGACGACCACTGGCGCCCAAGGCGGCCCCGTCCGGCGGTCTGCACGTCAGTCACCAGCCAGCAGGGACCGACATCGCCGGTGACCGCCCTGCGGCGAGCTTCTTCGTTGGTGGAATCGATTTCGCCGAACCGGATGACGGGCCACGTACTCAGGAGGAATTCGGGCGTCATCGCACCCTAGCCGCCGGCCGCACGCGCGGCCGCATCCAGCAGAAACTGGATCATGATCGTCAGCACCGGGAAGACGAGAATGGTGGTGATCGCAACCGTCGCCGCCACGGACGCGTCCGTCTTGTCGAGAGGCTCGCCCGCTGGCTTCACGAACATCGCCCAGACGAGGCGGAGGTAGTAGCCAAGCGACACCACGCTCGCGAGCGCGCCGACCAGAACGAGCCAGAGCATGTCGCCTTCGATACCGGCAGTGAAAACCTGCAATTTTCCCCAGAAGCCGGCAGCCGGCGGGATGCCCGCGACCGAGAAGATGAGGATCAGCAAACCAAGCGCCATACCGGGCTTGGACTTCACCAGACCATTGAGGTCGGAAATTTGATCGATCGGCGCGCCATTCCGGCGCAGTGCGAGCACGCCCCCAAATACGCCGAGCGTCGCGATCACGTAGAGCGTCATGTAGACCAGCACAGCGGCGGCGCCCTGCTCCACACCGGCGGCAATCGCGATCAGGGCGAAGCCTACGTTTGAGATCGAGGAGTAAGCAAGAATACGCTTGATGCTGTTTTGCATCAGTGCGCCGAACGCGCCGATCAGCATCGAAAGCGCCGAGATGATCGCGATGATCATTTTCCAAGATGCGTAGTGCGTGCCGAACGCCGTGAACATTACATGCGCCAGAACGGCGACGGCCGCGATCTTCGGAGCGGTCGAGAAGAACGCCACGACCGACGCGGGGGCGCCCTCGTAAACGTCTGGCGTCCAGATGTGGAATGGTGCGGCTGACGCCTTAAACGACAGACCGCAGATCACAAACACCAGGCCGAACACGAGCCCGACGGAGCTCGGTGCAGCAGCGATTGCCGCATAGCTCGTCCCGCCCGAGAAGCCGTAGACCAGCGCCGATCCGTACAGCAGCAGGCCTGATGCAAGTGCGCCAAGGACGAAATACTTCAGGCCCGCTTCGGCCGACATCAGACTGTCGCGCCGGAATGCGGCAAGCACGTAAGACGAGAGGCTCAGCGTCTCGATCCCGACATACAACGTCATCAAATCGTTGGCCGACAGCATCATGCCTGCGCCGAACGAGCCAAAAGTCAGAAGGAGCGGATACTCGTAGCGCTCCATTTGCGACGACTTCAGGAAGCCGCCCGACATGAACAGCGCAAACGCCGCGAGCACATATGTGACACCCTTGGCGAACGCCGTGAACGGCCCTGCCTTGTATAGTCCGTCTGGAGCAACAGCGCTCGCGAATGCCGCGACAGAATCGCCGCGTCCGAACTGAATAAACGCCGCAACAGCTGCAGCCGCCAATGCAGCGGCCGCGAGCACGCGCAGCGGGCCAGAGATCCGGTCACCGCCGATCGCGCCCAGCAGCAAGCCAGCAAGGCCGAAGACAACCAGGATGGTTTCGGGGAGGGCCGTGGTGATGTCAGCGAGGAAATTCATGACGCGTTCCTACTGCCCGATCATCCGCAGGACTTCCATCGCCGAGGTCTTCGTCAGGTCGAAGATAATGCCCGGGAAGACGCCCAGCCCCAGCGCGCTGATCGCCAGCAGGCCGAGAATGAAAAACTCCAGCGCGGTGACATCCTTGATGTCGAACAGCTTCTCATTGGTCATCTCGCCGAACACCGTGCGGCGATAAAGCGTGAGCATGTAGACCGCCGACAGGATGACACCAAGAGCAGCGCCAGCGGCAGCCCATGTCGACGCTTGGAAGCCGCCGACCATGGTGAGGATCTCACCGACAAATCCGCTGGTTCCGGGCAAGCCGACGTTGGCCATCGAGAACAGCATGAAGAGCGCGGCATAAACCGGCATGCGATGTACGAGACCGCCATAGAACGCAATCTCTCGCGTGTGCATCCGGTCGTAGATTACACCGACCGAGAAGAACAGCGCTCCGGAGATGATGCCGTGGCTGATCATCTGAAAAATGGCGCCCTGAATGCCCGCCTCGTTGAACGAGAAAATCCCCAGCGTCACGAAGCCCATGTGCGCGACAGATGAATACGCCACCAGCTTCTTGATGTCGGTCTGCCGGAAGGCAACCAGCGAGGCATAGACAATCGCGATAACAGACAGGGCGAACATCAGCGGCTGGAACAGGTGCGAGGCTTCCGGGAACATCGGCAGCGAGAATCGCAGGAATCCATAGCCACCCATCTTCAGCAACACGGCCGCCAGCACCACCGAGCCCGCCGTCGGCGCCTCGACGTGAGCATCAGGCAGCCACGTATGCACGGGGAACATCGGCAGCTTCACCGCGAACGACGCGAAGAACGCCAGCCAAAGCCACGTTTGGACCTCCGGCGGAAATAATAGCGCACCGGTCTGCGGGTTGATTCCCTCCTGCAGCGTCGGGATGTCGGTCGTGCCGGCGACGATCGACATGTAGACCAGCGCGGCCAGCAGCAGCAGCGATCCGAGCAAGGTGTAGAGGAAGAACTTGAATGCCGCGTACAGCTTGTTCTTGCCGCCCCAGACGCCGATGATCAGGAACATCGGGATCAGGCCGCCTTCGAAGAAAACGTAGAACAGCACCAGATCCATCGCGCAGAACACGCCAATCATCAGCGTTTCGAGCAGCAGGAAAGCGATCAGGTATTCGCTGATGCGATCCTTGATCGAGCTGATCGATTGCAGGATGCAGAGCGGCATCAACGCCGTCGTCAGGATCACCAGCGAGATTGCGAGACCGTCGACGCCAAGCTTGTAGGACGACCCGCCGAACCACGGCGCGAAATCGACCAGCTGGTAGCCCGTCTTCGATGCGTCGAACTGGCTGAGCGCAATCAGCGATACGACAAGCGTCGCGACGGAGGCAAGGATCGCGATCGGCTTCGATGCGCTGGCGGCCAACGAAGCGCCACCCAAAATGCGGAGCGCAAGAATAAGCACCGCGCCCACCATCGGCAGGAAGATCGTCGCGGTAAGGATCATGGAGCCGGTCATGTCCTAGCGCCCCTGATTCAGGAGAACGAAGGCCACGAAAACAACGGCCGACAAGAGAATGACAAATGCGTAGTGGAAGATGTACCCGGTGTGCAGTTTCGACAGCCCACCTGCGCCAGCCTTGGCGACGCTAGTCACGCCATCCGGACCGACACCATCGATTATTTTCTTGTCGGCCTTCCAGAGCAGATCGCCGAGCCCCGCCACGCCTTTCACGAACACGAAGTGGTAGATCTCGTCGAAATACCATTTGTGCGACAAGAAGGAGTGCATCGGGCCTCCATTGCGCGCCATGCGCCGTGGAACCGACGGGAACACGAGATAGAAGATGATCGCGAAGATAAGCCCGCTGACCCAGCACACGGCCGGCGCAAGCTTGACCCAGAGCGGAACCTCATGGCGCGCATGCAACACCTCGTTCTCGGCGCCAGTGAAGATCGCATCGCCCCAGTAAGCGACCTGATGGTGATCGACCATGGCGTCGTAGAACGCGCCCCCAGCGAAGACGGCCCCAACTGCGAGCAGCAGCAGCGGCACGGCCATCGCGAGCGGCGGATCATGCGCGTGATCGTAGGTGTGATGATCCGCACGCGTCTTGCCTTCAAACGTCATGAACATGAGGCGCCATGAGTAAAACGATGTCAGGAAAGCCGCGCCGATACTGAGCCAAAAAGCCAGCGGGGCGAATGCGTCATGCGAGGCGAACGAACTCTCGATAATGGCGTCTTTGGAGAAGAAGCCCGCGAAGCCGAGATTCAAGCCCTCGATACCCGGTATGCCTACGCCCGTCAGCGCCAGCGTGCCGATCAGCATCATCGCCCAGGTCAGCGGCATCTTCTTGCGCAGGCCGCCCATGTTCCGCATGTCCTGTTCGTGGTGCATGCCGTGGATGACTGCGCCGGCCGAGAGGAACAGCAGCGCCTTGAAGAAGGCGTGCGTGAACAGGTGGAACATCGACGCCTGATAGGCGCCAAGACCCGCCGCAAAGAACATGTAGCCGAGTTGCGAACAGGTTGAGTAAGCGACCACGCGCTTGATGTCGTTTTGCGCAAGGCCAACCGTTGCCGCGAAGAAACAGGTGACCGCACCGATGATGGTGATCATGTTCGCCGCGACGACTGTGTGCTCGTAGAGGTATGAACAGCGGCAGACGAGAAACACGCCCGCGGTGACCATGGTGGCGGCGTGGATGAGCGCGGAGACCGGCGTCGGGCCTTCCATCGCATCAGGCAGCCATGTGTGCAGAAAGAACTGGGCCGATTTGCCCATCGCTCCGATGAACAACAGGATACCAGCGGCCTCAAGGCCCCAGACATGGAGCCAGAGGAAATCAAACGTCACATCCTGGATCGGGATAGCAGCGATGGTTCCAACCGGCGTGATGGGCGCGTTCTGGGCGATGACCGCAAACACCGTGTCGAACTTGATCGACGAGAATTCGGCGATGTGGAACTGCGTGTAGTCCACGCCAACCGCCGGCTGGATCATAAACACCAGCGCCATGATGCCGAGCGCAAAGCCGAAATCGCCGACGCGGTTGACGACGAAGGCCTTGATCGCGGCGTCATTGGCCGACGGCTTCTTGTACCAGAAACCGATGAGCAGGTAAGAGGCGAGACCGACGCCTTCCCAGCCGAAGAACAGCTGCAGGAAGTTGTCCGCCGTCACCAGCATCAGCATGGCGAATGTGAAAAGCGACAGGTAGGCGAAGAACCGCGCGCGATGCGGATCGTCCGCCATGTAGCCAATTGAGTAAATGTGGACGAGCGCCGAGACGCTGGTCACCACGAACAACATGGTCACTGACAGGCTGTCGAGGCGAATGGCCCAATCGGCGATGAACGTGCCGACATCGAACCAGCGCGACAGCACGATGGTATGCGCGTGATTGCCTGCCTCGCCGTGCGAGCCGAACGCCTGGTTGAAAAACAGAAAGCCCGCGAGGGCTGCGGCCGACACCACCAGCGTAGTGGTCAGCGCCATCGAGCCTTTGTCGCCCAGCACGCGCTGGCCAAGGCCGGCAATCACCGCGGCAAGGCCGGGCGCGAGAACGATGAAGATCGCTGCGATATCCTGGAAGGTCACCGGCCCTGCTCCCCTATCCGCGCAGCACGTTGACGTCTTCAACCGCGATTTCACCACGGTTGCGGAAGTAGACGACAAGTATGGCCAGACCCACGGCGGCTTCGGCCGCCGCAACCGTCAGCACGAGCATGGCGAACACCTGCCCCATGATCGTGCCGTTGAAGACCGAGAACGCGACGAGGTTCAGATTCACGGAGAGGAGGATCAGTTCGATCGACATCAGGATGACGATGATGTTCTTGCGGTTCACGAAGATGCCGAACACGCCAATGGTGAACAGCGCCGCCGAGACTGCGAGGTAGTGCCCGAGGGTAAGTTCCGCGCCTGCCATGATCAGATACCTTGTCCCGGACGGACGTCCTTGAGTTCGACGGCGTCTTTCCGTTTGCGGCCAACCTGCTCCGCGATATTCTGGCGCTTCACGGTGGGCCGCGAGCGCAGCGTCAGCACGATGGCGCCCATCATGGCGACCAAGAGGACGATGCCCGACATCTGGAATAGTAGCAGGTAGTCCGTGTAGAGCACCTTCGAAAGCGCTTCGGCGTTGGTCGCGGCGCCCGGGCTCGGCTGGAAGGTTTCACCGCCACCGAAGGTCGCGGCCGCAGCCACAATGCCGATCTCGGCCAGCAGCGCGAGCGCCACCAATAGTCCGACGACCAGATAATTCTGAAAACCCTGCTTCAGCGCCACGAAATCGATGTCGAGCATCATGACCACGAAAAGGAACAGCACCGCGACCGCGCCGACATAGACGACGACCAGCAGCATCGCGAGGAACTCCGCCCCGATCAGCACAAGTAGACCCGCCGACGTGAAGAACGTCAGGATCAACCACAGCACCGAGTGCACGGGGTTACGCGCCGCGACAACGAACAATGCCGCCAGCACGACAACCGTCGAGAGGATATAGAAAGCGATCAGCGCCATGGCGTGGCTTTCCTCTTCCTTTGGTCCAGAGCGCCCCGGACGGGGCAATGAAACAGTCTCAGAAATCGACCCGTCCCCTTTGGGCCGCGTTCTTTTAGCGATAGCGCGCGTCGAGTTCCAGATTGCGGGCGATCTCGCGTTCCCAGCGATCGCCGTTCTCCAGAAGTCTTTCCTTGTCGTAGTAGAGTTCCTCGCGGGTTTCCGTCGCGAACTCGAAGTTCGGCCCTTCGACGATGGCGTCCACCGGGCAGGCTTCCTGGCAGAAGCCACAGTAGATGCACTTCACCATGTCGATGTCGTACCGGGTCGTGCGGCGCGAACCGTCTTCACGCGGCTCGGCCTCGATGGTGATGGCCTGCGCTGGACAGATCGCCTCGCATAACTTGCACGCGATGCAGCGCTCTTCGCCATTAGCATATCGGCGCAGCGCATGCTCGCCACGGAAGCGCGGCGACAGGGGCCCCTTCTCGAACGGATAGTTCACCGTCGCCTTGCGCGTGAAAAACTGGCGCATGGCAAGAAAGAAAGCGCTGACGAAGTCCGTCAGCAGCGCGCCCCGGATGGCTTGACCGATCGACATGCTAGGTCCCCGCTCCGGCGCGATATTCCTGCCAGCTGATCTTGCCGTCATTGTTCGTATCGAGTCCGGCGGGCAGCGTCACGGCCGCCAGCTCCGGCGCTTCGAGGAAGCCGCTCTTGTCCAAATCGACGGCGTCGAATGGCGGACGCGCCTGCGCGTTCATGAAGGTGACGTAGCCGCCGATGATCACCACTGCGACCAGCGAGGTCGGAAGGAATATCTTCCAGCCAAGACGCATCAGTTGGTCATAGCGGTAGCGAGGGACAATCGCCTTCACCATCGCGAACATGAAGAAGAAGAACGTGACCTTGCCCATGAAGACCAGCAGGCCGCCCAAGCTTATCAACCAGTCAGGCGTGCCGTCCGGAACCGGGATCGGGATCGGCATGTGCCATCCGCCAAAGAACAGGATGGTCAGCATGGCGCACATCAGCACGATCGAGACGTATTCGCCGATCATGAACATGAGGTACGGCGAGGACGAGTATTCGACCTGATAGCCCGCCACCAACTCGGATTCCGCTTCCGGCAAATCGAACGGAGGGCGGTTGGTCTCGGCCAGCGCCGAGATGAAGAAGATCACGAACATCGGGAACATGACGAAGACGGTCGGGAACGCGAACGCGTGCCAGTTCCAGATGCCACCGCCCTGATGATTGACGACATCTGACAGGTTGAGCGAGCCGACCAGCAGCAGCACAGTGACGATCACGAAGCCGATCGAGACTTCGTAGCTCACCATCTGCGCCGCCGAACGCAGGCCGCCGAGGAAGGGATATTTCGAGTTGGACGCCCAACCACCCATGATGATGCCGTAGACGCCAAGCGACGAGATCGCGAACAGGTACAGCACGCCAACGTTGAGGTTGGCGACAACCCAGCCCGGCGCGATCGGGATGACGGCCCAGCCGACAAGCGCCAACGACAGCGTGATGATCGGCGCAAGCAGGAACACAGTCTTGTTGGCGCCCGCCGGGATGATGACTTCTTTCAGCACGAACTTGATGAGGTCCGCGAACGATTGCAGGAGGCCAAACGGGCCTACCACGTTCGGCCCCTTGCGCAGCTGCACTGCCGCCCAGACCTTGCGGTCGAACAGCAGTAGGAACGCGATGCACACCAGCATCACCACGACGAGCGCGAGGATCTGCAGCACGGCAAGGCCGATGCCGCCCCACATTCCGCCGCCCCAGAGGAAGAGGTTCTGCATCGCGCCCTCCTATTCTGCTGCTACGGCAGGCGAGACGCCCGCAGCGAGTTCGGCGCATTTCGCCATGGTGCGGGACGCGCGCGCGATCGGATTGGTGAGGTGGAACGCCGCCACCGCGGTACGGAACGGCGATGACTGCATCGCGCCAGCCGATCCATAGGGAGGCGCAACCCCGCTCGCGGAATGTCCCGGCGCGAAATCAAGTCCGAGGAACGTCGGGTGATCCTTCGCCAGTTTCTCGCGCAACTGTGCGAGGCTGTCATAGGGCAACGTCTTGCCGACATAGGCCGACAGGGCGCGAACGATCGCCCAGTCTTCGCGCGCATCGCCCTTCGGCATCACAGCGCGTTGCGTGCGCTGCACGCGGCCTTCGGTGTTGACGTAGGTAGCTGATTTTTCCGTATAGGCGGCGGCCGGCAGTATGACGTCCGCGCGATGGGCGCCGTTGTCGCCGTGGCTGCCGATATAAATCACCTTGGCGTCGCCGAGCTTCGACGTATCGATCTCGTCTGCGCCTAACAGGATGACCGTCTTGATCTCACCGGACTGCGCGGCAGCGACGATACCCGCAACGTCCTTGCCACCAGCCGACGGCAAGAATCCGAGGTCGAGACCGCCCACACGCGCCGCAGCCGTGTGCAGCACGTTGAAGCCGTTCCAACCATCTGCGATTGCGCCGACATTCGCCGCGAGCGACGACACAGCGTTCAGCACAGCCGCGCCATCCGCACGGGTCAGAGCGCCCTGACCGAGAATGATCAGCGGACGTTGAGCCTTGCTCAATTGTTGGAACACCGGATGCCCGGCATTTAGTTCACCCAGCGAGTCCGGACCGGCGCCCACATACGCATAGTCGTATGTCAGATCGACGCGCTCACCGACGACAGCAACCGGAACCATACGCAGCCACGCCTTGCGGATGCGCGCGTTCAAAACCGCGGCTTCTTTGCGCGGGTTCACACCGACCAGCAGGATCATGTCCGCCTCGTCGATGCCCATGATGGTCGAGTTGAAGAGGTAGCTCTCGCGCGGCAGTTTCGATCCGTCGGCTGCGAGCCCGAGCTTAGCGCCGTCCTGGCGGCAGTCGATTGACTTCACGCCGAGCGACATCGCCAGATCGAGGGTCGCCTTCATGCCTTCAGCGTCCGCAAGATCGCCCGCGATAACGCCGATCTGCTCGCCCGGGATTTTCAGCATGGCCGCAGCGCTCTTCAGCGCCTCATCCCAGCTCAAAGCCTTCAGCTCGCCATTCTCGCGCACATACGGCTTGTCGAGACGTTGCCGGCCAAGGCCATCCCACACGAAGCGCGTCTTGTCCGAAATCCACTCCTCGTTGATCTCTTCATTCACGCGCGGAAGAATGCGCATGACGGTGGGGCCGCGCGCATCCACGCGGATCGCAGCGCCCATGGCATCCATCACGTCGATGCTCTCGGTCTTGCGCAGCTCCCACGGGCGCGCGTTGAACGCGTACGGCTTGGAGGTCAGCGCACCAACCGGGCAGAGGTCGATCACATTGCCCGACAACTCGCTGGTCAACGACTTCTCAAGATACGTCGTGATCTCAGCATCCTCGCCACGGTTGGCGAGACCGATCTCATCCACGCCTGCAACCTCGGCCGCAAAGCGCACGCAACGGGTACACTGGATGCAGCGCGTCATGATCGTCTTGACCAACGGGCCCATGTTCTTGTCGTCGACGGCGCGCTTGTTCTCGGAATAGCGCGAACCGGCGCGGCCATAGCCCATTGCCTGATCCTGCAGGTCGCACTCGCCGCCTTGGTCGCAGATCGGGCAATCCAGCGGGTGGTTGATCAGCAGGAATTCCATGACGCCGGCACGCGCTTTGATAGCGCGGGGGGATTTCGTGGAAATCTCGTGCGGCGTACCGTCCTTCTTGGGCGCCATGTCGCCAACCGTCTGGGCGCACGACGCGATCGGCTTCGGCGCGCCAACCCAGTCAACAAGGCACATGCGGCAGTTGCCGGCGATCGACAGACGCTCGTGATAACAAAAGCGCGGGATCTCGGCGCCCGCCAGTTCGCACGCCTGCAACAGCGTATAGCCCTTCGGCGCATCCACCGTGACGCCATCGACCAGCAGTTTGACGGTGTCGGTCATGTACCTACTCCGCCGCCGTCAGCGTTACGCCCTGAACGTGCGGGCGGCCCATGCGGTAGTTTGCGATGCGGTCTTCGATGTCTTGCCGGAAGTGGCGGATCAGGCCCTGAATCGGCCAAGCAGCAGCATCGCCCAGCGCGCAGATCGTGTGACCCTCGACCTGGCTTGCCACATCCAGCAGCGTGTCGATCTCGGAAGCTTCAGCCTCGCCCTTCACCATCCGCTCCAGCACGCGCCACATCCAGCCGGTGCCTTCACGGCACGGCGTACACTGGCCGCAGCTCTCGTGTTTGTAGAAGTAGGCAAGCCGCGCGATCGATTTGATCAAGTCCGTTGACTTGTCCATCACGATGACCGCCGCCGTGCCGAGGCCCGACTTCACATCTCGGAGCGCGTCGAAATCCATCAGCACCGTGTCGCAAATTTCCTTCGGGATCATCGGCACCGACGATCCGCCCGGAATGATTGCGCGCAGATTATCCCAGCCGCCACGTACGCCGCCGCAATGCTCGTCGATAAGCGTCCGAAGCGGGATCGACATCTCTTCTTCGATGTTGCACGGACGATTCACATGGCCGGAGATGCAGAACACTTTCGTGCCCGTGTTGTTCGGACGGCCAAAGCCCGCGAACCAGCCCGCGCCACGGCGAAGGATGGTCGGCGCCACCGCGATCGACTCCACATTGTTCACCGTCGTCGGGCAGCCATAGAGACCCGCATTCGCCGGAAAAGGCGGCTTCAGGCGCGGCTGGCCCTTCTTGCCTTCGAGGCTTTCTAGCAGTGCCGTCTCTTCACCGCAGATGTAGGCGCCCGCGCCATGGTGCGCATAGATGTCGAAGTCCCACCCAGAGCCGCAGGCGTTCTTACCGACAAGGCCAGCCGCATAAGCTTCCTTGATCGCTTCCTCGAGCACTTCACGCTCGCGAATGTACTCCCCGCGCAGGTAGATGTAACACTTGTTTGCGCGCATAGCGTACGACGCAATCAAACATCCTTCGATCAGCAGGTGCGGATCGTGGCGCATGATATCCCGGTCCTTGCACGTACCGGGCTCGGACTCGTCAGCGTTGACCACCAGATAGTGCGGACGCTCCTTCACCACCTTCGGCATAAAGGTCCACTTCAGGCCCGTCGGAAAGCCAGCGCCGCCACGGCCGCGCAGGCCCGACGCCTTGATCTGGTCGCAGATCCACTCGGGCCCGAACTGCATCAGCTCCTTGGTCGAGTTCCACGCGCCGCGCTGCTTGGCGGCTTCCAGACGGAAGTCGTGGCGGCCGTAAAGGTTTGTGAAGATGCGGTCCTTATCGAGAAGCACGGTTCAGGTCCCTCATGCTTTCACAGGCGCAGCAGCGCTCTCTTCAGGCGGCTTTGGCGCATTCGGAATGGTCGCCAGCGACTTCGCGCGCGAACCGTCAAACAGCGTCTCATCCGTCAGCGATGTCGCCGAACCTTCCGGCGCACTCGTCTGCCGCTTCACATAGGTGCCCGGCTGAGGCGCCTTGCCCGCCGCGAAGTCATCGACCAGTTTCTCAAGCGTCTCAATGCTCAGGTCTTCGTAGTAGTAATCATTGATCTGAATCATCGGCGCATTCACGCACGCGCCGAGGCACTCCACCTCAACCCAGGAGAATTTGCCGCCGCCAGACACGTGACCCTTGGGGCCGATCTTGCGCTCGCAGAAATCCTTCAGCTTGTCGGCGCCGCGCAGCTGGCACGGCGTCGTACCGCAGACCTGGAAGTGATACTTTCCGACCGGCTCAAGATTGAACATCGTGTAGAAAGTCGCGATCTCGTAGACGCGGATGTAGGTCATGCCGAGACGATCGGCGACCACACGCAGCGCCGGCTCGGACAGCCAGCCTGCATTCTGCTTCTGCGTGATCCACAGCGCCGGGATCACAGCGGAAGCCTTGCGCTCCGACGGATACTTGCGTTCCCACCACGCAATAAGGTCGTCGCTCTCTTTCGAGAACGCGAACGGCTTGTGCTCTTCGGGATGATGAAAACGGCGGTGGCTCAACGGTCGACCTCCCCGAACACGATGTCCAGCGAGCCCAGGATAGCCGACACGTCCGCCAGCATGTGGCCACGGCAGATATGATCCATCGCGTGAAGGTGGGCGTAACCGGGCGCCTTTATCTTCAGGCGATACGGGCGGTTGCCGCCATCAGTCACCATGTATACGCCGAACTCACCCTTGGGCGCTTCCACGCAGGCGTAAACCTCGCCCGCAGGAACGTGGAAGCCTTCAGTGTAGAGTTTGAAGTGATGGATCAGCGCTTCCATCGACGACTTCATCTCGCCACGACGCGGCGGCGCATATTTTGAATGCTCCGGCAGCACGGGACCGACCGGCATGCGGTCGATGCACTGCTTGATGATCTTGATGCTCTCGCGCATCTCCTCAATGCGGATGAGATAGCGGTCCCAGCAGTCGCCATTCTTGCCGACCGGAATCTTGAAATCGAGTTCCGAATAAATCTCATACGGCTCAGCACGACGCAGGTCCCACGCGAGGCCAGACCCACGGACCATCACGCCTGAGAAACCCCACTCAAGACACTCCTGAACAGACACCACGCCGATATCGACGTTGCGCTGCTTGAAGATGCGGTTCTCGGTAACCAGCGTTTCGAGGTCGTTGAGCACTTTCAGGAACGGGTCGCAGAATTTGTGGATGTCTTCCACCAGTTCAGGCGGCAAGTCCTGGTGGACGCCGCCCGGACGGAAATACGCCGCGTGCATCCGCGAACCGGACGCGCGCTCGTAAAACACCATCAGCTTTTCGCGCTCTTCGAAGCCCCACAGCGGCGGGGTCAGCGCGCCAACGTCCATCGCTTGCGTCGTAACATTCAGCAGATGAGAAAGGATGCGGCCGATCTCCGAGAAGATCACGCGGATGAAGCGCGCGCGACGCGGAACCTCGATACCAGCCAGCTTCTCGATGGCGAGGCAGTAGGCGTGCTCCTGGTTCATCGGCGCGACATAGTCGAGACGATCGAAGTAAGGTAGAGCCTGCAGGAACGTCTTGTACTCGATCAGCTTCTCCGTGCCGCGATGCAGCAGGCCGATATGCGGATCAACGCGATCAACGATCTCGCCATCAAGGTCGAGCACCAGGCGAAGCACGCCATGCGCGGCCGGATGCTGCGGTCCGAAATTGATGGTAAACTTCCGGTCGTCCATCTCTTCCATGACAGCGGATTTCGATTGATCGATGTGTTGCTCGGCCATGGCTACTTCTTCGCCTCGCCCGCTTTCTCATCGCCCGGGATTACGGCTTGCATGCCTTCCCACGGCGAGAGGAAATCGAAATTGCGATATTCCTGAACCAGCTTCACCGGTTCATTGATCACGCGCTTCTGGGCTTCGTCGTAGCGGACCTGCACGCGCCCGGTCAGCGGAAAGTCCTTGCGGAGCGGATAGCCCTCGAAGCCGTAGTCCGTGAGGATGCGGCGCAGGTCCGGGTGGCCCGAGAAGATCACGCCATACATGTCGAACGTCTCGCGCTCATACCAGTTGGCGACCGGGAACAGGCTCGTCACGCTCGGCACCGGAATGACTTCATCCGTACGAAGCTTCACGCGGATGCGCTGGTTCAGGCGCATCGACAGCAGGTGATAGACAACTTCAAAGCGCTCCGGATCAGTCGGATAGTCTGCGCCACATAGGTCAACCAGCGTCTCGAAGCGGCACTGGCTGTCCTCGACGAGGAATTCCAGAAATTTGACGATGCCGTCGCGCTCGACCATGACGATCATCTCGTCATGCGTGACGGTGATCGATTTGATCGCCTTCTGGGTCTCGGTCAGGTGCGTCCTGAGCTCAGCCATCATAGTCGAGCGAGAGGGTACAACGCTCATCGCTCGATGCTCCCCTCTCGGCGGATCTTCTTCTGCAATTGCAGCAGGCCGTATATCAGCGCTTCGGCCGTCGGCGGACAGCCCGGAATGTAGATGTCCACCGGCACGATCCGGTCGCACCCACGCACCACGGCGTAGCTGTAGTGATAATACCCGCCGCCGTTGGCGCACGAGCCCATCGAGATAACGTAGCGCGGCTCCGGCATCTGGTCATAGACCTTGCGGAGCGCGGGCGCCATTTTGTTGGTGAGCGTACCGGCGACAATCATCACGTCCGACTGACGCGGCGAGGCCCGCGGGGCAGCGCCGAAGCGCTCCATGTCATAGCGCGGCATCGACGCCTGCATCATCTCGACCGCGCAGCAGGCAAGACCGAACGTCATCCACATCAACGAGCCGGTACGCGCCCAGGTAATCAGGTCGTCAGCCGCGGCGACGACAAAGCCCTTGTCAGCCAGCTCATCCGAGAGCCCCGCGAAAAACGGATCGTTCGGCTTAACTAGCGCCCCGCCCTCGGGCCGCAGAACGCGGCCGCCAAATCCTGCGGCTACTTTCTGCTCGGCCATTATTGCCACTCCAGCGCGCCACGGCGCCATTCGTAGACAAACCCGACCGTCAGCACGCCGAGGAAGCCCATCATCGACCAGAAGGCGACAATGTTGCCTTCCGCCACCTGAAACACCCACGGAAACAGGAACGCAACTTCAAGATCGAAGATAATGAAGAGGATCGAGACGAGGTAGAAACGGACGTCGAATTTCATGCGCGCATCGTCGAACGCATTGAATCCGCACTCATAAGCCGACAGTTTTTCAGGATCGGGCTTGCGAGGCGCGAGCAGCGCCGACGCCACCAGAAAGAGACAGCTCAGCACGATGGCGATCGCGAGGAAAATCACGACCGGCAGATACTCGACTACGAGTGTCTCCACGCCTTGCATATGAACCCTCGGTTACAATTGCCGCTCGGCCTAGTCCGCTTTGACGTGAGAGGCAATAGAGCGGGCGGACCCCATCCCCAATCAAACCCGAAGCGTTACTTTTCGACCTTGTTTCCGGGCATTGGCGACACGATCACCCTGCGATTGAACGTCGCAATACGCCACTTAAACGATGGGTTGCGCCCGGTCTCGCACCCATTGCGAGAGCAGCCACTTCCGGCCGCGGCTGACCGGTGTCCAAGCATGCAATGTCATCGGGTCGGGGCCGCGATCCGTCGGACGAACATTCAGGAACAGCATGGCGTCGCCGATTCTGCCCTTGTGCTTCCAGCCGATCTCCGGAAAGGCGGGTTCGCCGCCCTCATGTCTTTCAGCCAGGTCAGGCAGGTCGCCACGCGCTGGCCCAGCGTTTCGAGCAGGTGCGCGAACGCTGGCTCGCTCGACATCAGGAAATCGTAGTGCGACTTGTATTCCCGCCCGGCTTCATAGCTGAGGACGAAAGCCGTCTCCTGCTTCTGGACGGCCAGCCCCGAGGCCAGCTCCAGCCGCTTCTGGGTTAGAACTATTACAACATCGGTTTCGACCAGCCCGGATCCCGCCGCTAGACCCGTGCGGGTCGGATCGCGGACCCACTGGCCGGTGGTGTCATCGCCGACCCTGGCCGGCGCCAAAAGCGACTCACGCCTGTGGATAAGCCAGTCGCACATCTCACCGGTCGCAAGGCCCGCGATGAAGGCGATGGATGGCGCCGTGCGGCTGCGGGGTCAGACCTGGCGCCTTCAGCAGCGCCTTCAGATCGATCCGCCGGGCAATCGCTCCCCAGCTCCCCAGCTCCCCTCCACCTCAACCCCAACCCCCGCCAGCACTCCCAGCTACCCCCGCGACGGCACATGACCCATGTCTGCCGCCCGGACCAGCCATGTCAGCGCCTCCATCCAATCGGCCTTCCTACCTGCCCCGGGGTGCGGCCAGCACAGCCAGCCGCTCACCGCCTGCCGTCGCGCCCTGATCCAGCGCTGCGCGATAGAGGCCGGCGACTGCGAGCGGATTGGCCGGCTTGCCATCCGCGCCGAGCAAAATGCGATTAGCCTCCTCGACCCGAGGGTCGAGGGCTATCGCATTGGCATTTCTATTGTTTTCTTCCGTCGCGGTCATATCACCGCCTCTTTCGACACCTGGCGCGAGTGACGGGGCTCGAACCCGCGACCTCCGGCGTGACAGGCCGGCACTCTAACCAACTGAGCTACACCCGCATACGCCGGTATCGAAGGATGGAGCGTTTAGGCGGGGTCGCGAGGCCGGTCAAGCGCCAAACCACCTTTCCGCCCGCTAACTGGCATGACGAAACACCAACCTGTCGCCATCCGTCACAAAGCCTACGTCGCGGAGGGCTTCGACTGCCGCTGGGGTGGCGTTGGCGACGCTGGCCGTAAGGTCCATGTCGAGATGCTGGCTGATGCTCAGAACGGCCAACACGTCCTCTCCCGTCGCGGCCTTGCCCTTGGCCTGGACCTGCAGCTTGCCACCTTCACAGGTCACCGGTCCGCGCAGCTCAGGCCCAACCCAGCCCTTCACATTGATCTTGCTCAGCGCGTCGGTCCAGACCTCGCCATTGGCCGCCTCGCAGGCGCCGTCGACAAACTGGAGATCCTTCACCTGCAGGTTGAACTTGCCGTCCACCTTGGCGATCGCGGCCGGCATGCCCGGCACCATGGCTGTATTGCCGTCCAACATCATGTCCTTGAGCTCAAGGCTGCCGTTGGAAATACCGTAGATCAGGTTCGCCTGACCCGAAAAACCATCGCGCGTCAGACCCAGCACGCCTGATGCCTTGCCCGTCAGCAGTGACATGAGGTCAGATTTCACCTTCAAGTCGCCGATGAATTGTTTGCCGAAAGCCACCTGCTTCAACTCGCCGTCCCAGACGCTGCCGGTCGCTTCCTTAAACTTGAAATCGGGGACGCGCTGCGAGGCAACATCCGCAGCCATCGACATCGGCAACAGCGTCAATCCGGCCCCCGCCGCCGCAACCAGCGCGACTAGCGCGATCAGGAAAACTTTCATGCCAAATCCCTTGCCGGCTTCACGCTGGCATTTCCACCTGCGGGGAGCCTAACGGTCAGACCCGGCGTGCGCCAGACCACGCTTACAGCAGACCGTCCGCCGACTTGACGCCGTCATTCCCGGAAAACAGAAACGTGCGCGTCCGTTGCCCTAAGCGCACGTTCACAAGATTGGCCTGCGCCTCGAACACGTCGCGCAGGATACGGTCGTCGATCGCAAGCTTCGCGGGCGGCGTCTTAAGCGCACATTGCTGGTACAATAGCAGCGTATCACCTTCGAATTCGGCGCCAACAGCTTCCAGAGTCATTCTGCGGCCGCCATCGATCAGCACAAAGCGGTCTTCCAGGTAGAGCATCAACTCCGCCTGGTTCTTCACGGCAGTGATGTCCACCTGCGTCACGCCCATCGTCTGTTGCAGCGCCAACTCAGCGTCATGTGGGTGCATCCGGTGCGTGACCTCGAGCACCGACGACGCAGCATTCCACATCACCGTGCTCAGCACCGTCTGCGAGCGATGCGCTAGCGCTGGCGGCGCGAGCACGATGCCAGCCCCAAGCGAGCAGCCCGCCAGCATCACTATCCTGCGTGTCATGCCAGCTGGCCTGTTCACCTCGACACAACTCCTACCTTAATTTACCGGCGCAATCGGCGCAGCGGTGCTCGCCGGGTCCTGCTTCGCCTTCAACTCCACTATCGCATCCGCCATCTGGTTGCGCGAACCGCTTTGCGCCGACTTGTAGACATCCAGCCGGCTCGGCACGTTCTGACGCGGGAAGGCGTTGTTCTGTGGCACGGCATCCGCAATCTGATGACGCGCATCCAGTTCGACCGACACAACCTTTTTCGCCTCGACGAACAGCTTGGTCACCTTCTCGTTGTTCATGCGCCAGATCTCTGCCGGGATCATTATATCCTTCGTTGAGCCGTCTTCAAACGTGAAGCGCAGCGGCAGCGACGACACCGATCCACCCACATTCTCGAAATCCACGAAGTAAAGATATGGGTTCTCGCGTAGGGCTCGCTCGAATGCCGACTTCTCAGGCTCCTTCAGACCACCGAGAAAAGTCTGGTAGTCATTCCTGTCCTTGTTGGTCGGCGCTAGCGCGTCGTTCTGCGTATAGAAGTCCGCAGCGTCCGGATGCCGCTCCATGTAAGTTTTCTGGCCACTGTCGCGATTCTCCGTGACGGTTACCGGCTCGGGCCGCGTGTCCTCTCCGCGCTGGCGCCTCAGTACGCTCTCCACGTCCGGATCCCTGGTCGAGAGGCGATACTCACGCACATCGTTTAGCGCGATATCGACGTGATCGGTGGTGTAGAACCAACCGCGCCAGAACCAGTCGAGGTCGACGCCGGATGCGTCCTCCAGGTTGCGGAAGAAGTCCGCCGGCGTCGGCCGCTTGAACTTCCAGCGCCGCGCATACTGCTTGAACGCGAAGTCGAACAATTCGCGCCCCATCACCGTCTCGCGCAGCACGGTCAGCGCCGCGGTCGGCTTGCCGCACGAATTGTTGCCGAATTGCTTGAGCGACTCCGAGTTGGTCATGATCGGCACCTGATCCTCGCTGAGCATGTACGCCGTCATGTCGTCGAGAATGTTGGTCGGTCCGTTGCGTCCCGGAAAGTCCTCGTCCCACAGTTTCTTGGCCTGATAGTCGAGGAAGGAGTTGATCCCCTCGTCCATCCACGTCCACTGCCGCTCGTCGGAGTTCACGATCATGGGGAAATAGTTGCGACCCACCTCGTGGATCACAACCCCGATCAGGCCGTCACGCGCCTGCCGTGTGTAGGTTTTCACGCCGGTCTTCTCGTCCTTCACCGGACGCCCGCCGTTGAACGAGATCATCGGGTATTCCATGCCGCCGCCGGCCCATGTTTTCACGGAGATCGCTGTCGGGTATGGATACGGAAACGAGAAGTGCGAGTAGACGTCGATCGTGTGCGCCACCGCGCGCGTAGAATAGAGCGACCAGAGCGGATCACCCTCGGTCGGAAAAAAAGATTGCGCCAGCACGTCCGCGCCCTCCGGCTACTTCACGGCCATCGCATCCCAGATGAACTTGCGCGAGGACGCCCAGGCAAAATCTCGCACGTTCGACGCCTTCCAGCGCCACGTCCGCATTGCTGTCGTGCCTTCCTTCTCGTTCGCCAGCGCTTCATCCGGCGTCACGACATACATCGGCTTGTCGTAAGTCCTGCGCGCCTGTGCGAGGCGGCTGCGCTGCTCGGCCGTCAGCACGTCGTTCGGATTCTGCAATACGCTCGTCGCCGACACGATATGGTCGGCCGGAACATTGATCGACACATCGTAATTGCCGAACTCCAGCGTGAACTCACCCGCTCCCAGAAAATGCTTGTGCTGCCAGCCCGTGTAGTCGGTGTAGGCCACAAGCCGGGGAAACCACTGGGCCTGAAAGAAGGTATAGGTGTCCGTGTTGCGGAAATACTCATAGCCGGTCCGGGCGCCGATAAGGCCGTTGTCGACAATGTTGAACGCCCAGGCGAGCTTGATCGTCGTGTTCTGTCCGGGCGCCAGCGCCTTCGGCAGGTCGACCCGCATCATCGTGTCGTTGATCGTGTACGGCAGAGCCCTAGCCGTCCCGTCCGCCACCGACTGGATCTCGTAGCCATGCGGTTTATCCGCATACGACTGAAGCTGGCGAAGTACACCTATGCTGACGCTGTCGCCGCCGTTCGTTGACGTGGTCTGCGTTCGCCGCGCCGCCGAGTCCTGCTTGAAAATATTCTGGTCGAGCTGCAGCCAGACGTAGCTCAACGGATGCGGCGAGTTATTGTGGTAATCAATCGTGCCTGTCGCCGTGATGTGCTTCGTCGTTTCATCGAGCGTGGCGTTGATGACGTAATCGCCCTGCTGCTGCCAGTAAGCCTCGCCAGGCGCGCCAGAAGCCGCGCGATAGGTATTCGGCGTCGGCAGATCGACGTCGAGCTGCCTGAACTTGTCGTCGAATGAACCCTTGGTCTGCTTGATGGCGTCTGCCAACGCCGGGCCACATCCGATGATCGCAACGGCCAATGCCGCCAGCCACGCCAATTTCATCCACAGGCCCCCCGGAGAACTCCCGACGACCTTAGCGATTAACGATGCGCGGTCACCGTGACTATCGATCTACCAGCAACTATCGTCGCGAGCGACATCGGGCGGAAAAGGAAAGGCCGGCTTCTTGCGAAGCCGGCCGAGTTGCACAGGAACAGAGCCGCCGGGAACCATCGAGGGACATCAAGGCGTCCCGGCGGCATGTGCTTGGTATAGGGGAGGGAGTCTGAACGCTGATTGAGGCCCTTGTTGTCTTCAATTCAGGTGGAACAAATATTGGCACGCCTCTGATTTAACAGCGTATTTCAGTCTGCATCGCTAGCTAACGGCACCGCGCTCAGCTCTGTGCGACCGCCCCAGCCGACAGGAAAGCCGCCATTCGTTCAGCTCCAATTCCCCAACTTTCGAGCACCTGCTTGGAATGCTTTCCCGCCAGCGCCGGAACGCCATTCACCGCACCCGCCGTTCGCGAAAAGCGCGGCGCCGGGCCCGGCTGCGTCACCCCGAACGCTTCGACAAAAGTCTTCCGCTCTGCGTTGTGCGGATGCTTCGGCGCTTCGTCCATGCTCAGCACAGGCGCGATGCAGGCGTCCGTTCCGTTGAACACGTTCATCCACTCCTCACGCGATTTCGTCTTCACGACCTCGGCGACGCGCTTCGTGTACTCCGGCCAATACTCGCGGCTCATCTGCGCCGGGAATGCATCCACCGGAAGCCCGAGTCCTTTCACGAACACTGCATGAAACTGCGGCTCGATCGCCCCGATCGCCAGGTACTCACCGTCAGCGCATTCATACGTATCGTAAAAGTGCGCCCCGCCATCGAGCATGTTGTCGTCGCGATTGGCGTTCCAGATCCCCGCCGCCTTCATCCCGTAGAACATGGTCATCAGGGACGCCGCGCCATCGATCATCGCGCAGTCGATCACCTGCCCCTTGCCCGATGACTTCGCCTCGATGATGCCCGCAAGCAAGCCGAACGCCAGATAGAGCGCCCCGCCTCCGAAATCGCCCACGAGATTCAGTGGCGGCGCCGGGGGCTCGCCCTTGCGTCCCATAGTGTGCAGTGCGCCCGTGAGCGCGATATAGTCGATGTCGTGCCCAGCCATGCTGGACCACGGTCCCGTCTGGCCCCAGCCCGTCATCCGGCCGAACACCAGTCTCGGATTGCGCTTCAGCGCCACGTCAGGCCCTACGCCCAGCCGCTCCATCACACCCGGCCGGAATCCCTCGATCAGCCCGTCCGCCTTGTCCATCAGGCACAGCGCCGCCTCGACGCCTTCGGGCTTCTTGAGGTCCACCGCAATCGACCGCTTACCGCGATTGGCGAGATCCGGATGCGACCGCCCTACGCTCTCCGCACGATCGATCCGCACCACGTCGGCGCCAAGGTCAGCCAGCAGCATCCCGCAGAACGGTCCCGGACCAATACCCGCGAACTCCACAATCTTCACACCAACAAGGGGGCCAGACGCCATCGCACTTCTCCATTTGGATGGACGACACTCGTGTCATTGACGCGGACGTCAAGCGTGTCGTGGCGGAAATCCGGAGCGACTATCCCCCGAACAGCGCGCCATGGACGACAGCAGGCCCAGTCTCACCATGCGGCCAGTTGGTGCGATCGAAATACCCACCATCTGGCAAGCTCTCATCGACCTTCATCGCGCCCGTCGCTGGATCAATCTTCACGACCAGCGCCCACGACGTGTCGTTTCCGGTCACCACAAGCCGATCTGATTTCCGGTCGGCCGACGGCCAGTGCGGCATATGGTTTTTCGCATCAAACACCAGGCGTGAGGCTTCCACCGGCTTGTTCGGATCGGATACGTCCGGCGCGATCAACCCGTTGATCTCACCCACCGTTTGCACCCAGTAGTTGCCAACGACAACGGGCACCGAGCACCGGGCACCGAGCACGCATTGTGTATCGTATCACCAAGGGGAACGCGTGAAGGAAAGTCGCCGACAGACTGCTCGTGTTGACACCGCCGATCCGGAAAACGCCGCAGCAGAATGTCCCCACATAGAACGTGCCATCCGCCAGCACGCGCGGTTCTGCCGGGTCGAGATGGTAGTCACCACCGCTCGTCTGCGGCATGTCCACTGTCGCAAGCAGTTTCATATCGGAGGGCGACCAGACCTGTACCTGATGCCCACGATGGACGACTTCGAATGGCGGCCATCCCATCTCGGTCAGTGTCACCAATGCTTGGTCTCTGCCCGGCACAACCGCCAGACTTTAGGGCCGTGCCCCGACTTTCGTCGTCTCACCCGGCAGCAGCCGCCGCAGTACAGAGCAAACGACCGTCCGGCGACAGTTCCGCCAGTCCGCCCGGCGCGCCATACGTGCCGTTCAGGCCCTGCAGCGTCACGAGCACATTGCCATTGACGAGCCGCGCATGACTGTACGGGAAGCTGAACTCTCCCACGCCCTTGAACTGCGCCGTGAGTTTGGGATGCCACGAATCGCACAGGTCGATCAGCGATGTCGGACTACCCAGCCAGCCATCGGCAAACAACATCCCACCTCCTGAAAATTCGTATTCCGTATGATGCGGCATCGTTCCAGTCGCACCGATGGGCAGCGTCGCCACCGCATCACCAAAGCTCTAATAGCCCTCGCGCAGATCAACCACCGACGGAAAGTCCGAGTCCGCCTTGTCCTTGTCGTCCGACCACACGAACAGATATTTCGCCGCGCTCGCGACTGGCGCTTCAGGCGCCGCGACATCAACGGGCGCCTTCGCCTCCGGCACGCACGCCGCCAGCAGTGCCAGCGCCACTCCACATAGCGACTGCTTCATTGACTTGGCCTTCATTCTAGCTTCTCAGCGCCCCGCAAAGTGGAATGCCCTGCTCCTCGGCCGTCCCACACACATCCGGCTGCATCTTCGGCTGCTTCCAGTAATCGACATACCGAGCTTCTGCATACGCGGTAGGAAACGCGCGCCGGCGCCAAGGTCAGCCAGCAACATGCCGCAGGACGGCCCCGGACCAATGCCCGCGAACTCCACAAACTTCAGACCAACAAGACCAGACGCGATCTCAATTGCTCCACTTCAGCATACGAAAGGCGGTGGTTGACGAGCACGTCAAGTGCGTCGCGACAGCAAGCGCGACCCGCTCAATCCGCGCGCTGCTGGCATGCCTTGAGCCGCAGGATGAACGCAGCACCTTTGCCGGGCGACGATATCGTACGTGAGTTTGCTAGAATGAACGGTGTGGACGCCAAAAACTAAGCCGCCTCAACCCATGCTCTGCGAATCATCGACCAGCACATCCGTACCCGTGACGTACTTCGCGCCGTCCGAGCAGAGGAACAGTAGGGCCTCATCCAGCGATGTCTCGTCCATGACGCGACGGCGCGGCGACTTGGCGATCGTCTTCTGCCCGCCCTCGCCGTTGAACCATTCCTCGGTCAGCTCCGTCGCGACATAGCCCGGCGACAGCGCATTCACATTGATCCCATGCCGCGCCCACTCGCGCGCCAGCGACCGGGTGAGATGCGCGCACGCCGCCTTCGACGTGTTGTACGCCGTCACGTTGGGGATTACGAACCGCCCCGCCATGCTCGCAATATTGACGATCCGCCCGCGGTGCGATTTCTCTGGCCCCGCCTTGATCAACCGCCGCGCCGCCTCCCGCGCCACACACCACACCGACGTCACGTTGAGATCCATGATCTTGCGGAACTCCGCGATGTCCTGCGTCACCGCATTGTTGCCATGCGTCATCCCCGCATTGTTGATCACCGTGTCGACCAGTCCGAACTTCGCCTCAGCCGCGTCATACATCGCAACCACCTGCGCTTCGTCCGTCACATCGCACTGAACCGCGAACCCATTCGCGCCGATCTCCTTCACGAGATCGTCCAGCCTTTCCTTGCGTCGCGCCGCGACAACAACCTTCGCGCCCTCGGCCGCCAGCACCTGCGCAAACCGCTTTCCCAGCCCGCTCGACGCGCCCGTCACCAGCACCACACGTCCCGCAACACGACCCGCCATTCAATCGCTCCTACAGCAACCCGCTCATATCCCGCAGCAGGCTCTTCACGCCTGCCAGCCGTGCCGGCGCATCCACCCATGCCCCATTCAGCACCAGCTTCATGTCCGGCCGCAGCTTCAGCCGGTTCGGCTGCCTCTGCACATACGCAATCAGCTTGGCCCCATCCAGCGGAGCATTGTCCCGGAAGCCCAGCAGCGCCCCCTTAGGCCCCGCCGAAACCTTCGCCACGCCCAGCCGCTTGCACAGAATCTTCACCGCTGTGATCTCCAGCAGCTGCTTCGTCTCATCCGGCAGCGGACCGAACCGGTCGATCAGCTCTGCCGCGAACGCCTCGCGCTCATTGTCCGTCTGGAGGTCCGCCAGACGCCGATACAGCGACAGCCGCGTCGACAAATCCTCCACATACCCTTCCGGGATCAGCACCGCCGCGCCAATGTCGATCTGCGGCGACCACTCGTCCGCCACCTCATGCGTATCCAGGGTCTCGCCCGAGCGCAGCGCCTTCACCGCATCCTCCAGCATCTGCTGATACAGCTCAACACCCACCTCGCGCACATGTCCGGTCTGTTCTTCACCGAGAAGATTGCCGCCCCCGCGCATGTCTAGGTCGTGGCTCGCCAGCATGAAGCCCGCACCCAGACTGTCGAGCGACTGCAACACCTTCAGCCGCTTGTCCGCGCCATCGGTCATCTTCTCTTCGTCCGGCGTCGTCAGATAAGCATACGCTCGCAGCTTCGCTCGTCCGACGCGCCCGCGCAGCTGGTACAACTGCGCCAGACCAAACATGTCCGCACGATGGATGATGAGTGTGTTCGCGCGCGGAATATCGATCCCCGACTCCACGATCGTCGTCGACAGCAACACATCCGCCTTGCCGTCATAGAACGCCACCATGCGATCCTCGAGATCGGTCGCCGACATCTGCCCGTGCGCCGTGAGGAAGCTTACCTCCGGCACCTGCTCGCGCAGATACCGCTCCAGAAACGGCAAGTCCGCCACACGCGGCGCCACGAAATAGCTCTGCCCACCCCTGAACCGCTCGCGCAGCAACGCCTCGCGCACGGTCACCGGATCGAACTCCACCACGTACGTCCGAACCGCAAGACGATCCACCGGCGGCGTCGCAATGATCGACAGATCGCGAATGCCCGTCAGCGCCATCTGCAACGTGCGCGGAATAGGCGTCGCCGACAGCGTCAACACATGCACATCGGCCTTCAGCTCCTTGAGCCGCTCCTTGTGCTTTACACCAAAGCGCTGCTCCTCGTCCACGACGATCATGCCCAGCCGCTTGAAGTCGATCCCCTTGCCGAGCAGCGCATGCGTGCCGATCACCACATCGCAACCGCCCGAATTGATCTCGTCCTTAGTCTGGCTCGCCTCTTTCGACGTCACAAACCGCGACAGATGCCGCACCTTGATCGGCCAACCCGCAAACCGCTCGGAGAAGGTCTGGAAATGCTGGCGCGCCAGCAATGTCGTCGGCGCGATCACCGCAACCTGCATCCCCGACATCGCGACGAGGAACGCCGCCCGCAGCGCAACCTCCGTCTTGCCAAAACCCACATCGCCGCAGATCAGGCGATCCATCGGCTTGCCCGATGTCAGGTCCTTGATCACATCCTCGATGGCCGAAAGCTGGTCGTCGGTTTCTTCGTATGGGAAGCGCGCCGCAAACTCGCGGAACACGCCATCCGCAGAATCCGCCTTCCACGCCGTCTTCAGTTCGCGCTCAGCGGCGAGCCGGATCAACTCGTCCGCCATATCCATGATCTTCTTCTTGGCCCGCGCCTTCCGCGCCTGCCATCCGCCGCCGCCCAGCTTGTCGAGCGAATTGTCTCCGCCCTCCGAGCCATAGCGCGAGATCAGCTCGACGTTCTCGACCGGCAGCAGGATCTTGTCGCCGCCCGCATAGATCAGCTCGAGGCAATCATGCGGCGCCATGTTGACCGTGACGGTCTTCAGCCCCTCATACCGCCCGACCCCGTGCTCGACGTGCACGATCAGGTCGCCCATCGACATGGCCGCTGCTTCCGCGATCACCGCCGCCGACGACTTCCGTTTGCGCGGCCGCGCCAGCTTGTCGCCCAGCATGTCCTGTTCGGAGATGATAACGAGATCGTCGTCCTCGAACCCCGTCTCGACCGCAATCTCGGCAACCGCGACCTGCCCCTTCACAACTTCCGGCCAGGAACGCACAGGCTTGGCGTTGGGAATGCCATGGTCGTCCAGAATGCCAACCAGACGGCTAGCTGATCCCGCGCTCCACGCCGCGATGATGATCTTCTTGTTCGCCGCCTGCCGCTCGCGCACGTGCCGAACAACAGCATCAAACAGATTGGCGTTCGGATCGGCGCGCTCCAGCACAAAGCTGCGCCCGATCCGCGACCGCCCCAGCAGCCCGTCGGATTTCTCCGGCGCATTCTGCGTAGTGAACGTCGCCGTCGCCCGGCTCGTTAGCGCCTCGCCCAACTCCTTCGGCGTCAGGTACAGCCGATCAGGCAGCAGCACGTGCTGCACCGTGCGCGCCGCTAACCCGGCCGACTTCCGCGCTTCAAAATAGTCATCCGCCTGCGCCAGCCGTTCCGACGTCGCCTCAGCCGCAGACGGATCAAGGCCCACCAGCGCGTCCGGGCCAATATAATCAAACAGCGTCTCGAGCTTCGAATAGAAAAGCGGAAGCCACTGCTCCACCCCCTGCCGCCGGATGCGCTCGCGCGCCGCCTCGTAAGTCGGATCGCCACCTGGCGAGCCCAGTTCGCTCAGAAAATTGCGCCGCAACAGGTTGAGCGCCTCGTCCGAAAAATCGATCTCGCTGACCGGCGCCAGCACGATCTCGTTCAAGTCCAGTGTCGACCGCTGCGTCTCCGGATCAAAATACCGCGCCGACTCCAACTCATCGCCAAAGAAGTCCAACCGCACCGGCTCCGGCAGTCCCGCCGGGAAGATATCTACAATTCCCCCGCGCATCGAATACTCGCCCGGCTCACGCACGGTCGACGCCCGGCTATACCCGTTGATGTCGAGATAGGCACGCACCTTGTCCGGCGCCACGGTCTCACCCACGAGCCCCACGAACGCCGCCACGCCCATGTGCGACCGCGGCGGCACGCGCTGCACCACGGATGCCGCCGTCGTCACCACCAGAATCGGCGCTGACTTTGCGGTGCGGTTCGCCAACCGCGCCAGAGCCGCACACCGCGCCGCCGCCACCGCAGGGCTCGGGCTGACCCGGTCATAAGGCAGGCAGTCCCACGCCGGCAGGTTCACCACATCCAGAAAGGGCGCAAAGAACCGCGCCGCGGCGTAGGCCATCAAGGCATGCCGATCGTCCCGCGCGATATAGAGAGCCGCCCCGCCCCGCTTCTGCGCTGCCTCGGCAACGAGCCGCACGTCCGAAATGAAGGGCGCCTCATAGACCCGCACCGGCGACTTCTGTTGGGCAAGAGTGTCCCAGACGCGCATTGAGGCTCTCAACAGAATAGGCCATCAGCCCGAACACCTCTTTGAGTGTTCAGGAATGGCCAGTTGTTTCACGGCTCAACGCGGCAACCCCGCGCAAAACCTATCTGGGGGCGGCATATCCGAAGGCAAGCAGCAGGTCGAGCACTTCCGTCCGCTGTTCCGCCGCAGGCTCTCCCCGCCCCATAATCCAGTCGAAAACATGCTGGTCCGGTATATCGAGCATCGCCTCGAATTCGCCGAGCTGGCGTTCATCGAACAGCCTCAGATGCGCGTCGGTGAACTGCTGCATGTAGAGGTCCAGCTCCCTGAACCCCCGCCGGTCCGACCGGAACTTCAGCTTCCGCCGATATGTATCGATGTCGCTCATGCGGCCTCTCTAAGCACACCGCCGGTCGATCCAGCCACCCTCTATCCAACATTTGTTGGAAACGCCCAGAACAAATTCGGCGGAAAGCCAAAAAACTTCGGCAGCACTTTCAAACGCTTGCCGGCAAAACCGGTAGGACGACTCAACTGCAAAAATAAATACCCTTGTCGCCGTCCGCCTACCGCCTCAGCGGCCGTATTCTCGTCCGCATGACCCGAACTCAAACCCGCGCATACGGAGTGAGTAACCCATCAAGCCGCCAGCTTTTGCTGAAGACCATGCTGTGCGTGTTTGCTTGGTTCGTGTCCAACGTCGCCTCGATGCTCGCGACGAACTTCAACCGCCGCCCCCGTGATTGGCACACGGATGCAGCGCAAGAAGTTCAGCTCTCGGCCTCGAACGACATTATCCAGAAAGGAATCACCGTTCTCTTTCCTCCATCAGTGCGCAGCACTGGGGGAGCAACCATGTGGGTTCAGGCTTGTTCTGGCTTCCAGGGAGTTGCTCTTTTGAGGACGAGGTTTGCGGCCTCGATGAGTTTTCGCATGATGGCGACGAGGATTACTTTTGGTTTCTTGCCTTTGGCGGCGAGGCGGTC
>JBBQJV010000031.1:0-44189 GCA_038326205.1 Caulobacterales bacterium | reverse complement strand
GATATCGCCTGCGCGCAGCGCGTTCTTCCGAGGCTCGAATCATCCCCCATGCTTAGCCAGAAGATCCGGCCGCGAGAATCCCATTCGCCAAATCTTCCCAATCCGTGGCCTATGTGACTCACTCGTTTATGGACGAGCCCTAACGGAACCGATGCGTGTCCAATCAACGCTGTCGCGGACCAACCGCGCCATGCTCGAATCCGCATGCCACGATGGCAATTGTTCGATCGGCGGCATGATGCTGGGAGCACGCCTGACCGAACACGTCAGCAACGCCCCTTGAAAACAGAACCGCCGGCCTCTCGCGAAGCCGGCGGCGTTGGGTCTTGTGGTAGGGTCGCCGCATGGGGCGAGTCCGCCGACAATCCCAAGTTTGTCAGCCCCGAACTATCAGGCCGGGGTCTGCACGCGTCTTGAAAACTAGAGCTGGAAGCGGATCTGGTCGGACCAGAAGCGCTCGAGGCGGGCCAGCGACTTGTTGAGCTGGTCGAGGTCGTCGGAGCGCACCGAAGCGGTGGGCTCGAGCGAGCCGGCCTGTTTGCCGAAGAGGTCAGCAACGCGGGTGCGGACGGCTTTGCCCGACGGCGTGAGCTTGAGGCGAACCGTGCGGCGGTCGTCGCTCGAACGCGACTGGATGAGATAGCCGCCTTCCTGAAGCTTCTTCACGTTGTAAGACATCGACGTGCCAGCGAAGGAGCCACGCGCGCGGAGCGCCGAGGCCGGGGTTTCGTTCTCGCCGATCTCGTACAGGAGGAGAGCCTGAACCCCGGTCAGCGAACGCTCGCCGTTACGCTCCAGATTGTCCTTCACCACGTCGTGGAGGCGGCGGTGAGCCTGCTCCAGCAGCGACAGGGCTTTCAGGAAGGATTGCTCAACGTTCTCTTCAGCCGCGAAATCGCGGACCTTCACGTTCGTCATCACCATCACCATCGTTTTTTGTTTCTGCCGCTCTGGTCGGCTTATTTTTGAAGCTACACGAGGCTGGCTAAGCAATCGCTAAGTCGAACGAGTTTTCTGTAATTTTCTACTCGTTTTTATTCGGTTTTACTTTGTTGACGTTGGTAATCAGAAAGTAAACGCAACCTACTCAATTGAACCTGTCGAAGGAGTGCGCTGTGCTGCAGCGGTGCGCTTTACATGGCGTCTCGGTGTGCTTGTCTGCTACGCGGCGGCGGGAGTCTGAGGGAGACGACACGTGGGGACGAGACGGGCGCTCCTCGGAGCAATTGGCGCAGCTTGCATGCTGGCATCATGCGCGCCCGCTCCGGCGCCTGACGCTGCGCTGAACATTCGCGCTTTTGCAGAGGCCTCAGCCGAGCCGCCGCCAGCCATGCCACTGGTGCCCGATGTCGAAGCTGACTCCATCCCGATGATGAATGGCGTACCGCTGGTGCCGCTGACGGCGGAGGTGAGCTTCCTCGATGCGCTGGAGCCGGAGGCGACTTACCGCTTGCCTGCCGAGTACAACACCAACCACACGGCTATCCAGATCATCAAGGAAGAAGAGAAGCTCCGGTTTGAAGCGTATGAACTCGGCGGGCTTTGGCTGATCGGTTATGGACACCTGATGCTGGAGGGCGAAGAAGACGTCATCGACGAGGTTCAGGCCGAGGCCTTCCTGAAGGACGACCTGCACTGGTGCGAGGACTCCATCGAGCGCTACGTGAAAGTGCCGATCACGCTGAACGAGTTCAGCGCCATGACGGCGTTCTGCTACAATGTCGGATCAGGCAAGACGCGCGGATCGTCGATCGTGAAGCGGGTGAACAAGGAAGATCGGCCGGGGGCCGCGAACAGCTTCCTGTTGTGGAACAGGATGAATGGCGTGGTGATGAAGGCGCTGGCGAAGCGGCGGGCGAGAGAGCGGACGTTGTTCCTGACGCCCTGAGTTTGTGAGCTGAATTCATCCTTCGAAACGATCGCTTCGCGATCCCTCACGATGAGGTCAGTGGCCGTTTCAATATTCCAACATCCCCCTACCTCATCCTGAGGGATCGACGCAAAGCGGCGATCATCTCGAAGGGTGACTGTGAGCCGGCAGGCCTAAGCCCGCGCCTCTGAGGCCGTGCCCTCGACAATCTGGCGGATTGCCTGCTCGAACACCTTGGGCGGTTGGCCGCCCTTGATCATCCAGCGCTGGTTGAAGATGACGGACGGCACAGCGTTGATGCCGCGATTGCGCCAGACGTCTTCTTCCTGGCGCACTTCAGCGGTGTAGGCGCCGGAGGCGAGGACTTCGCGCGCTTTTGACTCATTGAGGCCAGCGGCCTTCGCCGCTTCAGCGAGGGCCTCGTGGTCGCTGGTGGATTTCTGTTCCGTGAAATTGGCGCTGAAGAGCGCCTCTTTCAGTTCGAGCTGCCTGCCCTCGATGCCGGCCCAGTACAGCAGGCGGTGGGCGTCGAACGTGTTCCAAATGCGGCTGTTCGAATCGTAATTGAACTTGAAACCTAGCGCCTCGCCGCTGTCGCGGAGGGCGTTGCGAGAGGCCAACGACTGCTCCTTCGTCGAGCCGTACTTCTTCTGCACGTGTTCGGTGGTGTTCTCACCTTCCGGCGGCATGTCGGGGTTGAGCTCGAAAGGCTGGAAGTGGATTTCCGCCTCGACCTTGTCGCCCACGGCATCCAGCGCCTGCATCAGCGAGCGCAGGCCGATGACGCACCACGGACAGGCGACGTCGGACACGAAATCGATGCGCAGCGGCTTGCCCATGGGGCTCTCTCCTTGCCTTGCGCATAATGTAGGGCCGATCCGCGCCTTGCGCCACCTCGGGCGGACGCGCGATAGTTCCCGCCGGAGGAACCCATGACCGCACGCGCATTCGACACCCAACTCGAAACCATCGGACAGGTGCTGGCGGGGCCGTGGCGCGAGCCCGTGAACATGCTGCTGGAGCAGTCCTACGACAATCATCTCTCGCTGCATGACGACGCCATGGCGCAGAAGCTGGGCTTCAAGGCGGGGCCGATCGAGGGGCCGACACACTACAGCCAGTTTGTTCCGCTGGCCGAAGCGATCTGGGGCGAGCGGTTCTTCAAGGAGGGCTGCCTGTCAGCGCATTATCGCAACATGGTGATGGAGGGCGAGGAAGTACGCGCCTTCATCGAGCGTGAGCCGGGCGAGGATTACGCAAAGATCTGGGCGACCAAGCGCGATGGTACGGAAGTGCTGAAGGGCACAGCGACGGTCGGGCCGCAGTCGCCGCCGACGGCGCTCGATATTCGCCTCAACGAGTTGCAGCCGCTGGAGCAGCCGGTGATCCTGCATGCGCTGAAGGCGGGGCTTCGCACCAAGCGCGTGAAGATACGCATGGATGCAGACCAGCACATGGGCGATCTCTATCCCTTCTCGCACAACCAGAAGCTCGCGAAGATCACCGAGCCGTCGCCTTGGTATTCGGGCAAGGACAACCCGTGGGGCCGGCCGACCGTGCCGTGGGAAATGGTCAGCGTGCTGCTGCAGTATGTGGCGCGGCAGGAGGGGCTGAAGATACGCGGGCCGGCGGTCGGGCTGTTTGCCGATCAGGAGATCCGCATGATCGACGGTCCGCTGTTCGTCGGCGAGGACTACGAGATCGAACGCGAGATCGTGGCGCTGAGCGGCAGCCGCCGCACCGAATCGTACTGGACGCGCACGTTCGTCTATCGACCCGGTGAGTCGAAGGTGATCGCGACGATGTTGCTGAACCAGGCGACGCTGCGAGAGTCCTACGCACCTTACGCAGCGGAGAAGGCAGAGCTCTATCCGGGGAGCTGACACCGCTCAGCGAAGAGCGTTTCAGGCCTGCAATATCGCGCTCAGCAGGCCTTTTCCGGCATGACTTGTCGCTGGTTTCGCACCCTGATGCAAAAATGCTGCACTATCAGCCAGTATTGCGACAGACCCCATCCCGTGGGCCTTTCACGAATTGACGCGCCTCGGCGCGCGTGTCCGACTGTCGATCGCCACTCTCGTCTGAGACGTGGGGTCAGAGCCTTCAACATGGTCGTCACAGCGAAAGGAGAGCCAATCAAGAAGATGGAGTGACACGTGAACCGACCCCACCTGAAGCCATTGCTTCTGAGTTCGACGCTGCTTGGGCTTGCTGCCGCATCCCTTACGCTGGTCGCACCCGCAAGCGCACAACCAGCAGCCGCTGCAGCCGAGGACAATAACGACGTCGTTGTCATCACCGGCACCCGCATCCAGCGCGAAGGCCTCGTCTCCGCCAGCCCGGTCATGACCGTTGGCAAGGACGAGCTTGAGCTGAAGCAGCCGGTTGATGTCGAGACCATTCTGCGTTCGATGCCACAATTCCTTCCTGGCAACGGCGGGCAGGTCAATAACGGCTCGGCCGGCGTATCAACGCTCGACCTGCGCGGTCTGACCACACCACGCACCCTGCCGCTCATCGACGGCAAGCGCATGGTCGCCTTCGACCCGAACGGCCTTTTTGATGTGACCTCTATTCCACTTGCCTTGCTTGACCGCGTTGACGTCGTCACGGGTGGAGCCTCAGCAGTGTATGGTTCGGACGCTGTCGCCGGTGTCGTCAACTTCATCCTCAATGACGAGTTCAAAGGCGCTCAGTTTGACGCTAACTACTCCATCACCGATCACGGGGATGGTGAAATTGAAAACTACCAGGGAACATTTGGGGCCGGATTTGATGACGGGCGCGGCAACGTTGTCCTGAGCGTCGGCTACCTGAACAAAGAGCCGGTCTATCAGATCCGTGGTCCCGGCGCGGCGACGCCGGGCGCGAGTTCGACAACGAACCCTCCGGCTTTTGACTCGGAACTCGGCGGCCGGACTCAGATCGACGCCACCGGCAATCTCGTGCCGTTCTATCTTGGCTTCGATTTCAACCCTCAAAACCTCTACCAGTCGCCTCAACAGCGCTGGAACGCGACCGCGTTGGCAAAGTACGACATCAATGACCACGTCGAAGCGTATTCGCGCTTCATCTATGCCAAGTCGACCAGCTCACCTCAGCTAGCCTCATCGGGCACTTTCGGTTTCGAATTTGCAATACCGGTCGATAACCCATTCCTGACGAGGCAAGCCGCCAACTATCTGACGGCAAACAACACGGTCGATACTTGCGCCAGCCTCAACCCCTATGCCGTCACGGCTCCGGCCGGCAATTGCGTCAAGGTCGGCGTTCGCTGGCGCGGCGTGGACGTTGGGCCGCGCGCGTACACGTTTGTCTACAACACGTTCCAGGCCTTGGGCGGGCTGCGCGGCGATTTCGCGGGATGGGATTGGGACATCGCGGCTGCCCACGGCGAAACGAGCCTCAACCGTCAACAGCGCAATGACATCAATGCAGACCGTGTGCAGCAAGCCTTCTTTGCCGACACGCAAACGACGTGCAGCGATCCTTCAAATTTCTGCGCGCCGCTGAACCTGTTCAACCCGACGATCCCGATCACGGGCGGGGCGTTGGACTTCATCCGTCTCAACTTGCAGGTCCAGTCTCTGACAACGCAGGACTATGTGACAGGCTCGATCAGCCGTGATCTCGGCGACTTCAAGAGCCCCTGGGCGATTTCACCCATCGGCTTGTCGTTCGGCGGGGAATATCGCGACGAGTCAGCGAACTACCAGCCTGACGCTGCCTCGCAGAGCGGGTCCTCACCTGGCTTCGGTCAGACGCTGCCTACGCGCGGCCGTTACGACGTCTCGGAAATCTTCGGCGAGACGATCATTCCTCTCGTCGAAGACCAGCCTTTCGCTAAATCGATCAACTTGGAACTCGGTTACCGCACGTCCGACTACTCAACATCGGGCACGGTCGCGAGCTACAAGTATGGCGCAGATTGGGCGCCAGTTGACGGCCTCCGTTTCCGCGGCATGTTCCAGCGTGCCGTGCGGGCCGCGAACATCGGAGAGCTGTTTAATCCGGTGACCCCAGGCACAGGTGACCTTCTGGTCGATCCCTGCGCCAACGGCACAGCGGCCAACCCGCTCACTGGCGGTCTTGCTGCACTTTGTATCACGACCGGCGTACCGGCTGCGCGAATTGCAGCAGGTACGGTCGCGCAACCGACCTCGGGCCAGATCAACTCGTTCTTCGGCGGAAACCCGAATACTACGCCTGAAGAAGCCGACACCAAAACCTTCGGCTTCGTCTGGCAGCCAGACTTTGTTGATGGTCTTGCCGTGACTGTCGATTACTACGACATTCGGGTGAACAACGCGATCGCGATCCGGCCAAACTACGACATCGTTGACGGCTGCTACAACATCGCGCGCAACCCTACCCTCACGGCTTCAAACTCGGATTGCGGTCTCATTCTTCGCAATCCAGGTCCCGGCAACATTGAGGGCCCCCTCGTCTATGGCACGCAACAGATAACGCGTAACATCGGGGAGGTGCACGCCGAAGGCATCGACTATTCGATCCGCTATAACTGGGATCTCGGAACCTGGGGTGGCATCGACGCCGCTCTGGACGGCACATACGTGCTGGATTCGAGCTACGTTCCCTCTCCCGGCGGCGCCACAGTTGATTGCGTCGGTCATTACGGCAAGCAGTGCGGCCTACCCTCGACAGTTTCCGGGTCGACTGGTGGACCGACATCTGAAAATCGCTTCGTGCAGCGCACAACCTGGAACTTCGGCGATTTCGACATGTCTTACCTGTGGCGCTACCTCAGCAGCACGAGCGTGGATCCGAGCCAAGCCGCCTCCACAGCTTCACCGTCCGACAAGATTCCGGCATACAACTACATAGATCTCGCGGGATCCTGGCAGGTCACGGAATGGGCGAAGCTGAAGTTCGGCGTCACCAACATCTTCAACAAAGAAGCGCCGTTCGTTGTGACGGAGACCGGCTCGACGCCATACAACTCGGGCAACACCTATCCTTCGACGTATGACGTCCTGGGCCGTGTGTTCACTGTGGGCGTGACCACCAAGTTCTAGTTCGTGGGGACTGGAACGTGACTGACGGCGGCCTCTGAAAACGGAGGCCGCCGTATCTGTCGTTTCCATCATGGTAATCGAGATGCAGACTGCAGGATCGCCAACCGACGCCGACCAGCTCGCCCGGCATGCTGAGGCTGCGGCAAACGCTGGACGATGGGATATTGCTGAAGGCATGTGGCGCGAGGTGCGGAGGGTTGATCCGCGCCACCCGAAAGCCGCGTTCAGCCTTGGAGTTCATGCGCTGCAGAGGCGGGACTTTACCAACGCGAGCGCACTTCTGGAGGAGGCCTGTGAAGCATCGCCGCTTGATCCGTTCATGTGGCTGACACTCTCGCGGGCGAAAATTGGCCTCGGAGATGAGGCTGGCGAAGGTGTCGCGATCGAGCGCGCGCTATCGGCAGATCCCTATTTCGTGCCGGCCATACTCGCGAAGGCGCAGCGGTTACAGCGCAGCGGCGGGAACAGAGCGAGCGCGGCATTTTACTTCCGCACCGCAGTTCGCATTGCGGGGCCGGAAGGCCAGTGGTCCGAGATGCTGCGACAACAGCTGTTTGAGGCGCGGGATGTTGCGCAGAGTCATTCGCACGAGGCGCAAGCACATCTTGCTGGTGCGATTGCGCCGTTGATGTCGTCCTTGTCGCGCGATCAGTCGGAACGCTGGCGCGAGGCCACGTCGATCATGGCGGGGCTGAGTGAGCCCTACAGGCAACACGCCAACCAGCTGTATGTGCCCCGGCTTCCGGCGATACCGTTCTACGGCCGCGAGATGTTTCCGTGGACGGAGGAACTGGAAGCCCGCACTGATCTGATCCGGGAGGAGATGCGCGCGGTTCTGGCGCACCATAGCGCTGACTTCGCGCCTTACATCGACCTGAAGCCTGGCCAGCCGGTCGATCAATGGCGCGCGCTGAATCATTCCGCGAAGTGGAGCCATTACGGACTATGGCGGAACGGCCAGCCGGATGAAGTGCATCTCGCGCGCTGCCCGGAAACGCGCCGGTCGCTCGAGGCACTCGACATGGCGGCGATCGACGGGCTTTGCCCGAACGCGATGTTCTCCGCCCTCGCCCCACGCACGGAGATTCCGCCGCACACCGGAGAGACCAACGTCCGCCTGGTTGTCCACCTGCCGCTGATCGTGCCGGAGAACTGCAGCTATCGCGTCGGGTTCGAGCACCGGAGATGGACGGAGGGCGAAGTGCTGGTCTTCGACGACACGATCGAACACACCGCCCGCAATGACAGCGATCAGTTGCGGGTTGTTCTCATTTTTGACGTCTGGAATCCGCTACTGACCCCGGAGGAACGCGAAGTCGTGCGCACGCTGGCGACGGCGATGCGGCAATCTGCGTCGGCCAGCTGACAGCTCGCAGCATTCGATGGAATTTTCGCGAGATCGGCCTGTTGCGGCATGAGCTTGCGGCTGAGCCTGCCGACGCGGGCAATGGTTTCTCGCAATACCGTGGGGATGGATGCCCTTTGCGATGGCAATAGTCGTGCGCAACTCCCCTCCCGACAGTCATCCGAGAGCAAATCATGTCGCAGACGGGCCTATTCGATTGAAATTCCGTCCCTAGCTGCTACGCGCTCAGGCTTACCAATGTCGAGACGAGTTTACGCATGGAAATGGGCCTTCCCCCGGCACAGGGTCTTTATGATCCTCGTAATGAGCACGACGCCTGTGGCGTCGGCTTCATCGCCAATGTGAAGGGACGAAAATCCAACGCCATCGTGGCGCAGGGCCTCCAGATCCTGGTCAATATCGACCATCGTGGAGCCGTGGGCGCTGACCCTCTGCTGGGCGATGGAGCTGGCATCCTGATCCAGATTCCCGATCCGCTGATCCGCGACTGGGCAATGACCGCCAAGGTCGAGCTGCCCAAGCCGGGCGAATACGCCGTCGCGATGTGCTTCCTGCCGCGTGACGAAGCGGCGCGCGACTTCGCGATGACCCAGTTCGCGAATTACCTCGGCAAGTCCAAGCAGAACCTGCTGGGCTGGCGCGATGTGCCGATCAACAAGCAGGGTCTCGGCAAGGCCGTGATCGAAGGCATGCCCGTTATCAAGCAGGCCATCATCGCGAAAGGTTCGCCCGCGATGAGCCAGGATGCGTTCGAACGCAAGCTGCTCGCCATCCGGAAGGAAACGCAGAACCCGCTCGCAGAGATCGCGATCAAGAAGAACATGCCAGGTCTGGCAGAGTTCTACATGCCGTCGCTGTCCACGCGCACCGTGGTCTACAAGGGTCTGCTCCTTGCCGGACAGGTCGGTTCATTCTTCGAGGACCTGACCAATCCCCTGTGCGAAAGCGCCCTGGCAATGGTTCACCAGCGTTTCTCGACCAACACTTTCCCGAGCTGGAAACTGGCACACCCGTATCGCCTGATCGCGCATAACGGCGAGATCAACACGGTGCGCGGCAACGTGAACTGGATGTATGCGCGCAGACGCTCGATGGAGAGCGCCCTGCTCGGCGCCGACCTGGACAAGATGTGGCCGCTGATCCCGCACGGGCAGTCAGACACGGCGTGTCTAGACAACGCGCTGGAGCTGCTGATTGCGGGCGGCTATCCGATGGCGCACGCGATGATGATGCTGATCCCGGAAGCCTGGGCCGGCCATCAGGACATGGAGCCGACGCGGCGCGCCTTCTACGAATATCACGCGGCTCTGATGGAACCGTGGGATGGCCCTGCCGCCATCGCATTCACCGATGGCCGTCAGATCGGTGCGACGCTGGACCGCAACGGTCTCCGCCCGGCGCGCTTCATCGTGACGGACGATGACCATGTAATTCTCGCTTCGGAATCCGGCGTGCTGCCCATCCCGGAAGAGAAGATCGTCCGCAAATGGCGGTTGCAGCCCGGCAAGATGCTGCTGATCGACCTCGAGCAAGGCCGGATCATCGAAGACGAGGAAGTAAAAGCCTCCATCGCGGGCAAGCATCCCTACGAGGAGTGGCTGCATGAGATGCAGTTCAAGCTTTCAGAACTGCCGCTGCCGGAACACGACCCGGATCTCGTTTTGCTCGGGCAAGACTCCAACGCCACCCTGCTCGATCGCCAGCAGGCTTTCGGCTACACGCAGGAAGACATCCAGTTCTTCCTTGAGCCGATGGCGCAGAATGGCGACGATCCGCTCGGATCGATGGGCGCCGACACGCCGATTGCCGTGCTCTCGCGCAAGCCAAAGCTGCTCTACAATTACTTCAAGCAGAACTTCGCGCAGGTCACCAATCCGCCGATCGATCCGATCCGCGAAGAGCTGGTGATGTCGCTGGTGTCGATGATCGGCCCGAGGCCGAACCTGCTGGGGCTCGCGGCGGGCACGCATAAGCGGCTGGAAATTTCGCAGCCGGTTTTGACCAATGGCGATCTCGACAAGATCCGCTCGATCAGCGAGCTGCTCGATGGCGCATTCCGGACGGCCACCATCGACATCACTTGGGACGCAAGCGAAGGCGCTGCAGGCCTCAAGGCTGCGGTTGAGCGTATTCGTCTCGAAGCCACCGAACACGTTCTGCAGGACATCAACATTCTGATCCTGTCGGACCGCGCGGTTTCGGCCGACCGGATACCGGTGCCCGCCTTGTTAGCGCTGTCGGCCGTGCATCAAAAGCTGGTGCGGCAGGGACTCCGCATGCAGGTTGGGCTTGTTGTGGAAACCGGTGAAGCCCGTGAGGTGCATCACTTCTGCACGCTGGCCGGCTATGGCGCCGAGGCGGTGAACCCCTACCTCGCTTTCGAGACGCTCGAACAGATCCGGCAGCAGGAGGGCATGACCCTTTCCGCGAAGGACGTGAAGAAGAATTATATCAAGGCCATCGGCAAGGGCGTCCTGAAGGTGATGTCCAAGATGGGCATCTCGACCTACCAATCCTATTGCGGCGCGCAGATTTTCGATGGCGTCGGCCTGTCTTCCGAGCTGATCGCCGAATACTTCACGGGCACCGCCACAACGATCGAAGGCATCGGCCTCAGTGAAATCGGCGAAGAGGCCGTGCGGCGTCATACTGCAGCGTTTGGCGACAACCCTGTCTATCGTGACCTTCTCGATGTCGGCGGCGACTATGCTTACCGCATCCGTGGCGAGGATCATGCGTGGACACCAGACACGGTATCGAAGCTGCAGCACGCGGTTCGCGGCAATGTCTCGGAAGACTACGCGGCCTTCGCGCAAAGCATCAACGAGCAGAGCGAGCGGCTGCTGACCATTCGTGGCCTGATGCAGTTCAAGTTCGCGGACACGCCCGTCCCGCTTGAGGAAGTGGAACCCGCCGCGGAGATTGTGAAACGCTTCGCCACCGGCGCGATGAGCTTTGGTTCGATCAGTCGCGAGGCGCACACGACGCTGGCGATCGCGATGAACCGCATCGGCGGGCGCTCCAACACCGGCGAAGGCGGCGAGGAAGCTGACCGTTTCAAGCCGATGAAGAATGGCGACTCGATGCGCTCGCGCATCAAGCAGGTCGCTTCGGGCCGGTTTGGCGTGACGGCGGAATATCTCGTCAATGCCGACGACATCCAGATCAAGATGGCGCAAGGCGCGAAGCCCGGCGAAGGCGGCCAGCTACCGGGTCACAAGGTCGACAAGAACATCGCCAAGGTGCGCCATTCGACGCCGGGCGTCGGCCTCATCTCGCCGCCGCCGCACCACGACATCTATTCGATCGAGGATCTGGCGCAGCTAATCCACGACCTTAAGAACGTGAACCCGGTTGCGCGCATCTCTGTGAAACTGGTGTCGGAAGTTGGCGTCGGCACGGTTGCAGCGGGCGTCTCCAAGGCGCGCGCCGATCATGTGACGATCTCTGGCTTCGAGGGCGGCACGGGCGCGTCCCCCTTGACGTCACTGACGCACGCTGGCTCTCCGTGGGAGATCGGCCTCGCCGAGACGCAGCAGACGCTCGTGCTGAACGAGTTGCGTGGACGGATCGCGGTGCAAGTCGATGGCGGTCTACGGACGGGCCGGGACGTTGCGATCGGCGCTCTGCTCGGTGCGGATGAATTCGGGTTCTCGACGGCGCCGCTAATTTCGGTCGGCTGTATCATGATGCGCAAATGCCATCTCAACACCTGCCCCGTTGGCGTCGCCACGCAGGACCCTGTGCTGCGGGCGCGCTTCACCGGTGCGCCCGAGTATGTGATCAATTACTTCTTCTTCGTCGCCGAGGAACTGCGCCAGATCATGGCTCAGCTCGGCTTCCGCAAGCTGGAAGACATGGTTGGACGCGTCGATCTGCTCGACACGAAACCCGCCGTTGATCACTGGAAGGCCAAGGGCGTCGACCTGTCGAAGATCCTTTACCAGACGCCGGCGAAGCCGGGCGTGGCGGTGAGGGTCTCGGAGACCCAGAACCATGGCCTTGAAGGCGCGCTGGATCACAAGCTGATCAAGGCAGCCAAGCCTGCCCTGTCGAAATCGCCCAAGCCGGTCCAGATTGCCGACACCGTCAAGAACGTGAACCGCACCGTGGGCGCGATGCTGTCGGGCGAAGTCGCGCGCAAGTTCGGCCATGCCGGCCTGCCCGACGACACTATCCAGATCACGCTGACCGGAACGGCTGGCCAGAGCTTTGGCGCATTCCTCGCGCGGGGCATTACCCTGAACCTCATCGGCGACGGCAATGACTATGTCGGTAAAGGTCTGTCCGGCGGTCGCGTCATCGTGCACCAGCCGGACGGCGTCAGCCGCGAGCCGACGCAAAACATAATTGTCGGCAATACCGTTCTCTACGGCGCCATCGCGGGTGAAGCCTACTTTGAAGGTGTCGCGGGAGAGCGCTTCGCGGTGCGCAACTCAGGCGCAGTCGCCGTCGTCGAGGGCTGCGGCGATCATGGCTGCGAATACATGACCGGCGGCGTGGTGGTGGTGCTCGGCGAAACCGGCCGCAACTTCGCTGCGGGCATGTCCGGTGGCGTGGCCTACGTTTATGATCCGGACAAGACGTTCGCCAGTCGCTGCAACACGTCTATGGTAAAGCTCGAGCCTATGAAATCGTCTGAGAGCGGGCCGGATGCGTATGCTCCGTTGCAGCGCTCGCCCTCCGCCGAGAATAGCGGCATGGGCGATATGCTGCGGTTCGACGCTGAACGCTTGCGCATTCTGGTGGAGCGGCACCTGCTGCACACGGGAAGCGCCCGCGCCCGCCAGTTGCTGGACAACTGGGACGAGGCGTTGAAGCGTTTCGTCAAAGTCATGCCGACCGATTACGCCCGTGCTCTTCTCGATCTGCGGAACGAGAAGCAGACCGTCGTCGCAGCCGAATAGTCAGGGAGCACTCACATGGGCAAGCCCACAGGCTTCCTCGAATACGAGAGACACGACCGCGCTTACGAGAAGCCGGAGGCGCGCAAGCAGAACTATGCAGAGTTCACCAAGCGGATGGACAATGCCGAAATCCGCACGCAGGCCGCGCGTTGCATGGATTGCGGAATTCCGTTCTGCCAGGGCACAAGCTCGGTCACGCCGGGCACGCCCGGCTGCCCGGTCAACAACCAGATCCCAGACTGGAACAACCTCGTCTATCGCGATCACTGGAAGCGCGCGCTCGAGAATCTGCACTCGACCAACAACTTCCCTGAGTTCACCGGCCGCGTCTGTCCGGCGCCGTGCGAGGCGTCTTGCGTCCTTAACATCAATGAGAACCCGGTCTCGATAAAAGCCATCGAGTGCGAGATTGTCGATCGAGGCTGGGATGAAGGCTGGATCAAGCCGCAGCAGGCCCCGCGCGGCACGGGCAAGCGCGTCGCCGTGATCGGTTCCGGTCCGGCGGGCCTTGCCTGCGCGCAACAGCTGGCGCGGGCTGGTCATTCGCCGACCGTGTTCGAAAAGAGCGACCGCATCGGCGGCCTGCTCCGCTATGGCATCCCCGACTTCAAGATGGACAAGGCCCCCATCGACAAGCGCATCCGCCAGATGGAAGGCGAAGGCGTCATCTTTCGCCCACGCATGCATATCGGGATCGACGTGTCGGTGCAGCGTTTGCTGGATGACTATCAAGTGATCGTGCTGGCCGGTGGCGCCGAGAAGCCGCGTGATCTGCCAATACCTGGGCGCGAACTTGATGGCATGCATTACGCCATGGATTTCCTGATGCAACAGAACAAGCGCGTTGCGGGCGATGACGAAAACACCGCAGCGTCTGGCGGCACGATCCGAGCCGAGGGCAAGCATGTGATCGTCATTGGTGGTGGCGACACCGGCTCGGACTGCATCGGTACGTCCAACCGTCACGGCGCGGCTTCGGTAACGCAGCTCGAGATCATGCCGAAACCGCCGACGCATGAAAACAAGCCGATGACATGGCCGGACTGGCCGCTGAAGTTGCGCACATCGTCCTCGCACGAGGAGGGGTGCGAGCGTGACTGGGCGGTTGTCACCAAGCGCGCGATTGGCGAAGGCGGCAAGGTGAAGGCTCTGGTCTGCGTGCGTACCGAGTGGGTCCGCGGCTCGAAGGGCATGGAGATGAAGGAGATCGCGGGTTCGGAATTCGAACTAAAGGCCGATCTCGTCCTGCTCGCCATGGGCTTCACGGGGCCGATCGTTTCGGGTCTGGTAGACCAGACCAAGGCGACGCTGGACACGCGCGGCAATGTTTCGGCCAATACGAACGACTACAAGACGAGCGTCGACCGCATCTTCACCTGCGGCGACATGCGCCGCGGTCAGTCGCTCGTCGTGTGGGCCATCCGCGAAGGCCGCCAGTGCGCCCGCTCGGTGGACGAATACCTGATGGGCGCCAGCAGCCTGCCACGATAGCGCGCGACAACCAGTAGACGTTTGGTTTTGCGGGAGTAGTCTCTGCTTCGAGGCGCGCTTTCCTGCGTCTCGTGTTGAGGTCGACCCGGACTTGTTCGCAGCCGCGGCAATTGGGTTACTGCTACTGCGAAGAAGACCCCGGATCAGATTGCTGCGGGCTGGCTCTGCCAGCTGCGCAAATCATGGGGTCAGGCGTGCAGGCTACGGACATCAGCCGTCCCGATTACTTTCACAAGGTCGTAGATTGCCAGTGGGCGTGTCCAGCGCATACGCCTGTGCCCGAATACATCCGCCTGATCGCCGACCGACGATATACCGACGCGTATATGGTCAACTGGAAATCGAACGTGTTCCCGGGCATCCTGGGACGCACCTGCGACAGGCCGTGCGAACCTGCGTGTCGTCGTGGCCGGGTCGAAGAGGAGCCGGTGGCGATATGCCGCCTGAAGAGGGTCGCGGCGGACAACAAGTCCGACATCACCGCGCTCCTGCCCAAGGTCGCCCCGAAGAATGGCAAGAAGATCGCCTGCATCGGTGCCGGGCCTGCCTCACTCACAGTCGCAAGAGACCTCGCCCCGCTGGGCTACGACGTTCACGTTTATGACGGGGACAGACGTGCCGGCGGCATGATCCGCAGCCAGATCCCGCGCTTCCGCCTCCCGGAAGAGGTGATCGACGAGGAAGTAGGCTACGTCACCGCTCTCGGCCCCGAAATGCATTTCTCCCAGCGCGTCGACAGCATGAAGGCACTCCTGACCGAGGGCTATGACGCCATCTTCGTCGGCACAGGCGCGCCGCGCGGCCGCGACCTCGACTTGCCGGGACGCAAGGAAGCGGCATCCAACATTCATATCGGCATCGACTGGCTCTCGAATGTTTCGTTCGAGCACACAGACAAAATCGGCAAGCGCGTGATCGTTCTGGGCGGCGGCAACACCGCGATGGACTGCTGCCGCACGGCCCGCCGTCTCGGCGGCGACGATGTGAAGGTCATCGTCCGCTCGGGGTTCGAGGAAATGAAGGCGTCTCCGTGGGAGAAGGAAGACGCGATCGGCGAAGACATTCCGATCCTAAACTATCTCGTTCCAAAGGCCTTCATTCACACCAACGGCAAGCTCACGGGCATGACGTTCGAGAAGGTGAAAGCCGAGAAGGACCCCAAGGGGCGTCGCAACCTCGTGCCAACCGGCGAGCCCGACCAGTATTTCGATTGCGACGATGTGCTCGTCGCTGTCGGCCAGGAAAACTCCTTCCCGTGGATCGAGCGCGACATCGGCATGGAGTTCGACAAGTGGGGCATGCCTGTCGTTGGCGAAGAGACAATGCAGTCGACCATCCCAAACGTCTTCTTTGGCGGGGACGCAGCCTTTGGTCCCAAGAACATTATCTGGGCCGTCGCCCACGGCCATGCCGCCGCAGTCTCGATCGACATGTTCCTGACGGGCGAGGATATAAGCGTCCGTCCTGCTCCCGGCGTCACCGTGATCTCCCAGAAAATGGGCATCCACGAGTGGAGCTATGACAACGACATCGCCAATGACCAACGCTACAAGGTCCCCCACCGTGAAAAGGCCGTTTCGCTGAAGGACGTGAAGGCCGAAGTCGAGCTCGGCTTCGATCAAGCGGTCGGCTTCAAGGAGGCGCAGCGCTGTCTCAACTGTGATGTGCAGACGGTGTTCACGCCGAAGGTCTGCATCGAGTGCGACGCCTGCGTCGATATCTGTCCGATGGACTGCATCACCTTCACGGAGGACGGGGTCGAGGCGGACCTGCGTGAACGCCTTCAGGCGCCAGCGCTCAACCTCGGGCAAGACTTGTACGTCGCCGACGGCCTGCCGACCGGCCGCGTGATGGTGAAGGACGAAGACGTCTGCCTCCACTGCGGGCTCTGCGCCGAGCGCTGTCCGACGGGCGCGTGGGACATGCAAAAATACCTGATCGACATCACGCAGGCAGGATCAAAATGCCAGATACGCTGAGTGATGGCACGCGAACGGAGGCGAGCGCCTCGCGACCTGCCCCGCTGGTGGCGGTCAACGATTTCGTCGTGAAGTTTGCAAACGTGAATGGCTCGGGCTCCGCGTCCGCTAACGGACTCTTTGCAAAAGCGATCATCCGCATGGGCGTGCCAGTGGCCGCCCGCAACATCTTCCCGTCGAACATACAAGGCTTACCGACCTGGTATGAGGTGCGCGTCTCGGGCGCCGGGCATCTGGGCCGACGCGGCGGCGTCGATCTCGCAGTGCCGCTCAATCCGCAGACGTGGGACGATGACGTGAAGGAGATCAGCCCCGGAGGCTATCTCTTCTACGACTCAACCAAGCCTCTGCCTGTTTCGAAATTTCGCGACGATATTCACGTTATCGGTGTGCCGCTGACCGCCATCTGCAACGAAGCCTACAAGCTTCCGCGCGAGCGGCAGTTGTTCAAGAACATTTGCTATGTTGGCGCTCTCTCGTGGCTGATCAACATCGACCCCCCCGTAATCGAGTTGCTGCTGCACGAGGAGTTCGCCTCCAAGCCTAAGCTGATCCCCGCCAACCTCGCGGCCTTCAATCTCGGCCGGGACTGGGCGAAGAGACAGCTGAATCCCATCGGCCTGCAGCTGCAGACATCCGACGCCGTCGGTAACCGTATCTTTGTCGAAGGTAATGCCGCAGCCGCTCTTGGCGCGGTCTATGGCGGCGCAACAGTATGCGCATGGTATCCCATCACGCCTTCCACCTCGCTCGCAGAAGGGTTTACCAGCTATTGCGAGGAACTGCGCACCGACGCAGACGGCTCCGCTAACTACGCCATTGTCCAATGTGAAGACGAGATTGCCTCAATCGGCGTCGTGGTTGGCGCTGGCTGGAACGGCGCGCGCGCGTTTACTTGCACCTCTGGTCCCGGCATATCGCTGATGAACGAATTCATCGGGCTGTCTTACTTTGCCGAAATCCCCGCCGTGATCTTCGATGTTCAGCGCGGCGGTCCTTCGACCGGCATGCCAACGCGCACGCAACAATCCGACCTGTTGCTCGCCGCGTACGCCAGCCATGGCGACACCAAGCATGTCATGCTTCTGCCTGCCGATCCGGGTGAATGCTTCACCATGGGCGCGCAGGCCTTCGACCTGTCGGACCGTCTGCAGACCATCGTATTCGTGATGCTGGATCTCGATATCGGCATGCAGGAATGGCTGGTCGAACCGTTCCAGTGGGACGACGCGAAGCAGATTGATCGCGGCAAGGTCATGACGACGGAACAACTTGAGACCGGCGAATTCTTCGGCCGCTACACGGACGTCGATGACGACGGCATCCCGTTCCGCACTTATCCGGGCACCCACCCGACTAAGGGCGCTTATTTCACGCGTGGCACATCGCGCAACCGGATGGCGGGATACTCAGAAAAAGGCGTCGACTATCAAGACAACATGGAACGGCTGCTGAAGAAATTCCACACGGCCGCTACGCTCGTGCCCGGCCCGGTGCTTCGGCAGGCGGCAGAGAAGACCCGGATCGGCGCAATCTATTTCGGCTCGACCGCGCCCGCCATGCATGAGGCGCTAGAAACGCTGGAGGCACAAGGGCACCATATCGACGCGCTGCGCGTCCGGGCCTTTCCATTCAATCAGGAAGTCTACGACTTCATCACAGCGCATGACGAGATATGTGTTGTCGAACAGAACCGTGACGCCCAGCTTCGCTCGCTGCTGATGATCGAGGGCGGCATCAATCCCGCCCGCCTGACATCCATCCTTCACTATGATGGCACGCCCATCACGGCGCGCTTTCTGATCGATGCGATCGGCAACCGGCTCGACGCACTCAAGGCGACCCGCCAGGTCACGACCAAGGCAGACAAGCAATGACCTACATCGTCAAACCAAAGCTCCACCACCCCAGCCTGCCGAAGAACGAACTTGGCCTTACCCGGCGCGACTATGAAGGCCGCGTGTCCACGCTGTGCGCAGGGTGCGGCCACGACTCGATCAGCGCCGCGATCATACAGTCGGCCTGGGAACTTGGCATTGAGCCACACCGTCTGGCCAAGATGTCCGGTATAGGTTGCTCATCGAAAACGCCGGACTATTTTCTTGGGCAAAGTCACGGTTTCAACAGCGTGCACGGGCGCATGCCCTCGGTGCTGACCGGCGCCAATCTCGCCAACCGCGACCTCATTTATCTCGGCGTCTCCGGCGATGGCGACAGCGCCTCCATCGGGCTGGGCCAGTTCGCCCACTCGATCCGACGCGGCGTGAACATGGCCTACATTGTCGAGAACAACGGCGTGTACGGGCTGACCAAAGGCCAGTTCTCCGCCACCTCCGACAAGGGGTCGAAATCCAAGAAAGGTCTCGAGAACACCGAGAACGGCATTGATCTCGTAGCCCTCGCCCTGCAACTCGGCGCCACCTATGTCGGACGTTCGTTCTCGGGCGACAAGGAGCAGCTGGTGCCGCTCATCAAGGGTGCCATGTCGCATCACGGCCCGGCCTTCATCGACGTCATCAGCCCGTGCGTTGCATTCAACAACCACGCAGGCTCAACCAAGAGCTTCGACTATGTGCGCGAGCACAACGAAGCGGTGAACCGGCTCGACGTGATTCTCGGCCGCACGCCGATCACAACCAGCTACGCCCCCGGCGAAGTGCGCGAAGTCACGCAACACGACGGCTCGACGCTTCGCCTTCGCAAGCTGCATGACGATTACGACCCGACCAACAAGATCAGCGCCGCCAACTACCTGCAGGAGCGGCATGCGCAAGGCGAGATCGTCACCGGCCTGCTCTACGTAGATCCGGAGGCAACCGATCTGCACGACAGGCTGGAAACGACGGCCAAGCCGTTGAACCGGCTTTCCGCCGCAGAGCTGACGCCCGGTGCGGCGGCGCTCGCGAAGATCAACGCAAGTCTGCGCTAGCTGCCCTAGCGGTAAATTGACCCCCGACTCGTGACGCGCCAGCTTGCCGGGAGCGGAAACCTCCGCGGGAGAGGTCCAAAAATGCGTTCCCCCATCTGCGAGATGCTCGGCATCGAGTTCCCGTTGCTTGCCTTCAGCCATTGCCCCGATGTGGTGGCGGCGGTGTCGCGGGCGGGTGGCATGGGCGTGTTCGGCGCGGTGAACCTGCCGCCGGACAGGTTGCGCGAAGAGCTGACGTGGATCGACGCCCACTGCGGCGGCAAGCCCTATGGCGTCGACCTGATCGTGCCCAACAGCATGGCGGGTAAGTCCGATGAATTCAGCGGCTCAGCGCTGCTGGCTGCGATACCGCAGGAGCACAAGGATTTCGCGGCGGACATTCTCAAATCGTACGGCATTGAACCGGGCGACCTTGATGCTGATCGCGGCAAGAGCGTGGATTTCGCACGCAACATGCGCGCTGATGGCGCCGCCGGATCTCTGGAAGTCGCGTTCGAATTTCCGATCCGCCTGATCGCCAACGCGCTGGGGGTGCCGCCCGCCGTGATGTTGGAACTTGGTAAGCGACAAGGCGTGCCAGTGGCAGCCCTCGTCGGCGCGAAGGAGCATGCGATCGCGCAGGTGCAGGCTGGCGTCGACATTCTGGTGGTCGCGGGCGGAGAGGCCGGCGGACATTGCGGTGAGATTTCCACGATGGTGCTGGTGCCGGAGGTTTGTCGCGCTCTGAAGGCGATGGGCGCGAACACGCCGATCCTCGCAGCAGGCGGCATCACCACGGGCGAACAGATGGCGGCAGCGATGTCGATGGGGGCGGCCGGCGCATGGTGCGGCTCTGTGTGGCTGACCACGACGGAGGCGGAAACGCACCCCGCGGTGAAGGAGAAAATGCTGACGGCCTCGTCGCGCGACACCGTCCGCTCGCGCTCACGCACCGGCAAGCCCTCGCGCCAGCTGCGCTCGCCATGGACTGATGCGTGGGAGCGCGAGGATGCGCCCAAGCCCCTGCCGATGCCGCTGCAGACTTTCGTCTCGGAACCTGCCCTGCGACGGATCAACAAGATGGCCGACAGCGGCCACGAAGGCGCCCGGCAGCTCTCGACCTACTGGGTTGGACAAGGTGTCGGCCTGATGAACCAAACCATGTCGTGTGGACAGGTGGTGCAACAGTTCCGCGAGGATTTCCTGGATGCGCGGGAGCGTCTGATCGAGCTGCTGGCGGAAAGTTAGCCAACGCGATTTGCGCCAAACCGCGACCTCCCCTATATGCCGGCCGATGGTCTGGTGTGCGCTGCGCCGCCCCCATGGGAAACGACAAGATGCTACGCATCCAGGAACTGAAGCTACCCCTCAACCATCCTGAGCCCGCGCTTCGACAGGCTATCTTCAAACGCCTCGCACTTGCCGATTCTGCGCTTGTCTCTTTCACCGTGTTCAAGCGCGCCTATGACGCGCGCAAGCCAGCGGCGATCCAGTTGATCTACACGCTCGATTGCGAGGTGACGGACGAGCCCGGCATCCTGAAACGCCTTGAGAAAGACAAGCAGATCGGCCGCACCCCCGATCTCGACTACAAGCCGCCGGTTCGCGCGACCCATAGCCAGATGCGGCCGGTAGTTGCCGGGCTCGGTCCTTGCGGACTATTTGCCGGGCTGCTGCTCGCGGAGATGGGCTTCAACCCCATCATCCTCGAGCGCGGCAAGATCGTGCGCGAGCGGACGGTCGATACCTTCAAATTCTGGCGCAAGGCGATCCTCAATCCGGAATCCAATGCGCAGTTCGGAGAAGGCGGCGCCGGCACGTTCTCGGACGGCAAGCTCTACTCCCAGATCAAGGACCCGCGCCATCTCGGCCGCAAGGTTCTGGCGGAGTTCGTCGCGGCTGGCGCGCCGGACGAAATCCTGTTCGTGTCGAAGCCGCACATCGGCACTTTCCGCCTCGTCGGGATGATCGAGCGGATGCGCGCCAAGATCATTGCGCTCGGCGGCGAGATCCGTTTCGACCAGCGCGTCGCAAATATCCTGCTTCAGGAGCGTGGCGGCGAGAAGCATGTCTCTGGCGTCGTGCTGGACAGCGGCGAAGCCATCGAGACGGACCGCGTCGTCATGGCACTCGGTCATTCAGCGCGTGACACGTTTGAAATGCTGCATGCGCGCGGCGTATTCTTTGAGGCGAAGCCGTTCTCCATCGGCGTCCGCATCGAGCATCCGCAGTCGATCATCGATTGCGCGCGGTTTGGGCCGAACGCCGGCCATCCCATTCTTGGCGCAGCCGACTACAAGCTGGCGCACCACGCCAGCAATGGACGCTCGGTCTATTCGTTCTGCATGTGCCCGGGCGGCACGGTGGTCGCCACGGCGTCGGAGCCCGGCCGCCTCGTCACCAACGGCATGAGCCAGTATTCACGGCACGAGCGCAACGCGAACGCCGGCATGGTCGTTGGCGTGACGCCGGAGGACTTCCCCGAAGACGCGCGCGCCAATCCGCTCGCCGGAATCGCGTTCCAGCGGCACTGGGAGGAGATGGCCTACATGGCGGGTGGGTCGTCGTGGTTTGCGCCAGCCCAACTGGTCGGCGACTTTCTTGCCAACCGCCCATCGACTGCGCTTGGCACCGTCGTGCCATCTTACAAGCCGGGCGTTACGCTGACGGACATGAACCTCTGCCTGCCGGAATACGCCACGACCGCCATGCGCGAGGCGCTGTCCGTGTTTGGCCGGCAGATTGAGGGCTATTCGATGAATGACGCGGTTATGACAGGCGTCGAGACAAGAACATCGAGCCCCGTGCGCATGACAAGGGGCCCGGATCTTCAATCTTTGTCGGTGAGAGGACTCTACCCTGCCGGTGAAGGCGCCGGGTATGCCGGTGGAATTCTGTCGGCTGCAGTGGACGGCATCAAGGTCGCAGAGGCCGTTGCTCTGGCCACAGTCAATCGCGCCGCCGCCTGATCAGGCTTAGTCGTCAGAGCGCTCGCGCAGCATGATCACTGCGGCAACTACTGCGCCGACAGCTGCGCCAATCGCGAGGGTGCGCAGCGGATGCTCGCGCACTTCCTTGACGACGTATTTCGCCGCTTTCTTGCCGCCGCGAACAGCGCCATCCGCAACGTCGCCCGCGAAATCGCCTGCGTCGCCCATAGCCCGTCTGGCTTTGTCCGAAAATTCCGACATGTCACCCGCCACCTTATCAGCCACTTTGCCCGCCGAATTCCTGAAATCGTTCGCCGTCTGTCTCGCACTTACCATGCCACGTCCTCCAAAAGATCAGAACGGGAATGCCCGCCTCCGGGAATGGTTCCAGTGATACTGGCGCCAAAGCTTCAACACAGACTAGCTTGTCTGAATGGCCACAGCCCAGCAGCAACTGGACGGCTTCCTGAAAAAGTATTCGCCCGAGATGGAAAAACTCGGGCGAGCGGCGATTGCACACCTGCGAAAACGCCTGCCAGGCGCAATTTGCCCTGTGTACGACAACTATAATGCGCTGGCCGTTGGCTTCGGTACCACGGCCAAGGTGTCGTTATTACCGCTGTCGATTGCGCTGTATCCAAATTGGACGACCCTGTTCCTGATGCACGGCGCGTCTCTGGATGATCCAGACAGGCTGATGGAGGGAAAGGGAGCCCGTGTCCGTTCGGTACGGCTGTCAGGCCTTACCATGCTGAAATCCGAGCCAGTCGACCGGTTGATCGCAGCGGCCGTCCTGCAGGCGGGCTGGACGCTGGACGCCGGTGCCAAGGGCGAGTTGGTCATCAAATCAATCTCGCCAAGCAGCGACCTCGCCGGCCGTCCTCAAAAAACGCGCTGGTCCGGCTTGACGTCCATAACTTTGTGGTTATTATAACTGCATGGTTATGGATAAGCCCCTATGACGCCTTCCCAACGTCTTGACGCAACCTTCGCGGCGCTCGCCGATCCGACGCGACGCGCGATCCTCGCGCGGCTTTCCTCTGGCGAAGCGTCGGTGGCCGAACTCGCCGAACCGTTCGACATGAGCCAGCCGGCGATCTCGAAGCACCTGAAGGTGCTGGAAAAGGCCGGGCTGATTTCGACCGCGCAATCCGCTCAAAGGCGCCCCCGCAAGATCGAAGCTGCTCCGCTCGCGGAGGCGAAAGCGTGGATCGAGGATTACCGCAAATTCTGGGAGCGTCGTTACAACGCGTTCGACGAACTACTTGGCCAGCTTCAAGCCGCCCCGCCCAAATCAAAACGCAAACGCCACTAGGAGGCGCACATGCCAGCCATGCAGAAAATCTCGCCCTTCTTCTGGTCTGACGGAAACATGGAGGAGGCTGTGAACTTTTACGTCTCCGTCCTGCCTGACTCCGTCGTGACATCGATGAACCCGATGTCTTAGAGCTTCGTGCTGTGCGGCGTCGAATGCATGGGCCTGAATGGCGGCCCGATGTCCAAGTTCACCGAAGCCCTGTCTCTGTTCGTGAAATGCGCCGACCAGGCTGAGGCCGACCGATATTGGGATCCTCTCATCGCCAATGGCGGAACGGAAACCCAATGCGGCTGGCTGAAGGACAAGTACGACCTCTCCTGGCAGATCATCCCGGACGCACTTGGCCGCTACATGAGCCAACCGGACCGTGCGAAGGCAAACCGGGTGATGCAGGCCATGATGAAAATGAAGAAGATCATCGTCGCCGACCTCGATGCCGCCGCAGCAGCCGCCTGCGGATCAACAGAACACAGGAAGGAAAATCGCCATGATGGCTCTTATTGAAAAAGCGCAGGTCGCCCTGCCGAACGACACACAGGTCCGCGTCACACGCGACTTCAAGGCGCCGCGCGCGCTCTTCTGGCAAGCACATACCGAGCCGGAACTGGTCAAACGCTGGATGCTCGGTCCGCCCGGCTGGTCGATGCCGGTATGCGAAATGGAAGTCCGCCCCGGCGGCACATATCTCAGGCGCTGGCGCTCGGACGAGAGTGGACAGATGTTCGGCTTCCATGGCGACTATCGCGAAGTCGAGACCCCCTCCAAAATGATCCACGCCGAGTACTATGATCCCGGCGATCTCGGTGGCGCGATGGACACGAGCCAACCCGCCATCATCGACACGCGTTTTGCTGAAGAAAACGGCGTCACGCGTCTCGTCATGGTCATGGAATTCAGCTCGCAAGAGATCCGCGACGCCGCCGTATCGACCGGCATGACGGACGGCATGGAACAAGGCTATGTTCGCCTCGACGAAATCTTAAGCGGCCTCCGTTAGCGATCCAGGTATGGATCGTCAGCGGCAAGGTCCGCCGGCCAGAACGCGAGCAGACCCTTGCCAAGATTTGCCATCCTGACGCCCGGCGATCCCGCACCCCGCTTTGTCCAGCGATCAAGCGCAAACCCGCGCTATCTGTTCGAGGCGGCGGCGGGACGCAACATCGTTCTGTGCTTCATGGGTTCAGCGGTGCATCCGCCGGGCCGCGCGGCCCTCGCTGCTGCAACGGCGCGGCGCGAGTTGTTCGACGATCAGCACGCTAGTTTCTTTGGCGTCAGCATCGATCCTGCCGATGAACAGGAATTACGGCTTGCCACCATCCTGCCCGGCTATCGTTTCTTTTGGGATTTCGATCATACCCTCTCACGCCTCTACGGCGCCTGGCCCGTTGACGAAGGTGATGTGGGCCTTGTCGGCAAGTGGGTTGTGGTCGACCCGCGGTTACGTATTACCGGCGTATTCCCGTTCCGCGAGGATGGTGGCGACATCGCCGAAGTGATGGCGCATGTCGCCGCGTTGCCTCCAGCCAATCGCATCGCGGGAATGGATATTCCCGCGCCTATCATGGTGATGGATCGCGTGTTCGACGCTGATCTCTGCAAGTACCTGATCTCACAATACGAAGCACAGGACCGCGAACTCTCAGGCTTCATGCGCGATATCGATGGCAAGACGCATCTGGTTCACGACAGTGCTCACAAGCTCCGCCGCGACTTCATGATCAGCAGCGACGACGACATTGCACGGATTCAGGCTACAATCCGCCGGCGCATCGTCCCGGAGATCCAGCGCATATACCAATTCACCGTCACGCGGATGGAGCGCTACCTGGTCGCCTGCTACGCGGCGGCAGACGAGGCCCACTTTCGTCCTCACCGTGACAACACAACGAAGGGAACAGCTCACCGCCGCTTCGCCGTTTCGATCAATCTCAGCGAGGATTTCGACGGCGGTGAAGTCTGCTTCCCTGAATACGGCATGCGTTCCTACAAGCCGCCGACAGGCGCAGCCGTTATTTTTTCGTGCTCGATGCTGCACGCTGTCACAAAGGTGACGCGCGGTCGCCGCTTTGCCTTCCTGCCATTCCTGTATGACGAAGCCGCAGCGCAACTGCGCGAGAAGAACATGGAACACGTGGCGCCGCAGACTAGTGGGGGTAGCGCATAGGACGTGCGCTCACGTGCGCAGGAACGGTCCGACACGCACTTCCAGCAGCCGAACAAGTTCCGGCTGCAAATAGGCAAAATCATCCGGAATGTTCAGACAGATCACACGCTTGCCTGCCGCATGTTGCGTATAATTCCGGCGCAGCTTCGTCAGTTGTTCCCGCTCCATGACGAAGATCACATCGGCCCACGCGATCTGCTCGGGTGAAAGCGATTGATCCGCGTCATTGTTGAGGCCGGCTGAGTCCGTCTCAATGCCAGGCCATTGCGAAAACACGTGCTCGGCCGTCGCGCTGCGCAGCTTGTTGGCACTGCAGATGAACAGCGCTCGCGTCACGCGGCTCTCCTCACTACGGCGCGGCCTGCACGAGACGATCTCGCGCCTTGTCGCCGCCAATCAGCATTAGCATGCGGTCCATCTCGGGCCCATGCTCCTGGTCAGTCAACACGCGGCGCAGCGGTTGGAACAAGCCTTTGCCTTTGCGACCGGTCTTGGCCTTCACGGCATCGACCCATGCCTTCCACGTCGCGAGCGTCACTTCTCCCTCGGGGAACAGCACAGCCGCTTCGCCGATGAACGCCGTGTCGTCGGCATCCAGCTCCGGGCCGGTGAGGCCACCGCCGTAGACAACAGTCAGCCACAGCGCAGCGTCAGGCACGCTCTGCAGGTTGCCCTTCACCAAATCCCAGAATTCCGGCGTCGCCTGATCGCCGTATGTCAGCTTCGCGAGGCGCGGCTTCACCGTCTCAAAGCTCATAGCGTGCACAAGATTCGCGTTCACGCCGTTGAGTTCGTTCTCGTCGAAGCGCGCAGGTGCGCGGCCCATTTTGCTGAACGAGAATTCCATGGCCAGCTGCTCAAGACTTTCGCGCGCCTCGACAGGATCGGACGTGCCGATCTTCCCCAGCAATGACAACAGCGCCAGCGGTTCATAGCCCTCGTTGCGCAACTGTTCGGCGGACAGCGAGCCGAGGCGCTTCGACAGACCCTGTCCGTCTGCACCGATGAGCAGCGGCATGTGGGCCATCTCGGGCGGCCTGGCGCCGAAGGCGAGGAAGATCTCGATCTGCGCGCCGGAGTTGGTGACGTGATCCTCGCCCCGGATCACGTGCGTGATCTTGACGTCGATATCATCGACCACGGATGGCATCGTGTAGAGGAAGGAACCATCTTCGCGGATCAGCACGGGGTCCGACACCGAAGATGTGTCGATCGATTGTTGCCCGCGCACGAGGTCGACCCATTCGGCGCGTCCGCCGGAGAGCTTGAAGCGCCAATGCGGCTTGCGGCCTTCTGCTTCGAGTCCCGTGCGCTGGACGTCGGTCAGTTCCAGCGCGGCGCGGTCATACACCGGCGGCTTGCCGCGCGACTGCGCGATCTTCTTGCGGCGCTCTAGCTCCTCTGGCGATTCATAGCACGGATAGAGCAAACCCTTGGCCTTCAGCTCCTTTGCCGCCTGCGAATAGCGCTCGAACTTGTCCGACTGCTTGAACGTCTCGTCCCACGTCATACCCAGCCAGCTGAGGTCCTGACGGATGCCGTCCTCGTTCTCCTTGGTGGAGCGTTCGAGGTCAGTATCGTCGATGCGCAGCACGAACACGCCTTGCTGGCTTCTGGCGAACAGCCAGTTCACCAGCGCGGTGCGAATGTTTCCAACGTGCAGCTTGCCCGTCGGCGAAGGCGCAAAGCGAACTTTGACAGTCATAAGCTGTAATTCCGGGTGGCGGAGGGGACGGGCGATGCATGTACCCATCCGGCCCGGCTTGGCAAGCGAGGCAGGCCGTCGCCTAGCCGAAAGCTGCCTGATTCCGGGCCAAAAGCTGCGCCACCAGCCTGACGCCGAACATTTGCGTTCCGTAGTCGATCGAGAAAGAATCGAGCCGAGCCAACAGGCTGACCCCGACAATCATTGCCGGCTCATCGTTCAGCCCCCACAAGTCGAACACCGGGGCGTTCACCGCCACGCAGCCGGCATCGCGAACGGAAAACGCGTGCGCGTCGACCGTTGGCAGGGAGATGTACTGGCCCACGATCCGGCGCCCCGTCACACCATAGACCTCAGCATCTTCGAAACGGGCGAGTCTGGGGTGACGCTTCAGCAAAGCCTCGCTCAGGGGCATGTTCGCGATGCAGTCCTGCGCGCCGGTGTCGAGCATCAGCTTCGTCGGAACATACCCGACCTTGCCGCTTATCTCGGCGAGCAGTCCGTTGCGGACACGCATGTTACCAAGGTAATGCTGGTGGAACCCGCGCTTGCTGGGTTCGATGCGCACGATCTTGTTGCGAATATTGAATTGCAGCCGCCGGCCGGCAAAGACATCGCCACCGAGAATACCATCCTCGCGCACCAGCTCCGTGTCCGGCAGCACGGCCACGTCGAGGCCCACCTTGGTCACCGCGCCGGTCTGCAGGCTGGCAATATTCACGAGCGGCATGATCGCCTGACCAGTGGTTCCCACGACAGTGACATCGCCGCGCTCTGTGGCGCCCAGCGTCGCGACGTGCCGCGCAGCAATGACGGTCGTCGTCGAGCCTGTGTCGACCATGAACTGGAACGGCCCCATGCCGTTGAGCATCACTTTCGCGGTCGGGCGTCCGTAGATGTCGACCCAGGAATCGAGATTGTAGTCGCTGTCCTTTTCAGGCGGCGGCGAGGCTTTCGCGCCCACCTGTGGCTGGGCCTTCTGCGCAAGCGCTTGGCCTGCGAAGCCGAGGGCTGGCAGTGCGCCAAGGATCAGACGTCGCGTAGGCTGTGTCATGCGAGCCTCCCGGTGACAGCCCACCACGTGGCCGACCGTCTGCGCGCAGCATGATCCTCGTGGTCCAGCGCCGCAAGACTGAGTATTCAGTCATTCGGGCTTGTGCAGCTAGACCCCCGGAATGACTGAGGCCAGCACAAGCGCGATACCGACAAGCGACACTGTCCACACTAGCGTGCGGACAACCGGTAGGCCGATCGCATAGATCGGCAGGAATGCGACGCGGCTCCAGAAATAGAGCTGCGCGCCGAGCGCCGAGAGCTCTGCATTGTGCGGAACCTGCATCGCAATCAGGATCGCCACGGCGAAGACCGGAAATGTCTCGCGAAAATTCTTCCAGGCCCGATCCAGCCGCCCGGGAACCGTGCCTAGCGCAGGCCATTCGCCGTCGCGCGGGCCTACCGCCCAGGGCATGCCACGCCCGAGCACACTCGGGACGACCGCGACGAGCAGATAGACAACGCCAAGAATGGCGCTTGCCCAGAGCATTGTGATTTCAGTGGAACCAAGATCCGGCATGAAGCCCTCCCCTTTTGTTATGGGGAGCCTACGCCCGGGCGGTTGGGTAGCAATCGGTGCCGTTACGGCACCCCTTCGCGGTCCTATTTTACGCGTACGATCGAGCTGATCTGCAGAGGCGGCAGACCCGAGCGTTCTGAAATCACCAAGTCCTGCGCCTCGATTGCCTTCCGGATGGCGCCTTGCCCATCATACGGATCTTCGACCACTTCCAGCGGAACCTTCCGGTTCGACTTCTGGGTGCCGTCTTCGTAGGTCACGTTGAAAAAAACGAACTCAGCGCGAGCCGTCGGCTTCTTCGCCATGGGAGTCTCCGTTGGCTGGCCAGACTACTGGATGCCCAGATGACTGGTGCGCCCGAATAACTGGTGCGGTCTGCGGCGGGGACGCGCCCGCGAGGCTCAATTGGCCGAAATGATGTAAATCGCAAGGCCCCTGCGACAACGCGCGCTGTCTGGCAGTGCTATTACGATGGGACTAGGCGGCCACTACGGCGTGTTCAGCCATGGCGCAGCCTTCAACCAGCTCGGCCATTGCGGCGGCGCGGGCGCCAACACCACCGGTGATCACGGGGGCCGCACGGCCCTGAATCGCGGCGACAAAGGCCTCGTCCGCAGCTTTCAGCGGATCCGGCAGGATCGCCGAGACGTCCGCGTAGATGTCGAACTTCGTGGTGTTCTTCACGCCGCGCGTGATGAAATCGATTTCGACGATGCCAGACACATACTCGATACGCATCCAGCGCTCACGCTTTTCGGCGCAACGCGAGGCCGTCAGCTTGGCATGACCGTTGTTGGCGAACAGCAGCTCCGCCGAGGCGTGATCGAGCAGGCGAGTGTGCGCGCTGTAGCCCGCACCATCCGCACCCTTCACTTCACCGCCGAACAGTTCGGCGGTGAGGTCGAGATCGTGGATCATCAGGTCGAACACGACGGAAACGTCTTCGCAGCGGCCTTCCGGTGAGGCCGGGCCATTGCGCACAGCTTCAACACGCTTGGGACGCTCACCCGTGGCGAACAGGCCCATCGCTTCGAATACGAGGCGCTCCTGATGGCCGACCGACAGCACGAGATCGCAATCGAGCGCCAGCTTGGCCAGCGCGCGGGCTTCCTGCCCGGTCAGCGCGAGAGGTTTTTCAACGAGTGCATGCTTGCCGGCTTCCAGGGCGCGGCGCGTCAGGGCGGCGTGGCTGGAGGCTGGGGTGGCAATGACGAGGGCGTCGCAGGCCTCGGAGATGGCTTCGAACGAGGCGAATACCTCGCCCTTTCCGATCTTGGCGATCTGCTTACCGGCCGCTTCGAGATTGAGATCGAATATGCCAACAAATTCGGCATGCTCGCTGGAGGCAAATTTCTGGGCGTGATAGCCGCCGAAGACACCCGCGCCTATGACGCCGACCCGGACCTTGCCCGCGTGAGTTCCGACAACAGTGGCCGTTCTGGCCGAGACTTCGAAACGCTTCACTATACACCCTCCGACAAATTCCCCCGTACTTCCGAGGGCGTCGCAACTTGAGCAGATACGCGAATTACGCAGCTGCACAATCGAGAGGTCCATCAAGGTTGGTTACACAATCTTTCAATCTACACACCTTTGAAATATAGTCTTTTTTTCGCAACTCTACGCCAACGCGTGAAGTCATATTGCAGTCGGAATTGCTGCAACACGTAACAGTCCGTGAGGGAGGCTAGATCCGGCCGGTCGGGCTCCCACCCCGGATCAGAATCAGGCCGTGGTTGACTCAGGGCTGGATTCAAAGGGGACAAATCGGCTACCAGCCTCCTTACGGATGCATGAGCAGGTGGCCGAGGCCCCCTTTGCTCGAAAGAGCGAAGGAAGATTCCCCGGATGTTCGCCAAAGCTTGTTAGCATCAACATATCGTGGGTCGGCTCGCCCCGGCCTGCCAATTTCCCGATCCGAGTTCCCGCGGCGCCAATCGCGGCCGTATGTCAGCCTCCGGTCGCACCCGCGATCGTATCGAAAGAAAGAAACGAGACTATGGCCCGCCTGTTCGATAGCTATGTAATGGTGGACTGGAGCGCTGCCGCCAAACCGGCAACCGGCGCTGATTCCATCTGGATCGGCGCTCTCACGCCCGACGCGCGCATGAAGCTGAACTTCAAGGCGACGAACCCGCCCACGCGCGCGAAGGCCCTCGAAGAACTGACCGACCTGCTTGGCCGCTGCCTCAAGCGTGGCGATCGCGTCCTGCTGGGCGTCGACTTCCCGCTCGGGTTTCCGGCCGGCACGTCGGATACGCTCAAGCTCAAGGGCGACGCCCCGTGGCGCTCGATCCGGGATTTCCTGCTCAAGGAAATGAAGGACAAGCCCGACAACGCCAACAACCGCTTCTCGCTGGCAGCGCAAATGAACCGTCGCATGTCGGACGGCCCCTTCCCGTTCTGGGGCTGCTCGAAGAAGGACGAGCTCACCACGCTCTCGCTCAAGAAGTCGCGCGAGCACGGTCCGAAGGATGTCACGGAGTATCGTATCTCCGAGACCTACGCGGCAGAGCACCGCAAGGCTCGCCCGCAACCGGTTTGGAAGATCGCCTATGCCGGCGCCGTCGGCGGCCAGACGCTCACCGGGATTCCGGCCATCGAACGACTGCGCGAAAAATTCCCGACGCTGAAACTCTGGCCGTTCGAAATTCCGTTCGCGAAGCTCGACGACGAGGCGCTCGGCGATACGCGCATCGTCGTGGCCGAGATCTATCCGTCGCTGGTGCCGACCACCGCCAACGCCAACGAGATCAAGGACGAGGCACAGGTCCGCACCATGGCGGAGTGGTTCGCCGAACGTGACGCGAACGGAAAGCTGCCAGCGCTTTTCGCATCGGAAGCCAAGCTCACCGACGCCCAGAAGGCCAAGGTGACGCAAGAGGAAGGCTGGATTCTCGGCCTTTAAAGCCAGATTCTTTCGCCTTCCAGCATATCCTGGGTTGAAGAATCGTCCCGAAGGGCGCCCGATCAGGGCAAGAAGCCGCCACAGACGGCTTCAGCCCTGGGGAGAGGCCATGAATAAATCTGATCTCATTAAAACCATCGCCGACGCCAACACGATCAAGCTCACGGAAGCGACACGTCTGGTCGACGCCGTGTTCGACACGATCACGGACCAGTTGCGCAAAGGCGAACAGGTCGCGATCTCCGGCTTCGGCACATTCGTCACCAAGTCACGCGCCGCGCGCGACGGACGCAATCCCGCAACCGGCATGACAATCAAGATCCCCGCGCGCACGACAGCGGCCTTCAAGCCAGCCGCTGCGATGAAGGATCTGAAGTAGGCGTACGCTGCGCACCATCGCAGTCCGAACCTATCCTTCGAGACGATCGCTTCGCGATCCCTCAGGATGATAAGACCGGTGAGTGTGCCCGAAATCGCAAGCGCAAACGCGGGTGTACGAAAGCCCTCATACTGAGGGCCGCCCGGCACAGTGTTTCAACTGGACCCGCGCTCACGGCGGCGGCGTCTCGAAGGACGGGGGCGTGGTCACGGGTCGCGCAACGCACCCAGCATCGCAGAACCGGTCTCGCTCAATGCGCCACCGGCGCAGGCTTGCGCGTATTTTCATCCGGCGGTCCATATCGCACGCTGCGCGCGGACTTGATCTCGAGCGCCACGATCTGGCCAAGGCCTGCCAGCACCGACGCGACCGAGATGCCGATGATGACACCCCACACGCCATAGTCCGTATGCAGCGCCAACCACCAGCATGTGGGCAGCATCACGAACACATAGCTGCCGACATGGATGGCGGTTGGTGTCCACACCACGCCCTGCGCGCGCAACGCCATGGAGCCTACCGCCTGCAACCCATCTAACACCGTGACGAACGCCACCGCAGCCAGCATGAGCGACAGCTCCGGCACCAGATGCGCGCCTGCCGACCCGGCCTCGGAACCATTCAGTCCCATCACCGCAATCGGATCGCGCAGCATGATCAGGCTAACCGCCAGAAGCAGGCCCAGCAGCGCGGACGCCACCACGCCCAGACGCGAAGCCTCGCGCACGCCGGTCATGTCTCCACGCCCGAAGCGTTCGGCCACGCGCACACTCGTCGCCGTGCCCATGCCGACAAAGATCATGAAGCACACGCCCATCATCTGCACGGTCAAGCCATAGGTCGTGCCCGCATCGATCGAGACCAGCGTCGCGATCACGAAGGTAAAGTTGAACGAGCCCCACTCCGCCATGTTGGCGACACCTGTGCCCACGCCGACCATATTCTGTCGATTGAACTCGCCCTTGGGCGTGGGCGCAGAGCGTCGGAAGCCAGGCGTCACGATGGAGATGATCACCAGAAAAACGAGCATCATGTAGATGCGCGATCCCGTCGTGGCCCACGCTACGCCCGCCGCGCCATACGTCGGCACGAGGATCAGGTCGAAGACGAGGTTCAGCACGACGGCCGACATCGACACCGCCGTCACCAGATTGGGCTTGCGCAGCGCCTCCAGATAAAATGAGCCCGCCACGCCGAGCATGTGCCCCAGCGTACCGATGGCCAGGATTTTCGTCGTCTCGGTAATCGGACCGACGAGATCATCGCCAAACCCCAGGAAACGAAGCAGCGGCTCGGCGATCATGAAGATGCAGGCGGTGGCGAGAATACCGTAGAGCAATCCAACGATTAGCCCGCGCCGCAAGATGCGGCCGGTGTCCTTGCCCTTGCCCGAGCCGTTGAGCTCGGCGGTCATCACCGACACGCCAAGCATGAGCCCCATGCCAAAGCCCATGAATACGCCATTGGGCAACCAGCCATTCAACACCAGCGGAAGCTGCCCCGGCGCATAGCGCGCGAGCACGACCGCGTCAGTCAGCCCCATCAGCATGAACGACGCGCGCGAGATCGCCACCGGCACAGCCAGTCGCGTCAGGTCGAGCATGTCCTTGGGCCGCGCCCATGCGGGCAAGCGTGCGGCGGTCATGGGGTCACTCCATCCCGCTTTTGTGAGGCAGTTCTGGGCCATGTAAGTCAGGCAAACATGGGAGCGTTTCGGGGAACGCTTAATCCTCTTCCGGCGACCAGTCGTCAACCGTCCTGAATTTGGAAGCGCCGGGCGTTCGCTCGAACACGCTGCCGATCGGCGACTCCAGGTGGGGCACGATGGTCGGGTCGTAATTGGCGATGGTGTTCACGTCATAGATGCCGTGATTGGCCTCGTCGTCCATATAGTCCTGATCCTCCAGCCCCGACGTAAACCGCCAGCCGCTGTCAATCTCGTTGTCCGGCTCTTCACGGTACATGAAGCCGACCGGCTTGCCGCGCACCGTGATCATGTCGGACGCGAGGCACGCGCCGAGACCCGTCGCCACGGGCCTGATCTCGTCCGACCTGAGTTTCAATTTTTTCGGCATGCGTTACGCCCCACTCAGCCCCGGCCTGCCTATCGCTTGCAGGTCGTGACCACGCCCTTATCATCCGTCAGGATCATCGTCGGGCCTGCGAACGCAACAGTGGAGGTCGATGACTGGCCGACGATCATCTGGTCAACCATCGGCTGCACCATCGCGCCAATCGCGGGCGCCGGCAGATCCTTGCCGCCGATCTTGGCGGCGTTCACCTTCAAGCCGACAATGGTCTCGATCAGCGTGCCGTCCGGCTGGAAGCCCCACGTCGCATCGATGACGCCAGCCAGCCAGATTTTCTGCCCGCCCGCTTCCACGTCCATCGCAGCGTCGGCCTGCGTCTTGCCGCCCGTCGCGTAGGTGAACTTGCCGTCGACAATCGCGCCCTGCGACTCGGCATGGCACGTCCACACCCCGAGGATCTGGCCTGCAGAACCTTTGGGAGCCGTAGCGCAGGCGCCAAGCGTCAGCGCGGAAATCATTCCAATCAGAATCCGTTTCATGCGCCTGTCTCCTGAAATTGGCCAGACTCGCACGGGATAGGACTACACCGCCGCGAAGTCCACCGCAGGGCTCAGACCGTTACGAGCACTTCACGCGCGGCGCCACTGTCGACCCGTTGACGACATTCAGCGTCTTGCCGCCGTCCGCCAGCTCCAGCCGGATCGATCCATCCCACTCCGCCATCTCGGTCTTGAAATGCCCGTCGATCCGCGCCGCGTTCGCCCCGTCCGGCAGAGCGCCGTTGACGGTCAGCTGGCTGTCCGAAAACAGAACCTCATGCTCGGAGATGATTACCGTCGAGAATCCCCGCCCGGCCCTGCAGTCATCTGCAGACACATCCCACGTCCCCACGAACTTCTCCGGCGTCGCCGTCAACGTCGCCACCGGCGGCGGCTCATCACAGGCGGCGGCCAGCAACAGGCAACCGACGCAAAGTCCCCTCATGCGCATGTTCACCCCGCTACGAGCAGCGCACCCGGGTCGACGGCGTGCCGTTGTTGGTCACCGTCAGCGTATTCCGATCCGTCGACAACTCCAACCGCAGCGAGCCGTCCCAGGATTCGCCCTCGCCCTCGAACGGTCCTGCGATGGTTATCGCGTTCGGCCCCTCCTCGGTGACGATATTGATCTCGCCTATCGATTCATGAAAGCGGAGTTCATCGGCGGCGATCGTCAGCGTCATGATGCTGGCGCGGCCGCAATCTTCCGCCGTGGCGTCCCACTTGCCGAGATACGGCGCAGGGATCGCAATCATCGCGGCAGGGTCTGGCTCAACCGTCACAGGCGTGCGCGCAACTAGCGCCGATGTCTGCGGCGCGGCAGACGTCCCGGCTGGTTGGCAGGCCGCCAGCGTCAGGCCAACTACCAAAAATCCAGTTCTTCACAACCGCCTCCTTGTGCCATTCGACACGAAACGCACAAGACGCGATCCGGTTCGACATATTGACGTCAACAGCGAGGCTGCAGTCGCCGATCGCGTCAGATACAGCGCTGCGCTTCCATCCGCAGGTCGGGCCTCGCGGGCATGCCAGTCACGAACACACGCAGCCGGGATCCATCAACTGACAGGGTCATGCTGATCCTCCCGTCGGACGACTGTCCGCCAGCGGTGAACCTGCCCGACCCTGACATGTCGAGAATGACGCCGGCCGATGCGTTCACGGCGATGTCGCCCAGCTCGCCCGAAACGCCGCCGTAGGAGAATGTCTTCGGGCCGAGAACGATAATGTTCTCCGCAGCGCACGCGGCAACGTCCGCGGCCCAGCGTCCCTGCGCGCTTACAGACAGCTCGGCGATAAAATAATCCGCGACGGGACCGCTCGGCTGCGGAAACACGACGGTCTCAGTTGGCGCGCCGACCGCCGCTGCCTGCGGCGCTTCCAGTTGGTCCACACCGGCGGGCTGGCATGCCGCCAGCCCCAACACCGCAAGGCCAACCAGTCCCGCCTTCATCGTGTCTACCGCTTCGCCGCGAGCTTCTCGGCCACCATGAACGCCAAGTCGAGCGCCTGTTCGTTGTTCAATCGCGGGTCGCAATGCGTGTGATAGCGGTCCTGAAGGTCCATTGCCGTGATCTCGCGGCTGCCGCCGGTGCACTCGGTCACGTCCTGCCCCGTCATCTCGAGGTGGATGCCGCCCGCATGCGCGCCTTCGCTCTCCACCACGTCGATGAAGTCGGTGACCTCCTTGAGGATGCGCTGGAACGGACGGGTCTTGTAGCCGCCGTCAGTTTTCTCGATATTGCCGTGCATCGGGTCCGACGACCACACGACTTTCGCGCCGCTCTTCTGCACCGCCTTCACCAGCTTCGGCAGACCTTCAGCGACCTTGTCCGAACCGAACCGCGCGATCAGCGTCAGGCGACCCGGAATGTTGTCCGGGTTGAGAATGTCGATCAGGCGCAGCATATCATCCGGCGTCAGGCTCGGCCCGCATTTCATGCCGATCGGATTGCGTACGCCACGGCAAAACTCCACATGCGCGCCGTCCGGCTGCCGCGTGCGGTCACCGATCCAGATCATGTGTGCCGAGGTGTCGTAGAACTCGCCCGGTCGCGTGGAATCCTCGCGCGTCATCGCCTGCTCATAGCCGAGCAGCAGGGCCTCATGGCTCGTATAGAAGTCCGTCTGAGATAGCGCCGGCGTCGTCTCTGGCGTGATCCCGCACGACTCCATGAATTCCATCGCATCCGTAATTCGCGCCGCCATTGCCTTGTAGCGGTCTGCCGTGGGGGAGCGCTCCACAAACCCCAGCATCCAACGATGGATGTTGTCGAGGCTGGCATAACCGCCCTGCGCAAACGCCCGCAACAGGTTCAGCGTCGAGGCTGATTGCAGATAGGCCTGCAGCAACCGCTGCGGATCCGGCGTGCGCGCTTCGGGCGTGAATTCCATCCCGTTGATGTTGTCACCGCGATACGACGGCAGCGTCACGCCATCGATCGTCTCGATCGGCGCCGAACGCGGCTTGGCGAACTGCCCCGCGATCCGGCCAACCTTCACAACGGACTTCTTGCCCGCGAATGTCAGCACCACCGCCATCTGCAGGATCAATCGGAAAGTGTCGCGAATGTTGTTCGGGTGGAATTCCTTGAAGCTCTCCGCGCAGTCGCCGCCCTGCAGCAGGAAAGCCTTGCCCTCCGCCACATCGCCCAGCCTTTGCGTCAGAGTTCGCGCCTCGCCTGCAAACACCAGCGGCGGATAGCTCGACAGCTGTTTCTCGACAGCCGCCAGCTTGTCCATGTCCGGATAGTCCGCCGGAATGTGCAGCGCGGGCTTTTTTCGCCAGCTATCAGGCGCCCAGCCGTCACCAGCAGTCGATCCATCTGAAGGGCTCATGCCGCCTGCTCCAATCGACCCGGCGCGTTCAAGCACGTCGCCAAAGCCCGCATCAATCTGATCGTCACGCATAACACACGCTCTACTCTACAAGGCTAAGCCAGACGTTCCGCAATCTGCACCGCATTCAGGGCCGCACCCTTCAGCAGCTGGTCACCGGAGACAAACAACGACAGCGAATGGCCCGTCGGGTCCGAGATGTCCTCGCGGATACGGCCCACCAGCACATCGTTCTGACCACCGCTCTCGATCGGCATCGGGAAGTGGTTGGTCTCACGATCATCCACGATCTTCACACCCGGCGCCTTCGACAGCACAGCGCGCGCTGCATCAACCGACACCTTCGTATCAAACTCCACCGTGATCGCCATCGAGTGCGCCCGCAACACCGGCACGCGCACACACGTCACGCCGACGCGGAGGTCCGGAAGCCCCATGATCTTGCGCAACTCAGCGACAACCTTCTGCTCTTCGCCATTGTAGCCATCGTCGCCAATCGGCGAGTTGTGGCTGAACAAGTTGAACGCATACGGATGCGGCAGAACCTTCGGCGCGTACGTCTCGCCCTTGAGGTAAGCGCGCGTCGATTCCTCCAGCTCGTCCATCGCCGGCCGCCCCGCGCCCGACGCCGACTGATATGTCGCCGCGATCACGCGCTTCAGCTTGCCTTGCCTGTGCAGCGGCCACAGCGCCATCACCATGATCGCTGCCACGCAATTCGGATTGGCGTAAATCTTCTGCGATGGCGTAATCAGCTCGCCATTCACTTCAGGCACCACCAGCGGCACTGTTCCATCCATGCGAAACGCCGACGAGTTGTCGATCGCGTAGGCACCCGCTGCCGTCGCAATCGGCACGTACTGTTTCGAGATATCGCTCTCGGAGGCAAACAGCGCCACATCGACGCCCGCAAAGGCGTCATCCGTCAGCACCTGCATCTCGACTTCCCGGCCACGAAACTTGAACCGCTTGCCGGCAGACCGCTCGGACGCGAACGCCTTCAGCGTCCCCGTCGGATAGCGCGACTCTTCGAGGCAGCGCAGCATCTCTGCGCCGACCGCTCCGGTCGCGCCGATTACGGCCACGGTCTTCGTACCAACGGCCGCGCTGGACCTGGGCTCTGCGGTCTGGCTGGTCTGCGTCACGGGTAGTCTCCTCTTGAGCCGGGAGACGGGGCGATCTCTACCCCATCCGGTTTCCGGCGGGGCTGGTCGGCGAGCTTTTGGCTAGTTCGTAAAAGCCAAGCGCGCCATCAGCCCCGCGGGGGTAATGGTTTTCCAGTAGCGCTTGAAAAACGAACGGGCCATGGGGCGCAGCTTCTACGCGGAGTGCCCCCTCCGGTCAACTCTTGCTCGCTTGCGGCGCTTATCACTCTCCCCCCGCACGACTTTGCCCCTGCCATGCGCAGAAAGCTTGTTCGCCCTTCCCCGCATGCGCGGGAAGACGTGCACAATCGAGGCAGCTCAACCCGACTTATCCGCCGAAAGTGCACACGCGCGCGTCGGTCCGACTCCAGCAATTCCAATGGCTTGCGTCCGCAAAGCCGCCCTTTCCCGTTATCTCGACCCTACAGTCGGCGGCTCATGAGAGACTTCCCCCATGAAGTCTCGCCGCCTTCCCCTCTGGCTGCTGCGCGACATCCTGACCCTGCTGTGTGTCCTGATCAGTTCTGGCCATTGATGATCCTCGTGATCACCAACGGCTTCCGCGCCATGCGCGGGAAGAAGGTCCCGAAGTCAACCTTCGATGACTTCCCAATCCTCTCCGCGCACGCCGAGGCCCGGCTGGACTTCGCCTTGTGGCGCGAAGCCTACCGCCGCCTCGGCTGGGACCACCGCGCCGTTGAGTTCACCCTCGTTGAGTCCTCCGACGACTGGGAACAAACCGGTTACCGCTTCCAGTTCTACCAACGCGCCTTCGGCAATCTCGAAGCCTGCGCCCGCGCGTAAGTGGCAGACCCATGCAAGCGCTACAGCATCAACCCGTGCGAAGCGCGCAACAGTTGCTGCCCCCGTCACGTGACTGCGTCGCGCGGCACCTCCCCCGGCTCCGCCGAGGGAGGAAAGCAACACCATTCTTTTTCCTCCCTCAGTACGCAGCGCTGGGGGAGGCGGATCGCCGCGCCTTCGCAGCGAGACGAAGAGGGCAGCCACAGCTCGCGCGGCCCCCCGTTCGCTAGTCACAACTTGCTATTCGCCCAACCCACCTCAGCGTGCACGCGCCTGAGACCGCCTCCGCGCGCGTGGCACCGAACAATGGTGACGCCGTCGCCTCAAGCCGCTATCAACATCCCACACACGGGAGCCCCACCATGAAGCAGACCTTCCTCGCCCTCGGCGCGGTCCTTATGGCCGCGTGCTCCACGGTCCCGCTACAGGCCTCCGCCCAGCCCGCCTTCAAAGCTGACGGCAAGACACTGCGCCAGATCTACGAATACCTCCACGCCAACCCGGAGCTGTCCTTCCAGGAGAAGGACTCCTCCGCCATCCTCGCCGCCGAAATGAAGCGCCTCGGCTTCACAGTCACCACCGGCGTCGGCGACGCGTGGACCAAGGCGCGCGCCCAGAAAGAATACGGCAAGATCGAAGACGGCGTCGGCGGCTATGGCGTTGTCGCGGTCCTGAAGAATGGCGATGGCCCCACCATCATGATCCGCGCCGACATGGACGCGCTGCCGCTCACCGAGAAAACCGGCCTGCCCTATGCCGCGAAACTCCGCGACACATCCTGGAGCGGCGAGACTACCGGCGTGATGCACGCCTGCGGCCACGACATTCACATGACGACCTGGATCGGCACAGCGCGCGAACTCGTCGCCCACAAGTCGGATTGGAAAGGCACGCTGGTGATGATCGCCCAGCCCGCCGAAGAGATCGGCCTCGGCGCGCTCGCCATGCTTGAGGATGGCCTGTTCACCCGCTTCCCCAAGCCCGACAAAGTAATCGCCCTGCACGATCACGCCAGCCTGCCCGCCGGCGAACTCGGCATCGGCTCTGGCTATGTGATGGCCAATGTCGACTCGGTGGACCTCAAAGTGAACGGCGTCGGCGGCCACGGCGCCTATCCGCAGGACACCAAAGACCCGATCGTCATCGGCGCGCGCATCGTCACGACGTTGCAAACACTGGTGTCGCGCGAAATTCCCGCGGGCGAATCCGCCGTCGTCACAGTCGGCGCCTTCAATGGCGGCTTCAAGCACAACATCATCCCCGACGAAGTCGCGATGCAGCTCACTGTCCGCTCGTTCGCCGACACGACGCGCGACAAGCTTCTGAAAGGCATTGAGCGCATCGCGCGCGCCGAAGCGATGGCCGCTGGCCTCGACCCGGCAAAAGGCATCTGGATACGCATCAAGGACGACTTCACCCCGTCTCTCTATAACGACCCAGAGCTGGCGACGCGGCTTGGAGGCGTGTTCGCAAAACTCTTCCCGGCGCCCTCGCTGCATCCCGCAACGCCCAGCATGGGCGGCGAAGACTTCGCCCGCTACGGCCGCACCGCCGACAAGATCCCCGTCATGCTCCTCTGGCTCGGCGCAGTCGGCCGCGACAAGTACGACGCCGCACAACTCCCCGGCGCGAAGGGCCTGCCCGCGTTGCACTCATCCGAGTTCGCACCCGATCCTGATCCGACGCTGGCGGCGGGTGTGAAAGCAATGACGGCAGCGGCGATGGATCTGATGAAGTAGGCCTGCGAACCCGCGCTCGCCCTTCGACGAACGCTCGCTACGGTCGCCGCTCACGATGAGCGCTCAGCGAGATTGGCGCCAAAGTTGGCGCTCATCCAGAGCAGCGCGCTTGCGCGCGTCGGTAAAAGGACGATCGCGATAAAAGGATTGAGACTTCCGCCCCTAAGACTCGTTCTTCGCCCGACCAGCCTTCGTCTGCTTCTTTTCTTCTCTGAATCTCAGGAACGCAAAGATCGCTGACCCAATACCGGCCAGCGCGGCGAGCACTGCAAACAAAGGCTGCACGCCCTTGGCCCACGTCACGATCTGGTCAAGCTGCTCGACTTCCACCGCGATCACATCGCGATAGGCATCAAGCGGTTCAGCGTCGAGAGAGCCCGTGGCGTAACCGAAAATCTCAAGCATCAGTGTATGCTCGCCTTCTTCGGTCGGCGTCACGCGCCACTGCCAGCGGTTCACCGTACGCCCCGAGAGACGCTGGCGATCGACCGTCTGCGTGACGATATCGAATCCCGCGCCGGTCATTTGCGCTGACACCGTGTCGGACAGATCAACATCGCGCTCGACGATCTCGCCCTTGAACCCTTCGAGCGCGGCCTTGCCCGCGTTCTCATCCTTGGTCGCGTTGATAACGAGCGACACATCGACCGGCTTGTTGAGCGCCAACTTTTCCGGCGGACGATTATAGGTCACGCGCCGCGACTTGAATTGCGCTTCCAGTCCGACGGGCACCGCGACCTGCGTCACGCCCGGAACGCTGGCGACCGGCACATTGTCATCGGACGCCTGCGCACGCGCCTGCACGGCTGGCTTGTTCGTTGGCGCGGGTGCGTTCTGCACGCTCACAACTGGCTCCGATGGGGCGGCGGGTTGAGGCGCCGGCGTAACAGCAGGCGCGCTCGGCGCCTGAGTTGCCGGTTCGGAAGTCGTTGGCGCCAGCGTCGTCGGCTGAAGGGTCGCTGGCGTCTTCGGAGTGCTCGTCGGAATTCCGGCCTTGCCCAGCGCAGTGTTGAGCGCATCCTTCGCCTTCTGCTCGGCGGTCTTGGGAGCGGCAGGCGCAGCCGGCGTCTCGACGGCCTGCGGCGTCACTGCCGGTTCGGTCGGCGTCGGAGTTGTTGCCGGGAGCGGATCAACCTTTGTTGCTTCCTTCGGCCCCGGTGCCGGCGCTGGCGTCGCCTTCGGCGTCTTCGGCGTCTTCGGCGTCTTCGGCTTGACGGGCGTACCAGCAGGCTTGGCCGGGGTCACGGGTGGCGCCGTCGCGGGCTCGACAGCGGCCACAATCTCAGGCTCCCGCACGACAGGCTCGCGCGGCTCGCTGACTATGGGACTGGCGGATCCGCCAAACTGCCCGATAGCCCACACCGATCCGGCGCCAATGGCGACCAGAGCAAGCAAGGCGGCGATAACTATCCGGTTCATCCGGGTCTCCTTGAAGAATACTCCCGAATTCTAGTCGGCTTCGTCGTCAATACTACTGTCATCCGCATCGATGGGCCGGGCGGCCTTCGCCGGCGGCAGAGCCGCACCGATTCGGCGCATCGCCTCGTAGAAGGCAATCGCCGCCGCGTTGGAAACGTTGAGACTTTCCATGCCCGGCCACATCGGAATGCGCGCCAGCATCGTGCAGGCCTTGCCCACCTGATGGCGAATGCCTGGCCCCTCGGCGCCCAGCACAATGGCCACCGGCTCAGAACCCTTCACAGCCTGGTCCAGCGTCATCTCGGCTTCGCCCGCTAGCCCGATCACCTTCCAGCCCGCATCACGCAACTCGTCGATCGCCCGCGAGATATTGACGACCCGAACCTCCTCAACCGTCTCGATGGCGCCCACAGCCGCTTTCGCCAGCGCCCCGCCCGCAACCGGCGCATTCCGCGTCTGCATCACCACCGCCCCAACCCCGAACGCCGCCGCCGACCTGAAGATCGCGCCGACATTCTGCGGGTCAGTGACCTGATCGAGAATGACGATTGGCTGCTCCGCCCGCATCACCGCATCGCTGATGTCCATCCCGTCCAGCGGCTTGCAGCGCACCGCGAGCCCCTGATGCACTGCCCCCGGCGGCAGGCGCATGTCGATGTCGCGCGGCTCGAGAAGCTCTGCGAATTTCGGCAACGCCTTGGGATCAAGCCCGGCCCGGATGGCACCATTGGGACTGACATAGGCCTTGGTGATCCGCCGCTTAGGATTGGCCAGCGCCGCTCCGGCAGCGTGCAGCCCCCAGATCCAGACTTCGCCATGCTCCTCGAACGAAGACTCCCTGCGCTCGAACGATCGCGGCGCATTGTTCCGCCCGCCCTGAGGCCGACGATTCTTCTCCCACGGCTTGCTCGCGGCTCCTTCAGAACCCTCCGCGCCAGATTCGCCTCCCTCGCGAGCCCCGCTGCCCGCGCGGTCGCGCCCCCGGCCGCCTGATCCGCCACTATTGCGGAAAGGCCCGGATTTCTGGCCGTTTCCGGGCCGGTTGCGTGGTCGATCCTTCGTCACTATAAGACGCCCTCCGCGGCGGGATGACCTCCCGTTTCGGGCTCACACGCGACCGCGTCAAGCAGTCTCGTGACCC
>JBBQJV010000030.1:0-44377 GCA_038326205.1 Caulobacterales bacterium | reverse complement strand
GAGCCGCCGCGACTGACGATGCCGGTGACGCGCTTGGCGGTGAGGTGGATATATTGCAGGCGGACGCCGGCGTGGATGGTGAAATAGTCGACGCCCTGTTCGCACTGTTCGACGAGGGTGTCCTTGAAGACGGACCAGTCGAGCTTGTCGGGATCGCCGCCGACTTTTTCGAGCGCCTGATAGATCGGCACGGTGCCGATGGGGACGGGCGAGTTGCGAATGATCCAGTCGCGGATGTTGTGGATGTTGCGGCCGGTGGAAAGGTCCATCACGGTGTCGGCGCCCCAGCGGATCGACCAGACGAGCTTCTCGATCTCTTCTTCGACTGAAGATGTGACGGCGCTGTTGCCGATGTTGGCGTTGATCTTCACCAGGAAGTTGCGGCCGATGATGACGGGCTCAAGCTCGGGGTGGTTGATGTTAGCGGGGATGATGGCACGGCCGCGGGCAATCTCGGAGCGCACGAACTCGGGTGTGATGAAGGCCGGGATTTCGGCGGGGAATGAAGCTGCGAAGACGTCTTCGCCATCGGCGCGGCGCGCCTCGGCGCCTTCGGCCATGGCCTCGCGGCAGATGTTTTCGCGGTGGGCGACGTAGGCCATCTCGGCGGTGATGATGCCGGCCTTGGCATACTGATATTGCGTGAGGCGTTTGCCGGGCTGCACGCGCTGGGGCACGTTGAGGAACGGGAATTGCGTGACCAGCTTGTCGCCGGTAACGTGACCATTGTCTTCCGGCTTGATGTGGCGGCCGCCATAGGGGGCGGCGTCGCCGCGCGCGGCGATCCACGGTAGGCGGATGCGGGGCAAGCCCTCGTGCACGTCGATGGCGACTGCGGGATCGGAATAGGGGCCGGTGGTGTCATAAACGCGGACGGGCGGTTCGTTCGCGGAAGGATGCAGCGCTATCTCGCGATAGGGGACGAGGACGGGCGGGTGATCGGCAGGAAGGCCGGGCGCGGGAGAGTAGAGTTTTGTGCTCGCGGGCAAGGGGCCGGTGGTGACCTTGAACGGCTCGATGGATTTGGGGTCGAGGTGCTTATTCATGGCGTGAGCTCCGTGACGTGTCCGGCGAGGCCGGCGTTGATGAGGAAGGCGCCGATGATCAGCGCCGGAATGTTGGAGAGGGCGTAGGCGCGGATCGCGGCGGGGGTTGCGATCTTCAGGAGGTGGCCGATGGCGAGCATTCCGAGGCCCTCGATCGCCCACCAGATGGCGGTGAGCGTGACGAGCGCGGCGGTGATCGAGGAGAAGTCCGTGTGAACGACCAGGAGTCCGCCGCCGGCAAAAGCGGTGACGGCGCCGGTGGCGTGGATGACGCCGGGCGATTGCTTGATGCTGGTGAGCAGGCTGGCGGCCAGCGACGGACGGATCAGCGCGCTGGATGCGGCGATGAGGAACGCACCGACGAACAGCGCCAGCTTGAGCGTGAGCGGATTCTGGACTGCGAATAGGTCTGCCATCGATTCCCGTCCCTTGCGCCGGCATGACCCGGATCAGGTTCTAAGGGTGCTCGCTCTTGCTAGAGACGATCTCAGCAGGCTTCCGCCCGCGCCCCTCGGATGCGCGCAACATAGCTGAGGCGGGCAGGGAGGCAAGCGGCGCAGTTACACTGGTTCTTAGGGTGACGGTTCTTCGGGTGGCGGCAGATAGGCGTCCTCGATCATCGCCTTGGCTTCGAGCGGGCGCTCGATGTGTTCGATGGCGAAGACGCGCTTTTCGTCTGGGTCGTCCTTGCTGAGAACGTAGATGTCTGGCGTGCGGCGGCGGCCCCCCGCGATGACGCCGTCGACTTGGGCCTTCTGCAACTCGCCGACGATAGCGCCAGAGGCGTCCAGCGACAGGAGGCGCGCGTCAGTGGCAACGTAGTAGATGGCGGCGGGGGCGCGCATGCTCATCTTGCGAAAGCCCCAGAGCGCGAGTGCGCCCATCGTCAGGGCGAAGACAAGATAGAGGGGCGTGAGAGCGGCGAAGAGGGTGGGGGTGGTGGTGGCCTGCATGAGGGATTCGGCGAAGCGTGCGGCCAGCATGATCGCGACAAGGGCGAAGAATGCGCCTGCTCCGCCATAGATCAGGCGCTGGCGGTTGATGTCGGCGCGGCGAAGGGCGAGGGATACGTCGGCGCTCCACACGATGCGCTCGCCGGGCTGCAGGTGTGGCGTCCAGATCGCGCCGGGCGTGGTCACTTCGTGCGATCCTCGATCGGCTGGTCGATCTGCAGCGCTGCCTTGATCTGCTGGGCGACCGCGAGCGGGGTCTCGGCGTTGAAGATAATGTAGGGCGGATAGGCGCGCTTGTTCTGCGGCGCGTGGTTGAGCCGGATGTGGCCGCGCGCCTTCCTACCGGTGACGACGATCGGCTGGGGCGGCACGTGCTTGCCATCGGCGCGACCTTCGCCGCCATGCGAGATGACCCAGTTGGCCATCGGGCGCAGGAGGTCGACTGAGACGACACGCTGCGTGGTGAGCATGGCGACCTGGCGCGACGGCGTCGCCGAGGTTTGCCACACATAAAGACCGACGCGGAACAGCAGCAGCGCCAGCAACACCCAGGCAACCCAGTTGTAGGCCGGGTTGCGGTTGTCGAGCATCAGGAAGATCAGAAGGCCAGCGCCGACAGCAAGCAGCGCGAACCGGATCAGCAGGCTACGGCTGAACGCGTCGAGCGCGCGCCCGCTGCCGCGACCCTGCCACAGCACATGTTCGTCCTTCTGCAATTGACCACGCAGACCCTGCAGCAGCTTTTCGGGCGGGATGGCGCCGTGCGGCGGCGTTGCGGTGACAGGCGCTTCAGTCATTCGCGTTCCGGCTCCATTGCCAGCGTGTCCCATGCGCGTGCTTAAGGCGCGCGAGCGGGCGGGTCCAGATGCAAGCGGATACTCGCGCGACCACGCTACTTGTTTTTCGTCTCGGCCGGGCAGTTGGCCCAGTGACCAGCCAGCGCCTTGCGCCAGACGGCGTCGCCTTCGGGGGCGGGGGTGGCGGCGATCAGTTTCAGCTGGAAGTTGGCGTAGCCGGTGTGATTGGGGCGGCCGAAGTGAGCTTCGATCACATGGCCAAGTTTGGCGTCGGTGATCATCTCGCCGCCGCGATTGCCGATGAGTGGGTCGGTGAAGGCCGGGCCGCCGATGCGGAAATGATTCTGTGCGCCCTTGTCGGAGGTGTAGAGAAAGTCCGCTTTAACGTCGCCAAGGATGCGCAAGGCCGGGCTGGTTCCATCGGGCCAGGCCATGGCGAAACCGAACGTGAAGTTTTTCGTTTCGCGCGGTCCGAACAAGGCGAACTCCGCGAGGTCGAAATCATACATGCGCCATGGGGCGGCTGGCGCGTCATGCTCTTCTTCAATTGTGGCATCGGCTGCGCCGAAGCGGACTTCCATCTTCCGCATTTCGGGCAGCAAGGTGAGCCACACCTGCGGTATCTGTCGGCCCTCGCGATTGAGGCGGCCACCGACGAGACGCGTGGCTTCGTGTGTAATGGGATCGAACACGCCGGTGACATAAGCTGCGTCGGTGCAGGGAGAGACCATCTTAGCGACGTGAACCTCGGTCGGCGAGACAGCGTGGACGTAGACGAATTCGGGCAGCGTGCCGTCCTGATTGGAGCGGATATAGCTGAGCGTTGTGCCGGTGGGGTCGAGGGGTGCGAGCGACCCCTCGGCCTTCTGCACGCGTTCCTGAACCGCGAGCAGGGGGAGCGCGAAACTGCCAGCAGCCATCACCAGCATGCAACCTAGCGCGCCGTAGATATAGATCTGCAGCTGGCGGCGAAGTTTCGGATTGGCCTTGTCATCGATCGGCGCCCAGAAGGCCGAACGGAACATGTTGGTCATGACGAGTCCCGGGCGGGGCTGTCCGTCAGCCCGCTGCTGCTCGATGCGGTAGGAGATGCGGATTCCGAGGATCCACATTACAAGACCAACCACCGCGAGGAGGCCAAGGATTACAAGAAGGGCAACAGCCATGTCGCGATTTGCGCTGAAATCGTGCGGCGCGTCCAGTGTCGGCTATGCGCCTTCAGAGTTCTTTCGGTGGAGCGTGGGCGTCGATCTGGATCCAGGTCTGTTCGGAGAAGGCGAGGAGATCGCCTGCTTCGTTGAAGAGAGCCGACCCGGCGAAGTGCTTGCGGCGGTCGCGGCCCTTCGCCCAGGCGACGACGACAATGGGCGCATCTGTGGACGGGCGCGTGAGGATGCGTGTGGCGATGCGGCCGAGCAGGATGGGTTCGACGTCGATGGCGAAGGCGCCGGGGCAATCGAGGGCGGCCCAGAGAAATTCCGGCGCGACCAGACCTGAAGCATCGGCGAGGTCGGGCGTTGGATACCACGGCGCCGCCACGACCGGGAAAGGGTTCGGGTTTTCGATGCCGGCGGGATCCTTCAGCCAGTCTGTGAAGATGCGCAAGCCGTCGCCCTTGGCGCGCGCGGGACCGCAGACGAAACAGTGCGGTAGGACATGGTCGTCGATAGTGCGGAAAGTTGCGGCGGCGACATTTGCGGCCTCCAGACCGGGCGAGATCGTGTCAGGCATCTCAAGATGGACGGCGCGCAGTGACATGATCTGGATGCGGGTGGCGGCATCGTCCGTCATGATGTCGAGGCCGGTGTCTGTCGGGTGAGCGCGCAATGTCTGTTCGAGCGGAATGGCTGCGCGCAACGTGACCTCGACGGCTTCGGCATTGTGCAACAGGCGCCCTGCAACGCCGGCGGAATAGCCGCCATTGGCGGAATCGTGAGGTCCGTTGAAGCGGCTGGCGATGCGAAACGTTTGCGTCATGCCGGCAGTGTAGGCCGCTCCGGCTCGAAGGCAAAGGCGCTGGATCGTGGCTAGCGCTAGAGCACGATCAGCTTTGGCGGAAGCAACAGCGAGGCGGCATGTGCTCTAGATTCCTCGTTGCGGGTCGGATTTACGACTTCGGCGGAACGCCGTTGGCGATCCCACCTCAGCCGATCCGGCTCTAGTTCCGGTCGTGATGATGGCCGTTGCTGTCCTGATGGTATTCGTCGTCGCTGACCGAGCAATGGTGGTGTCCGTCGCTGTCGTAGTATTTATGCAGGACGAAGGCGCAGTCACCGTCGAGATATTCGATGTCGCTGTAGAGCGACAGCGCGGCGCCGAACAAGGCCATCTCGTCGGTCGTGCAGGCCGTAAGAGCGGGCACGGCCACCAGCGCGGCAATTGCGAGTCTGATCTTCATGAGCGTCCCCGGTGCCGACCGCGTGCTGATCGTGCCAGAGATCGTGCGCCGGAACGAGGGGGTAGGGTCGCGCGGCGGATTATTTTTCGGTCGGGTAGCCAGCCTCACGCCAGGCTTTCATGCCTCCGTCTAGCGCGGAGGCGTGCATGAAGCCGAGGGAGCGCAGGGTTGCTGCGGCGAGGGTCGAGATTTTTCCGAACTCGCACACCGCGACGATGCGCACGGTGGGGTCGGGGAAGGCGTCGTTGACGCGCAGTTCAAGCTGGCCGCGCGGCAGCAACATCGCGCCGGGCAAGTGGCCGCCATCGAACGCATCCCTCTCGCGGACGTCGAGGACGATGAGGTCGTTCTGACGGGCGGACAGGCGTGAGGAAAGTTCCGCCATGGACATGAAGGGCGTGGCTGACCCGGCCTCTGCAAGGAGCTGGGCCACGGACGTCTTGCCGCTCATGTTGACGCGCAACGCTTCGGTGAGGTGCGTCGGCGCGGAGGCGTTGAGCGCGCGCATCATGGCGACGAACTCTGCGCGATCGGTTTTCTGGAGGCGCGGGTTGGAGGCGACCTCCTCTGCGATGGTTGAACCGGTGCGGCCCTTGTATTCGTGGGCGGGGTGGATCTGTGTTGCGGGATCAAGCTTCAGAAGGCGGCCGAACAGGCTGTCATAGAGATTGTCTGGATCACCGCTTGGCAGGTCAGTGCGGCCCGTACCGCCGATCAGGAGGGTGTCGCCGGTGAAGACGTGTCCGTCCACGATGTAGCTGGTGGAGTCCGCGGTGTGGCCGGGGGTCGCCATCGCCTGCAAGCGCAGCGCGCCAACAAGAAGCATGTCGCCATCGCCGAGCCGGAGGTCGACATAGGGGGCGGGGGAGAGGTGGCTCATCACCACCTGGGCGCCGAGGGTGCGTGCAAGCTCGCGTGCGCCGGAGAAGTGGTCGGCGTGGGTGTGCGTGTCGATGACATAGCGAACGGTCATGCCATGGCGCGCAGCGAGGCCGCGATAGCGCTCGACGGCGCTGATCTCCGGATCGATCAGTGCGGCGACATGCGTCTGCTGGCAGCCGAGCAGGTAGGACCGGCAGCCGCCGACCTCGATGGTTTCCAGTATCATGATCCCCTCACATCTGGGGCGGAGATTAGCCTGCAGAACGTCGCGCCGCTAGTCTTTCAGCATCGCGTTTCAGCATCGCGAAGCTTCAGAGCAGGTCCTTGCGCATCTCGACGAGATGGAAGTCGCGGTGCGTTTCGCCAGAGGTCTCGGTGAACGGGAAGGGCAGCGTCGCGCCGGTCTGGCGATAGCCGCGCCGTTCGTACCAGGCGATCAGTTCATCGCGCAGGTTGATCACCGTCATCACCATCTGGTTGGCGCCCCAGAGTTCGGAGACGCGGCGCTCGGCTTCGGCGATCACGGTCTTGCCGAGACCGCCGCCGTGCGCATCCGGCTCGATGGCGAACATGCCGAAATAGGCAGCGTTGATTGTGGGCGCCAGTTTCTCGCCGTGATAATTCGGGACGCCGAATGTTTCCGCATATGCTGAGCCGGGCGCCGGGTCGCGGCCCACGCCCTGTACGAGGCAGCAGCCCATGAGCTTTCCGCTTTCCTCGGCCAGGATGAAACGCGAATCTTCGCGGTCGATCAGGGCGACGATCTCGTCATGGTTGGTGCGCGGCCCCTTCAGTAGACCAGCTTCTGATGTCCATTTGCCGGCAGCTTCAGGACCGCGATAGGCGCGCTCGATCATGTCGACAATCGCGGCGGCGTCGCCCTTGCGGGCATAGCGGAAGATGAGGTTGGACATCGGCGACTCCTGCCCACGGCGTAATCCATGCGGGCGGGGAGACGTCAAGCTGGAAGTGGCGCCGATCATTGCCGCTGACCCGCCAGCGTGGTCAGACTGGGCGATCGCAAGCAGGGAGGACCCCATGCGGATTGCAACGATCATTACAGCGCTTCTGCTGGCGCCAGCGGCCCAGGCGCAACAGCATCTGCCGCCTGATCCGGTGTTCTGCCAGCCGGAATTGAGTCCCTATGATGCGGTGACGGCCGCGCCCTATTCGCATCACGTGCTGTTCGAGGATGAGCATGTGCGGGTGCTGGAAATTCGCCTGCCTCCCGGCGCCAGCGAGCCCATACACATTCACGCGTTGCCGAGCGTGATTATGGGCGAGACCGGCGGCGATGGCGGCGCGGTCTTTGTCTACACGGAATACAGGATGGTAGATGGCAAGTTCGTGCAGGTCGCACAGAACGAAGTGAAGCCGACGGGTGGGTATCGCACCGTGTGGTCGCCGCCCGAGGGGCCGCATTCGATCACCAACACGGGTCCGGTCGGCGTGAAGTTTACCCGCATAGAGATGAAGCCGGAGAGTTGTTCGTAGTGCGTGTCAGGGTGCGGGTACGAAAGTCTCGCCTGTGCCCGGCATGTAGAGGGGTGCGAGCGGGCCGACGACGCCCTGCATGAATGTCACTTTCGATTCAATGGTGAGCGACTGGCGCACGGCGAGAGCGGCCTGTAGCGCAGCATAGTCGGGCCCATCGCCACCCATGGCTGCGGCGTCCCGCGTCGCCGCCCAGTGGTCGACGCTGGCATAGCGCGTGGTCAGGTAGACCTCGTCATAGTCGGGCGAGGCTTCCTTGCCGCCGGGCGGCGAGATCACCTGCCACATGCCCACGATGCGGGCGCCGATCTTTTCGAAATAGGGCCACACGCCATCCTGCGAGGCCTTCAGGAATTGCGGGAACGCGCCCTTCTTGATCTTCCAGTAGCGGATGGTGGTGACTTCCTGGCCAGCCTGCGGCGACAGGTTACGCGCAGGCCCACGCGTGGCGGGGCCATCCCGGTTCATCTGGATCGGACTGTTGTTGGGCGGCGGCTGCGTAGGTGTCGTCGTTGGCGGCTGCGCCATCGCGGTGGTGCAGGCGGCGAAGGCAAGGCAGGCCATGGCAATGAGCGAGCGCATGAGGAATGTCCCTGATTTGCGCCTCTCCGCGATGGTGCGATGCGGCGCCTGTTGTATCTGCACGTGGCGATCACATCTTTGAAGGCAGGCGTGCGTAAATTGTCAACGCGAGCTTAATCGCGCGGCTGTAGCGTTCAACTCCCGATCTCCAGACGGTGTCATTCCATGAACCTCATTGATAGCCTCAAGAGTGACTGGATCTACATCAACGGCTTCCGCCGCATCATCGGTGCGATCGGCAAGTTCGATCCTCAGGCGGACTACACACTCGCGGACGCCATCGAGGATGCGGTCGACGATCATCCCGAGCGCATCTTCATTTTGTTCGAAGGGCAGGAGATCGCCTATGCCGATTTCGAGGCGCGGGCGAACCGGTTTGGCCACTGGGGTCTGTCGGCCGGGCTGAAAAAGGGCGACACGGTCGCGCTCTTCATGGAGAACCGGCCCGACTACATTGCCTTCTGGACCGGTATGGCGAAGATCGGCGTAAAGACCGCGCTGATCAATTACAACCTCACCGGCGCGGGTCTGGCGCACTGCCTGAGAGTGGTGGACTGCAAGGCCATCGTGATGAATCCCGAGCTGGCGCCGAACTATGCAGCTGCGCGTGATCTGGCGCCGCTGACACTGGGAGCGTTCGTTCTTGGTGGCGACGTTGAAGGCGCCACACGGATCGACAAGACCGTTGACCAGTCGGCGCCTGGCCGGCCCGACAAGTCATTGCGCGCGGGCATGAAGGGCGGGGACGTCGCGCTCTACATCTATACGTCTGGGACGACAGGTTTGCCGAAAGCTGCAAAAATAACCGGCGTGCGGGCGCGTGGCCTGATGCGCGTGTTCAAGGACGCGACCGAAGCGAACCACAATGACCGCATCCTGCTGACCCTGCCGCTTTATCACGCCACAGGCGGCATGTGCGGCGTCGGTACTGCGTTGAATGCGGGTGCTTGCATCATCCTGCAGCGCAAGTTTTCTGCTTCGCACTTCTGGCAGGAGGCGATAGATAATCAAGCCACCATGCTGGTCTATATCGGCGAGCTTGGCCGCTATCTGATGAACCAGCCGCCGACGGCGCTCGAGCGAAGCCACACCATCACCAAGGGATTCGGCAACGGCCTGCGTGCCGATGTGTGGGCAGAGTTCGTCAAGCGGACGGGCATCCATCAGCTGGTCGAGTTCTATGGCTCGACCGAAGGCAATGTGAACTTCTTCAATCTCGACGGAAAGATCGGCGCCGTCGGACGCATTCCGCGGCTGCTGCGTTCGCGTCTCCCGGCGCGGATCATCCGCTTCGACGTGGAGGCAGAAGAGCCTGTGCGCGGGGCTGACGGGCTCTGCATCGAGGCTGCGGCAGACGAGATTGGTGAAGCGGTCGGGCCGATCAATGACGAGCCGCGTCAGCGCTTTGATGGCTACAATGACGAGGCGCAGTCGAAGAAGAAACTGCTTCGCGATGTGTTCGAAAAAGGCGACCTCTGGTTCCGCACCGGCGACCTGTTGCGTATGGACGCGGACGGTTATGTCTATTTCGTCGACCGCATCGGCGACACGTTTCGATGGAAGGGCGAGAACGTCTCCACGAGCGAAGTCGAGATTGCGATCTCGGCAATGCCGAATATCACGCAGGCAATTGTCTATGGCGTGCAGGTTCCGGGACAGGATGGACGCGCAGGCATGGCCGCGATCACGCCGGAGGACATCGACCTGAGGGCGCTCTATGCGCACCTTGTGAAAAACCTGCCGCCCTATGCGCGCCCGGTTTTTTTGCGCTTCAAGGCCGAACTCGAGACGACCGGAACGATGAAGTATCGCAAGGTGGATCTGGTGAAGGATGGCTTCGATCCGGCCGCGACAACAGACCTGATCTTCGTCGCGGACAATGACGCCCTCTCTTATCAGCGCGTGACGCCTGAGCTGTTCCAGCAAATCAACGGCGGCAGTATTCGCATCTAGCGTATCGGATCGGCTGAGGTGGAATCGCCTATGGCGTTCCACCGAAGGCGTGAACCCGAATCGTAACAAGGAAGCCAGAGCGCATGCCGCCGCGCAGCCGCTTCCACCAAAGCTGATCGCACTCTAGCTAGCCAGCTTTTGGGACAACTTTCGCGGCGGGGTTGCTGCGTGTGTTCGTTTCTTTTGCGTCGGCGAGCAGGGCTGCGCACGGCGCATCCGGCTCACCACCGGTCTGGATGAACGGCAGGATTGCGAGTGCGCCCGTGATCGAGGACAGCACAGCTGAGGCGGCAGCCTGAAGCAGGGTCGCCTCGCTCAATGCCTCGAACGTCGGATTGCGCAGCGTGCCGCCGAGCTTGATGTCGCCAGAGATGGTGCCAACCGATACATCGTGCGGCTTTGCGAAGATCTGGATATCCATCGCCTCGGTCTTGAGGTTCACGCCGCCCGTGGCCGCGACCAGACTGTCCTTGTTCTCGATGACGGCGGGTTGCAGGGTCGCCATGCCATTCTTGAAGGCGATGTTGGCGGCAAGACAGCGTGAGGGAATGAACTCGGGCTTGTTCTTGTCTTCGGTCGCAAAGAGCAGAAGAATTTCGCCGAGGTCGAGCCCGGCGCCTTCGGTCGCGAACTTCGAGAGCTCGCTATTGTTGGACCAGACACCCGCCTCGCCATTCGCGGTGGCGGCGGCTTCACGGAATCCTGAGCCGGTGAAACTGAGTGCGAACACGCCGTTCAGTCTGCCGCGGATCAGATTGTTCGGCGCGATCTGGTTGATCGACACCTTTGAAAGCGTACCGGTCGCCTTTGTGGTGGCCGGATCCTTGCGGGCGTCGAGATGGATTTTCGCGTCCAGATCGCCACCGTCCGATGTGACCAGCGCGCGTTCGAAATCCAGCACGCCATCACGCAGCGTGCCCTTCAGGTTGAGCGAGGAGATACCGACCGGGGCGTCGATCACCTTGGCGGCAACGAACTCAATATCGGCATTGACGGCATTGAAGCGCGTGAAGTCGATGCGAGCATCGGGGATGAGGCGCGCCGATCTGTCGAATGCGGCCTTTGCTTTCTTCTGAGTTTCATTGACGGTCTCGCCCTTGCCAGTGCCGACCGGAATGCCGAATACGACGCCCAGATCATCGAAGTCGAGCTTGCTGGATTTCAGCGCGACAGTGAGGAAAGGCTTCTTCTGAGCAAGGTTGATACGCACCAGCCCGCCCAGATCGCTGTCGCCGAGCTTGCCGTTCATGTCCTCGAGAGACCATGTCTGGCCTTGAACAGACAGAGCGCCCTTGATGTCGAACGGCGGAGTGTCGGGCGCCGCCGCGCCAGCAATGTCGGCGAGGTCTGCGAGATTCTGTCCGCGCAATGTGATTGACCCTTTGAGCGCGCCGCCCCAGTCGCGCTGCAGGCCGTCGAAGTTGATCTCGTTGTCTCCGGAGGTCGCTTCGGCGCGCAGGCTGCCATCGATGAATGAGCCATTCGCCAGAATTATCTTCACAACGCGTGGCCTGTTGTTGTGCGTGAACTTGATCGCGACGTTCTGCGCGTCGATCGTGTTGATGAACTTCTGGGGATAGAGCGCAGTAGGTGTCTGGTTGTCCTTTTGCACAAGCGTGATCTCGGCGTCGCGAACGCGGACACTATCGGCCCAGATGCGGCCGGGGAGGAAGCCGAAGTAATCGTAGTGCACGTCGATCTCTTCGGCCTTGGCCGTGCCGGGCCAGGAAAGCGAGCGGAGCATGAGCTTGTTGGAGAAGGGATATTCGATGTGCCCTGATTGAACCTGGGCGTTTTTTCCGATGAAGGTTCCAAGAACCCAGTTCACCACGGGCGTGCCTGTGGCTGGATTTGCGAGAAGCACGTTCATCAGAACCCAGGAACCGACGACAACGCCGAAGATCGATCCGGTCCAGATCAGGAAAGTCTGCGAGGGTTTGGTCCGACGGATCTTGCGGGTCCGGTCGCGCGTGCTCGCGTAAGCGCTGCCGGCGGCTGCCTTCAGCTTGTTCCAGTGCTCTTCAAAGCGCGCCAAACCGTGATGCTCCTATAGCTCGAATCGCGTGGGGGAAGGATTTGTTCCCGAAGCGGCGTGTTCCGTACGCACATGCGTCGTTGCGGAACACGCCATCAGCTCCAGAGATCGCCGAGCGCGAGAGATTCGATGAATCCCGCGCTCTCGGTGCGGGGATAGGCGCAACCGTTGGCCCAATCGTCGAGACGCGACATGAGCGACTGGACGGAAAGGCCAGTGCGAATGCCGTCACGCTGGAGACGCGAGACCAGTTCACGCAGAAAGCGTTCATCCAGATCGACGTTGTCAGGCGCCTTAGCCTCGCACAGCCGCCAGCCTGCCGCATCGCGGCTGAGCGCGATTGCGGCGAGCGGTTCGGCGCGCCAGACATAGGCGGCCATCTTTCCTTCCGCGATGCGCCCGCCATGCTCGGCGAGGCAGTTGCGGAATTCCAGGGCCACATCCTCCAGTTGTTTGCGGTTCGCGACACGAACGAACGGCGCATCGAGAACAGGCGCAGGCGTCGCCGTGCGGAACACTTCCGGGGTCATGTCCGCATGAGCGCGCATGAACACGGCGCGCGTGTCTCCACCGGCGCCCCAGCGGCGAGCGATGCGCGCGCCAGCATCCGGTTCGCGCATCATCGCCGCCAGATGGAAAGCGCGGGCAAGATCGGCCGCCGCAGCAGCCGACGGCACGACGCGAACGATCGTCACCATGCGCAGGGCAGGCGGCAGGGCTGCGATCGGTGCGAACACCTCGGGGCGGACATCGTCGAGGTGACGCAGCACTTCGTTTCCCATCGGATCAGCCATCAGCTGCACGAAGGTTGCATAGTTTTCGCGCCGCCAGAGGATTTCGCCTGCCTTGGACAGCGCGCGCATCAGGCCGGTTGCGAGATCGCCAGCGACGGCTTCCGCCACGACGGCGTCGCGCTGGTATTCGACCAGACGGCGGATGTCCGTCGGCGAGACGGACTGGCTTGGAAGTCCGGCCAGCAGGATCGCCGCAGCATGGCGGCGCGCGGCGGGCAGGGCGAAGAATTCGCCGTGCGGCGCGGGCCAGACGTGCGCCACCGCGTCGGCGAAATCGCCGGCGATGAACGCCAGCAAGGGCGTCGCCGTGCGCGCCCGCTGGGGCGCGCGGTTGAACATTTGCGCGACCATTGTCGCGTCTCCTCTCGACGTGCGCTCGCAATGCCGCCGGCAAGGCGGATCATCGGATACGCGGCTCCGCGCGCACACGATTGTGCGGCGCAGCCAGGGTCATTTTCGCGAGGTCAGACGCTATCGGGCCAAACCGGGAAGCGGTGACCGCCCCCTGGGATACAGAGGGGCGAGCTGGTTAGTTTCAGTCGCCTCATGGCCTGCGTGGCTCCATTGAAGTGCAAAGACGTGCAGTGCGGGGAAGTCCCCCGACGCAGCACGGTCTGCCGGACAATTCAGGCGGGATTTTGGCATTCGCAAAATTCGCTCTAGAGTGCACAAAGTTTAGTGGAGACAGTTGATGATCAAGCATGCCGCCCTTGCCGCGTTGCTGTTGAGCGCGTGCGCGCCCGAGGCTGCCCCGCCGAAAGAGCCGGAAGCGCCTGTTGTCGAGACGCCCGTGGCGCCATCGGCTGATGCGTCGAAGTACAAGGCAGCGCCTGCTGGCGAGATCACGGTCGTTTCGCCTGTCTCGGCCGCTCGCGCCACAAGCCCGCTGGTGGCGGAAGGAAGTGCGATCAACGACTGGTTCTTTGAGGGGCAGTTCGTCGCCGAGCTTGTGGTCGATGGTGAAGTGCTGTCGCAGGCGCCGGCGATGCAGGCGGGTGACAAGAACTGGACCGACCCCGGACCGGTCGGGTTCAAGGCCGAACTCGCATTCGACGTGACCAGGGAAACCAGCGCCGAGCTGATCCTCAGCGAAGACATGCCGGAATTTATTGATGAGGCGAATGACATTCGCGGACCTGCGCGTTCGGTTCGCATTCCGGTCGTGCTGCTGCCGCCAGCCAAGTGACGTCTTACAGGCCCGAGCAGGCGATCCTCGAACTCGACAGCCGGTTCCATACGGAGGTCGAGCCTGCAGCGTTTCCGCAACACACACTGCGCTGGCGCAACCAGCGTTGGGCGCAGCGTGTGGGCCTTGGTGAGTTGAACGACGCGGCGTGGGTTGATCACTTCGGCAGGTTTGCGCCGCTGGAGGGTTCGCTCGAAAAGCCGCTGGCGCTGGCGTATCACGGGCACCAGTTCAAAACTTACAACCCGCAGCTGGGCGACGGGCGCGGCTTCCTGTTTGCGCAGCTACGCGATGATCAGAACCGACTGCTTGATCTTGGTACCAAGGGGTCTGGCCAGACGCCATGGTCGCGACAGGGCGATGGGCGGCTGACCCTTAAGGGCGGGGTGCGCGAGATCATGGCGGCCTCGATGCTGGAAGCACTGGGCGTCTACACGTCGAAGGCGTTCTCGTTGATCGAGACGGGTGAACAACTGCATCGCGGTGATGAACCTTCGCCGACGCGATCGTCCGTGCTGGTCCGCCTGTCGCACAGCCATGTACGGTTCGGCACATTCCAGCGGTTGGCGCACGCAGGCGATGCCGAAGCGATGGCGCGGCTGGTTGACTATTGCATCCGACATTTCCATCCGTCCGCTGCTGGCGTCGACACAGCGGCATCGGCGGTTGGCTTGCTGCGCGAGGTCGTGCGGGCGACCGCGGATCTGGCCGCCGGATGGATGGCGGCGGGCTTCGTGCATGGCGTACTCAACACCGACAACATGGTGGTGACGGGGGAGAGTTTCGACTACGGACCGTGGCGCTTCCTGCCGTATTCGGACCCGAGCTTTACCGCGGCGTACTTTGACGAGACCAAGCTGTATGCATTCGGCCGGCAGCCTTCGGCAGTATTGTGGAATCTCAGTCAGCTTGCGAACTGCCTGACATTGCATGCCGAGCCCGCCGATCTGGAGCGGGAACTTGCGACTTACGAACTGGCCTATCGCGAAGCATTTCCGCGCCAGGTGCTTGGCGTGCTGGGGCTGAAACCCATCGGTGCGGATGAAGCGGTCGAGCTGATGAAGGCGCTGTTCGGCTGGATGGGTCAGACCCGCGCAACATGGCCGCAGGTGTTCTTCGACTGGTTCGGCGGGGAGGCAAGCCTTGAGCGCGCGCGGTTGAGCCCGCTGGCCGGATTGTATGCGTCGTCCGACTTCGAGGACGTCAGGCGCCTGCTCTTGGCGCATACGCCGGAAAGGCCAGAAAGACTGACGCACGCTTATTTTCAGGGTGAACTGCCGGCTAGCCTGCTGATCGAGGAGGTCGAAGCGTTGTGGGGCCGGATTGCGGACTCTGACGACTGGGCGCCGTTTTATTCCCACATGGAACGCATCGAAGTGGCCCGGCAGGCACTTTCGCTGTAGGCGGTTAAGTACGCTGGATCGTCAGATTCCCGCCAGAAACCGGGCCAAAAACACCGTTTGCCGCATGAGGGTTCTACAAGTTTGTTAACGCTTCTGACGCGAGATGGTCCACCTTAGATTCTTGGGCTTATCGTGTAGATGACCTCTGCTCCGCTTCCCATGGGCTCGGCGTCACCCGCAGAGGTGATCGACCGCTGTTTCGACAGCGCGACCGAGCATTTCCTGAACGCCGTGACCGAGTCGTTCGCGCTGATCGACCAAGAGGGACGCGTCGTTCGCGCCAACATCGCATTTCGCCGGCTGACCGGACCTGCGGGCGGTGCGCATGACGCCTCGATCATCTCCTTCATTGAAGCGGAAGCCCGCGAAGGCGTCCGCGAGACGCTGCGGGGGCTGAACGAAAAGATCTCAACACGGACACTGAAGCTGCGCTTTCGCATTGGGCACGAGACGCGCCTGATCGAATCCGAACTGACATGGATGGGTCCCGAAGGCCTGATCTCCTTCGTGGGTCGCGATGTCACCAAGCAGGACCTGCTCGAGCGCGAACGTCAGGAGACCGTGGCCGCGCGTGATGCTGTGGAGCAGGTCGGTGACATCGGCCACTGGCGTGCGGGCCGCGATTTCAAACTGCAATGCTCGCAGGGCGCCGCCCGGATACTTGGCCTCGACCCGGCCGCCCCGCCACTGGTGCTGACCGATCTGGTCGAGATGATCCTCGCCGACGACCGGCAGGACGCAATTGCTGCGGCGCGCGAAGCCTATGACAAGCGCAAGCCGATGCGCCACACGTTCCGGGTGCGCCGCGCCGATGGGACGACGCGGATGGTGCGCGTCGCCGGCGCTGTTTCGATCGACGCGCGCGGGCAGGTCGAGGCGATGCATGGCGTGGTAGTCGACAAGACGGACGGTCATTCCGCGCTGCAGGCCGCACTCAACGCCGACTCCACGGTGCGCCGCTTTGTGCAAGCCGCGCCGATGCCGATCGTGATGTGCGACAAGGACATGCGCGTGATGATGGCCAGCGCGAGCTGGATGGCCGAGCAGCGCATGACGGAAGAAGAAGTTCTCGGTCGCAATATCTACGACATCCTGACGTGGCTTCCGGACAAGTGGAAATCGATGCACCGCCAGGTGCTGCGCGGCGAAACGATGAGCCACGATCGGGACCCCTATAACGGTAAGCGGGGTGGAACGCGCTGGCTGAAATGGGCCTCGGCGCCGTGGCGCGATGGCAATGGCGAGATCGGCGGGCTCATCTCCATTCATGAGGACGTCACTGATATCGTACGCGCCCAGCACGAAATCGAATCCTCGAAAGAGCGTATGTCTTACGGCATGTCGATCACCCAGATGATGATCTGGGAACTCAATTTCGAGATGCGCGATACCAATATTGAGGGCGACTGGAAAAATCTTTTCCCGCAGAGGCCGACATTTGACACGCTGACCGGCGGCGATAGTTCGATCCATCCGGCCGATCGTGACATGCTTGCGAACAAATGGCGCGCTCACATGTCTGGCGGCGCGCCGTACACGGCCGAATATCGCGTTGTGTTTCCGGATGGCAAGGAAGTCTGGCATGCGGCGGCGGTTCGTATCCTGAAATCCGTCAAGGGCTCGCCGGCACGGGCGTTCGCTGTCATCCAGGTGATCACGACACGCAAGCGGATCGAACTGCAGGCGATGGAAGCCGAACAGCGCGCGCTGGTCGCGGCGGCTGCAAAATCTGACTTCCTCTCCAACATGAGCCACGAGATCCGCACGCCGCTGAACGGCGTTCTCGCCGTGTCCGAAGTCCTGCAACGCACGCCGCTCGACGAGCGGCAGGGCGAAATGGTGCGTCTGATCTCGACGTCGGGGCGGACACTGCTCCGCGTGATGGACGACCTTGTCGAATTCTCTCGTCTTGAGGGCGATGAAATCAAGTTCGATGTACGGCCGTTCGAGCTCGAAGAGACACTACGCAATGCGTGCGAAGCGGCGCGGACGCGGGCGGAGGCCAAGGGCCTGCGCTTCGACGCCTTCATCTCAGCGAGCTGCGATGGCGTCTATCGTGGCGACCCGGTGCGGATCGGACAGGTGCTTGGCAACCTGCTCAACAACGCGGTCAAGTTCACCGACCAGGGCCACATCAGCGTATCAGCGACCGTAGAGGATCTGCCGGATGACAAGTCGCAGATACGGATGGTCGTCACGGATAGTGGCGTCGGTTTTGCGCCGGAGATGGCCGAGAAGATTTTCGAACGCTTCGAACAGGCCGACATTTCCACCTCGCGCCGGTTTGGCGGTCTGGGCCTCGGCCTGTCGATCGTGAAGCGTCTTGTCGAATTGATGAACGGCAAGGTGACGGCGCATTCGCAGGCGGGATCGGGATCGACCTTCGAGGTCACCGCGCCGATCTCGCGCGACCGGATCGCGGCGCTGGGCGCCATCACGGCCGTGGCCGTCGAAGACTTCGATGCGGAGACGAATCTCGACAACATGAAGCTGCTGGTCGCCGAAGACAATCCGATGAACCGCCGCGTAGTTGAACTGCTGCTGGCGCAGAGCGGCGTGTCGATCACGTTCGCTGAGAACGGCAAGGAAGCGGTCGAGAAGTTCAAGGCTGGCCGCTTCGATCTCGTGCTGATGGATCTTCAGATGCCGATCATGGGCGGCCTTGCGGCGATGCGAATGATCCGCGCCCTAGAGACGCAGGAACGTCGGATTCCGACGCCGATGCTGGCGGTCTCAGCCAACGCGACTGACGAGCATGTCATCGAAGCCAAGGAAGCAGGGGCCGACGATCACGTTGCAAAGCCGATTGTGCGCGAGACGCTTTTCGAGGCGATGGCGCGTCATGCACGGCGGTCGCGCGTGGCGGGTCCGGATGTGGCGCTGGACGATGGCGACTTTGATCTGGACGAGTTCGACGTCGCAGTGTGATACGGACATGGCGAGGCGATCTCAGGCGCGCGCTGTTGTGTGTCCGACCAGAGTATGGTCGGGGCGATGATCTGCAGGCTGACGAGGTTCGAAGGCCAGCCGAGACGGTGCTAGGCTTGGCGCCAGAGCGCTTGATCGAGTTTGGCTTCGGCGTGGGCGAGCATCAGAGCGACGCGATCGCGGACCTGTTTTCCGACGGGGTCGGCGCGCATGACCCTGTTGCCGCTACTCATCGCGAAGGTGATCAGCGCCCAGAAGCTGGCGAGTAGACCCACCAAAGATGGGACGTCTCGCAGCAGCCACAGCGGGAAGCTCTGGCGTTTCATGGGTGCGATCATAAATGCGCTGGGAGGCCGGCCGGTTTGGCGAACCTCGAGCCGCCGAAAATTTCGGGCAAGTGTTTGAAACTACGCACGAGATTTTTTGCGTTTCCGCCGGGTCTGCACAGAGGCCTTGCCATAAAACGGGGCGTAACTTCGGGACTATTTGCTTTGATCACTGTCATTCCGAGCAGAGACGCGAAGCGCCGGCGACCCGGAACCCTGAACCGCTGGCGCATGTTGCACCTGGGTGCCGGTTCACGCGCTTTGTGCGTGTCCGCAATGACAGTGAGCTTCGGATCAGTGCAGGAATAGGCTGCGGAAGAAGTCGCCGACGCCGCCTGGGACATAGACGCCGACCATGACGAGGCCAAGCGTGAGGACGTGGAGGGCAGTGATCAGGGCGGTGACCATGACGAAGCCGGGCTTGTAGGTCTTGTGACGCAATACGTGCTGGGCAAGGAGCCCGCCGACAATGCCGAAGGTGAGATCGATGAGGTGCAGGAGGCGTTCCGGTTCGCGCCATTCGCGGCGTTCAGCGGCGCGCTTGTCGGTCTGGTAGAATATCCACGAGGTGATGCCGGCGATGATGTAGAGCAGGCCGACCCAGACCGGGAAGCGATCCAGCATTATGTTGTTGCCGACGAGCACAATGATGGTCGCAGCGGCGGCAGTGCGGATCGAGATGCGGATGAGGCCGGGTTTGGCTCCAGGGCGCATGGGTTGGGCTGCGACGCGTTCCGGTCCTTTGTTGCGCGCGATCCCCGCGGTCTTCGCTTGCAACGGCCGGATGATCTGAACATCGACGGCGGCGGGGCGACCATTGGCGCCGGTACCGACTTCGTAAGAGAGTATGTCGCCGGCTTTTGGGCGTTCGGTGCTTTTGCCGATCGACTTCATGTGGACGTATAGCTTGTTGTCGCCTGAGGGGCGGCGGATGAAGCCGAACCCACGTGCGTCGTGCCAGTCCTCGAGTATGCCTTTTTCGCGCGCCACTATGTCCCCGTAGTAGGGCTATTTGCTTGCTCGATTCTTGATGAGGTCGTCGACGACGGCCGGGTCAGCAAGCGTTGAGGTATCACCAAGGTTGGCAAAATCGTTCTCCGCGATCTTCCGCAGGATACGGCGCATGATCTTGCCGGAACGTGTCTTGGGCAGTCCCGGTGAAAATTGTATGATATCCGGCGTTGCAATGGGGCCGATCTCCTTACGGACCCAACTGACAAGCTCCTTGCGGAGGTCGTCATCAGGCGCTTCTCCTGCCATCAGGCTTACATAAGCATAGATGCCCTGGCCCTTGATCGCGTGCGGATATCCGACGACGGCGGCCTCAGCCACTTTCGGATGCGCAACGAGTGCGCTTTCGACTTCGGCGGTGCCGAGGCGGTGGCCAGAAACGTTGATGACGTCATCGACGCGGCCGGTGATCCAGTAATAGCCATCCTCGTCGCGCCGGCAGCCATCGCCCGTAAAGTACTTGCCGGTGTAGGTGCGGAAGTAGGTGTCGACGAAGCGCGTGTGGTCTCCGTAAACGGTGCGCATCTGGCCGGGCCATGAATCGAGGATGCAGAGATTGCCGGAGGCGGCGCCTTCGAGAACCGTGCCCTTCTCGTCGACGAGCTGTGGGCGGATCGAGAAGAAGGGTTTGGCGGCCGAGCCGGGTTTGAGCGCGTGGGCGCCGGGGAGGGGCGTCATCAGCGTGGCGCCGGTTTCTGTCTGCCACCATGTGTCGACGATGGGGCAGCGCATCTCGCCGACGATGCGGTAGTACCACTCCCAGGCTTCGGGGTTGATCGGCTCGCCGACGGAGCCCATGAGACGCAATGATTTGCGCGAGGTGCCGGTGACGAATTGGTCGCCTGCGCCCATCAACGCGCGGAGGGCTGTGGGGGCGGTGTAGAAGATGTTGACCTGATGCTTGTCGATCGTCTGCCAGAAGCGCGAGGCGTCAGGGTAGGTCGGGATGCCCTCGAACATCAGCGTAGTCGCGCCGTTCGCAAGGGGGCCATAGACGACATAGGAGTGTCCCGTAACCCAGCCGACATCAGCGGTGCACCAGAAAATTTCGCCCGGCTTGTAGTCGAAGACGATCTCGTGGGTCATCGACGCCCAGACCAGATAGCCTCCGGTAGTGTGCAGCACGCCTTTGGGTTTTCCGGTCGAGCCCGATGTGTAGAGAATGAAGAGCGGATCTTCGGCGTTCATTTCCTCGGGTGGGCAGATGTCGGAGACGGTGGAGGCGAGGGTGGCGTAGTCGTGGTCGCGGCCAGCGACGAGACCGGTGTTGGCGCCAGTCCATTTGACAACCACCACGGACTTCACGGGCGATCGGTCGCCGAGACGTTTGATGGCTTCATCGACATTTGCCTTCAGCGGTATCGGCTTGCCGCCGCGCAGGCCTTCATCAGCGGTGATGACGCAGACTGAAGCGCAGTCTTCGAGACGTCCGGCGAGTGCGTCCGGCGAGAATCCGCCGAAGACAATGGAATGGATGGCGCCGATGCGGGCGCAGGCGAGCATAGCGTAGGCGGCCTGTGGGATCATCGGCATGTAGAGGGTGACGCGGTCGCCTTTCTTCACGCCACGGCCCTTGAGCACGTTGGAGAAGCGGCAGACTTCGGCGTGGAGTTCGCCGTAGGTGATCTTCTTCGAGACTGACGGATCATCGCCCTCGAATATTATGGCGGTGTCGTTGGCCTTGTGCGGCAGGTGGCGGTCGATGCAGTTGGCGGAGACGTTTAGAGCGCCGTCCTCGAACCATTTCACGTGGAGATCGTCGGGGTTGTTGGTGTTCGAGATGTCCCAGTTGACGTTCTTGACCCTGGTGTAGGGTTTCATCCATTGCAGGCGCTTGCCATGCTCGCGCCAGAACGTTTCCGGGTCGGCGACCGAAGCGGTGTACATCGCCTCGTATTTCTCGGCGTTTACGAGGGCCTTGGCGGCAAAATCGGGCGGCACCGGATAAACAGCGGACTCTGACATAGGCGGCTCCCAGATTGCGTCTTGCGCGCTGCGGGATTGATCGCGCATTTCGGCGCCGAGTTGAAGGCGCAAGATTGGGGGTCGTACTGATTTCGCGGCGCAGACGGTGAAATTCGCAATTGCCAATGCCGCGTTACGGCAAACTGCGCGCTATTTGATTGTGGTCAAGGGGATGGCGCGATTAAGCGCTCTCTGGTGTGATGGATTACCGCCGAGAGCAGCAGGGCCTATCGACATGACGCACGCCGCAACCGCTATCAAGACGTCCGCCAAAGTGGAGCATTTCGACGTCCTCGTCGTGGGGGCCGGCATATCTGGCGTGGGCGCGGCCTATCACCTCAAGACCCAGATGCCGGGAGCGACGTTCGTGGCGCTGGAGACGCAGGAGACATTCGGCGGCACGTGGACGACGCACAAATATCCCGGCATCCGGTCGGACAGCGACCTGCACACGTTCGGTTATCGCTTCAAGCCGTGGGTGGGGCCGCCGATAGCTGCGGCGTCCGAGATCCTGAAATACATGAACGAGGTTATCGACGACAATGGGTTGGCGAAGCACATCCGTTATGGCCACACGATCAAGCGGGCGGAGTGGTCGGGCAAGGACAATCTCTGGACGTTGCAGGTTGAACGCAAGTCGGACGGCGCGCTGCTGACGATGACGACGGGCTTTCTTTGGATGTGTCAGGGCTATTACCGCCATTCGAAAGGCTACACGCCCGAGTGGGCAGGGATGGAGACTTTCAAGGGCAAGATCATCCATCCCCAGACGTGGCCGGAAGGCCTCGACTACAAGGGCAAGCGGATGATTGTCATCGGCTCGGGCGCGACGGCCGCGACGCTGGTGCCCAACCTGGTGGACGCCGAGCATGTCATCATGCTGCAGAGGTCCCCGACGTATTTCATCCCGGGGCGCAACGCGATCGAGATCGCGGATCAGCTGCGCGTACTGGGCGTGGACGAAGAATGGATCCACGAGATCACGCGGCGGCAGATCCTGAAGACGCAGGACGAGTTCACGACGCGGGCGCGTAATGAGCCGGACGCTGTGAAGGCGGAATTGCTGGCGGCGGTGAAGCTGTTTCTCGGCGAGGACTATGACATCGACAAGCATTTTACGCCTTCATATCGGCCGTGGCGGCAGCGCATTGCGTTCATTCCGGATGGCGATCTGTTCCAGGGTATCGCATCGGGCAAGGCGTCGGTGGTGACGGACGAGATCGACCGCTTTACCGAGAAGGGAATTCTCCTGAAGTCGGGCGAAGAGCTGGAGGCGGACATCATTGTCACCGCGACGGGGTTCGATCTGGAGCCGCTGGGCGACATCGACTTCCACATCAACGGCAAGCCGCTGAAGTTCGGCGATACGGTCACCTATCGCGGCATGATGTTCACGGGGGTGCCCAATATGGCATGGGTGTTCGGATACTTCCGCGCGAGCTGGACCCTGCGGGTCGACATCATGGCGGACTTCATCGTGCGGATGCTGACGCACATGAAGGCGATCGGCGCCAAGCGAGTTGAAGTCGCGATCCCGCCAGGCCTCAAGGACATGAAGCTGTCCTCGTGGATCGACCCGGAAGACTTCAACCCCGGCTATGTGATGCGCGGCATGCACCTCTTGCCGAAGCGCGGCGACAAGCGCGATTGGCAGCACACGCAGGACTACTGGAACGAGAAGGACGAACTGCCGAAGATCAATCTCGACGGCGAGGAGTTCGTCTACGACACCGTGAAAGCGGGCGCGAAGGTGGACGCTTAGGAGGTCTGGGAGGGATTTGACAGTTCCTCGTGGAACGCCGTCCAGATTTCGTTGACCACTGTCGCCTGCGGACCTTCGGCCCGGCCGTCGCTGATCATTGCGTCGGCGACCAGGCGGACCATGCTTGCCATGATGACGCCCCAGGCCTTGCCTTCGCTGACATCGGCGCGTCCTTCATAGACCCCTATCTTGACGTTGCAGTGCAGGCCTCCCTCGGCAATCCACAGGCTCGCCATGTGCAGGGATTTGGGGTCCCGCTGTGCTGCATCCGGGATAGGGAGACTGTCCGCCATAATTTTCCCGCCATCGATCAAGCGTATGCCGTGCGCCCGATTATCCTTCATGGCGCAATGGGCGTCTGTCAAACGGCTGAGGCGCCGCACCTGACCCCGGGGATCAGCCCACGAATGCTTTTTCGATGACGAACTCGGCAGGGGAGGCGTTGGAGCCTTCGCGCAGGCCGGCCTTCTCGCACAGCATCTTGGTATCGTTGATCATGTCCATCGAGCCGCAAATCATGACGCGGTCGACGGCGGGGTCGAACGGAGGAACTTCGAGGTCGGCGAACAGAAGGCCGGTCTCGATGCAGGTCGTGATGCGGTTCTGGTTGGGCCACGGTTCGCGGGTGACGGTGGTATAGTGGTGCAGGCGGCCGAAATGCTCGCCGACCAGCGGATCATCCTGCAGCGAGGCGACCAGCTCCTGACCGTATTTCAGCTCGCCGACTTCGCGGCAGGTGTGGGTGAGGATGACCTGTTCGAAACGTTCGAACGTCTCAGGGTCGCGGACAACGGAGGCGAAGGGCGCAAGGCCCGTGCCGGTCGAGAAGCAATAGAGGCGCTTGCCGGGTGTGAGCGCGTCATGGACCAGCGTGCCGACCGACTTGCGCCCGAGCAGAACCTTGTCGCCTGGCTGGATCGCCTGCAGGCGCGAGGTGAGGGGGCCGTCGGCAACCTTGATCGAGAAGAATTCGAGTTCCTCGTCCCAGCTCGGGCTGGCGATCGAATAGGCGCGCAGGAGGGGTTTGCCGTTGGCGCCCTCAAGCCCGATCATCACGAACTCGCCGGAGCGGAACCGGAAAGTCGGCGGTCGCGTGATGCGGAAGGCGAACATGCGGTCGGTGTAATGCTTGACCGACAGAACAGTCTCTTCGGTCGGGGCGTTGGGCGATTTCGCCTTTTCGGCGGACCGGTCACCAGTGGGCGTGTCTGCAGCTTGCGTCATAACGTTCCGGGTGGTTTCAGGACGCCCCGTCCGGGCCCTGTTCGCGCCGAATGGAGCTAGGGGGTTGGCCTGTCAAATGCAACTAATGCCAATGTTTAGTAGGGAAACCCGGCCATTTGGGCAGGCGAGTAGCTGCCGCCATAATCTCGCCCGCCACGCCATTTTGATACCGTGGCCGTGGAAACGCCCATAGTATAAGGGCCTGACCTTCGGCAGTTGGGCGTATCCTTCGTCCACCTGGCCGAAACTTGGAGGTCCAGAAGACACTTGCCCCGCCTACTCAGCATACTGCTCGGCGGCATCGCGCTGATAGCCGCGATTGTCGGCATCCGTTCGCTGGTGTCGGGTGGGGATCCCGTGGCGCGGGTGCAGGCGAGCACTGTCCCCACGCTCGACAAGGCCCTGCCGGGTTTGCCCGAGGGGCGTGGCGGGACGGTCGAGTTCGTGCGCTCGAAGGCCGAGCAGCGCACGCTCTATCTGTCGCTGGGTGGACGCAGCGAGGCGGAGATCGCGCCCGTGGCGTTCGGTGCGGCCGGCAAAGTCACCGCGCTGCCGGTCAGCGAGGGAGCGATTGTTGATGCGGGCGAGTTGCTGTGTGGCCTTGAAGGCCATGGCGTTGTTGGGCGCGTGAAGCAGGCCGAGGCGGCTGTGGCGCGAGCGCGTGAGGCGCACGCGAGCAATGTAAGCCGGCTGGCGGAGGGCTGGGTTTCTCAGGCGCGGGTCAAGCAGTCCAAGGCGGCGCTGGATGAGGCGGTGACCGGGCTGGAAATCGCAAAAACGGACGTGGCGCAGCGCCAGGCAGTTGCCCCGTTCCGTGGTGTGTTCGAGAAGCGCAATGCGACGCTTGGCGAATTTGTCGGCATGGGCTCATCGTGCGGCGTGGTGGTGCGGCTCGACCCGATCACGTTTGTAGCTGGCGCATCCGAGAAGCAGGCGCTGAAGGTGAAAGTCGGCGCGGCGGCGCGCGTGAAACTGCCCGATGGTCGCGAAGTCGCAGGCCAGGTCGACAAGCTGGCCAGCGTGGTCGATCCGCAGACGCGCAATTTTGAAATCAAGGTCAGCGTGCCGAATGCGGGCAGTGCGATTCCTGTGGGACGCACGGCGGAGATCAAGATCAATATTGGGCTCGGTCGCGCACACAAGATCAGCAAGACCCTGCTCAAGGCGGACTCGAATGGCCGCATCGGCGTCTACTATCTAGACGTTGGTGGCGTGATCGGCTTCGCACCGGCGGACATTGTGGACGAGTCGGCTGACGGCGTGTGGGTGACCGGATTGTCGGACGAGGCGCAGCTTGTTGCCCAGGGGCAGGACAATATCGCTACCGGTCTGCGTGTGACGCCGGTGGTGCGCGAGCCGGCGCCGCGCGGCGGCTGAACCAAGCGCCGCGCTTTATCTACTCTTCTCTTGCATCATGGGCTGCCAGAAATTCAGGCGTGCGTGGGGCCTGATGATAGGTCGACGCGAGGTACAGCTTGAAGCGGCGATTGCGTTTTGGCGTCAGCGGGATGTCGAGGTAGCCGAGGTCCTCGATCGTCGCAAAGTCCGAGCGGATCAATGGGCGCATGGCTTCGTTGGTGCTGGCGATCAGCATGCGGGTATCTTCCCCGGGCCGGATGCGGCCGGCCTCCTCTGCGTGGCTGCGCGGCGTCGGACCGGCAGGCCAGGCGCGGATCGGCGGCATGGCGAGGTTGCGGCCGTGATAGTCGAGCGCGTGCCACGTCTCGCGATCATCGACCAGGAGTGCGCTGGCGTGGTGTTCTTTTGCCTTCGCGATCAGCTGTCGCGTGGTCTCGCCCCAGCCGCGCACGCCCTTCATACCCGCGGAGACGCCGGTGGCGTCGGCAATCAGAGGTGAGACCCAAACGAGCATGAAGATCGCGCCGATGAGCGTATTGATCGCAACGCCGGTGATCAGAAAAGGGCGTAGCTTCATCTTGCCCAACGCGCGGTCGATCCACGAGGCGAGCAGGACACTGGCGATGGGGTAAGCTGCTGCCGCCCAGTTGGCGTGAGCGCGTGAGATGATCTCCTGCACCAGGATGATCACAAGTGCGGGGACGATAAAACACATCAACCAGAACTCGCGTGTCGCGGTGTGTCTGTCTTTTCGCCCGGCGAGGAACGCGAAGCCTGCCAGCAGCAGTATCAGCGTGAGCGGACCAAAAACGGCGGCCTGGTCCTGCAGGAAGGTGACGATGCGCAGCGGGTTGAAGTCAGCTGCGCTCAGATTGGCATTGTCAGCGGTGTGGCTGACGGTGGCGAAATTGTTCGCGGCATTCCAGGCAAGGTTTGGCGCGAGCACGACCAGTGAGGCGACGAACACCATTGCGCCCGCTGGCGACAGCATGGCCTTGCGCATGTCGCGATCGACAAACGCGGCCAGCACAGCGCCCGGATAGAGATATAGCGCAGCGTATTTGCCCAGCATGGAAAGGCCGATGGCGCCGCCGGCAAGGCAGGCATTCAGAAGGGTTGGGCGGTCGCGAAATCGCCAGAGCAGGTAGACCGCGATGGTAAAGGTCGGCAGCAGCACCGCGTCCGTCGTGATGATCGCTGACGACAACCACATGCCCGGCATCAGGAAGTAAGTCGCCACTCCCCATGCGCCGATCCGCGCATCAAACATCCGCTTACCCAGCAGGAAAACGAAGAAGGCGCCGAGGCCGTTGAGGAGGGGGGCGGTAAGGCGGATGGCCCAGCTGCCATCACCGAAAATGGAGGTTGACAGCCAGATCATCCAGGCGACCAGAGGCGGCTTGGAATAGTAGCCAAAATCAAGCGTCTGCGACCAGCGCCAGTACTGCGCCTCGTCCGGTCCGATCTCGAGCGGGGAGGCGATCACCGCAGCGACGCGGAGGGCCACCAGCAGCGCAATCGCAAACGCGACGCATATTGAAGGGTTGCGTCGCCAGAGGTCGGAAATGGCATTCATGAGCAAAGGGATCCGGCGGCTTGGGGGATCACCCTTACAGGCTCGGGGTCCGGGTCTGAAGCCTGCGCGATCCGCATAATCTGCGACCCCGCCGGAGCCGTTGCGGCAGGGTGCGATTGTCGCGTGGCGCAGGCGCCACAAACACGACAGAAAGATGGCCGCAATCTAGGCGTGTTCGCCCAATTTGAAGGCATGCCAAACCCGCCTGATGCCCTGTTGCGCGCGCGCACGACACACCTAGCGGCATGCCTTTTATGTTGCGTTGCAACGGGAAAATAAATGCCGCACCGCGGAAAACCCTCCGAATTTCAACGGACGACGAACACCAAGGATGTAACTAACAGCCTGTGGAAAACATGCGCCCGGACCCGGTAACGAGGCAAGCTCATGCTCATAACGCCATCAGCAGCGGAATAATCAGGTTGGAACCCGTCAAGAAACATTCATACCGCGGTCATTGAGCGGTCGTGCCTGACAAGGTATCGGCGCGGTGAAGTGAGGAGGGCAGATGCACCCTCTTTGCGTGGTCTCAGGGGTGACAATGATAAACTTCAAGAAACTTGCTGGCGGTGTTGCCATCATCGCCATTTCGGCTGCTGTGACGCCGTCTGCGTTCGCGCAGATCACGACGTCAGGCGTGCAAGGCTCGGTCAGCAAGTCTGACGGTACGCCCGCGAGCGATGCGACGGTCACCGTCCGGGACACCCGCACGGGTCTTTCCAGATCGGTCGTCTCCACGCCGACCGGTTCGTTCGACGTCCGCGGCTTGAGCGTCGGTGGTCCTTACACCGTCTCCGTCTCGGCCCCCGGCCAGCAACCGACGCAAGTCACCGACGTCTACCTCGACCTCGGTAGCCCGACCGCCATCAACCTCGCCTTCTCCGGCGATACGGCGACAGACGTGATCATCATCACCGCCAGCCAGGCTGGCGCTGCTCCCGTCGCGATGGGCCCGGTTGCCGTCTACAGCCTCGAGACCCTCGAGAGCCAACCGGCCTCGAACCGCGATATCAAGGATATCATCCGACAGGACCCGCGGATCTCGCTCGACTTCGCAGCTGGCGGCGCTGAGGGCTCCAACGGCGTCCAGTGCGCCGGCCAGCACCCGCGCTTCAACTCGCTGACCGTAGACGGCGTTCGCCTCTCGGACGATTTCGGCCTCAACACCAACGGCTACCCGACCGAGCGCATCCCGTTCTCGTACGACTCGATCAGCCAGGTCTCAGTCGAACTTGCGCCGTTCGACGTACAGTATGGCGGCTTCACCGCTTGCAACATCAACGCCGTCACAAAGTCCGGCGGTAACGAGTTCCACGGCGGCGCATTCGTCGACTACACAGATGACAGCCTCTATGGCGACAGCACGGACGGCGTAAAACGCAACCTCGGTTCGTTCGAAGAGAAGCGCTATGGCTTCAACCTCGGCGGCCCGATCATCCCCGACACCCTGTTCTTCTTCACCTCCTACGAGAAGCTGGAAGGCGCAAACATCTTCGGCGCCCGCCCAGAGGACAAGGGTATCACACAGGCCCAGTACGACGCGATCATCAATACGGCAGTCAACCAGTATGGCTATGTCGCCGGCGGTCTGCCGACGTCGAAGGCGGTCGAGGACGAGAAATTCTTCGCCAAGATCGACTGGAGCATCAACGACCGTCACCGCGCGGCGTTCACCTATACCTACAATGATGGCTTCAACTTCTCGCCGTCGGACAACTCGGCGACCCAGATCTCCGACGGCAATCACTATTACGAGCGCGGCGCTGAAGCGAACGCCTACACCGCCTCGCTGTACTCCGACTGGACCGACAATTTCTCGACGGAAGCGCGCGTTTCGTACCTGAAGCTCGATAACCGCCAGATTCCTGTCGCCCCCGATTTCGGCGAAGTCCAGGTCAACGTTGGCGCAACCACTGTCTACCTCGGCGCGGACGACAGCCGTCAGACCAACAAGCTCAACTACGAAAACCTGTCCTATAAGCTGGCCGGCACCTATCGCGTCGACGACCACACCTTCACGGCTGGCTTCGAACGCCAGGAACTCGACGTGTTCAACCTGTTCCTGCAGGAAACCTCGGGCGAGTGGCGCTTCAGCAACCAGGCGCAGTTCGCTGCGGGCAATTTCAACTACTTCGAATATTCGAACTCGGTCGGCAGCAACAATCCCGACGATTCCGCCGCCTCCTTCGGCTACGGCCTCAACGCCATTTACCTGCAGGACTCGTGGTCGGTCTCCGACCAGCTGAACATCATCGCGGGCTTGCGATATGAGCGTTACGACACCGGCGATGCGCCGCGTCTGAACGCTGCATTCGTCGGCCGGTACGGCTTCAACAACAACGAAACGATGGACGGCCGCTCGCTGCTGCAGCCGCGCCTCGGCTTCACCTATGACGTCAACAACGACATCGTCCTTCGCGGCGGCGTTGGACTCTTCTCCGGCGGCAATCCGAACGTCTGGATTTCGAACAACTACTCGAACGATGGCGTTTCTGCCGCCGACTTCATCTGCCGAGATCAGGCGACCCTGACGTCGGCGCCGCGCTGCAACTTCCCCGGCATCGTCACGCTGGCGAACCCGTTCCAGCCGAACCTCAACGACTTCTCCTATGTCGGATCGGGTAACCCGTTCTTCGACGTGCCGCAGGAAGGCGTGAACTTCATCGCAGGCGCCAGCGCCATCGGTTCGGTCAACGCACTCGACCCGAACTTCGACATCCCTTCGCAGTGGAAATTCGCCCTCGGCACGACGATCCACTTCGATAGCGAAAACCCGCTGATCGGCAGTGACTGGACGCTGAATGCTGACCTGCTGCTGGCCAAGGCCAAGTCGGCTGCTGTCGTTGTTCCGCTCGGCTTCACTCTGACGCGTACAACTGCGGACGGTCGCCCGATCTATGGCGGCAACACCAATGACTTCCTGCTGACTAACGCCGAGGAGAAACCTTTCTCCCAAGTCGCCTCGATCTCGCTGTCGAAGGACTACGGCAATGGCGTCGACTGGACGATGGGCTACGCCTACACCAACGCGCAGGACGCAAACCCGATGACCTCGTCGGTCGCGTTCTCGAACTTCGCCAACTACACGACCAGCGATCCGCGGAACATCGCAACTGCCACGTCTGACTACGAGACGCGGAACCGCTTCACGCTCAACCTGAACTGGGAACTCGAGTGGGCGGCGGGCTGGGAGACCAAGTTCTCCCTGTTCGGCGCAACCAGCCAGGGCTCTCCCTACAGCTACACGATCGGCAGCACGACGTTCGGCAACCAGAGCTTCTTCGAATCTCCGTTCTCGAGCACGCGTCAGCTGGCCTATATTCCGACCGACGTAACCGACGTAAACATCGCGCCGACCTCGAACCAGGCAGCGTTGTTCAGCCTGATGAACTACATCAACGCGCACAACGTCCTGTCCGACTACAAAGGTCAGATTGCGCCGCGCAACGTCTCTTACGATGACTGGTACACGAAGTTCGATCTCAAGATTGCTCAGAACTTCCCAGGCTTCATGGGCACGGACAGCTTCGAAGGCTTCCTGATGATCGAGAACATCGGCAACCTTCTGAACGACAGCTGGGGCATCCAGCGCGAGCATGGGTTCCCGGGCAACGCGGTGCTGTACGGCATTTCGGGCGTCGATCCCCAGGGCCGTTATGTCATCTCGTCCTTCAACCCGAACGTTAACCGCGACTCGATCATCGTCGGCGCTTCGCTGTGGAACGCCCGCATGGGCGTGAAATACAAGTTCTAGTCGACCGGACTGCAACTGAATGCGGAGAGAGGCGGTCCAACAGGGCCGCCTCTTTTCTTTTGGGCATCCGGGACCATATGCGGTCGCTTGTGTCCGGGTCTTGTTCCCGGGCGTGCAGGTGATAGAGCGCAACGATGACCGATAGCCCTCTTCTTCATCCCCCCGCCGAATGGGCGCCGCACAGCGCGATCTGGACGGCCTGGCCGGCCGATGAGGAGCTGTGGCTGGACGACCTCGCGCCGGCGCAGGCCGAAGTGGGCGCGATGGTCCGCGCGTTGGCGGCTGACGGTTCGGGCGGGCGCAAGGGCGACCGGATGAAGGTGCTGGTCAACGGACCGACGGCAATGCTGTCGGCGGAGAAGCTGATTGGCGAGCATGCCGAGTTGATCGACGCGCTCTATGGCGACATCTGGCTGCGCGATACGGGGCCGGTGTTCTATTCAAAGGATCGCTGCGCGCTGTTCACCTTCAACGGGTGGGGCGGGAAGTATGTGCTCGACCATGACGATACGGTTGGTGCGTTTGTCGCGATCGAAGCGCAGGCAGACGCCACGCGCTGGGACCGTGTGCTGGAGGGCGGCGCTGTGGATTGCGACGGGGAGGGCACGATCCTCACCACCAAGGAATGCCTGCTGAACCCGAACCGCAACCCGCTGATGACACCAGACCAGATTCGCGGGCTGCTCGGCGATGCGCTGGGCGGGCGGACAGTGATCTGGATTGAGCGCGGACTGCTCAACGATCACACAGACGGACACGTCGACAATATCGCGCGCTTCGTGGCGCCGGGTGTGGTCGTGTGCCAGGCGCCAGCGGACTCAGATGATCCCCACGCCGGGCGCCTCGACGAGATCGCGAATTTCCTGAAGCAGCAGCGCGATGCGCGCGGGCGAATGCTGCAGGTGGTGCAGATCCCGTCGCCGGGCCGCGTCGAGGACGAGGATGGCGAGATCGTTCCCGCCAGCCACATGAACTTCATCATCGGCAACGCGACTGTCGTGGTGCCGACTTATGGCACGGCGACGGCAGAGGCTGCGGTTGAGGCGCTGAAGCCATTTTTTCCGGACCGCAATGTCGTGGGCCTGTCGTCGAAACACATACTGACCGGCGGCGGCTCGTTTCATTGCATCACGCAGCAACAGCCGAAATAGGGAGGCGATCATGGCTCGCAAGATCACACTTGCCGTCCTGCAGTCGGCGCTCACCGACGACGCCGCGACCAACATTGCGCGCATCAGCGAGCTGGTGCGCGAGGCGGCAGCCAAGGGCGCCGACGTGATCCTGCCGTCGGAGCTGTTCGAGGGGCATTACTTCTGCACCGCACAGGAAGAGCACAATTTCGATCGCGCCCATGCCTGGCGCGAGAGCCCGGCCGTGAGGGCGATGGCTAAGCTGGCCAAGGAACTCGACGTCGTGATCCCCGTCTCAATTTTCGAGAAGGCGGGGCCGGCGTATTTCAACACCGTCGTCATGATCGACGCCGACGGATCGCTGATGGGCATCTATCGCAAGTCGCACATTCCCGACGGGCCCGGCTATCAGGAGAAATACTACTTCCGTCCCGGTGATACGGGCTTCCGCGTGTGGGACACGCAGAAGGGTCGCATCGGCGTCGGGATCTGCTGGGACCAGTGGTATCCGGAAACCGCGCGGGCCATGGCGCTGATGGGCGCCGACGTGCTTCTCTATCCGACCGCGATTGGTTCGGAGCCGCACGATGACAACCTGGACACCGCGGCGCGCTGGCGCCGGGCGATGCTGGGCCATGCCGTTTCGAACGTGACGCCGGTGGCTGCGTCCAACCGCGTTGGTGTCGAGAACGGACAGGTGTTTTACGGCACGTCGTTCATCTCCGATCATACGGGCGAAATCCTCGGCGATCTCGATCGCAGGGAAGAAGGCATCGTGGTTGCGACCGTCGATATGGACGAAGTGGACCGTGCACGTGCGGCGTGGGGCTTCTTCCGCGACCGGCGGACGGACCTCTACGGGGCGCTGGTCAATCCGCTGAGCGAGAAAGGCTGAAGGCATCCATGACCCGTGCGCTCGTCTTCGACTCGGGCGTGGGTGGGCTGACGATCGCCGATGCGTTGCGCAAGGCGGCGCCGGAGTGGGTGGTCGACTATGCGGCGGACAGCGGGTTCTTTCCTTACGGCGTGAAGTCGGACGAAGAGTTGCGCATGCGGCTTCCCAAGCTGTGTGCGACGCTGGTGGATGTGGCAAAGCCGGACGTGCTGGTGATTGCGTGTAACACCGCCTCGACCCTGTCGCTCGATGACATACGCGCTAGGGTGAGTGTGCCTGTGGTTGGCACCGTGCCGGCGATCAAGCCTGCGGCAGAACAAACCCAGACGGGTGTGATCGGAATACTGGCAACGCCGGGAACTGTCCGGCGGGCGTATCTCGATGATCTGGAGCGGCAGTTTGGGGCGGGCAAGATCGTGATCCGGCGCGGGTCTGCAGGGCTCGTCGATATCGCCGAGCGCGCGGTGCGCGGACAGGCAATCGATCAGGAGCAGGTGGCGTACGCGGTGAAGCCGATGTTCAATCCGCCAGATGGTCCGCGCATCGATATCGTTGTGCTGGCCTGCACGCATTTCCCGCTCATTCGTGATGCGATCGCGGCCGCGTGTCCGCCCGGCGTCAAGCTGATCGACACGAGCGAGGCGGTTGCGCGGCAGGCGATCCGCGTCACGCCGCAGACTGCGAGGCCTTCGTCTGCCGCTATTGCCTATGTGACGGGGGGCGCGGCCAATCGCGCGGCGATGGCGCCAGCCTTCGCGCGGTTTGGCTATGAGACAATCGAGATCATTGACGTCTAGTGCGCCGAAAGCGCACATTGACGCTAAATCTGCTGCGACTGTTCCGGGGCAAGGATGACCCGCTTGATGGCGACCAGCGGAATGCGCCGCGCTGCAAGCCGAAGCCGGCGAAGTAGCTAGAGAAAATCCAGTTCTTTTGGATCGCCACCTTGCCAGGAGCGCTGTATTTCGGCGGCCATGAACAGGCCGCCAAGGACGAGGACGGTCATGCCGTCCAGATTGGCGCGTGTCCGGGCGAACTGAGCCGCCGTGGCGGTGTCGGGAGCGGTGGTCACGTCCTGGCAATGCGCGCGGAAGACCGGTTCGAATAGGGATATGTCTGCACCGGATTTGTGGGCCCGAGTCAGAATGAAATGGTCGAAGCGATTGGCGACGATTTCAGAGATGGCGGCGACTTCCTTGGAGCTGGAGACGCCGAAGACGACCAATGTCTTTTCGCGCGGCGAGAATTCAAGGAAAGTGCGCGTGACCGCTTCCAGCGCGCGCGGCGTGTGGCCGACGTCGATCCAGAGGTCCGGCGCTGTTCCCACCCTCTCCAGTCGCCCTGGCCAGCGTGTGCGGCCGAGACCACCCAGCATGGCGAAGTGACGTTGGGCATTTCCCTCGGGCTTGAGGCCGAGCCAGACTTCAGCGGCGCGCAGGGCGGAGACGGCGTTATCGACCTGGTGCTGGCCCGCCAGTCTCAGGCGTGCGGTCTGGTCCGCCTCGAGCGGGGCGGCGAGGAAGCCGTAGGTAAAGCGTGCGCCCTCGTGCGAGTTGGAAACGTTGGTGACACGGCGGCTTTTCAGCGCCGGCAGCGTCGCCTTGCCCGCAAGGCCTGCATAGGCCGCGATCCGCATCGCCAGCGCTTCGGGAATGGACGGGGAAAGCACGACGCAGCCGCCGGGCGCCAGGGCGTCGACCTTGTCGTAGGCGATCAGTTCTTCGGAGGCGCCGAGAAGCTCCGTGTGCTCAAGCTCGATCGAGGTGAGCACCGACACGCTGGCGCGGACGCAGCGCACTGGATCGTAACGACCGCCTATGCCTGCTTCCCATACGATGGCGTCCGGCTTGGTCTCATTGAACCAGAGCACGGCCAGGAGAAATAGGAACTCGAACGCGCCCATGCGATCGCCCTCGGGTAGCGAGGCGTTGTAGGCGAGGACCGTCTGGCCGTGTCGCCCATAGGCTTCGGCGGGAATCTGCTGGTCATCTACTGTGAAGCGCTCGCGCACGTCGAATAGATGGGGAGACGTGAAACAGCCAACGCGCATCCCGGCAGCCTCGATGGCCGACGTGATGAAGCGAGCGGTCGACCCCTTGCCATTCGTGCCCGTCACCGCGATGGAGCGGCGAGCAAGACTGGGGCGATCAATGCGGTGCACCTGCAAGAACCGCTCGATGCGGTGCAGGCCAATTCCGTCGCCGAATTTGGGAAGTCCGAACATCCATCGCCCAATGTCAGCCGTTGAGGCACGCGTTCAACATGTAAACCCAGATAGCCCGGATCAAGTCGGTTCGGCCAGCGCGTTCAAGCGTGCGCAGGCCCGGATTGCCGTTCACCTCGATGACGACATTGTCGGACAAGTCACGCGCGGCCGATAAGTCGAACAGATCGACGGCGCCGGCGCCCAGGCCGAGGGCTGCAACTGCGGCGACGGCGAGATTGGCAAGTGGGGCCGGTACAAGCTCGCTGACCGTCTCTAGACCGCCCTGCGCCGAGAGATTGCGGCGACCGGGAAGGGGAATGTGTTCGCCGACTGCCGGCGTTGCATTCAGGTCATGTCCGCCAAGAGCTGAGACTGGCACGGCCGAGACGCCTTCCAGCTGGAGCGTGGCGTTCAGAGCGGCGAGGAGCTCGGCGAGCGTGGAGTTGCCATCGCCAATCAGCGTCGGCGCCGATTTGGTTGCGTGAAAGACAGGCCGGCCATCAAGGACGAAGACCCGGTGTTCGGCCCCATCGCGCACGGGTTCTATCAGGAACGCCTCGAACTCGACGGCCACGCGGTGGATGTAGTCATCGAGTTCAGCGGCGTTGCGCACAAGCTCCGCAAACGTCCCGCGCGAACCGTTGTTGGGCTTGCAGAACACGGGATAGCAGAGACGCTGGGCGAACATGATTGCGTCGCTGGCTTCGCGACCTGGCGCCCGTACAGCGATGCGGCGGGAGTGGGCGAAGAAAAGACTGCCGGGGATGATGGGGATGTCGCAGGCGGCGAGCACAGCCTTGGTGTGGGCCTTGTCGCGCGAGATGGTGTAGGCGGGCGCGCTGTTGATGGGATAGGCGCAGACATTGCCACCGCCGCCGAGCACGAAGCGGTCGGCGCGACTGATGCGGAAGAGATAGCCTTCGCCGTTATCGAGATCCTCGAAACGTGCGCCGATCGCTTCGGCGGCATCGCGGGCATAACGGGTAGAATCCGGGATCGGCATGTCTGGCGCTTTAGCAGGAGATTTGAGTAGCCGAAATGGGGCCCCCTACCAGATCCGCACGCGGTCCTTCGGTGCAAGGTAGAGCCGGTCGGTCGGCTTGATGTCAAAGGCCGCATAAAAAGCGTCCATGTTGCGGACGACACCGTTGACGCGATAGCGGCTCGGCGCGTGACTGTCGCCTTCGAGGAGGGCGCGGGCGTATTCCTCACGGACCTTTTCGCGATAGCTTTGCGCGTAGGCGAGGAAGAAGCGCTGGTCGCCGTTGAGGCCATCGATTTGCGGTGCTTCGACGCCGCCGAGCGACAGGTGATAGGCCGCATAGGCAATCTCGAGCCCCGCCAGGTCGCCGATGTTTTCCCCGAGCGTACCAAGGCCGTTCACGCAGGCGCTGAAATACGGGCAGTAGCGGTCGTACTGGTCGATCAGTTGGTTGGAGCGCGCGACGAAGCGATCGTCGGTTTCGCTTGTCCACCAGTTCAAGGTGCGGCCGACAGCGTCGAACTGCCTGCCCTGATCGTCGAAGCCATGGCTCATCTCGTGGCCGATGACAGCGCCGATGCCGCCATAGTTGGCGGCGGGGTCCGCGTTGGGATCGAAGAAGGGCGGCTGCAGGATGCCGGCGGGCAGGACGAAGGTATTGCCGAGCGGGCTATAGAAGGCGTTGACGACGTGGGCCGGCGTCTCCCAGCGACGGCGGTCGACCGGGGTGGTGAGGTCGTGCTGTTGCTCGCGCCAGTCAAACTCGAAGGTGGAATAGATGCCTTCGACAAGCTTGCCGGGCTCAATGGCGAGGTTCGAATAGTCGCGCCATGTATCGGGGTAGGCGATCATCCCTTGCAATGCGTTGAGCTTGGCCAGTGCGGCGGCACGCGTCTTGTTGTCCATCCAGTCAAGCGAGCGCATGCGGGAGGCGAAGGCGGTGCGGATATTGGCGACGATGGCGTCGATCTTCGACTTGTTGTCGGGCGGGAAATACCGCTTCACATAAAGCTCAGCCACGGCGTCACCGAGCTGATCGTTGACCACGCTGACGGCGAACTTCCATCGCTCGGGCCGTTCGGTGATGCCGGAAAGCTGCCGCGTGAAGAACTCGAACGACGAATCCGCGAAGGCTTTCGGCAGGGATGGCGCGAAGTCGCTGGCGATGTGGAACTCGAGCCAAAGCTTCCAGTCGTCAACGGAGATGGTGGACACGAGGCGCGCAAGTGCGGGCACAGCGGTCTGGTCGGTGACGACGATGCGGCTTGCGCTATCCAGCCCGGCTGATTTGAGAAAGATTTCCCAGTCGAAGCCCGGCGCGAATGTCTTGAGACCGGCATAGCTCATCGCGCGCATTGATTCCGTGGCGCTGATCGAGCGGTCTTCGTCGGTGTGCGCCTGCGCGATACGGTATTCGATGTTGTAGATCCGTTGGGCGGCCTTGTCGGGATCGTTGGCGCCGATCAGTCCGAGGATGATTGCAATATGACGGCGGTAGGCGACCTGCAGAGCCGTCGATTGCAGGTTCGTGTCGAGATAGTAACCGCGATGAGGCATGCCGAGACCAGCTTGCGAAATCCAGACGGCGTTGGCGTCCGGATCGGCAGGCGAGGGCGCGACGCCGGCATTGAAAGGAGAGTTGTAGCCCATGACACCCATCAGACGGGTGATGTCGTCGATCGTGGTCGCAGCGCGGATGCGCGCAAGATGAGGGCGGATTGGATCCAGCCCGCGCGCCTCGATCGTCCGCTCGTCAAGGGCGGCGGCGTAGAGGTCTGCGATCTTCTGCTCGATGGTTCCTTTCGCGGGACGCGCGGCGATGATCTCCTCGATCATCGTGCGGACTTCGATTTCGGCCTGATCGGCGAGCTCTTCGGCGGAGCCGAACGAAGCCTTGTCGGCGGGCAACTCGTAGGTGGCGAGCCACTGGTTGTTCACATACCCGTAGAAGTCATCGCCAAGGCGCGGCCGTGGCAGACGCGCGACGTTGGGCGGCATCTGCGTGACGAAATCGCCGGACCGTTTTGGCGCGGGTGAAGCAGGCGCTGTGCAGCCTGCCAGAATGAGACTCGCCGCAGTCATCGCCGCTGCGACCACTTTCGCCGCAAGTTGGGGGCCGAGGCCGTTGAGCAGACTTCCGATCAAGAGAGGTTCCTGCGGGCAATTTCACGTCCCAAGTCTTTATGGCGCTGGCCCCAAGTCAAGCGCACTCGCGCAGGTAAAAGGAAAAGCCCGCGACCACCGGCCGCGGGCTTGTCTGTTTGGCTTGTCGTTCGCGTTCTACCAGATGTGCACGCGGGCTTCTGGAGCGATATAGGCCCTGTCGCCTTCCTTCACATCGAATGCCGCATACCAGGCGTCGATGTTGCGCTCCGGGATCGAACCGCGTGCGGCGGCCGGCGAGTGCGGGTCGGTCTTCATCTGGTTGAGCACGGCATCGTCACGTTGCAGCGCGCGCCAGAGCGCGGAATGCGCCATGAAGAAGCGCTGGTCACCGGTGAAGCCGTCGATCACCGGAGCTGCCTTGCCGCCAAGCGACAGCTTGTAGGCGGTGTAAGCCATTTCGAGGCCACCGAGGTCGCCGAGGTTTTCACCCATCGTGAAGCGGCCGTTGACGCACTCCGTCGGGGAGGCCGGCAGCGGGCAGAAGGCGTCGTACTGGGCGGCGAAACGCGCCGTCGATTCGACGAACTTCTTGTTGGTCTCGGGCGTCCACCAGTTGCGGATCTTGCCGGTCTCGTCGAACTCGCGGCCCTGATCGTCGAAACCGTGGCCCATTTCGTGACCGATCACAGCGCCGATGGCGCCGTAATTGACCGCAGCATCGGCGGCGGGATCGAAGAAGGGCGGCTGCAGGATCGCGGCCGGGAAGGTGATCTGGTTCATCAGCGGGTTGTAGTAGGCGTTCACCGTTTGCGGGTTCATGCCCCACTCGTCGCGATCAACCGTCGTGCCAAGCTGCGCGAGCTGACGGTTCCATTCGAAGCGGCGGCCGGCGCGGACGTTTTCGAACAGCTTGCCGGGCTCGACCGTGAACTTGGAATAGTCGCGCCATTTCACCGGATAGCCGACGCGCGGATCGAAGGTTGCCAGTTTCTTCTGCGCTTCGGCGCGTGTGGCGTCATCCATCCAGGCCAGCGTCTTGAGGCGCTCTCCCATTGCGGTGCGCAGGTTCGCGACCAGCGCGTCCATCTGGGCTTTGTACTCTGGCGGGAAATACTTGGCGACGTAGAGTTCGCCAACGCCTTCGCCGATCATGCCGTCGAGCAGGCCGATGCCGCGCTTCCAGCGGTCACGTTGCTGCTCGATGCCGGCCAGCGACTTGCGATAGAAGGCGAAGTTGGCGTCGTCGAAGGCTTTCGGCAGTTCGGCCGCGTAGTCGCTTGCGAGGTGATAGGCGAGATACTTCTGCCAGGCGCCGACCGGTTGCGTGTCGAGCAGCTTGGCGCCGTCTCGCAGGGCGGTCGTTTCGTTGACCACGAAATGCTGCACGTCGCCGAGGCCGCCGACGGAGAGCATCGCATCCCAGTCGATGGCGGGGATCATCTTCTTCAGGCCAGCGCGGTCGACCGGGTTGTTGGTCGCCTGCACATCCCGCTGTTTTTCCGGCGCCCAGTGAACGGTCGCCAGCTTGGTCTCGAGCGCTATCACGGCGTCAGCCGACTTGGCGGCATCGGTGTCGCCGAGGAGTTCAAAGACTTTCGTGACGTAGGTTTTGTAGGCAGCGCGGTAGCCGTCGTACTTTTCGCCCTTGTTCAGGTAGTAGTCGCGCACCGGCATGCCGAGGCCGGCCTGCGTGATGTTGACGACGTACTTGGTCGGGTCAGCCGGGTCCGGCGAGATGTACATGCCGATCGGACCCGAATAATCCGGGTTGCCCATCAGCTTGACGATGTCGGCCTTGGTCTTGGCGGCGTTGATCTGATCGAGATCGCCTTTGAGCGCTTCGGTGCCGCGCGCTTCGAGGGCGGCTTCATCCATCCATGAATTGTAGAGATCGACGACTTTCTGCTGGACCGAGCCTGCAGGCGGCGGCGTTTTCGCGAGATCTTCGAGCAGCGCCTTCACATCGGTTTCTGACTTGTCGCGCAGGACGTCGAAATTGCCGAAGCGAGCCTTGTCGGCGGGCATCTGGTAGGTCGCGAGCCACTTGCCGTTGACGTATTTGTAGAAGTCGTCGCCGGGCTTCACGCTCGTGTCCATCAACGACGTATCGACGCCCCACGTTCCGATGGCGACTTTCGGCGCCTCGACCTTGGCGACCGGAGGGGTCTCAGGCGAGCAGCCAGCCAGGAGTGCAGCTGCGGAAGCCGCAAGAAGCAGGGACATTCTCATGAAGTTCGCCTCTGAAGATGATGTACGCCGACACGGGCGTGGATGCGCACGATCTGTCCCAGCAAAACCGCAGTGTCAACGAAATTTATCGTAAAACAATATGTTCTGACGGTGCGGCCCAACGTCAGTCACGACAGGTTCCGAGGTTCACCTTAGAATGCCCCCATGACCGAAACTCCCCCCCCTCCACTCCGCCCCCATGCGGCGCGCGCCCGTGATTTGAGAGCCGTGACAGGCGCAGGCATTGTGATCCTGTTGGTGTTGGCCGTGGTGGGGCAGCTGGGCTGGTTGGGAGCGGGGATCGGTGCGGCGGCGATTGTGGGGGCGGGCGCGCTCTGGTTCTACGGGACGTCGCATGCATCGGATATTGTCGCAGATGATCCGGATGCGGCGATGCTGGCGGCGCGCAAGCTGGCAGAGCAGGAGAGGGCCTTCCGGGTGGCGCTGGTGCAGGCGCTGCCAGAGCCGGCGGTCTACATTGACGCATTTGGAAAGGTCGAGGCGGCCAGTCCCGCAGCGCGGAAGGCGTTCCGCTTTGTTGGCGTCGAGCCGCAGCTGACGGCCGTGGTGCGCCGGCCCGAACTCCTAGATGCGGTGGCGGCTGCGCGGTTGAGCCGCGCGCCACAATGGTTTGAGTTCGTCGAGCGCGACGAAACGGATCGCTATTTCGCGGCTGTGGCGGCGCCCCTTGGCGCTGGCATCCTGATCAGCATGCACGACCTGACAGCCATCAAGCGGGCCGAGTTTGCTCGGGCAGATTTCCTCGCCAACGCCAGCCATGAGCTGCGTACGCCGCTGACATCCCTGTCGGGTTTCATCGAGACGCTGCGCGGTCCAGCGCGGGACGATGCGGAGGCGCGCGATCGTTTTCTCGAGATCATGCAGGGGCAGGCCGAGCGGATGCGGCGCCTGATCAGCGACCTGCTGTCCCTCTCGCGCATCGAGCTGGCTGAGCATCGCACGCCGGATGAGGAAACGGATCTTGCGAGCGTGGTGCGCGAAGTGGTGGCGGCGATGGCGCCGGTAGCCGCCGAGCGCGGCGTAAAGGTGCGTATGGTGGGCGTAGACGCGCCGGTGCTGGTCACGGGCGTGCGCGACGAGCTGGCGCAGGTGGCGCAAAACCTGATCGACAATGCGGTAAAGTATTCGGAGGCGGGCGGCGTGGTCGAGGTCGATCTCGCCGCGGGGCTATCGAGCGATGCGGCGGCGGCGCGCGCAGGTCGGCTGTGGGACGAAGCCGGGCACATGACGATCGTTTCGGCAGTGCAGTCGACACAAGCTGCGTGCGTGTCGCTGCGCGTGACAGATGCAGGACCGGGCATCGACCGGCAATACCTGCCGCGCCTGTCCGAGCGCTTCTACCGGGTTGATCCGGGCAGGGGGCTGCGGCCCGGCACCGGCCTCGGTCTAGCGATCGTGAAGCACGTGGTGCAGCGCCATCGCGGTAGCTTCCTGGTGGAGAGCGAGCCGGGTCGCGGTTCTGCATTCGGTGTTGTGCTGCCGATGATCCCGCTGCGATAACAGGTAAACGACGTGGCAGGCGCAATCCGCCAATATATGGAAGCTGGAACTCGAAGATGCAGTCAAAGGTCTTGCGAGCAGCGTTCCTGGGTGTGGCGATTGCTGGCGCAGCGTTTGCGCCCGGTTGCGCGACCTCCCTGTCGCAGGCGCCCGGCATGTCCGTCCAGGCGGAGCAGGCGAAGTTCGAGCAGGATCGCAAGGCAATCCTCGCCATGACGGGCGATTTCGACGTGACGTTCGATTTCCGTGAGACGGTTGCGTTGACGCCCGGCTATGAGCTGAAAAAACCGAAGGTGTCCGGCGCCGAGGAGATCGTGCGCGTTGTGGAAGATCGTGGCGATTTCATCAGCCTGCAGCAGATCCTGGTCATGAAGGTCGGCGACGAGATCTATGTGACCAAGCACTGGCGGCAGGACTGGCAGTACGAGCCTGCGAGCGTGTTGGTGTTCATTGGCGGCAATGCGTGGGAGACGCGCGCCGTTCCCGCCTCACAGCGCGCGGGTCAGTGGTCGCAAACCGTCTATCAGGTCGAGGATTCGCCACGCTACGGCGCAGTTGGCGCCTGGGCTCACATGAACCGCGTGTCGCAGTGGTCTCCGCCCGCTGAGATGCGGCCGCTGCCGCGTCGGGACATGACGACGCGCAAGGACTACGACGCGATGCTCGCCGTGAACCGTCACACCATCACGCCTTTCGGTTGGGTCCAGGAGGAAGACAACTCCAAGCTGGTACAGAGCGGCGCGCCGCATGTGCTGGCGCGCGAGATCGGCGTGAACTCCTACAAGCGCTCGAGGACGGTGCTGGCGAGCCATGGCGATGATTACTGGAACGCGACCAGGAATTTCTGGGCCGTGCTGCGCGTGGAGTGGGCGGAGCTTGCGAAGACGCCGGGGGGGTTCGGCTTGACGATGCAGGGCGAACCGGAGGCGCTGTACTCGCCGATCCTTGATCTGGCGGATCAGATACAAGCGGGGAAGATCACGACGACTGCTGCGATTGTTGAAGCGAAGAAGATCATCGCGCAGTTTACGACGACGGATATCGGCACGCTGGAGCAGCGGATCGCGAAGGCGAGGCAGTCGGCGGATGCTGGTTCGATCGCGAACGCGAAGTAGGCTTGCGAAGGCTGAGACCCATCGGGATGGAACTTCGGTTTTTGCGGAGAACCGCGCCGAGATTGCCGCTGGCGCCTCGTCGGAATCGCAGATTCGGCCCACGATGGATTCTCTTGGGAAGATGTAGCGATGAACACGACCTGGATAGAGATTCTGGCGGTTATCCTTCTGGGCGCGGGAACGGTTCACGCCCAGACGGCAGCAGCCAATGTCGGTGCGTGGAGGGTAGAAAGGTTCGGGGCCGGGTATCCATTCACCCTGGGCCTACATGATTTTCAACGCTCACGGGTCCGCTTGCACCGGCGCTAAGATGGACATCCCCGGGGTCGAGAAGCCGTCGGCAACTGGTGGCCGGTTTGAACGAAGCTTCGACACGCTGACACAGCGCACCCGTGGAGACCCGATGACCTTTAAATGGGTATTGCGCAGTCCTGAAAAAGCCGAACTGCGCTACCCAAAAGGTGACATGTAGGCGCCTCTCGTCCCTAGCAGCGATGTGAAAACGTGCGCCGCACTTTCCGCGAAGTCCAACTGAACCCAGATGCAGCCCGGGGGCTTCGGACGTACTGCTGACATGCGCCCGGCGGTCTGGATTACAGCAGATGCTGCTCGGCCTCGTCGCGGTGCTTCTTGAGGTATTTCATGAAAGGCGTGCCGCCGGTGCCGACGTCGGTGTCGTTGCCGAGCGAATCCTTGCCCTGCTTGTTGATGTAGCTCGCTGCGTATTCGAGGTGGCGGGTACGGAAGCGCGCGAGGCTGCGGATG
>JBBQJV010000029.1:0-44379 GCA_038326205.1 Caulobacterales bacterium | reverse complement strand
ACCCTGACCTCAAGGCCAAGTACGATCAGCTCGTCGCCGCCGGAAAGCCCGCCAAGGTCGCGATAACCACCGCGATGCGCAAACTCCTCGTCCTCGCCAACGCCCTTCTCAAAGCCGATCGCAAGTGGACCCCAAAGATGGTTTGATCAACTCGGATACTCTAACCCATATTCTTGCCCATCATCATTCCAAGGAATGCGGTGAGCTTTGGCGGCTGGCCCGTACGCAGCAGGCTGGCCTGGAAGAGGCGGCCGAGGAGAAGAATCTCGACAGCCACGAAGGCGATGAGCATCAGTCCCGTACCCAGCACCTCCATGAAATCGACGCCTGCGCCAAGACGCGCGAGCATCGCGAAGGGTGTGTATGGCGGTATCCATGACATGATTGCCGGGAAGATTCCGTTCGGCTGCTGTACCACCGAGAGCATCATGAAGATGACTGGCAGCATGATGATCATGATGACTGGCATCAGGTAGGATTGCGCATCCTGCAGCGAGTTCGAGAGCGCGCCGATCGCGAGGTACAGCATCGAGATAATGAGGTAACCCGCGAGGAAGTAGAAGAACATTGCGCCGAACATCCACGGCTCGATCGCCGAGAGCGATGGCTTGACGATGTCGGCCACCATCCCCTGCACGAAGAAGGCGGCCCCGACTGCTGCGCCGATCCAGACCGCGAGAATAGTCAGGCCGATCGCGCCGAGGCCGAGGAGCTTGCCGTACATGAGATCGGCGGGACGGATGGTGGCGAGAATGGATTCCAGCAGCTTGTTCGAGCGTTCCTCGATCACGCCCTGCAGCATCATCGAGCCGGTCGTCATCACGGTGACCAGCAACAAATAGACCATCGCGAGCGGAAGGGCCGAACGGATGATCACCTGCTCGCGACCCGCTCCCTGCGGGGGCGCGCTGAGATTGATGGGCGTGTTAAGGTTCATGATGCTCTCAGCGGCGTCGGCCGTGAGGCCGCTGGCTTGCAGAGCCTGCGAACGCTGGATGCGGGTAATCTCGTTGCGAACATTGTCGATCAGCGACGGGTTCGGCGCGCCGTTGGTCCACATCCGCACGGGCGTGGCCGCGCTGGGAGAAGCGGGGATGTAGGTAACCAGGGCGAGGGGACGTTTGCCATCGGGGGTGTCGATCTCGCCTTGCAGTTCATCGGCGAGCGCGGTGGCGATGGCATCAGGGCCATCGGCCGCAGTGACGCCGACAGGAAGTGGTGCGCGAACATACGTCGGCGGATCAACGCCATAGACCGGTGCATCTTTCGGAAGATGCGGCTGCACGGCAGCCATAGCGGCGTCTATCCCGCCGCCGGCGACAAACTTTTCGATCTGCGCGTCGGTGAACCAGCGCTCTCCCTTGGCCCAGATGGCGTCGGGGTCGACGGACTGCAGCTCCCAGCGCTGGGCATAAGCGGAAAAGCCACCGAGTTCGACACGCTGGTAGTTGAGATTCAGGCGGCGATCGATTGCGGTATCGAACTGGCCAGACTCGTCGACGAGGACGTAGGCAGAATTAAGTTGCGGCCGGAAGAAGCGGCCGGCGATCTGCGTCACGCCGATGACGAGAGGCAGGACGAGCAGCATCACCCAGAACCCGCGCGTGGAGGCGATCTGCTTGTACTCGCGGATGGCGACGAGAATGATATTCTTCACTGTACGGTCTCCTGCTCGGGGCCGACAAGATGGATGAAGACGTCGTGCAGGCTGGGGCGGTGGCTTTCAAAGCTGCGCAAGGCAAAGCAACCAGCAGTGCAGGCCTGAAGCAGGTCGCTAGGCGTTGCGCCGGGCTTCAGCGAAACGTCCCATGTGTTCCAGCCTTCAGCATCGCCAGAACGTTTCGCAGACGCGACGCCCGGCAAGCTTGAAGGATCGTTCTGGGCCATCAGCGTTAGGCGGCCGGGGAGCGTCGCGCGGGCTTCGTCCTGCGTGCCTTCGAAGACCTTGCGCCCGCGTGCGAGCAGCAGGATCCGATCGGTGAGCCGCTCGGCCTGCTGCATGATGTGAGTGGAAAAGACGACAGTCGATCCTGCCTTCGCCATTTCAATCACGAGGTTTTCGAGGACCTGCTGGTTTATCGGGTCGAGGCCGGAGAAAGGCTCATCGAGAATGAGGAGGCGAGGGCGATTCACCATCGCCGCGGCGACCTGAACTTTCTGCGACATACCTTTGGAAAGTTTTTCGACCATCGACTTGGTCCATTCGCCGAGGCCGAAGCGTTCGATCAGGCGTTCGGCCTCCTTCTTTGCGTCGGCGGCTTCCATACCCTTGAGGCGACCGAAGTAAACTACGGTGTCGAGTACTGTCATGCGACGGTAGAGACCGCGCTCTTCCGGCAGGAAGCCGATCTGGGACGCATTCTCGCGGCCGGGCTTGCGGCCGAGAATCTCGATCGATCCCGATGTCGGGCGGATGATGTCGAGCGCCATGCGAAGGCTTGTGGTCTTGCCCGCGCCATTGCCGCCGAGAAATCCGAAGATGCCGCCTTCGGGCACGCTGAAGCTGAGATCGTCGACGGCGGTGAAGTCGCCGAAGCGTTTCACGACGTGGTCGAGCTTGAGGATGGCCATGCGTGCCCCGTTTTGTGGCCGCTGAAACGGCTCTGGTTGTCCCGTATCAGGTATAACGTCGTGCCTAAGTCCCAGTTCTTACAGGGGTGGCGAGATTAGTCTCAGGTGTGTGGGGGAGACGCAACAGCAGTTTGAGAGATGAAAGTTCAACTCATCAGATCGCCGGCTGGATCGGGCCCTCGGCGCGGCCGTTTACGAACTGATCGACGTGGGCGTTGCCGGAATTGTCGAGCGCAGTTACAGGCCCGCGCCAGATGATGCGGCCTTCGTGGAGCATGGCGACTTCATCGGCGATCTTGCGTACGCTGGCCATGTCGTGGGTGATGGTGACCGCGGCGGCGCCCAGCGCCTTCACCTGTTCGACGATGAGATTGTTGACGGCATCCACCGTAATTGGGTCGAGGCCGGTGGTGGGTTCGTCGAAGAAGATCAGGTTGGGGGCGGCGATGATGGCGCGCGCGAGGGCGACACGCTTCTGCATGCCGCCGGAAAGTTCGCCGGGGCTGAGGTCGGCTGCGGAAGCGGGCAGGCGGACCTTGGCGAGGTTTTCAATAGCGCGCTTCTTGGCTTCGCCGCGGCTGACGCGGTCACGATAGATCAGCGCGAAGGAGACGTTCTCCCAGACGGTGAGGCTGTCGAACAGTGCACCGCCCTGAAACAGCATACCTGTGCGGCGGCGGATAGTGTCGAGCATGTTGCGATTGGAGACAGGCTCGCCGTCGAAATGGATATCACCTTGTTCCGGCGTCATCAGTCCGAGGGCGCATTTGACGGTGACCGACTTGCCTGTGCCTGAGCCGCCAATGATAACGAGCGACTGACCGGGCGCAACGGCGAGGTCGACACCGCGCAGAACCCGCTTGTCGCCGAACGATTTGTGTACGTTGCGCAGTTCGAGAATGGGCTTCGCCGAGACATCAATCACAGACCAATCCTCACGAAGATCGACGTGAGGATGTAGTTGCCGGCTAGGATAAGCACAGCGGCGCCGACGACGGCCAGCGTTGCTGCACGACCGACACCACCTGCGCCGCCTTGTGAGCGATCGCCATGATAGCAGCCCATCAGCGAGATGATGCCGCCAAAGAAAGCAGCTTTGATGAGGCCGGACCAGATGTCGTTGCCGGTGACGAAGCTCCAGCTGTTGCGGAGGTAAAGCGAGCCGTTGAAGTCGAGCGCGCCGACGGCGACGAGCCAGCCGCCAAGGACACCGATGATGTCGGCGACGAGGACGAGCAGTGGCAGCGTTGCGATACCGGCGATCACGCGGGGGGCGTAGAGATAGCGTTCGGGTTTGGTTGATAGCGTCAGCAGAGCGTCGATCTGTTCGGTGACGCGCATGGCGCCGATCTCTGCGGCGATGCCGGCGCTGACACGTCCCGCCAGCATCAGGCCAGCGAGTACGGGGCCGAGCTCACGGGTGATGCCGAGGACGACGATGTTGGGAACGAACTGCTCTGCGTTGAAGCGCGAGCCGCCGGTATAGATGTTCAGCGCGAGGGCTGCGCCGATGAATACGGCGGTTAGTCCGACCACGGGCAGCGAGTAGTAGCCGATCTTGATACACTGACGCAGCACTTCGCGGGGGTAGATCACCGGTGTGACGCACGCTGCCAGCACGCGGCCGGAAAAGGTCGCGATACGCCCGATCTCGCGGAGGCCGCCGAGCACGGTGCGTCCGATCAGCTGGAAAGGGCGCAGGGCGAGCGGGACGAATTGAGAGGTCATTCGGCCCCCGAATAACGCCGGTCGAGGCGGGCGCCCAGCCGGGCCAGGATTTCGTAGTCAATTGTGCTCATTGCGCCCGCCACGTCTGATAGTGGCATGTTGGGGCCGAGAAGCTCGATTTCATCCCCCGGGGACAGGACAAGCCCTGTCACATCAATGACGATCAGGTCCATCGAGACCCTTCCGACGATGGGGCGTTTCTGGCCCTGGACGAAGACCTTGCCCGAATTCGAGGCGCTGCGGAGATAGCCGTCTGCATAGCCGACGCCGACGGTGGCGAGCTGGCAGTCCGATTCTGCGGTCCATGTGCAGCCATAGCCAGCGGTTTCGCCCTTCGCGGCGTCGCGCACCTGAAGGATCGGGGCGGTGAGCGTGACGACGGGATGGGGCACGGACCCTTCGGTTGGTGTCGGGCCGCCGCCATAGAGCGCGATGCCGGTGCGGACCTCGTCGAAATGGTAGTCCTTGCCGAGATAGACGCCGCCGCTGGCCGAGAGACTGCCGGGCACGTCGGGCCAGAGGGCGCGGGCTTCGTTGAAGCGGGAGAGCTGGACGGCGTTGGCAACGCTGGTCTCGTCGCCGCAGGCGAGGTGACTGATGAGGCGGGTTGGCTTTGGCAGCATGCGCGCCGCGGCGGGCCAGTGCGCGCGCGAGACGCCAAGGCGGTTCATGCCGGTGTCGACGTGGAGCGCGGCCGGGCGCGTCTGGACGTTTGCCTCGTTCCACAGGTCGATCTGCTCGAGATGGTTCAGCACCGGCTGCAGAGCGTACATCTGGAAGAGGTCGAGCGTCGCGGAGGTCACGCCATGAAAGACGAGAATTTCGGGGGCAGGGCCGAGGTCACGGCGCAGGGCTGCGCCTTCCTCAGCCCATGCGACGTAGAAGCGGGAGCAGCCGCCCTTCGACAAGGCAGTAGCGACCTGTTTCACGCCAAGGCCGTAGGCGTCGGCCTTGACCACGGCGGCGGCATAGGCCGGTTCGACGCGGCGCTGCATCATCCGCCAGTTGGCGACGAGCGCGTCGAGGTCGATTTGCAGCTTTGCGGCCATACACCTTCGCTAGTGCGATTTTACGCACAGGTGAAGCGCTCTATTCCTCGCCATCGGGCAGGAAGCCTTTGGGGGCGGCGCCGGAGAACTGGGGTTTGCGTTCGGGCGAGAAGCCGCCGCCGCCATTGCCACCATCATACGAGCGGGCGAGGTCCGAGAACTTGACCCGGGCCGGGTTGAAGCCGACCTCGACCTTGCCAATGGGGCCGTGCCGCTGCTTCGAGATGATGATTTCGGCCACGTTGAACTTGGCGGCCATCTGGTCCTTCCACTCGGCATGGCGCGGGTCGCCTTCGCCGGGTTCGAGACGTTCGAGGTAATAGGCCTCGCGGTAGATGAAGATCACCACGTCGGCGTCCTGTTCGATCGACCCCGATTCACGCAGGTCCGAGAGCTGGGGCCGTTTGTCTTCGCGTTGTTCGACAGCTCGCGACAACTGGGACAGGGCGATGATCGGGATGGCCAGTTCCTTCGCCAGCGCCTTCAGTGACTTGGTAATCTCGGTGACTTCCTGGACGCGGCCATCGTTCCTGCGGCCGCCTGAGGACGTGATGAGCTGGAGGTAGTCGATGATCAGCAGGTCGAGGCCGGACGTACGCTGCAGACGGCGGGCGCGGGCGGCCAGCTGCGAGATCGAGATACCGCCAGTGTCGTCGATGAACAGCGGGATGCCTTCCATCGTCTCGGCGGCGTCGCGAATCTGTTCGTAGTCTCGCGGCGTGAGGTCGCCGCGGCGCATCTTGTCGGACGGGATGGCCGAGACATCGGCGAGGATACGGCTGGCGAGCTGATCGGTCGACATCTCGAGCGAGAAGAAGCCGACGACGGCGCCTTCGTCGGTCTTCATCTGGCCATTGGGACCCGGCGAACGCCGGCAAGCCTTCGCGGCATGGTAGGCGATGTTGGTGGCGAGCGCCGTCTTTCCCATCGAGGGACGCGCCGCGAGGATGACAAGGTCTGACTTGTGCAGGCCGCCGAGCTTGCGGTCGAGTTCGGCGAGGCCCGAGGCGACGCCTGCGATCTTGCCATCGCGCTTGAAAGCTGCGGTGGCGCCCTGGATTGAGGTTGTGAGCGCGGAGTTGAAGGACTGGAAGCCCTGCGTGCCAGCGCCGCGTTCGGCCAGCGTGAACAGTTTGCGTTCTGCCTCCTGTATCTGGATCTCGCCCGGTTCTTCGATGTCGCCTTTCGTGGCTTTTGAAACCATTCCGGCGCCGATATCGATCAGCTCGCGACGCAGCGACAGGTCGTGGACGAGGCGGGCATAGTCGACGATCTCGGGGCCGAAGGCGGCGGAGTCCAGCAGGTCGGCCAGATAGCGCGCGCCGCCGATTTCGGTGAGTTTTCCGTCACGCTCGAAATGCTCGCGCAGAGTGACCCCGTCGGCGATGCGGCCGTTGGAAATCAGACGGTCGAGAACCTCGAAAATCGCAGCATTGGCGGGCGCATAGAAGTCGCGCGGCTTCAGGATATCCGACACACGTTGGTGCGCATTGTTGTCGAACAGGATCGCGCCTAGCACAGCCATTTCGGCTTGCGCGTTGTGCGGCTGAACAATGTGCGCTGCGGGAGTTTCGTGGTCTTTCGCCATGGTGCCCTCTTTAGGGCAAACGATCCTGCGAATCGCGACTTGATTCTAGATATCCTCAGCTTGGTTTTCGCTGTTGATGGCGAGGCGCAAACCTACTTCCGACCGAGCCATGCAGCGATGCCGCCTACAAGAACTCCAAGCAAGACAGCGACAAAGCCGTAGATCAGGCCATGCTGGCGCGAGAGATCAAACAAGGTGGCGTCGAGGCCGCTTCGCGCAAGCGTGAACGACTGTCGGGATTCTCCGACGACGCGGCCGTTGCGGAATGCCACGGCGCGTACCGTGTACTCTCCCGGCGGGGCGTTCTGCGGCAGATCGATGGTGGCGCGGCGCAAACCGCCTTCGAAACGGCGGAACTGAGTGTTACCAAAAGTATACAGACCCTGCTCCATCTTCAGGTCGACAAAGGCGGCGCGCCAGTCGCCGAGGTCTGGCGACAGCAACTGTTCGAGGCGCGGCAGAGCTGTGGCCTGCGCGTTGAGGCCCGCTTCGATCATCGTGTCTTCCGAGACAGTCAGTGCGACCACAGGTTCCGCGCCAATTGCAAGCACTTGAGGTGCGGCAACGAATTCGATGATCTGGTCGCCCGATTTCGTGGCGCGGACCATTTTCTGAGGGATGATTGGCCCCACAAGGGCGACGGCGATACCTGAAGTCTCATTTTCAGGCTGCGGTATCGCGGCGAACACAATGACGCTGCTGTCGGAATAGTTGACCTCGACGTCGATCCTGTCCTGCGAAATGCCCGCAGCCATCAAGGGGCGGTCCGCGCTTTCCAGCCGTTGGGCCATTGCGTTGCTAGCGCCGAATGCCAGCATGATCGCGAGAAGAGCCTGACGTTTCAACGCGCGTCCTCCAGCCGGTATTCGGGATGTGGCTGAATGTAGAGCTCGTAGACGAGGCGGCCGGCGATAGCGAGGACGAGGAGGGCGAGGAGGAGGCGGAGTTGTGCGGCCTTGAGGCGACGGCCGACAAGGGCGCCGTAGCGGGCGCCGACGACGCCGCCGATCATCAGCACGCCCGCGAGGACGAGGTCGACCGTGCCGTTGAAGGTTGCTTGTAGGAACGTAACGTAGGCGGTGAGGAAGATGATCTGGAACAACGAGGTTCCGACCATGACCCGTGTCGGCACGCCGAGCAGGTAAACCATGGCTGGCGCGAGGACGAAGCCGCCGCCGACGCCGAGGATCGCCGCGAGCATGCCCACAAAGAATCCGATTCCGATGGGTGGCAGGATCGAAATGTAGAGCCCCGAGCGCGGGAACCGCCGTTTCATCGGCAGGCCGCGCATCCAGACTCGCAATCGGGTGCGCCGGCCGGGGTCGCCGCCGGACGAACTGCGCAGCGCGCGGATGCTCTCCCAGGCCATGAGTGCGCCAATCACGCCCAAGAATACAATATAAAGTATCGCGATCGCGGTATCGACCACGCCAAGCGCCTTCAGAAGGCTGAAAACACCGACACCGGCGGTCGAACCTGCCAAGCCTCCCATCAGCATGAGGATGCCAAGCCGGGTATCGACCTGCCCCTCGCGCCAGTGCGCGGAGACGCCTGCGATCGAGGTGGCGAGAATCTGGTTCGCTTGCGTGGAAACGGCGACCGCAGGCGGGATGCCATAGAAGATCAGAAGTGGTGTCAGCAGGAAGCCGCCCCCGACGCCGAACATGCCTGACAGGAAGCCAACCACCAACCCGATCACGATCAGGATCAGCGGATCAACCGCGACCTGAGCGATGGGGAGGTGAATCAACATTTTCCAGTACTACGCGCGCCGCGCCCTCACTCAAAGCGCCAGATAGGTCGAAAAGCGCAATCGTTCGTGCGTGGAGCCCATGACCGGAATTACGGTTGTCGATTGTGGCCCTAGTGCACGCTGCTCAGGCTGGCGGCCCGCAACTGACGCAGCAGGGAGACGCTGGCTTCGCCCGTGACCGGCAAATCGTTCGCCCGTTCGAACTGGCGGATCGCCTCTGCGGTCCGGGTGCTCAACTTGCCGTCGGTCGCGCCCGGAGCGTAGTTCAGCCGCTGCAGAAGGCGCTGGACCTCGGAAATCTGGTCGGGAGAGGCAACGTCCCACGAGCGACGGCCGAACTCGCCATTGGCGCGCGAGATCGTTGGTTTCGGGTTGAAGGCGCGCGCCTTGCGCTTGATCACTTCCGCCTGCGTGGGCTGCATGTCGCCCAGCAGGGCGCGGGCGCGGCGGCTGGCGTCCTGATCTCCGGCCCGGCCGGCGACTTCGAACCAGTAGGCGGCTTCGGACTTGTCCTGGCTGAGGCCGAGGCCCTGCTCGTAAAGCACGGCGAGGTTGTACTGGCTGTCGACGAGGCCGAGGTCCGATGCGGTGCGGAACCACTCTACGGCGGCGGCATAGCTCTGCGGACCGGCGTCGCCCTCGGCGTAGAACACGGCGAGGTCATGCATCGCGAGGCGGTTGCCACCGATTGCGGCTTTCTCGGTCCACGACCGCGAGGCAGCCATGTCGCGCGGCACGCCTTCTCCACGCTCATAAAGTTTGGCCAAGCGGTATTCCGCCATTACGAGACCGCGGCTGGAGGCGTCCTTGAGCATCTGGACGGCCTTGGCCTTCTCGCCCGAGGCAAGGAGTTCGAGAGCGTAGTCGTGAAGCGCAACCGGATCGCCCGCGCGTACCGCGTCGGAGAGGCTGAGGGGGGCGGCATCGGCTGCCTTGGAAACGGGCGACTTTGCGGGCGGGATCGCGGCGGCTGTTGGTGTCGCCGGGGTTGCGTCGAGAGGCGGGGCGAGGATGTCGGCCCCGGGGTCTGCGTGTTCGTCACCGAACAGGACCGCGTCGCTGGCGCCTTCAGGGGCGAGTGGTGCGGCGGGAGCGGCGGGGTCGAGCTTCGCGAAGTCGTCGTTCTGGCCTTCCTGCTTGCCGCGCATCACGGTGAAGGCGGCGCCTCCAGCGACGGCAACGGTGAGCACAGCAGAGGCGATCAACGGACCCTTGCCGAGGCCTTTGCGGCCCGCGCCGATGGACGGATCAATACGGCGGCCCTGGCGTGCGGCGCGGCGGGCTTCCTCGAGATAGCCTGCGGACAGGCGCTCTCGGCCATCGTCAGCGGGAAGGTCCGCGACGAAGGTGTGTGCCTCGGGGGCGATGGGTGCGAGGAATTCATCGTCGGCTTCGAGCAGGTCCTCGATGCGTTGAGCAGGATCACCGCCCTGTTGTTCCGTCGAACGTGGCGCGTCTTCGAAGAGATGAGCGTCGCGCTGATCATGCGAAACATCGAACGGCGGCGGATCAACGCCGACAATGTCGCTGGTTTCGGGCGGCGCCAGCGAATTGTCGATGGCGGCAAACACGGTGTCCGAGATCGGATGCGGGGTATCCGTTTCCGACTCGTCGTCGAGGACAATGTAATCGTCGGACAGGATCGGTATGTCGCGGGTGACTTCCGGCTCGGCCGATTCCCGGCGCGCGTCTTCCATGCTTTCGAGGCGACGCGCCAGCGATGATATGGTCTTTTGCACGGGGTTCAGAGCGGCAGCGGCTTGCTCGGTCGAGTCTTCCATCCGACGCTGGACTTCGCAGAGCACGTCCGTGAGGCGGGCCTCGTAGGAACGGCCGCTGTCGACAAGGCGGGCTTCAAAGGCGCGTTGCGAGTCCTGCGCCTGCGACTGAAGGCGTTCGACGGCGCGCGCGACCTGTTCGCCAATCTGGCCGATGGCTTCGGCGCTGCGGCGCTCGCTTTCGCGTACGCGCTCGTCGAGGCGATCAGCGAGACGATCGACTTCGGTGTTGTCGAGCGGCCGTGCTTCAAGTGACGTTTCATTGATCCGGTCGTTGAGGCGTTGAATGCTCTCATCGTGTCGGTGCTGCAGGCGTTCTGCGACCAGCGCGACCTGCTCACCCACGGCGTCGATAGCGCCGGCGCTATTTTTTTCCAGCGCCTGAAGCTTGTCGTCCACGACAGTATTGAGGCGGCCGATGTCGGTGCGGGCCGTCGTCTCGACAGCGCCAAGGCGGGCGTCGATGGTGTCGGCGAGGTTGGCGATCTCGCGCCGCACATCATCGATGGACTTGTCATCGCCACGCGATTCAACTGCGCGCAGGCGTTCATCGACGGCACGCGAGAGGCGGTCGACCTGCGCGCTCATCGCTTCGATAGCATCGGCCTGACGGGCCTCGGAAACCTGCACCTGTTCCTGAATCTGGCGGATGGAGCGTTCGATACGCTCAGCCTTTTCCGGATTGTTGGAACGGACGGCGTCTTCCAGCCGGCGCTCCATGTCCGCGCGCATCGCGGTCATCGGACGTGTCATGTCCTCCGCGAAACTGTCCAGACGCTTCTGGAACAGTTGCTGGAGGTTGGAGAGATCATCTTCCGAACGGCCACCGATGCGCTGAAGCTTGTCGTCGATCTCGTTGACCGCGCGCTCAAGCACGTTGACGGCCGTGTCCGTCTTACGCTCGGTGCGGTTGACGCGATCGGAGATGCGGCCAACGGCGTCGCTCAGCGTCGTCATCGCCTCGCGGGTTTTTTCCTCGATGGCTTCGACGCGGTCGACAACTTCCTTCGACATGGCGCGCGAGCGCGTGAGATTGGACTCGAGCGCGCGCTCCATACGCCAGGTGGTGTCGCCCACGGCGCGGTCGGCCTTAGTCTCGAAGAGTTCGAAGCGCGAAGCGGCGTCTGATATCTTGGCGATGCCAGCTTCGATGCGGCGTTCAGCCGATGAAACCTTCTCCTCGATCTGGTCGATGCGGCCGGTCACCCCGGCGGAGTTGGAGCGCACAGCATCGGCGACGACCTGATCGACGGATCGGGCGACATCATCCACGCGGGAGGCGACCTGACCGACCTTTTCGTCGAACAGGGTGCGAAGCTGGTGCTGTTCATTCTCGGATTCGCTGAGGCGATGCTGCAGGGTTTCGGAGAGGCGCGTCAGCGACGTTTCGAGCGCCTTCATGCTCTCAAGCGCCGCGCCGCCGCGATTCTCGGACTCCAGGCCATCGATGCGGGTGCGCAGGGCGCTCTGGGTCGTTTCAATCTCGCCCATGGCGCGGGTGACGCGCTCGAGGGCCATAAGCTGGGCTTTGCCCGAAGCGTCGACCTTGCCCATGAGGCCAAGAATCGATTTGTCGACACCCGTGATCGAGCGAGCGGAGCGCGAGGTCGAGGCTTCTAGCCTCTGGGCCAGTTGGTCGATCTCCTGAGACATGCGACGCAGGTCGCTGTTGGCGGAGGCGCGGGGGAACGGATCGGCTAGATTTACTTGCTGAAACTCGCCCTCATCGGCCTCATCGCCTTCAAGTAGAAGGGAGTTCAGGAATTGACCGAGGGTAATGCCCTGGCGCTGGGCGCGTTCACGGGCAACCGACCGCGCCTTGGGGTCGATGCCTTTCACACTCCAAGGCGACTGAGTCATGTCCCACTCCGTATCGAACCGCGGAGTTCCCGTGATTCTAGACCGTATGCCAGTTGGCGATCAGGGGCTTAAAGTGGCGTTAAGCATAATTCACGCCCTAGCCGGGAAATGGGGGACGTGGACAGATTGACGCTGGGGGTACGTAACGTTACGTATTACCCAGCGTTAATCCAAAAGCGCCGCCTGTGCTCCCCCACAGAGCTAACAATGACGGGAGGCAGAGAATTGAAAACGTACACGATTAGCGAACTTGCGCGCGAATTTCAGGTGACGCCGCGTGCTCTGAGATTCTACGAGGACAAGGGTCTGTTGCAGCCGACGCGCGATGGCCTGAACAGGGTCTATTCGGCCCGCGACCGCGCCCGCCTGAAACTTATTCTGCAGGGCAAGAGCGTCGGTTTCTCGCTGTCAGACATTCGCGAGATCCTGGACCTCTACACTCACGACGGTCACAGGGCGCAACTGAAATTGTCCCTCAAGAAGTCGCGCGAACAAGTCAAGAATCTTGAAAAACAGCGCGAGGATATCGAAGCCGCTCTCGAAACACTCCAGAAGGGCGTGAAGTGGACGGAAGAGAAGCTTCAGGAACTCGGACCGGGTCCGGACGTGGAACAATCGGCGCGTGCTTACGAGCGCGTCGCGCGTGCCGGTCTTGGTGGCGACGCGGCGCATCTCGATAGCTGACGCCAAGTCAGTCTCGACGACTTGCTGCGTGGTGATATGACGCCAATCTCTGGCTGTCGGTTGCGTGCCTGTGCGCGCATCGTCAGCCAGTTACGCGTACCCGCTAAGTGAGGTTACATGCCCAAGTATCAAGCGCCGCTCAGGGACATGAAGTTCCTGCTCAATGAAGTGCTTGAAATCGGATCCTATTCGAACCTGCCACGGTTTGCAGACGCGCCAGCCGATGTGATCGACGCGGTGCTCGATGGCGGCGCGAAGTTCGCGGAAGAAGTGTTGCAGCCAATCAACGCCATCGGCGACCGGCAAGGCTGCAAGCGCAACGCCGATGCCTCGGTGAAGACGCCGGACGGGTTCCCGGCCGCCTACAAGCAGATGTCAGAAGACGGCTGGATGGCGATTTCCGCCGATCAGCAATGGGGCGGGCAGGGCCTTCCCCGCGTTGTTTCAATGCCGTTTCTGGAGATGTGTTCGTCCGCCAACATGGCGTTCTCCATGTATCCGGGCCTGACGCGCGGCGCGGCCGAGGCGATCCAGGAGGGCGGATCGGACGAACAGAAGAAGACCTATCTGACCAATATGATGACCGGCAAATGGTCCGGAACCATGAACTTGACCGAGCCGCAGTGCGGCACCGACCTCGGTTTGATCCGCACAAAGGCGGCGCCGCAACCGGATGGCAGCTACAAGATCACCGGCCAGAAGATCTGGATTTCCGGGGGAGAGCAGGATCTCGCCGAGAACATCATCCAGCTTGTGCTCGCGCGTATCGAAGGCGGACCGGACGGCATCAAGGGCATCTCGCTGTTCATCGTGCCGAAGTTCATGGTGAAGGAAGACGGCTCGCTCGGCGCCCGCAACTCATATGAATGCGGCGGCCTCGAAGAGAAGATGGGTATCCACGGCAACGCGACATGCGTGATGAACTATGACGGCGCGACCGGCTTCCTCGTCGGCGAGGCCCACAAGGGCATGCGCACCATGTTCGTGATGATGAACGAGGCGCGTCTCGGTGTGGGCATGCAGGGGCTGGCTCAGGCGGAGGTCGCGTTCCAGAACGCTGCCGACTTTGCCCGCGACCGTCTGCAGGGCCGGTCGATCACTGGCGCAAAAGCGCCGGACAAACCAGCCGATCCGATCATCGTGCATCCCGACGTGCGGCGCATGCTGATGGACATGAAGGCGTTCACCGAGGGCGCGCGCGCCTTCACCTACTGGACCGCGCTGCAGGCTGACCTGCTGCACGTGTCGCCGGATGCGATGGTCCGGGAAAAGGCCGACGATCGGATGGCTTTGTTGACCCCGGTGATCAAGGGGTTTTTGACTGACCGCGGCTTCAAATATGCGTCCGACGCCCTCCAGCTTCACGGCGGCACCGGCTACACCCGCGACCAGGGCGTGGAACAGTTCGTGCGCGATGCGCGTATCGCGCTGATCTATGAAGGCACGAACGGCATTCAGGCGCTCGACCTTGTCGGGCGCAAGCTGGCGGCGAATGGCGGTCGCGCTGTTTTCGGATTTTTCGCTGACCTCGAAGAATTTGCCTCCAGCAACGAGGCAGACCCGCGCATGAAGCCCTATGTCGATGGCGTGAGATCGGCCGAAGCCCAGCTCAAGGAAGCAACAATGTGGCTGATGCAGAACGGCATGTCGAATTTCGACAATGCCGGCGCATCCAGCCACGATTACCTGCAGCTTTTCGGTCTGACGGCGTTCGCTTTGATGTGGGCCAAGATGGCGAAGGCGGCGCTGGCGCACGAAGGAAGCGGCGACGCGTTTTATTCGAACAAGCTTGCTACCGCGCAGTACTATTTTGAACGTGTCTTGCCTGACGCAACGTCACATCTCGCAAAGGTAAAGACAGGCGCGGCGAGCGTGATGGCGCTTGGCGCAGAAGCATTCTGACGGTTGGCCGCCACGCGGTGACCGCCCCGTAGGCCCAGCAGGGTCGGATATTCAAAAGGAGGCCCATGATGGCCGAAGCCTATATCTATGACGCAGTTCGTACGCCCCGCGGAAAGGGCAAGAGCACCGGTTCGCTCCACGAGATCACCTCGCTGCAGCTCGCGACACAGGCGCTGAGGGCGCTGAAGGATCGCAACAATCTCGACACGTCTAAGGTCGACGACGTTGTGCTCGGTTGCGTGACGCCGATCGGCGAGCAGGGATCGGACATTGCGCGCATCGCGGTGCTTAACGCCGACTATTCGGAGACGACAGCGGGCGTGCAGGTCGATCGCTTCTGCGCCTCGGGCCTCGAAGCATGCAACATGGCGGCGGCCAAGGTGATGACCGGCGAGGCCGACATGGCCATCGGCGGCGGCGTCGAGGCGATGAGCCGCGTGCCGATGGGATCGAATGGCGGCGCATGGGCGTCGAACCCCGAGATCGCGATGAAGTCCTACTTCGCTCCGCAGGGCATTGGCGCGGACCTGATCGCCACCAAGTATGGCTTCTCGCGCGATGACGTGGATGCCTATGCGGTTGAAAGCCAGCGCCGCGCTGCTGCTGCCTGGAAGGCCGGGCGCTTCTCGAAGTCGGTTATCGGGGTCAAGGACCAGCTTGGCGTGACGATCCTTGCTCACGACGAAACGGTGCGTGGCGATACGACGATGCAGACGCTGGCGGCGCTCAATCCTTCGTTCGAAGCGATGGGTACAATGGCGTTCGATGACGTCGTGAAACAGCGTTATCCGGAAGTTGAGAAGATCAACCACGTCCATCACGCCGGCAACTCATCGGGCATCGTGGATGGCGCGTCGGCTGTGCTGATCGGCACGAAGGAAATGGGCGATGCTCTCGGCCTCAAGGCGCGTGCGCGCATCAAGGGCTTTGCCTCGATCGGCTCGGAGCCATCCATCATGCTGACCGGTCCGTCGCTGGTGACCGAGAAGCTTCTGAAGAAGCTCGGCATGACGCCGGAAGACATCGATCTCTACGAACTCAACGAGGCGTTCGCCTCGGTCGTGCTGCGTATGATGCAGGCGCTGAACATCCCGCACGAGAAGATGAACGTGAACGGCGGCGCGATCGCCATGGGTCACCCGCTTGGCGCAACCGGCGGCATGATCCTCGGCACGATGCTGGACGAACTTGAGCGGTCGGACAAGGAAACCGGCCTCATCACGCTATGCGTCGGCGCGGGCATGGGCACGGCCACGGTGATCGAGCGCGTGTGATGGAGATCGGCGAGGCAAAGATCAGCGCACTCGTAGTCTCGGCGCTTACCGGCGTCGGGCTCACGCTGTTCATGCATCAGGCGCTGCGCGACCTGAATCTCGCGTTGTCGATTTCCGTTCCGGTGACGCTGGTGATGGGCGTGGTGCTGTTCCTTTTCGCGTCCGATAACATCAAAAAGGGCGACGACAAGTCGCCGCAAGACAAAACTTCCAAAGGCAACTGACATGAAACTCGAAACCTTCGGCTGGGATGTGGATGCAGACGGCATCGCAACAGCCACGTTTGACGTTCCGGGCCGTTCGATGAACACGTTGACGGCGCACGCGATTGCAGACCTTGGCGCCATCGCGAAAGAAGTGACGACCAATGCGGACATCAAGGGCCTCGTCATCACGTCGGGCAAAAAAAGCGGCTTCTGCGCTGGCGCCGATCTTGGTGAGCTTGGCGGCGGCTCGGGCGGCGGCGCATCGGGCGGCGATCCGGAAGCGCAATTGAAAGCGGCATTCGATCGCTCTTTCGGCATGAACAAGCTGCTGCGTGCGCTGGAGACCTGCGGGAAGCCGGTGGCGTGCGCCATCAACGGACTTGCGCTCGGCGGCGGTCTCGAAGTGGCGCTGGGTTGCCACTATCGCATTGCGGCGAACGACAATCCGAAACTGCAGCTCGGCCTTCCCGAAGCGAAAGTTGGCTTGATGCCGGGCGGTGGTGGTACTCAGCGCCTGCCGCGTATCATGGGAGCGCAGGCTGCGGCGCCCTTCCTGCTGCAGGGCGACAGCATGACGGCTGAACAGGCCAAGGGTTTCGGCGTCGTCAACGACCTCGCGCCGACTGCCGAACTGGTCGACAAAGCTAAGGCCTGGTGCAAGGCCAACCCGAAGGCGAAAGCGCCCTGGGATGACCCGAAGTTCAAGATTCCGGGCGGCAATCCGAACTCGCAGCAGGGCTCGACCGTCTTCACGTTTGGTTCGGCCATGCTTGCCAAGCAGACCTGGGGCAATTACCCGGCGCAGAAGCACATCCTGTCGGCTGTCTATGAGGGCCTGAGCGTTCCGATCGACGCCGGCCTGCGCATCGAGAGCCGCTATTTCGTCAAGACGCTGATGACGCCCGAAGCGAAGGGCATGATCCGCTCGCTGTTCCTGTCGATGCAGGACCTGTCGAAAGGCGCGTCGCGCCCCGCCGGTTTCCCGTCCTATGAAATCAAGAAAGCGGTCGTCGTCGGCGCCGGCCTGATGGGCGCCGGCATCGCTTACGTACAGGCCAAGGCGGGCATCCCGACTGTACTGCTCGATGTCAGCCAGGAAGCGGCTGACAAGGGCAAGGCCTATTCACAGCGTATCGTCGAGAAGGATATTTCGCGCGGCAAGACGACGAAAGAGAAGGGCGATGCGCTGCTTGCCCTGATCACGCCGTCGAACGACTACTCGCTCGTGAAGGGAGCGGACATTGTTGTTGAAGCTGTGTTCGAAAACGTTGAACTGAAAGCGAAGGTCACGGCGCAGATCGAGGAACATCTCGGCGAGAACGCTGTGATGGGCACCAACACGTCAACGCTGCCGATCACGGGCCTTGCGAAAGCGTCGAAGCGCCCGGCCAACTTCATCGGCATACACTTCTTCTCGCCGGTCGAGCGGATGGGCCTTGTCGAGATCATCATGGGCAAGGAGACGACCCAGGAGACGCTCGCCAAGACGATGGACTACGTGCTGAAAATCAAGAAGACGCCGGTTGCGGTGAACGACTTCCGCGGCTTCTACACGTCGCGTGTGTTCGGTACCTACCCGGAAGAAGGCATGACGATGCTGGGCGAAGGCATCGCGCCTGCGATCATCGAGAACGTCGGTCGCATGGCCGGCATGCCAATGGGCCCGCTTGAGGTTTCGGACTCGGTCGGCATCGACACGATGCTGAAGATTGGCCGCGAGAGCGCCAAGGCTGCGGGCAAATCCTATGAGCAGAACCCGGTGGGCGATCTGGTCGCGTGGATTGTGGACACGCAGAACCGCGTCGGCCGCAAGGCGGGCAAGGGTTTCTATGACTACAACGAAGCCGGCAAGCCCTCGCGGCTCTATCCGGACATCGGCAAGAAGATCGAGATCAAGACCAAGGAATGCCCGCCTGAACTTAAGGTCGAGCTGACCAAGCGCTTCCTCTATCGCCAGTGCGTTGAAGTCGCGCGCTGCTTCGAGGAGGGCGTCATCCTTGATGCGCGCGATGCAGACATCGGCTCTATTCTAGCGTGGGGTTTCGCGCCTTATACCGGCGGCGTGTGTTCGTACATGGACCTGAAGGTAGGCATCAAGACGTTCGTCGAAGAGTGCGACGCACTGGCCGAGAAACACGGCGAACGCTTCCGCCCGAACGCCCTGCTGCGCGAGATGGCCGCCAAGGGCCAGACCTTCTACGGACGCTTCCCGCCGAAGGATCAGAAGGCAGCCGCTGCCTGATCTGATCTGCCTGAAGTACAATGAGGGCCGGGTGAATTCGCTTCACCCGGCCGTTTCATTTCCCGATATATGTCTTCCGGAGTTCGCCCAGTTTCGTCAGCAGCAGGCGACGGCTGTCGTTGGCGAGCAAACTATGATCATCATCGTCGATGCGGATGTATTCCACGGGCTTCTTCGCGTTCTTGAGTGCCTCGTTCATGATCTCGCTCTGATGCACCGGAACGGTCGTGTCGGCGGCGCCGTGGATGAGCAGGACGGGCGCCTTGAACTGGTCGGCATGACGGGCGGGCGAGACGGCGTCGATGGCGTCGCGGTCCTTGTTCGGGTCGCCGATCAGCAATTCCCAGTAGGTGACCGCCTGGCTGGTTGAGCCATGGTCGCGACGTTCGGTAGTCAGCATCTCACGCAGGTCCGAAACGCCGGCAATGGCGGCGACGCATTGGTACATGTCCGGCGTGCTGGCGTCGCCTTCGAGCGCGGCATAGCCGCCATAGCTCCAGCCCACGATGCAGATGCGGGCGGGATCGGTCCAACCCATCGTCACCATCGCGTTGGCGCCGTCGGTAGTGTCGTCCTGTATCTTGAGGCCCCATTCGCCGTATCCTGTAGAGGCGAGATTGTCGCCAAGGCCGGCCGCGCCTCGTGGACATCGCGTCCTGGTGGAGCAGCGACCACACCTATTCCGGCGATGCCAAATCGCTGAGCCTTGATGCCAAGGCGGGCGGATGCTGGTGCGAGATGTGGAGCGGCGGGGAGGTGGAGCATGGGGTGGTGGTGGTGATGCCGCGGGATTTTCTGGGGGTGAGCGCGGTGTTTGGACCTTTGCAACAACTGGGGGTCAGTGGGACGCTGACGTTCCAGCTGGCGGATGGCGCCGATGCGGGGTCGACGAAATTGACGGTTGACTACAAGGTCAGCGGATCGAGCTTGTCGGGCCTCGAAAATGTTGCAACCGCCGTGGACGGCGTCCTGATCGAGCAAGTGACGAGACTGGCCGCAGGCAAATAGGCAAAAAAGAAAGGACGCCCCGAGGAGCGCCCTTTCCACAATCAACTAGCGTAAGCTGACCTACTGCGTAACGGGACGCAGCGTGACGACAACGCGACGGTTCTGCGAACGTTTGGCTTCCGTGTCATCCGGGAAGACGATCGGTTGAGTCTCGCCGAGGCCGCCCGTCGCGATACGCTGGCCGACGACGCCCTTGCCCTGCAGGTACGTGCTGACCGACTGCGCACGCGCGTAAGACAGGTTCAGGTTCGCCTGCGCTTCACCTTCCGTTGACGCGTGACCGATGATGTCGATCGTCGTCTTCGGATAGAGGTTCAGCGACTTCGCAACCTGGTCGAGGACCGGCATGAAGGACCCGTCGAGCGAAGCCGAGCCTTTCGAGAACGTGACGTCAGACGGCATCACGAGTTCGATGACGTCGCCATTGCGTTGCAGGCCAATGCCCGTGTTCATCGTGGCGCGGCGCATGTCTTCTTCCTGCCCGTCCATGTAGCGGCCGATGGCGCCGCCAGCGAGTGCGCCGATCGCGGCGCCGTACGCGGCGTTGCGTCCGTCATTGCCACCGGCGAATACGCCGCCAATGCCGCCTGCAATTGCGCCGATGGCGGCGCCGCGGCCTGTATTGCCCCAGATGGATTCACCTGTAAGCGGATCGGTTGCACAGGCGCCGAGCGCCAACGCAGCCGTCATGAAAACCAGAGTCCGTTTCATCGATATCTCCCTGAAAGTCCGAATCGACACCCACGCCGCTTCGCGCCGAAGTATATCGACGGCGATATGGGCACAAACGCGGTGTTATCCGATCGGTTGCGCCTTTGTTGGTTCATGACCAATTCATCACGTCGCCCGCAACGCTAGGATGAGCTGCCAAATTCATCCACAGGGCGAATATCCACTTCTGGCCTGCGGTTTTGCGGCCACGCGCGGCCCGGAATGAAATCTGATCAAAATCAGGCGGGTATCGTCTGAGCCTGTAGTTTTGAGCCTGCCCCATCCGCATCTGCGAGGGCTCCTCAAGGTAAAGGGAAGTGCTAGTGTCTTGAGTCTGGTCGCCATCCAGCGGGGTCACGCGGGACGGCAGGTAGCGAGGATTCACGTGCAGCCGAGTGTTTCCGGCAGACGGATCGTGTTGGGCATTGGGCCGGCTATCGCCGCCATGCTCGTGACTGCGCTTGTTCTCGCCGGGTGTGGGGATAATGCTGGCCAGACTGCTACCGGCGACGCCCAGCAAATTGGGCCGGGCATAGCGCCGATCGGGCCAGCGACTGCGACGGGCGATTCAGAGACCGTCGCCGGTCTGACCAACGTGTCGGCGCCGACCGGGCCGCTCGATACCACCGTGTGGGTTTTGCCCCCGCCATTCGCGGCAGCTGGCGACGAGCCGTTCTGGCGAATGGAGATTGTCGATGGCTGGTTCTCCTTCAAGAGATCTGGCTTGCGCGCGATCGAAGAGCCGCTGGTCCAGCCGCGTCAGGAAAATGGAGCAGATTCTTTCGACACCGGGTCGCTACGTGTCCTGATCCGGCGCGAGGCCTGTGAGACCGAACAAGGCGGCAAGGGCGAGTTCTCGGCCAAGGTCACATTCGATGGACTGGATTTCGATGGCTGCGCCTTCGGTGGACAAAGCACGGTGGCAGCATCTGCCGAAGCTGCGACGGTTGCGGAATCCCTGACGACGATCGACGCGTGCCTGGCGAAGCTCGGGCAACCTGCTGTCGCGACCGCGATCTATCCGCGTCAGGATGGCGACCAGACTGCGGTCGCGATGCGCGCAAAGTCCGGCGCGTTCTACGAATGCGTAACTGAGCAGGAGGATGCTTCTGTCGTGTCGCTGGACGCACTCGACCAGGGCAGCCAGCCGTCGTGGATGAACCGGATGCGGTTTCTGCGCGCTGGCGTTGCCGCGGCGGCCTGCGCAGATGCAGAAGACGTGCGGGTGGGCGACAAGGTGGTCGGGCGCCTGCTCGGCAAGTCCTGCAAGTTCTGACGACGGCACGCTCCGAAGTAGGGCTATTGCCAAGGCTTGTAGATATCGAGGCCTGAGGGACGCGCGGCTGGCCTTGCCTGCACAGGTATCTGAACCGTGCGGGCGCTGATGCTCGTCATCATCGGCGGCGGTGGCGTCGGTCGTTTCACGAAGCTCTCGGTCTTGCCGAACGAGGCGAGTTTCCGCCTTGCGGCTGATGGTGGATTCAGTGGGGGGGTTGAAATCGCGGACAGCGGCTTCGCCGAGAAGGGTTCAGCGCCTCGGGCGACGCGATTGGCCCGGTTTGCCATTTCAGTGACGCGCGATGCAAACGTGCCGTCGCCATCAGGCCAGGCGATGGCGGCGAGATCGTCGGAGTCGGCGCGTTCGAGCTCGCGGCCATCGGCGCGCAGCAGGCGGACTTCCGGGGGGACTGGTCCGAGTTCAACGAGATAGCCCTCGGTCTCCAGCAAGGCGGTGTCGCGCTCGCCTTCTTTCCAGACGAGAGCGCCAGCTTCGGTCAGCTCGTAGAGCTTGCGGATCAACTGCTGGGTGGAAGTATGCAGCATCGTCTTTGCCCCGTAAACGGAACGAACCATGGAAGGCAGGTTCGGCAGGGTCAAGCCTTACAGGATCGGGCTTTGCAGGATCAGGCAGGGGGGATGTTTCCGACCTTCCGGGCGATGAGGCGCGAGAGCTTCTTTGCGTCCTTCGTTTCACATTCCCAGATGACGACGGGCTTCCAGCTCAGGCGCCGGAGTGCTTTCGCGGATGCGACGTCGCGCATCACGTTGCGGGCAAGTTTGGCGATCCAGTAGGCACGGTTGGCTTGCGGCACACGGCCGCCGCGCGGGCAGTCGTGGCCGTGCCAGAAACATCCATGCACGAACAGCGCGACGCGGCGAGCTGGAAAGACGAGGTCTGGCTTGCCAGGAAGGTCGGCCCGCTCGAGCCTGAAGCGCAGGCCGAGGGCGTGGGCGGCGCGGCGGACTTTCAGTTCAGGCCCGGTGTCGCGCGATTTCACGGCGCGCATGACGGCCGAACGATGGGCGGGGCTGAAGACGTCGGTCATCCCGGCCGTTTAACCGGCTCGTCGACATAGCCGGCGAAGCGGTGGGAAACCTGATGCAGCGGCCCAAAATCCTTTTCGTGGATCTCGATCCGCAGAGGCTCATCAGGACGGACGCGGTCTTCTTCGGAAAGATTGATAGTGATCTGGACGCCGCTGGGCAGCTGGACTGTTTCCTTGTGAAGCTGTGTGCCGCGCCGGGTCGTCTGCACGCCGCCATCGCCGACTATCCTGCCAAGGACGGTCGCCTCAAGCCTGTCGGGAGCGGAATTCCACATGAGGCCGAAGCCGAGCGCGGCGATGAAGGCGACCCCGATCACGATGAGCAAGCTGTGCTCGCGAAGATTGTTGAACAGGACCACCCGCTCGGCGCGGCGGATGCGACGGTCGATCTCGCGCTGGCGTTCGTCCATGCCGGCCTCCAGACGCGCAATCTAGTGCAACAGTGCACTCGGCGAAACCGTCGTCAGTCTGTCTACTGAACATTGTGTGTGGCGCGGAACGGCGCAATGTACGCGCACTTGATTCCAGAGGAGTGACATCATGGCGCGCACCACCCATCGCAGCAGCGGCGGCAAGAAGCTTTACGCCGTTCGCGACAAGGCCGGCCAGTTCAAGGATATCCAGACCTACAAGCGCGCGCACGGCCAGGACGTGAAGCGCAAGAGCAAGGCGGAAGCCATGACCGATGCCAAAGCTGCGGCCAAGAGGCCCGCAAAGAAAGCGGCAAAGGCTGTAGTGAAAAAGTCTCCGGCCAAGAAGGCCGCAAAGAAAATGGCGCCTATGAAAAAGATGGCCGCGAAGCAGGCAGTCAAGAAGGCTGCGAAGAATAAGTAGCGGTCAGGCGGCCGCGCGCGCGGAACCGCCGGTAGCGAGGGGCGCGAGCAGATGCTCGCCGAGCCAGCGGACGACGGGCACCGAGACGCCGTCGCCGACGACCTTTAGCGCGTTGGTTTCGGCGGCGGGCAGGCGATAAGCGTCGTCGAGACCCATTAGGCGTGCGGCTTCTCGCGCGAGGACGGCTCGCAGGCGAACGCGACCGTTTTCGGTGACCAGTAGCAACTGCTTCGATGAGCCGCCGGTGGGCGTGCGCAGGCAGCCGGCCAGGCCGTCATAGCGGATCTCGGCGCGCTGGATGCGGGCGCCGTTCTCGATGCGGATGCGGCGGAAGACGGCGCCGGCTTGCCAGCGCGGATCGGCGAGGGCGGTTTCGACGCGCTGGTGATGAAGCGGAGCCATTTGCGAGAGAAGTTTTTGCGCGTCGTCGTCGGAGCGCCAGACGTGTTCCGGCGGGGCGCGATCAAGCAACGAGGCGAGATCGGCGTTGCGGCGCACAGGATGCGGCAGTCGCCACCAGACCCAGGCCATGTGCGTGGTGTCGCTGAAATGTTCGACGGCGGCGCGCAGGGCTGGCGGGTGGTATAGCGGATCGGGCTGGTCGCGGATGAGCGACGGATTGATCCGGCCCCTGTGGGCAATGATGAAGAGGCGCTGGCGCGACTGCGGCGAAAACAGCGCGGCGTCGATCAGCATGGCGCCGACGCGATAGCCTGCGTCGGCCAGTTCGTTGACCAGCGTGGCGAAGTCGCGGCCGCCATGCGACGACAGCAGGCCGGAGACGTTCTCGATCGCCAGCGTGCGCGGGGCGCGGTCGCCCAGCTTGCCGATGACATTCCAGAAGCCCCAGAAAGCGCCCGAGCGCGGGGCGTTGAGGCCGCGCCGGCCGCCCGCGAGCGAGAGGTCCTGACAGGGGAAGCTGGCCCAGGCGAGGTCCGTCGTCGGCAGGGTGTTGGCGTTGAGGTTCCAGACGTCGCCCTGTTCGATGCGGGCTTCGGGGTAGTTGGCCCTGTAGGCGTCGCACTTCATGCGGTCGAGATCGTTGGCGAAGGCGCAGTCGAAGCGGTTCGACAGGCCCGCGTGCGCCATGCCGCCGCCAGCGAAGAATTCGAGGAAAGAGAGGCGGTTGGCGGGCATCGAACTAGTCTGCCGTGATTCGGCGACGAACGGGCGAGGGACCGACCTAGTCAAACATCTTCGAAATTGACTCGTCGTTGGCAATGCGGCGGATGGCTTCAGCAATCAGCGGGGCGAGGGTGAGGGTGCGGATTTTTTTGGACTTGGCGACGTTTTCAGAGGCCTGGATCGTGTCGGTGATGACCAACTCTTTCAGCTGGGACTTGTCGATATTGGCGGCGGCGCCATTGGAGAGAACGCCGTGCGTGACGTAGGCGGCGACTTCCTTGGCGCCGCTCTTGAGCAGGGCGTCTGCCGCCCCGATGAGCGTGCCGCCCGAGTCCGTCATGTCGTCGATGAGAATGCATTTACGGCCTGCGACGTCGCCGATGATGTTCATCACTTCGGACTCGCCGGCCTTCTCGCGGCGCTTGTCGACGATGGCGAGGTCGGTGTTGAGGCGCTTGGCAAGGGCGCGGGCGCGGACCACGCCGCCGACGTCCGGCGAGATAATCATGAGGTCCTGGGCGCCGTACTTCTTCAGGATGTCGTCGGCCATCTCGGGCTGGGCGAAGAGGTTGTCAGTGGGCTTGTCGAAGAAGCCCTGGATCTGTGCTGCATGGAGATCGACGGTGACGACGCGGTCGGCGCCGGCGACGGTGATCAGGTTGGCGACCAGTTTGGAGGAGATCGGCGTGCGACCGTCGGTTTTGCGATCCTGACGCGAGTAGCCGAAATAGGGGATGACGGCGGTGATGCGCCGGGCAGAGGCGCGTACCAGCGCATCCATGGTGATCAGTAATTCCATCAGGTGGTCGTTGGCGGGCGCGGACGTGGACTGGATCACATAGACGTCCTGGCCGCGGACGTTCTCGTTTACCTTCACGAAGACTTCGCGATCTTTGAAGGTTTTTACTTCAGTGTCGGTAAGGCGCATGTCGAGGCGGTCGGCTATCCGCTGGGCCAGCGGCCGGTTGGAATTGCACGAGATGAGTTTCATCTGCCCGCTCTCCCAAAATCGCCGCCCCTGTTCGTACTGACCAGGGGGCTCCCTCGGCGTCACGCTTCTGTCGCAGAATCGAAGGCGCGGCAACCGGTGGGGTGATGAATCCGGTGACATGTTGGGGAGTGTTGTCACAGCAACTTGCGGGCGGAATGCCGCAGACTGGCAATGAAGCAGACAGTAGCGCGTTGGGAGGCAAAGAGAATTCGTTCGAGGCGCGCTCACCCCAGCAGCATTATGCCGCTCATGTTGCGCCCGCAGTCGCGGTCGCCAGCCTTCACGGATGCGCGATGAGAGAAATAGATCTCCGGCTGCGTGAGCGTGTCGTCTGCCAGCGCGTCCATGTGGGCGACGCCGAGGCGAGCGAGGCGGCCGAGGCAATAGCGCTTGAGATCGAAGAACTGGCGGTCGCTTGTCGCGGGCTCGAACAGGGTTTCGGCCCATGGTGTTGCGTTGAGGACGGCGTCGGCGAGATCTGGGCCAACTTCGAAGGATGTTTGTGATAGGCACGGACCGACGCCAGCGGCCATTTGTGAAGGATCACCGCCGAGTTGGCCCATGGCTTCGACCGCAGCCTCGATGACGCCGCCAACTGCCCCGCGCCATCCGGCGTGAATGGCGGCGATGACGCCGTTGTGCGGATCGCAGATCACGATGGGCGCGCAATCGGCTGCGAGCACGCCGAGGAGAAGGCCGGGACGTTTGGTGACCAGCGCATCGCATTCGGGGCGCTCGTTCGGTTCGAAGGCCTTGTCCGCAATGACGGCTTTTGCGGAGTGGATCTGGCGCGGGCTGGCGAGTTTTTCGGGCGAGGCGCCGAGGGTGAGGCAGACGCGGCGGCGGTTCTCGAGAACCTTCTCCGGTTCATCGCCCGACCCGGGCCCACAGTTGAGAGACTTGTAGACGCCGGTTGATACGCCGCCGACACGGCCGAAGAAGCCGTGCCGTACATGCATCGTGAAACGCTTGAGCGCGGGAACTTCTTCGTAGGGCGGGCGGATGTCGATCATTGCGTCGAAACTACCATGACTCGTCAGAAGCCCGGAGGCGTTTCGGCGCCGGGAGGCGAGAGGCAGACAACCTTGAACCGCGTTCCCATTTCATCGGGTGAAACCAGCTTGCCGATGGCGGCCCGGATTTCGGCAGAGCGATCAGGGTTGATGCGCTGGAGGTTCTCCATGCGCTGGCGGGCGCCAAGGCGTGCGAGGAAATGCTGCTGGGTGACGGGGCCATGCACGGCGAGGTGTTGCTGGTTGCAGAGGCGGGCGAGGCGCGGGAAGTCGACGTCGGCGGTGAGGTCGGTTGCGCCCGGATCGGACAGAGGCGGGACCTGACGGCCAGCGGCGTAGGCGCGCAACGTGTCGGTGGGGGAATGATCATCGGGCCCGTAGTCGATTACCAGCGCGCGACCAGGATCAGCCGCAAAGCGGCGGGCGATGGCGTCAGTGAAGCTTTCGAGGGCCGGGGCGGCTTCGACCTGATCGCCAATTGGTGTGAGGTGTTGCGGCAGCTCGGCTGGAGGGCCGACGCCGAAAGCAAGGTATCCCGCGCGGTCGATGCCAACCTGACGCTCGCGCCAGCCATGATTTTCGTGCGAAGCTTGATTTTCTTGCGAGGATTGGCCGCTGCGCACGAACTGGCGGATTGCGAGGCAATCGAGGAATTCGTTGGCAAGAATGATGGATGGGCCGGCCGGTACTGCGTCGAGATCATCATAGTGCTGCGGACTGTATTTCGCGAGACGGATGGATTGTTCTTGGCGCAGCGCGGGGCTGGCTTCGACGAGCGCAATGCGAGCCGCATCGAGGAAGCCGGGAACGGACGCTGCTGCGCGTAGGGCGTCGGCCATCATCACGCCGCGACCGGGGCCGAGTTCGATGAGATGGAAGGGCGTGGGCTTGCCCAACGCCATCCATTCGTGCGCCGTCCACAGGCCGATGAGCTCGCCGAAGATCTGCGAGGTCTCGGGTGCGGTGGTGAAGTCGGTGTTGATGGCCGGGCGCGTGGCATAATAGCCCTCGCGCGGATCGTGCAGGCACATCAGCATGTAGAGCGACACCGGCATCGGTCCGTTGATGCGGATGGCGTCGATGATCCTCATCCTGAGGTCAGTCATTGCGCGTTCCGGCGAGTTTCGCTCACGCTGCCTTCGCTTCGCCGCCACCGGTCATGTCGCCTCCGGGGGCTCCGCTGCGCGTCGCGCGCCAGATCAGGAAGGCGCCCGCGAGGATCATCGGGATGGAGAGCAGCATGCCCATCGTGAACCATTCCGGCATGCGGCCCTGCGTGAAGTTGTCCGGCTCGCGGAAGTTCTCGACGAAGGTGCGGCACAGCGCATAGCCGATGAGGAAGATGCCGGCGACGAGACCTGGCTTACGGAGCAGATGGAGCTTCCAGACACAGAACGCACAGACGGCAAAGAGCAGCAAGCCCTCGGTGGCCGCCTCGTAGAGCTGGCTCGGATGGACCAGTGGCTTGGCGTCGACCGCCCCCCACTCACGCGTCGCCCAGTTGTAGTCGGGGAAGCGCATGCCCCATGGCGCATCGGTCGGGCGGCCATAGAGTTCGCCGTTCACGAAGTTGGCGATGCGCACAAGGAAGATGCCTATAGGCGCCGCTGCGCACGCGACATCGCCGAGACTGAGCACGGGTATCTTGCGTATCCAGGCGGTGGCGAAAACTGCGGCGATCGCGCCGAGCAGGCCGCCATGGAAAGCCATGCCGCCTTCCCACATGCGGAAGATGAAGAAGATGTCGCCGCCGGGTCCGAAAAGTTTCTGTGGCTCGTACGGGATTGTGTAGAACAGAATGTAGCCGATGCGCCCGCCAAGCAGGATGCCGATCATCGCGTAGAAGGCGAAGTCGTCGATGTCTGTCCGCTGCAGCGGTCCCTTCTCGGCTTTACCCCAGAGGCTAGCCTGAGTAACGATGCGGACGGCATACCACCAGCCGGCGAGCAGACCGACGATGTAGCCCAGCGCGTACCAACGCACAGGGAACGGGCCGAGATGGATGGGGCCGAGCGCCATGTCGGGCAGCGGAATGGTGAACGCCGCAGGGTCGATCCTCGGAAAGGGGATCTCCAGGGGAAGAAACATGCGGAATTCCTGTGCGCGTCGCCAAGACTGTGTTCGGGGCGGAGTTCGGGCCTTTGAAAACCATCGCTCTATGGGCCATATAGATACTGGCTCCAACAGCCCGGTCTAGCATAGAGGCTCATAATGCAGTCCCGTAACGCATTCATGGATGACATTTCCCGCGTCATGCAGGGCGCCGCAGGCGTGGCGCAGGCAGCCAATGACGAGGCGAAAACGCTGTTTCGCTCCTTAGCGGAGCGGATTGTTGCGGACGCCGATCTCGCAAAGCGCGAGGAAGTGGAAGCGCTCAAGGCGCTGGCGCGAAATGCTCTGGAAAGGGCGGAAGCGCTGGAGAAACGGGTCGCCGACCTCGAAGCGAAGCTGAGTGGCGCATAAAGCCGATTCTTATCTCCAGACCCTTAACCAAGCCGCCATTGTAGACAGTGGCAACGATCTATAGCGTTTCAGCAGAAGCCGGGCTTGCCCGTGATTCTGGGAGGACCAGATGTCGCAACTCGAATCCCACTCTCTCTTTCATTCGGACGGAGCGATGGACCTCGTCGAGCAGACCGTGCTCGGCGCGGGCTGGGCGTGCGAGCGGACCGAAGAAGGTCTGATCCACTGTGCGTCGATGACGAAATGGGGCGAGTTCGGCGGCATGTTTGTCTGGCGCGACGAGCCGGCGTCGCTGACTTTTTCGCTGACGCTCGACCTGCGTGCGCCGCATGTGAAGCAGACGGCGATCTCCGATCTGCTGCGCCGGATCAACGAACGTCTGTGGCTCGGTCATTTCGATTACTGGAATGAAGATGGCGTCGCAGTGTTCCGTCACACCATTCCGATGCTCGACCGCATTGCGCCTGATCCTGGCGAGGTGGCGGCGATCCTTGCGGCAGCCCTCGATGCGGCGGACCAGTTCCTGCCGGCATTCAACTTCGTCGTGTGGGCTGGCAAGACGCCGGAAGAAGCCGTGACGGCTGTTGTCTTCGAAACTCACGGCGAGGCGTAAGATCGTGTCCGCGACGTCTGCCGGCCAGACGTCTATCGGCCAGACTTCCAAAGCTATGACCGGACCGCCGCGGCTAAAGCATGCAGTTCTCGTCGGCGCGGGCCGAATGGGCTCGGCCATGGCGCGCGGCTGGTTGAACGATCTTGGCGCCGCAGGGCTTGCGAAATTGTCGGTCGTCGAGCCGATGCCCGGCGAGGACATTCTTGAAGCAGCCGATGAAAATCTGATCGCGCTTAACCCATCGCCCGAGCCTGTCGACATTGTCGTGCTGGCGGTGAAGCCGCAGGGATTTGCCGCGGCTGCCGATGCACTGAAAGCGTGGATGGGGCCGGAGACGCTCGTCGTCTCGATCATGGCGGGCGTCACCATCGCCCGGATTGGGCAGGCGCTCGGCATAACGAAAATTGCGCGCGCGATGCCAAATACACCTGGCGCGATCGGCATGGGCGCGACGGCGTTCGCGCTGTCGGAGATGTGCAGCGATGCGGAGAGCTTGGCGACGAGCAAGCTGCTTGAGCCTCTTGGGCTGGTGGTCGGACCGCTCGGCGAAGACAAAATGGACGCGGTGACGGCAGTGTCGGGGTCCGGTCCGGCGTATGTCTTCCTGCTTGCCGAAGCGCTGGCAGCGGCCGGAAGTTCGGCTGGGCTCGATGAGGCGACTGCGAATGCGCTGGCGCGCGAGACAATCGTCGGCGCAGGCGCGTTGCTCGGGTCAGCATCTGAATCACCAGGAGAGTTGCGCAAGGCCGTGACGTCGCCGGGTGGTACAACCGCTGCGGCTATGGATGTGCTCATGAGTTCGGGCGGCTTGCCGGATCTGATGCGCAAGGCGGTCGATGCGGCTGCGCGACGTGGAGCAGAACTGGCGCGGGAAGCGGACAAGAAGAACTAGGCCGTTTGGTCAGTCTTCTTCATCGCCCAAACCCTTGGGACGCTCCGCATCCAGCGGCAATCTCATCGTTGCTTTCAGGCCACCCAGATCGGATGCCCCAAGTGTGACGTCGCCACCGTGGGCGCGGGCAATGTCGCGGGCGATGGTGAGGCCCAGGCCGACGCCGGAAACGTTCTGGTTGCGCGAAGCGTCGAGACGGCTGAACGGGCGGAACGCATCCTCGTAGTTTTCAGCGGGAATGCCGGGGCCGTTGTCCTCGACCGTTATGATGCCCTCGCCAGACTGCGATGAGACCGAGACTCGGACAAACTTACCGTGATCGGCAGCATTGTTTGCGAGGTTGGAGATAGCGCGCTTGAGCGCGAGAGGTCGCAAGCGCAGCGGCACCGGCGCCTGCGCAAAGAGTTCAAGCTCTGTGCGTGCGGCGGCGGCGGCGACGGCATCGCGCGTGACGGCCGTGAGGTTGGACTGGATGGGCTGTTCGCCTTCCTCGCCCCGCGCGAAGGCGAGATAGCCGTCGAGCATGCGCTCCATCTCGACGATGTCTTTCTTCGCCGGTTCGGTGTCGTAATCCTTCGGCGCCAGCGCGAGTTCAAGCTTGAGGCGCGCAAGGGGCGTCCGCAGGTCGTGGCTGACGCCCGCCAACATGGCGATGCGCTGGTCGGCGTAGCGGCGGATGCGGTTGCGCATGCGGAGCAGGGAGCGCGCAGCTTTGCGCACTTCCAGCGCACCGGAAGGTTTGAAGTTCGGAGCTTCCTCGCCGCGCCCGAAGGCGTCCGCCGCCCACGATAGCTGCAGGATCGAGCGCACCTGGTTTCGCAGGAACAGGTAAGATGTCAGCAACAGCAGCACGCTGAAGGCGACAGTCCAGACGATGAAGATGTGAGCGGTGATGATGATCACCCGCTTGCGGTCCATCCGCGCTTCATACTGGCCACGGGGGCCAAGGACGCGGATGGTGAGCAGGTCGTTCGGCATGTAGCGGAAAGCCCACAGGCGGTCACCGAAGCGGATGTTCAATTCATCGCGCAACTGGTCGCAGCAGGCATTGCCCTCAGGTGGCTGAAGGGTGGTGACGCCGGGTGTGAAACTGAGCGACATGAGGCCGGCATTGTTCATGTTACTGGCGAGGCGGTCCCAGTCTTCCGGATACTGCTCATGATGGTTGATGACGAAGGCGAGTTCTTCCGCCACCGCGCGCGATAGCTTCGCGTTCACGGTCTCGACGTGGGTGTAGAAAAAGAACAGCGTCATCGACACGACGAAGATGATCATCGGCACGATGAGGATCAGGATGTTCCGGGCGTTATAGCCTCGGGGGGTGTAGTCGCGCAGGCGCATGGCTTATTCCCCGGTCAACCGGTAACCAACGCCGCGCACGGTTTGCAGGTGGACAGGCTCGCGCGGGTCGCGCTCGATCTTGCGGCGCAGGCGCGTGACCTGTACGTCGACGGAGCGCTCGACACCGGCGGCCGTGAGCATCGCAAGTTCGTGGCGCGAGATGGCGACGCCGGCGCGGGCGGCCAGAATGGACAGAAGCTGTGTCTCGCTCTCGGTCAGGCGGACGAGGCGGCCATCCTTGCGCAGCTCGCCCTTGCCGACGTGGAAGATCATTCCCGAGAGCTTGACCTCTTCCACAGGCGCATCGGGCACGGCCCGCTTAAGGATGGAGCCGATGCGGAGCGCGAGCTCCTCCGGTTCGAACGGTTTGGGCAGGTAGTCGTCGGCGCCTAGCTTCAGCCCCTCGATCCGCTCGGACGCCTGGCCGCGCGCGGTGAGCAGGATGACGGGCGTGTCGGACTTGGTCTCGCGCACGCTTCTGAGCAGGGAGAGACCGTCCTCGCCCGGCATCATCACATCAAGGATCACAAGATCGAACGACATGGTCGCCATCAGCTTGCGGGCGGAGGCGGCGTCCTTGGCGGTGGTGACGTCGTGCCCTTCGCGGGAGAGATAGCGCTTCAGGAGGTCGCGCAGGCGGTCGTCGTCGTCGACTGCGAGGATGTGGCTGCGGTGTTGGTTCACGTCTCGCCTCGGGTCCGGGTGAGGTCGGACATCACGCGACGGGCGCCAGCTACGGCTTCCGGTCCGGCCGAGAGGAAGGCCTGGCGCAGCGCGTTGCGGCGGCGCTCGGTGGCTTCGCTGGCGAAGGCCATGCCGGAGGAGGTGAGGGTGACGAGGCGGCGGCGGCGGTCGGCGGGGTCGGTTTCGCGCGTCACGAAACCGCGCCCCTCGAGCTGGTTGAGGTTGCGGGCAAGCGACTGTTTGGGAGCGCCCAGCCGCGCTCGCAGATCGCCGACATCCATGGGGCCGAGATCGAAGACTTCCTGCAGCACGTCCATTTCCGGCGCCGAAATGGCGGCGGCGGCCCCGGCAGTTTCGGCCAGATCGGCAAGGCGGCGTGCTGCGGCGCGGATAAGGGCCGCCCCCTCATTCAGGTCCTGGTCGCGCAAATAGAGGCGGCTATCGCCGCCGGAAGCGGTTATTGCGGGCGCGATTGGCGCGGAATGGGGTCGGTTGACAGGCATGGCCACGACCCCACAATGAAAGAGCAGGACGCGAAACTCAAGCCACTCCCATAGGCTCGACGTCCGCCAAGGACGATAGAAATGGCTGCCCCTTCTGCAAATTTTGTCCCCTATGACGATCGCGACGGCTGGATCTGGCTGGACGGCAAGATCGTGCCCTGGCGCGACGCCAAGATCCACGTGCTGACGCACAGCCTGCATTACGGCTCCTGCGTGTTCGAGGGAGAGAGGGCCTATGAGGGCAAAGTGTTCCGGTCGACGGATCACTCGAAACGCCTGCACAAATCCGCCGAACTGGTCGGCTACAAGTGTCCGGTGCCCGTGGCGGAGCTGGATGCGGTCAAGCTTGAGCTCATGGACCGGAACGGGCTGGAGAATTGCTATATCCGCGCATTCTCGTGGCGCGGCTCGGAGATGATGGGCGTGGCGGCGCAGTCGGCCTCTATCCGCACCTGCGTGGCGGTGTGGGAGTGGGGCAACTACTTTGCCGACAAGAACAAGGGCATCCGCGTCACGATGTCGGACTGGAAGCGGCCTTCACCGGACACGATTCCCTGCGCCGCCAAGGCCGCCGGGCTGTACATGATCTGCACCATGTCCAAGCACAAGGCGGAAGCCGAAGGCTTCTCCGACGCGCTGATGCTCGACTACCGCGGCTACGTGGCCGAGCTTACCGGGGCGAACGTGTTCCTGATCCGCGATGGCGCGATCCACACGCCGACGCCGGATTGCTTCCTCAATGGACTGACGCGGCAGACGGTGATCGAACTGGCGCGCGCGCGCGGCTTCGAAGTGATCGAGCGGCACATCACGCCGGAAGAGTTGTCCACGTTCTCCGAATGCTTCATCACGGGGTCGGCGGCGGAGGTGACGGCTGTGGCCGAGATGGCGGGGCATCACTACAAGCCGGGCAACATCACCGGCACGCTTGCGGATGACTACAGCCTGCTGGTGCGCAGCAAGATTTCGCTGGACGGCATCCGCGCGCGCGGAGAGTAGGTCGAGCGACTACAACGCCGCAACAATTCGCGCCGCCTGCTCGCGTAGCACCGCCAGGTCTGCCGGTTTGCCGCCATGGTGTGGCGCCAGCGGCAGGATGGTGTAGCGGGGCAGCACGTGGACGTGGAGATGGAAGACGGTCTGGCCAGCGGGCGCGCCGTTGAACTGGGTGACCACGACGCCGTCAGGCTCGAACGCCTTGGTGACCGCCTTTGCCAGTTTCTGGACAGACGCGAAGTAGGCGCCGAGGCGGTCGGAGGGGAATTCCAGCAGGTTGCGGGCTGTGGTGTTTTTGGGGATCACGAGGCAGTGGCCTTGGCTCTGCGGGAAAATGTCCATGAAGGCGAGGACGTCGTCATCCTCGAAGATCTTCACGCACGGCGATTCACCGCGCAGAATTTTCGCGAAGATGTTGTTGCCGTCATAGTCGCCTGCCAGACTCATCAGAACCCCTCCTCCTCGTGATCTTCAGGCTGTTGCAACTCACCTTTTCGAAATGGGGAGTAGGCCTGCAGTTCGTTGATGCCTTCCTCGACTGCGACGCGTTCGCTGTCGAGATAATTTGCGACCGCACTGCGCAAACCGCTGTGAGCGATCCAGTGTGCGGAGCGGGTGAGGCGAGGCTCATAGCCGCGCGAGAGCTTGTGTTCACCCTGGGCGCCAGCCTCGACGCAGGCGAGGCCGCGTTCGATGGCGAAGTCGATCGCCTGATAATACGAGATTTCGAAATGCAGGAAGGGTCGCTCGACGAAGCGGCCCCAGTAGCGGCCATAGAGCGTATCCGATCCGATCAGGTTGAGCGCGCCGGCTATCGGTTCCTTCCCGTCCATCGCAAGTATCAGGAGACATTTGTCCGCCATCCGCTCGTGCAGCAGATCGAAGAATTCGCGGTTGAGGTAGGGCGAGCCCCATTTGCGGCCGCCGGTGTCTATGTAGAATTTGAAGAACGCGTCCCAGTGTCTCGATGTCAGATCGGCGCCGGAGACGCGGATGATGTCGAGGCCTTCCTGCGCTTCGCGGCGTTCGCGGCGGATCATCTTACGCTTGCGGGATGAGAGAGCGGCCAGGAAGTCTTCGAAGGTGGCATAGCCGCGATTGATCCAGTGGAATTGCTGATCCTCTCGCAGCAGCAGTCCCTCGGCGCCGAGCGTGCGCCACGTGTCTTCCTCAAGGAAGTTGATGTGGGCAGACGAGGCGCGCAGCTGCCTGCCGACTTCCACGATGCCTCCGGCGAGGGCCCGACGGATACCGTCAGCGTGTGGGCCGGTCGCTAGCAGTCTGCGGCCGGTGACAGGTGTGAACGGCACTGCGCAGAGCAGCTTAGGGTAGTAGCTGCCTCCGGCGCGGTGGAGGGCGTCGGCCCAGCCATGGTCGAACACGAACTCGCCCCGCGAATGGGCCTTCAAATAGAGTGGCGCGGCGCCCACAAGCTTGCCGGTCTGATCGTGCGCCAGCAGGTGCCGTGGGTTCCAGCCAGTGGCGGGCTCGGCGCAACCAGATGACTCCGCGGCTTCCAGAAAGTCCCAGTCGAGGAAGGGGTCATACCGCTCGCCGGGCGGGTTTGCGATGGCGTTCCACGCCGAGCGTTCGATATCGCCCATCGCGTCCGCGACGGAGAGTGAAAGCTCGAACCTGTCTGCTGTATCGTCCGCCAAGGCGTTCCTCGGGATCAGGCCTCGGCATGAGGCTAGGCAGACCATATCGGTGTTTCTCCCGGGATTGCGAGGGCCGGGTTCAGCCCCTCGAAAATCGGTGCGGAACCGTGTTTCCGGGCGATGGCGAGTTCGTCCAGCGTGCGGACTGTCCACGTGACCAGCGGCAGGCCGCCAGCGGCGGGGGCGATGGTGTCGAGCACGGAATGGTGGGGGCCGATGAAGTCGCATCCCAGCGCGCGGGCCACGGCAGCCTTGGCCAGGAGGTCTTCCTCCACCTGATTGTCGGCCCCGATGAGCAGCCCGACAGGGCGGTTGCTTATCAGCTGGCAGAGGCGGGCGACGGTGGGCTCGTCGAAGCACATGACCGCGAGCGGGGCCTCTCGCGCGCTGATGAGGTCGGCCACGGCGTCTGCGATGAGGCCCATGGCGCCGTCGATCTTCAACTCGATCAGGACGGGCAGGCCGCCCATGACGGCGAGAACTTCGGCGAGCGTCGGGATGGTGGAGCCATCGGGCAGGGGCCATTTTGCGAGATCGGCTACGGCAATCTGGCGGAGCCAGTCGCGGTGGTTGCACATGCGCTGCAGGCTGGCGTCATGGAAGACGACGGGGATGTCGTCGGCGGTAAGGCGGACGTCGAGTTCAACGCCGAAACCCGCGGCGGCAGCAGCGCGGAAGGCAGCGAGCGAGTTCTCGGGGACGGCATCGTTCCAGAGCCCGCGATGGGCATAGGCATAGCCCGCGAGGTCGAACGTCTGGTCGCTCATCGGGTCACCCCCTCAGCTCCCCCACACGGGCTTCACGTCACGGGTTGAACCGTCAGGCAAATTCGACCACGGCATCGACCTCGACCGCAACGCCCATTGGCAGCACCGGGCAGGCGACGGCCGAGCGGGCGTGGCGGCCCTTGTCGCCGAAGGCTTCGACCATGAGGTCCGAGCAGCCATTCACGACTTTGGGAATATCGATGAAGTCGTGCGCTGCGTTGACGAAGCCGCCGAGCTTCACGATGCGGGTGACACGCTCGAGGTCACCGAGGGCTGCCTGCATCTGGGCGATGAGGTTGATGGCGCAGGCGCGCGCCGCATGTTGGCCTTGTTCGAGCGTCATGTCCTGCCCGATACGGCCCTTGATCAAACCGTCAGGCGTGATGCTGACCTGTCCCGAGATGAAGAGCAGGTTGCCGGTGATCACGTACGGCACATAGTTCGCGACGGGCGGACGCGCATCCGGCAGGGTGATGCCTGCGGCCTTGAGACGGTCGGACACGGACATGGGGGCTCCTGTTTGCTGGCGTTGTAAGGGCCCACCCCCCGGTTGTCATCCCGGAAGCGCGTAGTGTTATCCGGGACCCATTTCTCCGGCGCCGAGATAGTTGAATGGGTCCCGGCTCTCCGCTGCGCTGCGGCCGTGATGACAAGTCGTGATCAAAGTTCGAAGGCGATCGACACCTCGATTGTGTCGCCGGTCTTTAGTTTCTCCCGGCGCCGTACGTCGGCCTTTACGGGGAGGAGGAAGGCGTTGCACTTCTTGTCTGCGAACAGCGAGGTTTCCTACGAGGTGAGGCCGGTTCGGGCCTTTACGTGAAACGACCCGAAGAGCTTCATTGATCCCGTGGCGAGTGTACGGATGCGTTTGGACAGGGTGGCTGGAAGCGTCACGAAATGCCAGGCGCCGGTGCTTTCCTGCGTCCAGACTTTGGTGCGGAATGTCTCGTCGAAGGCCATCAGCTGTCCTTCTTGCGCTCGTTCTGGATGCGGGCGCCGCGTCCGGTCATGACTGCGCCATCGCCAAAGCGTTCGCGGGCTTTGTCCGATGCACGTTCGGCTTTGGCCCGTTTGAGCGATTGGGGATCGGCGAGATCAAGGGCATCGGCTTTTGCGTCGACCAGCTCGGAGATGCCGACGCCGAGCAGGCGGAAGCGCACACCGGTGGTCTCGCGGGCCAGCATCGGCTTAGCGACGCGAAAGATCATTTGCGCTAGTTGGGTTGGCTCGCTGAGCGAGACCCGGCGGGTGAAGGTGCGGAAGTCGTGGGTCTTGAGTTTCAACGTGACAACGCGGCCTTCGACGCCTGAGTGCTTGGCGCGGTCGGCGGTACGTTCGGACAGGCGCCAGAGAACATCTTCGAGTACGCGCGGGTCGGAGATGTCATCGTTGAACGTCGACTCGGACGATACGCTCTTGCGTTCGCCGGCAGGATCGACTTTGCGCTCGTGACGGCCGAAGGCGCAGTTATGGAGCCAGAGGCCGGTCTCGCCATAGCGTCGGACCAGCGTCTTCACATCGACCCGCTGAATGTCGGCGACGGTGCGGATGCCGTCGCCATTCAGCTTCTTCTCGAATTGCGCGCCGACGCCGCCGATGATGCGGACCGATTTGTCGGCGAGGTAAGCCGGCGCCTCTTCGATACCCAGCGCAAAGAAGCCGCGCGGCTTGTCTGCTTCTGATGCCGTCTTGGCGAGGAACTTGTTGCTCGCCAGCCCCACGGAGATGGTGATGCCGACCTCGCGCTCAATCTCTTTCTGGAGGTGCATCAAGCTGATCGCGGGCGGGGCGCCGTGGAGGGCGTCCGTGCCGGAGAGGTCGAGGTAGGCTTCGTCGATGGAGACGGGCTCCACCAGCGGCGTGAGAGCCTGCATCTTATGGCGGATGCGCCGGCCTTCCTGGACGTAGAGGTCCATCCGTCCCTTGATGACGACGGCGTTAGGGCAGAGCTTCAGCGCCTTGAACATCGGCATGGCGGAACGGACGCCATAGGTGCGCGCAATATAACAGCACGTGGACACCACCCCCCGTTTGCCGCCGCCAACGATGACCGGCTGGGCGGCGAGGTCCGGGTTATCCCGCTTTTCGATAGAGGCATAAAAGGCGTCGCAGTCGATGTGGGCGACGTTCAGCTTGAAAAGCCTCGGATGCGAGACGATTCGTACCGATCCGCATCTGGCGCAGGACGTCCTCGCGCCAAACCATTGCGACAGGCAATCCCGGCACGCCGAGGCCAATAATTCGGTGCGGTCGGCAGAATGGACTGGTAACATGCAGTTCCGGCCGGAAGACTTTGTCCGGCGACCATTTTTCTTAATCAGCTCAGCTTAACACGCTGCTCTGCCATGCGCAGTTGAAAAGCCGCGGTTAATACTCTCAAGTCTAACAAGTCTGGACCCTTCCGGGAATCAGCCCGACCGTTCCTTGCGTGATATGTTTATGGCGATGCCTTCCGCCAAGAAAGTCCTGGTCGTCGAGGACAACGAGCTCAACATGAAGCTCTTCTGCGACCTGTTGGACGCCTTTGGATTTCAGACCGTCGAAAGTCGCGACGGGCTGAAAGCCGTTGATCTCGCACGCGAGCACAAACCCGACCTGATCATCATGGACATCCAGCTGCCGGAAGTGTCGGGGCTGGATCTCACGCGGTGGATCAAGGACGACGCCGTGATCAGGGACATACCGATCATGGCGGTCACCGCTTTCGCCATGCGCCAGGACGAACGCCTTGTGCGCGAGGCGGGCTGCGAAGCGTACATGTCCAAACCTATCCAGATGAGCGCCTTCATCAACGAGGTCAAAAAGCTCACCGGTCCGCGCGACGTCAGCCAGCCGCCACGCCCGACCCGGCGGCGAAGGACCGTGTCATGAGCGCACGCGTTCTCGTTGTCGATGATATCGAGCAGAACCGAAGGCTGCTCAATGACAAGCTGCGCAACGAGTACTTCCACGTCATTCAGGCGGTGGATGGCGAGGACGCCATCGACAAGGCGCTGGCCGAGGAGCCGGACGTGATCCTGATGGACATCATGATGCCAAAGCTGAATGGCATCGACGCTTGCCGCCGCCTGAAAAATGATCCGCGCACCGAGCATATTCCGATCGTTCTGGTGACGGCGCTCAACGAACGTGAAGATCGCCTGCGCGGCCTTGGCGCTGGCGCCGATGACTTCCTCACCAAGCCCGTCAACGATTTGCAGCTTTTGTCGCGCGTGAGGGCGCTGACCAAGTACAAAATGGTGGCGGACGAGCTGCGCAAGCGCGAAGCCACGGGCAGGCGCATGGGCGCGGTGGACCATGTCGCTTTGGCGCGCGCGAGCGAGCCTGCGCGCATTCTGGTTATCGACGAGAACGAGCGTCAGGCGCGCCGCATCTGCCGTTACCTTGAAGGCCTGCATCAGCCGATCTCGCATGTCGAAGCCAACCAGCTGGGCATTTCCGGCTCGATGGTCGATCTCATGATCGTGTCGCTGTCGAACGAAAAGCTCGATGGCCTGCGGCTATGCGCTTATTTTCGCTCGCTGGAATCGACTCGCGATCTGCCGATCCTTGTGGTCGCCGAGCCAGATGACGAGAAGATGGCTGTTCGCGCGCTGGACCTTGGCGCGTCCGACATCGTGATCAAGCCGATCGACTCCGAGGAGTTGGCTGCGCGGGTGAAAACGCAGGTGCGGAAAAAGCGTTACCTCGACGCACTGCGCGCACGGCTCGACCAGTCCATGGAGCTGGCGGTCACGGACCAACTCACGGGTCTGCATAATCGCCGCTACATGCGGGTTCAACTCGAGGGTCTGCTGAAGCGGTCGAACATGGGCGGTGGTCCGGTGTCGATCCTGCTGTGCGACATCGACCACTTCAAGAAGGTCAACGATTTCCACGGCCATGCAGCGGGCGACGATGTGCTGCGTGAGTTCGGCCGGCGGCTGCGCGAGAATATTCGCCCTACCGATCTGGCCTGCCGCTATGGCGGGGAAGAGTTTGTGGTGATCATGCCGGACACCAATCAGGCGCTCGCCGAAGCGGCGGGCGAGCGGTTGCGCCAGATCATTTCGGACGTTTCGTTCCCGATCAATCGCGGGGATGAGCTGAAAATCACCATGTCAGGCGGCGTCACCACCATCGTGCCGCCGGAAGACACGATCGATGCCATGCTGAAGCGGGCGGACGATGCGCTCTATCGCGCTAAATCGGCCGGTCGCAACCGGATCGAGCTTGAAGTTGCCTGAAGCGTCCTGCCCAACCCCCACACTTGGACTTGTGGCCTTAACTTCGTTGCGCGGACGGTGCATATAGCCAGCATGGATGCGTTCACCCCCGGTTCCCTGCCTGGCGAAGCCAAGCTGCGTTTCTCCGACAACGATTTCGAGATCGTGAAGCCGGGCCGGTTCCTCACGTGCGCGGTGACCCAGCGCAAGATTGCGCTCGAGGACCTGCGTTATTGGAATGTTGATACCCAGGAAGCCTACTTCGACGCGGAAACGGCGTTGAAACGATGGAAACAGCTCAACGGTCAGGATTAGCCGCGAGCCTGCTGGCGCTCGGTTTTCTCGCTGCATGTGCAGGTCCTGCCGGTCCTGCAGCCATTGCGCAGGAGGCCACCGGCTCGCCTGCGCCGATTGCCGCTGAAGCGCCGCCATCAATACCTGAACCCGAACCGACGCCTGCGCCCGTCGTGGATATCCCTCCTGATCCGTTCATCACCTGCGGCGGCCCGGCCAAGCAGGGCGGTGCGATTGTCTGCAACGCCAATCCGGGAGCAAAGATCTCGCTGGATGGCAAGACGGTCGCTGTCGTGGATGCGGGCGGCGTGGCCGTTATTGGTTTGTCGCGGACACAGCAATCGCCGGCAACGATCGGCGCGCGGCTGGCGTCTCTGCCCGGTGCGGTTAGCGATGCCCGCGAGGCTTATGCTTCGGTGGAAGTCCTGACGCGCAAGGACACGGTTTCGAAGTTCGCCATGGAGTGCAAAGTCATTGCGCCGCAATCGCAGGCGGACAAGCGCAAGGCGGAGGTGTCGTGGGTCAAGAAGGACAAGGCGATGCACGGCTTCAATGCGCCGCTTGCGCCGCTCGCGATGGTGAAGCCTGCGGATGGTCCTTACTCCAGCGTGTTCGGCGTGACGCGGACCTATGTGCCGAAGACCAAGGACTGTGAGGGCTCGACCAGCGTTCACAACGGGCAGGACATCGCCATCCCGACCGGGACCGGGATACACGCGCCGATGGCGGGCACGGTGCTGCTTGCCGATCCCGATCTCTTCTACGAGGGCGGAGCGGTGTTCCTCGATCTCGGACGCGGGCTGGTGTCGGTGACGATGCACATGAGTCGGATCGACGTGATGGCCGGAGATACGGTCGCGCAGGGTCAGCAGCTGGGACTGTCGGGATCGACGGGACGCGTGACCGGGCCGCACCTGCACTGGGCGATCAAGTTCCGCAATGCCCTCTCGGATGACAGGGGTACGGACATCTGGCTGGACCCCATGCTGATGCTGGATCTGAAGGCGCCAGAGTAGTTGAACAGCCGCCGGGTGGACGGGTGAGCGAAGTTCGCATAGGTCGCCTCCATGACCTCTTCCGATCGCCTGCATAGCTTCGAAGGACTCACCAATTTCCGCGATTTTGGCGGCTATGCCGTCGGTGATCGCCGGATTGTTTCGGGGCGTTTCTTCCGATCCGCCAATCATGCGCTGGCGACGGAAGCGGACCTTGCGCGTCTCGCACAGATGGGCATCGCGGCGATTGTCGATCTGCGGCGGCCATCGGAACGCGAGCGGTCGCCATCGCGGCGGTGGGAAGGCTTTGCGGCTTCTGTTGTCGAGAACAGCGACCACGATGAGGGCTCGGAGTCGTGGGAGGGCTTCATGACCGGGTGGGACATGCAGGCTGACAGCTATCGCCAGTTCCTACTGCGCTATTATGAGGAGGCGCCGCACTTGCCGCGCTTGGTCGATCTGTTCACGCGCTATTTCGATACGGTGGCGAACAGCGATGGCGCGGTGATCGTGCATTGCGCGGCGGGCAAGGATCGCACGGGGCTCGCAGTGGCGCTGACGCATCATATTGCGGGCGTGCATCGCGACGACATCGTTTCGGACTATCTGCTGACCAACAACTCGGGACGCTTTGAACAGCATGGCGCGGCCTGGCGCGACACGATCCTGCAGGAGCATGGCCGCGCGCCGGATATGGACACGATGCGTGCGATCATGGGCGTCGAAGCGATCTTCCTCGAGCGTTCGTTCGATATCATGACCAAGCGCAATGGTGGGATTGATGGATATCTGAGCGAGGAGTTGGGCGTGGACAGCGCCAAGCGCGCACTGATCGAGCAACGCCTGTTCGGGTAGCCGGAGGGATCTACCTGATGCCGCATCCGGATCGGAATCGGCGGTAGTTCGCAGGGCTGCATTCGGACCGGCGGTAAAGTCGGTTTGGGGGGGCATGGAAGCGTGTCGGAGACACGCATTACCGGCACCGGCCGGTATCCAATCTTTGCACGCAGTGCGAACCCGCAGTTGGCAGAGTTACAAGCGCGCTAACGCACGCTGGCTGGATATCGGCCTGCGCCGGGAGCGCGAGCAAAGCGAAAGGCTTCCGGTTTGCAGTTGTTGGGGCCAGCTTCTGCGCGGCTCCCATCCGTCCGCTTTGCGTCCACTTTGCCCGCGAGCGGACAAGGACGAAGGTTGCGGCGCGCGCCTCAGGCGTTGCCGCCTTCGAGCAGGTCTTTTAAGTAAAGCGCTTTGTGACACAAAGCGGCTTGAAGTGCCTTTCCGAAGGTGTGGGTCTGGAGCAGGGGGCCTGGCCGCCGCGGCGACTAGGGGTTGTGGTCAGGTGTTGCGGACCGGCGCTGAGGTGTGTCCTGTAGGCGCCAGCACAACGGGGAATCCGATGGGACTTTATGATCGCTACATACTGCCCCGCTTGATCGATGCGGCTTGCTCAGCGCGGCCGATCGACAGGCAACGCGCGAAGATCGTGCCGCAGGCAGAGGGGGTTGTACTTGAGCTGGGATTTGGCTCGGGGCTTAACCTGCCGCACTACGATGCCAAGAAAGTGCAGCGCCTGATTGCGCTTGAACCGTCGGCAGGGATGCTGGCGCGCGCGAAGGCGAAGGCATCGGAGGCGGCGTTTCCCGTTGATATCCTGGCAGAGACGGCCGAGGCGTTATCGCTGGGCGAGGCGAGCGTCGACACGGTGCTGGTGACCTATTCGCTGTGCACTATTCCCGATCCGGTCGCGGCGTTGAGCGCTGCACGGCGCGTGTTGAAGCCGGGCGGACGGTTGTTGTTCTGCGAGCATGGCGCAGCGCCGGATGCCGATGTGCAGCGCTGGCAGCAGCGTATCGAGCCGATTTGGAAGGTGATCGGCGGCGGCTGTCACCTCTCGCGCAGGATTCCGGATCTTGTGCGGTCGGCCGGCTTCACCATCGACAAATTGGACGCGATGTACGTGCCCAAATCACCGCGCTGGGCCGGATACAATTACTGGGGGTCTGCGACTGCGGCGGGCTGACTGCATAGAGCGCCATTAGCTTTGGTAGAAACGGTAGCACCGTGGCATGCGCGCCAGATTCTTGCTTTCGATTCGGGTTCACGCCTTCGATGGATCGCCTCACGCGATTTCACCTCAGCCGATCCGGCTTGTCTTATGATTTTCCGCGCCGATCGGCGAGAAGGAGATGCGGGGAGAGGGCTGCACCCCCCTCCTCGCGGCGGGGACCGGATCCGGGATCCGGCAGGTCTGTAGAAGGACCGAGCTAGAGTAGGATCGCTCCCCATCTTTTCCTATGGCCTGAACGGATACCAGGGCCTTGCGG
>JBBQJV010000028.1:0-44438 GCA_038326205.1 Caulobacterales bacterium | reverse complement strand
AACGCGCGAGTCTCTCTGTGGGGCCGGCTGAATGGAGCTGACATGGATCGCGATTCCGCGCTTGCCCTTCTGAAGGACGTTCTTGCCGATACTGTTCGTGCGGATGGTCCTGATCTTAACGTACGACAGTCCGCCATTCTCTTGCGTGTTGCGCTGGATCCGGGACCGCACACTGTGCGTGGCCTCGCCGAAGCGCTGCAACTCGGGAAGCCGGCGGTAAGCCGCGCACTCGATGCGCTTGAAGGACTTGGCCTCGCGGCCCGTCTGCCCGACCAGAGCGATCGACGGAGTGTTCTGGTTCAGGTCACGGCGCGCGGACAGGTTGTACTCGGCAGACTGGGGGACCGCGTGATCGCCTGCGAAAGCTCGATCGCGAAACATGGCGCGCCAGCGCTGAACCCGATGCGGCCGAGTTTTGCGGCGACGGGGAATGACTCCAACTCTCACGCCGCCTGATTTTCCATCGCCTGAACGTTGGGCGAGTGATCCTCGCCTGACGCCGAGATTCGTTTCATCTGAAGGGGAACGCATGCGCGTTTCCGCCGGCTCGGCCGCGTTGCGGCTGACACCGGACGGTTCGGCGGAGCAGGTGAACCAAGCACTTTTCGGCGAGCCGGTGACGGTTTTCGAGCGCGAGAACGAGTGGGCTTATGTCCAGCTCGGACTCGATCGCTATGTCGGATGGATGCGGCTTGCGAGCCTGTCGCCTGCGGGGCGGGACCCGACGCATCGCGTCCGGGTGCTGCGGACTTTCATCTACGAACGGGCCGACATGAAGAGCCGTCCGATGCGGGCGGCGTCGATGAATGCGCGCATGGCGCTGGTCGAAAGATCCGGAAACTTTGTGCGGGTCGAGGGATCGGGCTGGGTGTTCGCCCGCCATGTCTCGCCGCTTGATGAGACGGAGACGGATTTTGTCGCAATCGCGCAACGGTTCGTCGGCTCGCCTTATCTGTGGGGCGGACGCGAGAGCGCAGGCATCGATTGCTCGGGGCTGGTGCAGGTGTCGCTGCAGGCGACCGGCATTTTTCCGCTGCGCGATTCCGGCATGCAGGCTGAGACGCTGGGATTGCCGGTGGAGCCGAACGCAAAATTCTCTAATCTCGAACGCGGCGATCTGGTTTTCTGGAAGGGTCATGTGGGGATCATGTCGTCGCCCGACCTGCTGCTGCATTCGAGCGCGCGCGACATGCATTGCGAAGTCGAGCCGCTGATGCAGGCGGTCGATCGCATCCGCCCGATCGCGGGGGATGTGCGGAGCGTGCGGCGGTTTGGCTGAGGCGTGAGGGCGCGATCCCTGCGGCGCGGGGCCGGGGTTGGATTTGGGATGTGGGCCTGAGTTAGGTCAGGCCGGATTTAGACGCACACTAACACCGTCATTTCCGCTAAGGCGGGAACCGAGAATCTGGACGTTGTGATTGCGGTGTGCGTTGCCCTTGGGTTCCGGGTCTGCTGCGCGGAATGACAGGAAAAGAGTGGCACGCGGGTAGCGCGCGTTGCGCTTCCAGATTGTGGGTGCTGCAACATCCACGATGTCATGCTCGGCCTTGTGCCGGGCATCTCGGTTGATAGCGCGAGGGGAATACGTCGTTGCTCCCTGCGTTGAGACAAACGGGATTCTCGGGATGCGGCATGCCGCCTTACCCGAGAATGACGGTTGAGAGGTTTGTTGTTCTTTCGCTGTTATGTCGTTCGGGGGCGAGAGCTGAACTTTTTCCGTTGCATCCGTGTGTCAATCACGGTTGGAGCGGTTGAAGATCGTCTGGCACTTCGAAACGACACTAGACGCGCGCTAGAAAAACACGTGCAGCATGGCCTCCAGCTAAAGCTGGCGGCTTGATGGGTCACTCACTCCGTATGCGCGGGTTTGTGTTCGAGTCATGGGGTTGATTGTAAGCGCGTCGGGAGGCCGTACGATTTGACGAGCTCCGATCCACCATGAATTTCGCGCAAGTGGTTGAGATTGCTACGGAAGATTTTCCGATTTCCTCCGAGTCTGCACGCATTGCTTCCAGCAATCGCAGGACACTCGGACTGGGTGCTTGAGTGTGTCCTGCCATTCCGGATGCTTGCGCTGCGTCCTGGAGCGGGGACGCGCTCCGCTTACCCGAAACTGACTATGCAGTTTGATCGAGATCGCCCTGATTTCAGGACTTTAGCAGCCTGCAGCTTGAAACCCACGAATCAGCGCACAATTCCCTGTATATTGGTCCACAGGATCAGGCGGTGGGTAGCTGGCGCGGCAGGCGTCGCGCCTGTAGCGCCGGAACTGGACCTGAAAGCCGCCCAAGCCCATGCGTTTCCCGGAGGAATTTCTCAACGAGCTGAAGTCGCGGGTGCGGCTCTCGGACGTCGTGGGAAAAAAAGTCCAATTGAAGAAACGCGGTAAGGACTGGGTGGGGCTGTCGCCGTTCTCATCGGAGAAGACGCCGAGCTTTTACGTCCATGACGATCGCGGCTTCTACAAATGCTTCTCCACGCAGAAGTCGGGGGATGCGATCACGTTTCTGGTGGAAACGGAGCGGCTGACGTTCTCCGAGGCGGTCGAGAAGCTGGCGCGGGACTATGGCCTGGAATTGCCGTCGCAATCGCCGGCGGAACAGCAGCAATACAGGCGCCGGACCACGCTGATCGAATGGGTGGAGAAGGCGTGCGCCTTCTTCGAGGATCAGCTGCGCAAGCCAGCCGGCGCCGAGGCGCGCGACTATCTGCAGAAGCGGGGCTTCGGTCCGGATGCATGGAAGCGCCACCGGATGGGTTATGCGCCCGATGGCTGGCGGGTGCTACTGGAATTGCTGACCAAGGACGGCGCGACGGTCGAGGAACTGATCGAGTCGGGACTGGTCGTGCAGCCGGAAGAGGGGGCGGATGGGAAGTCGCGCCAGCCTTGGGATCGCTTCCGCAACCGTGTGATCTTTCCAATCACTGACCATTCAGAGCGCGTGATCGCGTTCGGCGCGCGGACGCTGGACCCCGATGGGAAGCCGAAATACCTCAACTCGTCCGACAGCCCGCTCTTCCACAAGGGCCGTACGCTCTATCGCTACATGGCGGCGCGTGAGGAGCTGGCCAAGATCAAGGACGGGCCGCAGTCGCGCGGGCTGATCGTCACCGAAGGCTATGTCGACGCTATCGCGCTGGCCGAGGCCGGTATTGGCTCGGCGGTGGCGCCGCTAGGCACAGCGTTGACCGAGGACCAGCTCGACTTGTTGTGGCGGGCAGGGCCCGAGCCGATCCTGTGCTTTGACGGGGACGCAGCGGGCATCCGCGCGGCGTGGCGGGCGTGCGACCGGGCGCTGCCGCTGGTTGAGCCGGGCAAGACGCTGTTTTTCGTGCTGCTGCCCGATGGCATGGACCCGGACGACGTGGTGCGCGTCAGGGGCGCGGCTGCGATGCAGGAGATGCTGGCCGGGGCGCGGCCGCTGGTGGACTTGCTATGGAGCCGGGAGCTGGAGGCTGAGCCGCTCGATACGCCTGAGCGGAAGGCCGGATTCGAGGCGCGGCTTATGGGCGCAGTCGCGCAGATCAAGCATGAGGGCGTGCGCAAAGCCTATCAGCAGGAGCTGCGCGACCGTCTCTACTGGCGCTCGCGCAATACGCGAGTTTCGGGTGGACAGTTGGGATCAGGGCAAAACCTTCCCTTAGGGAAGAAAGGGGTATCGCCCGGTCCGGTGGCCTGGGCGGGTCTCCGCATGGTTGTGCGAGCGCTGGAGAGTCCCCAGATCATGGAACAAGGCCGCGAGGTGCTGTTTCGGGCTGTGTTCGAGGATCCTGACGTGTCTGCGATCCGAGACGCATCGTTTTACGTCTGCGACAACACCGAAATGCTTGACCGGCCTACGGTTGCGGCCCATTTACGTAGTCTCGGCCGCAAGCGGGCTGTCGAGCTTTTGGAAACCTTCCCGGTCGGGCAACCGATGGATCCTCGGTCGAACGAGGGCCGCGATTGGATTGACGCAATCGGTCGGTTTCCCGTTGCACGAACGCTGGTAGCTGAAGTGCAGGCGACGAAACGGGCTGACGAGGAGGGCGTTGAGATCATGAGCGCCGCCCACCAAGCTCGGATCATGCAGAAAGTGATCGAACGGCGAAGCGCCAGCCGGTCAGTTGTAGATGAAACTGTTACGTCACCAGCCAGTGATGGGGCTCATGATCTGAGAAACGCCATCGGGGGAATGGGGGCCGCTATGGAGTCGAAACGCTCTGAAGACTGATGTGAAGAACAAGGCAAAAACTGCGCAGGCTGCGAAGGGCAAAACGCCCCCGAAGTCCCCCGCCAAGGCCCCCCCGGCCAAGGCCGCCGCGAAGAACAAGCCTGCTGCCAAGCCGCAGCCCGCCAAGGCGGAGCTGAAGAAGGATTCGAAGAAGGCCGAGCCCCAGAAGCCTTCAGCCAAGAATGGAGTAAAGGCGGTCGCGACATCAAAGCCAGTTGCGGCCAAGACCCAGCCGGATAAAGCCGCCCCTCCCAAGGCTGCTGCCAAGTCGGTTGCGAACCCATCCGGCGCCAAACCGGTTGCAAGCCCATCCGGCGCCAAACCGGTTGCAAGCCCACCCGGCGTCAAGCCGGTTGCAAGCCCACCCGGCGTCAAGCCGGTAGCAAGCAAGGAGCCCCCGCCCAAAAGCGGGAGCGATAAGACCGGTACGGCGAAAGCCCAGCCGGCGAAGGTCGAGACGGTCAAGCAAGGCCGGACTGACAAACAGGGTCTTCGGAGAGACGGAATGGCGAAAGCAGAAGCGACAGCGAAACGTAAGTCTGCCCCCGAGGCGACGGACGGACCGCTGCTCGATATGAATGACGCCACGGTGAAGAAATTCATCAAGTCGGCCAAGGCCCGTGGATTCGTGACCTATGACGAGCTGAACAAGGTTCTGCCGTCCGACCAAAATTCGTCAGAGCAGATTGAGGACATCATGTCCCAGCTCTCGGAGATGGGCATCAACGTCGTTGAGTCCGAAGACGACGTCGAAGACGAAGATCGCGAAAAGGAAGCTGGCGAAGACAGCGAAGACGATGGTGAAGGCGGCAACCGCCCGACGACGTCGAAATCGACCGCGCTCACAACGACGAAATCCGACCGCTATGACCGCACGGATGATCCGGTGCGGATGTACCTGCGGGAAATGGGCTCGGTCGAGCTGCTGTCACGCGAGGGCGAGATCGCCATCGCGAAACGCATCGAGGCCGGCCGCGACGCCATGATCCGCGGCCTGTGCGAAAGCCCGCTGACCTTCGAAGCCATCATGGTTTGGCGCCAGGAATTGTCGGAAGAGCGCGTGCTGCTGCGCGACATCATCGATCTGGAAGCGACTTATGCGGCGGCCCATGGCGGCATTGTCGACAACTCGCAGATCGTGCTGAACGGGGGCGCGCCGCCGCCGTCGACCGCGCCGATCACCGCCAAGAAACTTGCGGAGGCCGAACGCGCCAAGGAAAAAGCCAAGGCGCCGCCGCGCCGTCGCGACGAGGACGTCGACGAGGTTGAGCTTGAGCGCCAGAAGCAGGCGGAAGCCGAGGCGCAGGAAGCTGAAGACGAATTCGACGACGGCGGCGCGATGTCGATGTCGGCGATGGAAGCCGAGTTGCGCGAAGGCGTCACCAAGGTGCTCGACGGCGTTGGCGAGAATTTCGTTCGCTATCGCAAACTGCAGGAGCGCCTAGTCCAGCGGAAGATCGAGGGCAAGGTCCTCACGCCGAAGGACTTCAAGGAATACGATGAGATCGTCTCGGACATTATCGAAAACCTGAAGACGCTGCATCTCAACAATGCACGTATCGAAACGCTGGTCGAGCAGCTGTACGAGATCAACAAGCGTCTCATCCAGCTTGAAGGCAAGCTGATGCGCCTTGCCGACCTTCATGGCGTCGGCCGCCAAGACTTCCTCGACAACTATTTCGGTCAGGAGCTAAAGCCCGACTGGATGGACAAGGTCGGCATGCTGTCCAAGCAGTGGAAGAAATTCGCCACCACCGAAGTGCGTAAGATCAACCAGTTGCGCGAGGGCGTTGCCGCTCTGGCGCAGGAGATGGGCGTTCCGATCGACGACTTCCGTCGTATCGTCCAGACGGTTCAAAAAGGCGAGCGCGAAGCCCGTCAGGCTAAGAAGGAGATGGTGGAAGCCAACCTCCGTCTCGTGATCTCGATCGCCAAGAAATACACGAACCGCGGCCTGCAATTCCTGGATCTGATCCAGGAAGGCAATATCGGCCTGATGAAGGCTGTCGATAAGTTCGAATACCGCCGCGGCTACAAGTTCTCTACCTATGCCACGTGGTGGATCCGTCAGGCGATCACGCGTTCGATCGCTGACCAGGCGCGCACGATCCGTATCCCGGTGCACATGATCGAAACGATCAACAAGATCGTCCGCACGCAGCGCCAGATGCTGCATGAGATCGGCCGCGAGCCGACGCCGGAAGAGTTGGCTGAAAAGCTCGGCTTGCCGCTCGAGAAGATCCGCAAGGTTCTTAAGATCGCCAAGGAACCAATCTCGCTCGAAACGCCGATCGGCGACGACGAGGATTCGAACCTCGGCGACTTCATCGAGGACAAATCGGCGCTGCTGCCGGTGGATGCTGCGATCCAGTCAAACTTGCGCGAGACCACCACGCGCGTTCTGGCTTCGCTCACGCCGCGTGAAGAACGCGTGCTGCGCATGCGCTTTGGCATCGGCATGAACACCGACCACACGCTCGAAGAAGTCGGCCAGCAGTTCTCGGTTACCCGCGAACGCATCCGCCAGATCGAAGCCAAGGCGCTGCGCAAGCTGAAGCACCCGAGCCGGAGCCGGAAGCTGCGGAGCTTCTTGGATACCTGAGCTAGTCTCGGGGAAGGGCGCAGGTGGCTGACGTATTCCTATCTTACGCGCGTCCTGATCTGGATCTGGTGCGCAGCATGGCGAATGACCTTGATGCCAAGGGTTACTCGGTTTTCTTCGATCAGCACATCGGCGTCGGTGAAAACTGGGGCGCGTTGATCGAGTCCGAGATCTAAGCTGCGAAATGATTCGTGGTTTTGTGGAGTCCTGCCGCGCACGATCGCGAATGGGTACGCAACAAGCGCGCTTTGGGCGGCAGAAGGGCATTCTTTGGCCTGCGCTGGTCGGCGCATGTGTCATTCCACTGGAATTCAATTCCATGCAGACGGCGAACCTTTGCGAGCGCGCGGCGGGCGACAAGCAGCACCCCGAATTACGTCGCTTGATGAGCGCCGTCACGAAGCTGGCCGGCCAACCGGAAACGATCAAACCGCGGATAGTCGGCATCGATCTCGCGCCGGGTGAAACGCCTAGCCAGTTATACTGGCGAGCATTCCAAACGATTGCTGAAAGCCATGGCCGATTGCGGAAGGCGCCCAAGGAAGTACGTGGAGAAAACTATTACACCCCGTTGGAGCGACCGCCGGGCTTCGAAGTTTACGCATCGGCATTCATCACGTGATCCAAGGACAAGGGCTACGGTCCGTATCTCTGGTTGTGGCCCAAGAAGCCTGAGGCCGCCGATGCTTTGATGCTAGACTTCGTAAACATGCAGGCGAAGCTGGACGCCGTTGTTGGCGAACACGTGCGCATCAGCCGCGAAACCAATCATGGAATCTGGCTGTGGTTGAAGCGTAGCGGAGACCCTGACGATCGAGTGGATTGGCCAAAGCAGCACGCCTGGCTGGCCCAGCGTATGGCGAAGTTTGCGACAGTCTATCGGGAGCTCATTGCGCCGACGATGCACATAGGCGTCCGCGCGGAAGAGCAGTCAGATCAAGGGGCAGACAAGTCTTCGTCTGACGCCTGACACCGGGCCGGACCGGCCAGAGGTTCCAAATCTCGACTGTGACCCAGCCTCGCGACCTGCTTCGAATTCGATGGCGGCTCCTACCGGAAGTCGCTTGCGAGATGCGCTATCAGGCCCGCTGTAGGCGGGCGTAGTGGGAGAAGGAGATCAGGCGCTGGCTTGCTTCGTCCCACAGGGCGAGACCGGCGCAGCGCATGCTCTGCCACAGGCCGAGGCGGCTGACTTCACTCAGCATCGGATGGCGTTTCAGGACGTTGTGCAGCTGATAGAACGGAACGCGGGCGCTGGCGTGGTGAATGTGGTGGACGCCGATATTGGCGGTGAGCCAGCGCAGAACGGGCGGCAGGTCGTAGTAGGACGAGCCGCGCAGGGCGGCTTCATTAGCGTTCCACGTTTCGCCGCGCGCCCAGTACGTCTCCTCGAACTGATGCTGGACGAAGAACAGCCATACGCCGATGGAGGAGGCGAGCATCATGCTGGGCAGCCAGACAAACAGAAGTATGTCGAGGCCGCCAAGGATGGCGACCGTTCCGAGGATCGCAAATAGCACGACGTTGGTGGCCATGGCGCTGAGCCAGGGACGCCAGCCTTCCTTCATGATGCCGTGGGGCAGGCGCTGCTGCAGGAAGAAGACGTAGAACGGACCGACAACGAACAGGGTGATCGGGTTGCGATAGATGCGATACCAGAAGCGATCGACAGGCTTCATTGCGCTGTATTCCTCGACCGACACCGTGCGCACGGCGCCGAGTTCGCGGCGGTCGAGATTGCCCGAGGTTGCGTGGTGAATGCCGTGGGTGCGGCGCCAGCAATCATGCGGGGTGAGCGTGAGCACGCCGATGACGCGGCCGACCCAGTCGTTCAGCCACGGGCTGCGGAAGAAGGCGCGATGGCCGCAGTCATGCTGGATCAGGAACATGCGGATGGCGAAAAAGGCGCCGGGGATGGAGAGCAGGAGGCCCGCCCACCAGTATCCCAATGAAACTAGGAAGCCGCCCGTGATCCAGATCGCTGCTAGCGGTAGCGCGGTCCAGATGACTTCGAGCACCGCGTGGCCAAGTGAGGCCTTCTGGAACGGGGCGAGCATTTCGCGCAGGGCAGTCTGGTTTGGAACGTGCGCCATCAGGTGCGGTTCTCTTTCGAATGAGCGGACCGGAAGGTCCGTCGCCATGGGATCAGGAGTGATAGGACAGCTTTCGCGCGGTGGTCATGGGTCGAACGGAGCTAAATTACGCTGTTGCTGCCTGGCACGGGAGGCGCGGCGGTCGCGTAATTTGGCCGCACATCGATGACCAAAAGGTTCCGGGCGTGCTGACGTATGGTAAACCTTTGGTCGAGCAGGGCGGTTTTCGACGAATCACAAGCCCTCAAAGGTCCCCTCACAGGCTGCGGGACTGCCCGACCGGTAGCCGGTCTGCAGCCACTGCATCCGCTGGGCCGACGTGCCGTGGGTGAAGCCCTCGGGCTGGACACGGCCGCCGGAACGTTTCTGCAGCGTATCGTCGCCGATTGCGTTGGCGGTCTTGAGGCCCGCTTCGAGGTCGCCGGACTCCATGGCGACTTCGCCGTTCGAGACTTTGGTGGCGTTGGCGGCCCAGACGCCGGCATAGCAATCGGCCTGGAGTTCGAGGGCGACGGAATAGCGGTTGCCTTCAGATTGGCCCATCGATTGTTGCGCTTGCTGAACCTTTTGCGACGCGCCGGTCATGGTCTGGACGTGGTGGCCGAATTCGTGGGCGATGACGTAGGCCTTGGCGAAGTCCGCATCGGACGCGCCGAGCTGGGTCGACATCTGCTGCCAGAAGGAGAGGTCGAGATACACAGTCTGATCGTTGGGGCAGTAGAACGGTCCCATCGCCGCCTGGCCGAAACCGCAGCCGGTGTTGGTGCCCTGTTCGTAGAGCACGACCTTCGGAGCGGCATAGCCTTTGATCTGGGTCGCCCACACATCGTTGACGTTGCGCCCGATCACATCGACGAACAGGCCGGCGTCATCCTTGGGCGTACCCATGGTGCCGCGCTGTTCTGCGCCGCCGCCCATGTTGAGGCCGCCTGCGATCGACATGGTGGTCGACGGGTCGATGCCGAGAAAGACATAGGCCAGCACCGCGACGATGCCGACCACGCCGCCACCTCCAGCAATGGCGCCGCCGCTGAGCCCGCGCCGGTCCTCGACGCCCCCGCCGGTCTGTCCGCCTCTCCAACGCATTCCAATCTCCACATTTCAGGCAGCCAATAGGCCAGAATGCGCGGCAGAAGGAAAGGATGCATACCCGTTAGGTGATGGCGGCGCTGCTTGTGCTGTCGCCGAGCCAGTCCTTGACCGTCTTCTGCATCGAGGCGTCCCAGCGGCGGGCGCGATTCTCGACTTCCTGTCCGGTGGTGTGCACGCCCGCGAACGTGATGGATTTCGAGGGCTCGTGGACGCGAAACACCGGCCCGCCGCTCTGACCGGGCAGGGAATCCATATCGTAGATCAGGCCCGTTCCGGTCGTGCTGACGATGCGTCCGAGGCATTTGCGCAGAGCGATGGGCTTGCCTTCGTAGACCGGGTAACCAGCAAGTGTCAGTTGCGCAGAGCGCAGCTCAGGTTCTGACATAGGCGGTTGCAAAAGGACGTCGGGGATCGCATCCGGTTTCGTCCACTTGCCGAGCGCGCCCGAGGTGAGGTGGATCACCGCAAAGTCGAAGGCGAGGCGGGTCGGGTCATTCGGTCCGGCGGCGGCGACGTATTGGGGCGGGCACTGCACGCGCGCGCCGATGGCCTCCGCGCCTGCTGTGCCGCTCGTCGTGACGCCGACATGCGCGACGATGCTGGTCGCGTATGCCTTGGAGTTAAGCCGATAGACATTGTGCGCAGCGGTGAGAATGACGTTCGGCCGTATCAGGATTCCCGAGCCGATCAGGAATTCGCCGGGGGCCTTGATGCGCATGCAGACCAGCGGCCGCCACGGCGCGTTGGCGGTGTCGTTGACGATGACGCTGTCATCATTGCCGATAACGGATTCCGTGCCGGCATCCTCTGGCGGAGCGAACCCCTTGAAGTCGAACGGCATCGCCGGCGTCGGCTGCAGGTCGGCCATGCCCCTGCTGCGCTGTTCATTCCAGCCGCTGATCAGGCCACGCATGCGTGCTCCTAGTTGTCGTCGGTTGCGCCGTTGGCGGCATCGGGATCAACCAGAGGCGCGCCGGCAACATCCGGCGGCGCAAGCTGCGGCGAACCCGAGTACGGCGGTCCGCCGATCGGCGGGGTGGTTGCGGCGCGCGACGCGGCGGCAGCATTATTCAGCACCGTAATCGAGAACATTCGCTGCGTTTCGTCCATGACTGTGATCTGGGCCTGTTGCGCGGCCGCTGCGTCGGTGTCGCCAGATGCGTCGGACGTAGACTGAATGAAGTCCATGATGGTGCCAGACTCATCACCATTCCCGCCCCCGGCGTCTCCAAAGCTGGACATGGCCGTGCCGAGGTCTGCGAGGGCCGCGTTGTGTTCGTCGGCTGCTGCCGCGGCCTCTTCCTGTGCGGCGTCGATGGCAGCGGCGCGCTGTTCATCGGTCGCGTAGTAGCCAGTACGCGCCTGAGTGAGGGCGGACCGAGCATCGCTGAGACGGGCAGCCGTGCGCGCAGCTTGTCCGGACTTGTAGGCATCCTGTGCTTTCTGACGCGCCTCTTCGGCCTTCAGCACAGCGACCGCGCTGTTGTCGTACTGGATGCGGAGGCTGAACACTTCGCCGACGCCCTGGAAGAAGCCTTTGATGATGTCGAGCGGGATGGCCACGACTTGGAGCAACTCGCTGTCCTTGCTGATACCAACGGCGGCAGGCATGCCGTGCACAAGATCGACGCGGGCCTTGGCGGAGGCGAAGACGCCGCCGGGGAGGTCCATCGACATGATGGGCGACTTGTTCGGCATCATGATGAGGCGCGACTCGTCCGTGATGTCGCCGACCTTCACGCCAATGAGGTATGGCACCGGCGCGCGGTAACATATCGAGCTGGCGCAGGCATCGGACGCCACCACGTCCCGCTGCGAGACGGCGCGGCGGGTAACCTTGAACAGCGGGTCCAGCGTGATGCGGAAGTAGTCCGGCCTGTTGGCGAGTTCATGGCATTGAGCGATGTTGTCATCGTTACGCGCGGGATCATTGCAGCCGAGAAAGACCATGGCGCGCGCGTGAAGCTGCTTATCGAGAGCGGTGAACTCGCAGCCGACGCCGAAATCGCAGCCTTGGTATTCGAAAGGATCGATGAAGGTTGAGAACAGGGTGGCGTTGGCGAATGGATTGGTGAGCAGGTTACGCGCTTCGTCGCCATCGCCCGAATAACTGGTGCCGGAGATTGCGCCGATGCTCTTGGCGAGCGAGGCAAGAATTTTTCCCGCCTTACCATCTGATGTCGCGTTGACGTGCGTAAGCAGGCGCGTCTGTGGGTTCACGACAAAGAAATAGCGGTTGTCGGCGAACAGGCTCGACGAGGTGCTGAGGACGTAGGTTGCCTCCGGATCGCCGATCAGGAAGGGCTGGCTGATGTAGAGGCCGAGCGCACCGCCGCTGGCGATCAACTCCACCTTCATCACGGCCTTGGGCGCGGCATAATGCAAGCCGTTCGCCATCGGCCCGGCGCCGTAGTCCACATGGCTTGAGTGAACCGACTGGCACGCCGCCAGGCAGATCGTCGTGGCTATCGCCAGCAAGGATTTCAACATTGGGACCCCTCCCGGAACGGGGCCACCATAGTCCCACTCGATCGAGCGCACCAACCCCTCGCATGTCGCTGAAATCTTCAAATCAGCAGCGTAGCGCGTTGCTGGCGCCCGAATTCACGCAAGCGGGGAGACTGGCGGGTCAGGAGCGAGCGATGTAGGCAGTTTTTGCGAGCACAATTGCAGGGGAGAGATCGCGTGGCGCATTCCATCCGGGTCGGCGTTGGGGGATGGAGCTTCGATCCCTGGGACGAGACGTTCTATCCCGCCGGCCTGTCGAAAGCGAAGCAGCTGAGCCATATGAGCCGCACGCTGACGGCCATTGAGGTGAACGCGACCTACTATTCGTCATTCAAGCGGGACACGTTCGCGAAGTGGCGCGACACGGCGCCGGATGGCTTCGTGTTCAGCCTGAAGGCGCATCGCTTTTCGACCGTGCGTAAAACGAAGGAGGACATGCAGAAGTCTACGGCCATGTTTCTCGATCAGGGCATCACGCAGCTGAAGGACAAGCTGGGTCCGATCAACTGGCAGTTCCCGGCGACGCGGAAGTTTGATGCGGAGTATTTCGCGCTGTTCCTGTCCGTTCTCCCGAAGGAGAAGGACGGACTGGAGCTGCACCATGCGCTGGAGGTGCGTGGCTCGGGCTTTGAAGCGCCGGCGTTCCACGAGTTGTTGTCGAAACACGGCGCGACCGTCGCCTATGTCGAGGACGATGCGTTTCCAAAGGTCCGCCATGAAGGCAGCGATTTTGCCGTCGCGCGGTTGATGCAGTCGCAGGCCGATGAGCCTGCAGGCTATAACAAGAAGGATATTGACCGCATCGCGAAGGTGGCGACGGAATGGTCAGCGAAGCAGGACGTGTTCGTGTTCTTCATCTCGGGTGCGAAGGAACGCAATCCGGCGGCAGCGATGGCGTTGCAGGAGAAACTTGGACTGAAGCCGAGCGCGGGAGCGGAGGCCGCGCCTGAGCCGAAGAAGACTGCGGTGAAGAAAGCGTCAGCGAAGAAGGCTGCGGAGAAAGCTCCGGCGAAGAAGAAGTGATGCGGCTCAATCAGGTTACAGTTCCGTTGGTCGATTATGACGCGAGCGTGGCGTTCTACCAGACGCTAGGTCTCAAGCTGATTGTCGATGCGCCGCCGCGCTATGCGCGCTTCGAGATGCCGGACGGCGGATCAACATTTTCCATTGAGAAGGTCGAAGGCTGGACGGGTGGTGACTGGCCGGAAATCTGGTTCGAGAGCGACAGGCTGGATGACCTGGTCGCCGAACTTAAGTCAAAGAGCGTCGTGTTCGAGAGCGAGCCGGAGACGATGGACTATCTCTGGCGCGTGGCCCACCTGCGCGATCCGGCCGGCAATTGCATCGCGCTTTATCATGCCGGCGAGAACCGGCTGAATCCGCCTTGGCGTGTCAAATAGGGCGCGTGAAATAGTCAGCTCAGTTTTTCCTGCAACCAAACGGCGATCGCGGCGCGCTTCTGCGGCGTCGACTTGCGCGCGACCTTGCTGGCGATATCGGCAAGCGAGACGGATTTAAGGTGGGCGCGCCACGCCATCTCTGCCTTGCCGAAAGCCGCGTGGATTTCGCAGGGGCGGCGGAAGTCGTCTTGCGGCGTGACGCACGGACCCTGCTGGCGTATTTCGGAACAGCGGAAGGCCGGCTCCTCGCCCTCGATGGCCTCGACGATGTCCCAGAGCGAAATGTCGGCGCCGGAGCGCGCTAGGCGATAACCGCCACCGGCGCCGCGCACGGATTCCACGACGCCCCCACGCGCCAAAGCCTGCATGTGCTTGGCCATGTAGGCGGGCGCGAGAGAATGAAATTCAGCCAGCGCATTGGCGGGGAGGCCGACGCCCAGAGGCAGCGCGGCGAGCAACGCACAGGCATGGGCCGTCCATTCGACACCCTCGCTCATTTTCATGGGTCGCCTCGCCTCGATTTCTATTGCGGACATATAACATCCGGATTAAATCAGATGCAAGTTGTCCGAATAACGAGGTGTGGCGAAGGCGGTTGTCTCGGAAAGCGTGAACATCGTAGGCGGCGGAATCGCAGGGTTGATCGCTGCCGTGGAGTTGGGACGAGCAGGACACTCCGTCGAGTTGTTTGAAGCGGCGACCGATCCCGGCGGGCGGGCGCGCACGAAGAAGACTGACGGGTTCTTCCTCAATCAGGGACCGCATGCGCTCTGCAATGAGGGGGCGCTCAAGCGGGAACTGGACAGGCTGGGCATTGGCTATGCGGGCGGACTCGCGAGGGCGCGGTCGCGCCGGGCGACCTGGAAGGGCAAGCTGCACCTGCTGCCGGTGGACGGGAAGTCGCTGATGAGAAGCGGACTTTTCGGCCTGCGCGACAAGGCGGTGTTCGCGCAGGTTTTCAAGCAGTTGGCGCGCAGCGACAAGCCTGACGGTTCGTTCGCGGACTGGCTGGATACCCAGAATTCTCGCCGGTGATGCGGGCTTCTGTCGAGGCGTTGGGGCGGTTGTCGGCTTATGCCAACGGGTCTGAGCACATTTCGGCGGCTGCGATGCTGGAACAGATCCGCATGGCGCTTGGTGGCACGATGTATCTGGATGGTGGCTGGACGACGTTCATCGCGGGGCTGGCGCAGGCGACGCGTGATGCGGGTGTAAAGTTGAACATTGAAAGTCGGGTTGAACGGGTCGAGGCGGATGCGCATAGATCGCGTGTCGTGCTCGCTGACGGAAATGTTGTTGAAGGGAACGCGACGATACTGGCGGTTGATCCCCACGAAGCCGCGGCGCTTGCTCAAGATGTGGCGTCGCTGCAGGAAGAAGCAAGGGAAGCGAAGCCGGTGCGTGCGAATACGCTCGACCTTGCCTTGCGGCGTCTGCCCGATGGGGGGGAAGAATTTGCACTAGGCATCGATGGACCGTTCTATTTTTCGCTGCACTCGCGCACGGCGGAGCTGGCGCCGCAGGACGGGGCGGTTGTTCACATCGCGAAATACCTACCGGTGGAGGAAGCGCCATCGCGCGATGCGATTGCCGAGCTGGAAGGGATTGCTGATCTCGTCATGCCGTGCTGGCGCGCGCACGAGACTGTTAGGCAGGAACTGCGCGGCATGGTGGTCGCCAACTGCATGCCGCGCTGGGACCGGAAGCGCCCTGGCGTGGCGGTGTTGGATGCGCCGGGGCTGTTTATCGGGGGTGACTGGGTTAGCGCGGAGGGCATGATTGCGGATTGCGCGGCAGCGAGCGGGGTCGAAGCGGCAAAAGCTGTACGGGCGTGGCTGTCGACGCCGGCGCTGAAATCGGCGGCGTGACTACTTTACGAGCTTGCCCGAGATCACATCGGTCGGGTCCTCGAAGCAGCGGGCGCGCATCAGGACAAAGTCGGAAGGGAAGTCGTCGTCGGTGAAGGCGATGTCAAGGCGGCCCCAGTTGCGGGTAGTGCGGCCATAGTCGTCGGTGACGGTGACTGGGCAGATGAGTGTGTTGTCATCTTCGTCGTCGTGGCTGACATCGGATTCCACCCAGTAGCCTTTCAGCGGGCCCATGCCGCCGAACTCGCCGGCGAGGCCTTCGATGTAGAGGCGACCGATATTGTCGCCGAAGGGTGTTTCGTATTCGAGCACCCCCGTGCCGTTGCTTTCAGATGTGTAGGTGATCTTCCCGAGTGCGCTGCTGTTCCAGGTGACGGGAGCGGTGTCCTGTTGAGCCGAAGCGCAGCCGCATTCGAACAGCACGGCGATGGCGAGAGCAGCGAGACGGAGGCGCATTGAGGGTCCTTGCAGGGTTAGCCGTGAGGCAAAGCGCTGGCCGAGGCGACTGGCGTGCCGGGGGCGAACTGCTTGGGCAGCAGTGTCCACCATTGCGGACCAGCGGAGTTCATGCGCTCGGCGAACGCGCCTGCTTCGGCGCCGGTACCGGCAAACACATCGCCGCGATTGGGTCCGCGTCGAATGGCGCCGCCGGTGTCCTGCGCGACGAGGAGGCGCTGGAACGGTGCGTTGCCATAGTTTCCATTGATGAACACCAGTGCGCCATAGGGATGGAAAGCAGGGTCAACCGCGATCGAGCCCATCGGCGTCAGTGGTACGTTGGCGGCGCCTTTGGGCCCTGCGGTGTAGTCGTTGATCGTTTCCTCCTGAAAGAAGACGTAGGAGGGATCGGCATTTAGTGCAGACTTCTGTGCGCCCGGATTGAGGTCGAGCCATGAACGGAAGCTCGACCAGGTGGGGCTCGGTAGCTGTCCGGAAATGCGCAGCGCGCCGAGTGCGGAATTCCACTTGTAGCCATTCTGGGCGGAGAACTGCGCACGCGCTTCACTGCCGTCCGAGAAGTGGAGACGGCCGGAGCCCTGCACCTGCAGGTTGTAGACGTCGGCCGGGTGAGCGTAGCCGATGATCTGCCCGAGATAGGGCGTGATCGACTCGCGCTTGGGATAGGGCACGATTTGGTCGCCACTCAGCTTGCCGTTCAGCGAGCGGGGCGCCCCGCGTAGCGCTTCACTGTCGAAGGCTTCTGCGAAGGCGCCGAGATCGACGGTCACCATGTCGGGCGGACGCTTGAGCAGCGGCTCGGTATAGGGCGGCGCCCATTCGCGGCTCGCCTGGATGACGGGTTCGAAATACGAGGTGAGCTTGGCTTCGCCGGGGCCGTTCACACGTTGCGGATCAAAATAGGCTTCGAAGAACCAGCGTTCCTGTCCCGGCCGGATCGAGAGCGACGCGTTGCAGGCTGTGAGCCAGTCGCCGACCTTGCCGCCATAGCGTCCGCCAGAAAGCGGTGCGTCGGGGGTGCGATTTTTCCAGCTATCGCACTGGCGCTTGAAGGCCGTGAGTGCTGGCAAGAGATCGGACGTCGCCCAACCCGGGATGTTGTCGAAACCGACGGGCGCGAGGACGAAATCCTGCGGCACGGGAGGCGTCGCGGGCTTTGAAGGAACCGTTGCTGGCGGACGCGGCTTCGTGGTTCCGGCGCCATAGATTGGCGCTGGGGTGGAAGAGGCGCACGCGCTGAGCGTGAGCACGACCGAAAGGGAAAGGACGGCGCGGGCGATCATTCGCGTCTCCGAAACGAGTTTCAACTAGAGGCCTGGACTTCAAGCATCGGGGCATGTTAGCGCGAAATTGTGGCAGGGCGAGCAGGCCAAACGCAGCTCGGCTTCAGCTCCACTTTATTGTCAAGGCAGCTTGAAATCCGGTCGGGCCTCAGCGGCGGGGACGTTGGCGACGATGCCGGCCAGATTGCCCTCATTGCCGGCGGGGACTAGCTCGTAGAAGCCCGTGAGTTTCACGCGGATAACCACCGGGCCCTCGGAAAAATTCGAGAACTGCCAGCCCTGGATGCCGTCGAAGGGCGCCGTGAGCGAGCCTGTCTGCTTGAGGCCGCGCGACTGTTTGTAAGTGGCGACGCTCATGGGCAGGCCAGGTTCGGGCGTGGTGTGGCCGTGGAAGTCGTAGGCGATGTCGTCGGTGTTCTTTGTGCCGATGGCTTCCCATTCGTAGATCAGGCTGGCGCCATTTTTCATCGCGACCTTGTACTCCAGCTCCGACCCCTTGGCGCCGCCGAAGAAGTCAGTGAGGGGAATTTCGATCACGTCGGTGCGCGGCGGCGTTTCGGATTCGCGCGCGAGCGGACCGCTGGCCGAATTGGCGTCGACCGTGATTTCGGGCGGGGCCCAGAGACGGGCAACGCCGGAGAGTTTGCCGATGCCGAGAGGATCGGAGTTGAACTCTGAGGGCATAATGAAACCGAGCACGATGAGCGCGCCGCCGAGAAGGCCGCCGCCGGTGATGAGGGCAAGAGTGCGGCCCGAGACGTTGAGCTGGACGGGTTTGATGTTGCTCTGTTCGTCGGACATCAGGCGTCTCCAGCGAGAAAGAAGCCCGCGAGTTGTTCGCCGGCCAGCACGATGCCGGCGAGGAACATGAGGGCGTTAGCGACAGTGGCGAGGCGGCCGAAGCTATTCGTCGTCCGCCAGAAAGTCATCACGACGAGGATCAGTGAGAGGGCGATCAGCTGTCCGATCTCGACGCCGATGTTGAAGGAGATGAGGTTGGGCAGGAGGCCATCCTTGTTGAGACCAAGCTGCTGCAGCTTGGTCGCGAGGCCGAGGCCGTGGACGAGGCCGAAGCCGCCGACCGCAATGCGGTTGTCGAGTTCGAAGCCAAGCTTATGGAAGCCGCCGAGATTCTCGAAGGCTTTGTACGACACCGAAAGGCCGATGACCATGTCAACGAGGTGTGCCGAGACGCCGAAGTCGAAGAGGACGCCGAGGATCAGCGTGGTCGAGTGGCCGAGCGAGAAAAGCGTGACGTAGAGCAGGACGTCTTTCAGGCGGTAGAGGAAGAAGATCACGCCGGTGAGGAAGAGCAGGTGATCATAGCCCGTCACCATGTGCTTGGCGCCGAGATAGAGGAACGGGAATGGATCGGCGCCGATCGTATTGCGCACGAACTCTGCATCCTTGCCACCGATGGCGTGGGCGAAGGCTTCCGGTGCGATGAGGCTAAACGCCAGGATCGCAAAGAGGATGTAACGGTGGCGCATCGGGTTCCGGTGGAAGCTTGATGCGTTGGTAGGGTGTGGGGGTGAGGGGCGCAATGGGCGCGCTTTCTTGATTCCTTCGGCGGGGGACCGGGGTTGGGTGAGAAGGGTGTGGGTCTGAGCTAGGTCAGGCCGGTGCCGCGCAACTTGAACCGCTCATTCCGACGAACGTCGGAGTCCAGTAACAGTTGTGCTGCAGGTGCAGGCTTGGAGCTGCAAGGCGGCGCGAGGCTCGCCGTTCGCTCTGGATCCTGACCTTCGTCGGGATGAGCGGGGAGAGAGCTGTGCTGTTTTGTGAGCGGGCAGTTGTGGCTACCCCCTCCGCTTCGCCGCGTAGGCGCGGCGATCCACCTCCCCCAGTCCTTCGGACTGATGGAGGAAAGGGATCGGTGTTTCCTTCTTGAATGTCGTCCGATGTCAGGAGCTGATCTTTTTGCGCCTCATCCGTGTGCCAATCACGGTTCGATCGGTTGAAGATCGTCCTGACCTTCGAGACGACGTTGGACACAAGACAGGCAAACACGCGCAGCATGTCCTCCAGCAAGGGCTTGCGGCTTGATGGGGCAATCACTCCGTATGCGTGGGTTTGTGTTCGAGTCAGAGGTGCGATCATACGGCGGCAAAGACGTACGCCGATTTGAAAGATCTCAATCCGCCGAAAAATTCAGGTTAGCGCGTTGAGTTTGCTTGCGAAGAATTTTCTGAACCCATACGATTCTGCACAGACGTTTCCACCCTTTCGCGATATCGAGACGGCGCTCGCTGCGTATGAAGGGAGAGAAGATGGAGGGCCTGCATGGAACTCGTTCAGGGCACTTTGGCCGCTGGCCTAGTCATGGGGGTGATGGACGCCATCTGGCTTATGCTGATCGCTCGCAAATGGATGCTGAAGCAGCTTGGCCATCTGATGAAGGAGCCGATCTCATGGCCGCCAGCGATTGCGTTCTATGTGCTGTATTCGGTCGCGCTGAGTTTCTTCGCTATCGGGCCCGCCATGGCGGCCGGAGGCGACGTGCCGATGGCGCTGGGGCTCGGCGCATTCCTTGGGCTGGTGGCGTACGGCACGTATGACCTAACCAACATGGCGACGCTGAAGGACTGGCCGCGCGAATTTGCGATTGTCGACATCATCTGGGGGCCGTTCGTGTCGGGCGTGTCGGCGGCTGGTGGGTTGATGATCCTCAAGTTGTTCTGATCATTTATTCCTTCCACTGGCTTCCCACTGGAAGACGTCTTCGAGGCTGACGCCGAAGACCTGGGCGATGCGGAATGCGGCCTCCAGAGAGGGGCCGTACTTGCCGGCTTCGATTGCGGCTATGGTCTGGCGCGTGACGCCGATGCGTTCGGCGAGATTGCTTTGCGTCATCTCAGAATGCTCGAAGCGAAGACGGCGGATCTGGTTCGCGATGGGCAGCTTGGCCATGGTCTTAATAGCCGCGCCGGAACATGACGATCTGCGCAAGCGCCACGACGATGGTGGAGATGGCGATGCCCAGAAGCGCAAAGTTCACAATGTCGACCATGTCCGTGCCGCGCGTATGCGTGGGGATGATGAGGGCGGCTGTGGCTATCATCAGCGTGTAGTAACCGATGGTGTGGGAGCGGGCCTGGATCATCTGTTCGCGTTCGTCGCGGGGGCCGCGTCCACCTTTCGGCGTGGTGACGGCGGCGAGCGTGGTGAGGCCTGCTTGCGCCACGATCAACGCGATGAGCGAGCCAAGCGCGAGGTGGAGTGCTGCGGGGGAGTAGTGCGCGATGAGGCCACTGTAGATCGCGGCGAAGTAAGCGCCGAAGCACACCAACACGGTGATCAGCGTGATCCAGGCAAGTTTCTCGCGGAACGACATGCAGCCTCGGCGGATGATTTTGACGTGCCAAAAGGGACTGGACACGATGTATATAATCTTTTACATCATGTTCAGTTTATTTGTCATGCTTTTTCGAGAGCTCCGGCGCAGAAAACTGCGATTCTGGAATCGGAGATGCCTTGCCCGATGGAGGATGAGATGCGGATGATTTTGATGGCCGTTTCTGTGATGATGGCAGCTCCCGGGGCGCTGGCGCAGCATGGAACGGCTACGCCCCAACCTGCTCAGCCTGCGTCGGGTGGCGATGTGACGGTGAACATCCAGGGTGACCAGTCGCCGTGGATCAACAACGACCACATGCGCGCTTTCTTTGCCCTGAGCGTCGAGCGGCTGGGCAAGGTGGCGCCGAAGCTGGACTTAGCGGACTATCGCGACAGGTCGTATGTGATCTTTCGCGCGTTAGGCAAGTCGATGGGGATGAGCCCGGACGGGATGGTCGATCACCTCAAGGCCATTCCAGGGCAGATGGTCGATATCGTGAAGGACGATCCGAAGGTGCTGGACAGCTATGACAACTTTATTGTGGCGTTGATGGGGCCGCAGTAGGCGACGAGCCTACTTCCCACCCGCGTACATCTTCACCAGTTGGTAGAGGAACATGCGGCCTTCCATCAGCTGCTTCACGCCGACGCGTTCGTTGAGGCCGTGGGCGTTGGTGGTCTCGCCATCTGAGAAGATGCCGGAAACGCCGTAAGTCGGGATACCAGCGGGCGTGAGGAAGCGGCCGTCCGTGGCGCCAGTCGCCATCGCCGGGATGACGGGAACGCCCGGCCACATCTGCTCGGTGAGCTTTTCGATCGGACCGAGGATTTCAGGCGTGAGACGCGGGGGAGCGCCGGGTGTTTCAGGCGGCGACTTCAGCGTGACTTTCACTTTGTCGTCGCCGATGGCGGCCTGAAGCTTCTGCTGAATTTCCTGCTGGGTGTGGCCCGGGAAGATGCGGCAGTTGACGTTGGCCGTGGCGCGTTGCGGCAGGGCATTCGCCGCGTGGCCGGCGGTGAGCATGGTGGCGACGCAGGTCGTGCGGAACGTGGCGTTGTAGCTGGGGTTGACCAGCAGACGGCGAATGGCGGCGGCGTTCTCGCCATCGGCGGCGTCGCGCATGTCCTGGCCTTCCTGACCCGGCGTGATCGCGCCCATGCGGCGGAAGAAACCAGTGGTGGCGTCGTTGAACTCAATAGGGAATTCGAGCGACTGCACTTTCATCAGGGCGGCGCCGAGTTCATAGATCGCGTTGTCAGGTACGGGACGGGAGGAGTGGCCGCCGGGGTTGGTCACTTCGATCGTGTAATCCTGGTAGAGTTTCTCGCCAGCCTGCACGCCGTTGAAGATATACTTGCCGGACTTGTCCATCTTGCCGCCGGCGCCTTCGTTCAATGCGAAGGCGGCGTCGATCAGGTCAAGGTGGTGCTGCACCATGTAGTCGGCGCCGACGAACGCGCCATCGCCTTCCTCACCACAGTTGAGCATCATCTTGATGGTGCGCGTGGGCTTGTAGTTCTCCTGCTTGTAGCGAACCATTGAGTCGGTGAAGATCGCGGCCATCGCCTTGTCGTCGCTGGTGCCGCGCGCGTAGAAATAGCCCTCGTCTTCGGTCAGCACGAAGGGATCGCGCAGCCAGTCCTCGCGCTTGGCTTCCACCACATCGATGTGCGCCATCAACAGGATAGCTTTCTGCGACGAGTCTGCGCCGGGAAGTATGGCGACGAGGTTGCCGTCCTGTGGGCGATCGACGCCGGGTCTGGTGAGGATGTGGAGGTCGCTCTCGGGGTAACCGGCAGCGACGAGGCGCGCCTTCATGCGCTCAGCGGCCAGCGTGCAGGAGCCGACAGAGAAGGACGTATTGGTTTCGATCAGCTCTTTATAGAGGCCGCGGAACTCGGCTTCGTGCGCGCCCGGCGCGGTCGAGGCCGTTGATGCGCCGGGCCCCGCAGTCGTGGTGCAGGCGCCGATGGCGAGAGCTGAAGCGAAGAGGAGCAGAAGGCGCATGGCGGTGTTCCTGAATCGGTCAGGGCGACATGACCATGCCGGAGAGGTTGCGCCAAGTGGAGCTATTGCCACGCGCCTAGGATGGCGCCGGTTGCGAGATAGCCGAGTAGGAGGTGGGTCGAGTCCATCAGCAGGAGACCGGGACGCTCGGGGCTGTAGACGTACGAATAGAGCCGCGTCGACAGAATGAGGAAGAACCAGATCAGGATCGCGAGTTCGACGCCGCCCATGAGCGTCGTGATGCCGAGGAGCTTGAAGAGGAAAGCGAGGCCGATGGCAGTGAGGATCGGCATGATCGGTGAGATAGCCATCTTCCACATGTGCGGCTGGAGCTGTTCCTTCGTGAAGCCTGAGAGCTTCATCCAGAGCTTCGAGAAAACGGCGCCATAGATGATGAAGCCGACGGCGTAGAAGGCGATGGCGGCTGCAACAATCGCGAGCCAGTTGGGGCCGGCGATCGCTGCGTTGACGGTGGTTGTTTCGATTGGCATGTGGAGCTCCCCTACGGACCCAGTAGGTTCAGGTTAAACCTGAAGCATCAGGGAGTCTATTTCGCGTTCAGAACGCCGCCACAATGCAAAAAAGACCCGCCGGTGACGGCGGGCCTTTCGTGTCCGTAAGTTTGATTTTTTAGAGCTTCTCGGTCAGTTCCGGGACAATCTTGAAGAGGTCGCCGACGATGCCGAAGTCGGCGATCGCGAAGATCGGGGCTTCTTCGTCCTTGTTGATGGCGACGATGATCTTCGAGTCCTTCATGCCGGCGAGGTGCTGGATGGCGCCGGAGATACCGATGGCGACGTAGAGTTCGGGCGCGACAACCTTGCCGGTCTGGCCGACCTGATAGTCGTTGGGTGCGTAGCCGGCATCGACGGCGGCGCGCGAGGCGCCGACGCCTGCGCCGAGCTTGTCAGCGAGCGGTAGGATGTATTGCGTGAACTGTTCCGCCGAGGCGAGGGCGCGGCCGCCGGAGACGACGCGCTTGGCTGAGGCGAGTTCGGGACGATCCGACTTCGACAGTTCTTCCGAAACGAAGGACGATTTGAAGGGACCGGCCGGGGCAGCGACGGTTTCGATGGAAGCCGAGCCCGAGCTTTCGACCGGCTGGAAAGCGGTGCCGCGGACGGTGATGACTTTCTTCGCGTCTGACGATTTGACCGTCATGATAGCGTTGCCAGCGTAGATCGGACGCTCGAAGGTTGAGGCGTCGTGCACGGCGGTGACTTCCGACACCTGCATCACGTCGAGCTTGGCGGCGATGCGCGGCGCGGCGTTCTTGCCGACGCTGGTGGCGGGGGCGAAGAGGGCGTCGTAGCCGGACATCATCGGAACAATGAGGGCTTCGAGCGCTTCGGCGAGACCGTTGGCGAGCGTGGCGCCATCGGCGTGGATCACCTTGCGCACGCCGGCCAGTTTGGAGGCGGCTTCGGCAGCACCGCCGGCATTGTGACCGGCGACGAGCACGTCTATGTCGCCACCGAAGGCCTTGGCGGCGGCGACCGTTTTGGCGGTGACGTCGTTGAGGGCGGAATTGCTGTGTTCAGCGAGTACGAGAACGGCCATGATCAGATGGCTCCAACTGACTTGAGTTTGGCGATCAGCGCGTCGACGTCGGCGACTTTCTCGCCGGCTTCACGCTTCTTGGGCTCGGTGACTTTCACGACCGACAGGCGCGGTGTGACGTCGACGCCGTAGTCAGCAGGCGTCTTCATGTCGATCGGCTTTTTCTTCGCCTTCATGATGTTCGGCAGCGATGCAAAGCGTGGTTCGTTGAGGCGAAGGTCTGTCGTGACTACGGCCGGGGTTTGCAGCGCGAGGGTCTGCAGGCCGCCGTCGACTTCGCGCGTCACTTTCAGCGTGTCTCCATCCTTGGAGACGGCGGAAGCGAAGGTTCCCTGCGGCCAGTCGAGGAGGGCGGCGAGCATCTGGCCAGTCGCGTTGGAGTCGTCGTCGATCGCCTGCTTGCCGGCGATAATCAGGCTGGGTTGTTCAACCTCGGCGATGGCCTTGAGGATCTTGGCGACGGCCAGCGGTTCAACCGCAGCGTCGGTTTGCACCAGGATGCCGCGATCACCGCCCATGGCGAGACCGATGCGGATGGTTTCCTGGGCCTGCGCAGGTCCGATCGAGACGATCACGATCTCGGTGACGAGGCCTTTTTCCTTCAAGCGGACGGCCTCCTCGATGGAGATCTCGTCGAACGGGTTCATCGCCATCTTCACGTTGGCGAGGTCCACGCCGGTCTGGTCGGCTTTCACGCGGGGACGGACGTTGTAATCAATCACCCGCTTGACGGGTACGAGCACCTTCATCGGTGGAATCTCCGGACTCTGTCGGTCGTTTGGGACGGTCTTCTGGCGATCAGAAACAGGCTCCGGCACACCGGCATGGTGCGCCTGCGAACCGAGCGCTCCCTGTTAGGCGCCACTCGCAAGAGAATCAAGTTTTCCGAGGGCGCCGACGTCAAAAAGCGTCGATTTGGCGCGAACTAACGGGGAAGCGGGGCGGCTCGTGTCGTTGACAGCCCCGCATCCGCAAGGACATTCGCCTTAGACGCCAATAATGGCCCACTCAGCCCTGTGGAGGGGAAACGTCATGCGCATCCAGTTCTGGGCTGTTCTTGGGGGGCTTTGCCTGGTTGCGGCTGGGTGCGCCAGCGCGGGCGGGGCCATGCGCGTCGCGGCGGGTGAAACGGCAAGGGGGCTCGACTGCAGCTATCTTTCCGAGGCGGAGGCTGCCGCCAGCGCGGGTGTCCCGAATGTTACGCATGCGGGCGTGAGACTGGTTCCACAGCCGCCGCCGTCGACCGATCCCAACGATGCGATCGCCCAGCGCGCCAATATCCCCCGTTCAGCCCAACCGCCGCTGACAGCCAGCCAGCAGCGTATCCTGATGTGCGGCTATGAGCTGGACGCCGCCAATGCGCGGATGCCGTTCTCGTTGTTTGTGCCGGACACCTATGACCACACGCGCAACTGGCCGTTGATCGTCGACCTGCATGGCGCGGGCGTCACGCCGCTGCAGCAGATGCTGTTCGATGGCACGACCGATTTCGCGCAGCGCGATGGCTATATCGTGGTGACGCCGATGGGGTTCTCGACGTTTGGGGGCTGGGGTCCGCTGCGCGGTGAGCCGAAGTTGGTGGACACGGCGGACATCAATCCCGCCACCGACGCCAAGTGGGCGACGCATGAGCTGTCGGAACTCGATGCGCTGACGCTGATCGAAAAGGTACGGGCGACGTTCAATGTCGATCCTGATCGTATCTACCTTATGGGCCACTCGATGGGTGGCTTCGGAACATTCTTCCTGGGCGCGAAACACAACACGTTGTGGGCGGGCATTGCGCCGATTGCCGGCGGCGGCGTTGGACCCACTGCTCCGGCGGAAAAGCTGAAAGCCCTACCGGTGCTGGTGATGCATGGGTCGGACGACAATGTAGTCCGTAAGGAAAGTTCGCGCATGTCGGTCCGCGAACTGCAGAAAGCGGGCGGGCAGCACATCTATCTGGAGTTTCCGGGGCTGGACCACGAGTTCTTCATTCGCAGAGGCCGTGACAATCTGGAGAAGGTGTTCGACTTCTTCAACCTTGTTTCGCGCCGCACGAATGTCGGCCCGATCCCGGATGCGGCGCCTGCAGCACAATGAAATGAGCACCGCTGCGGCTTCGGTTGCGGCTAGCGGTCGTGGCGTGGTTCTGCGAACCTGAAACGACACCTGTTTTCTAAGGAGACTTCATGGCTACCCAGTTTGACGACGCCTTCTACGCTAGGGCGGACACTCACATTAACCTCTCCAACACACAGATTGCCGATGCGCCACGCGAGATGGTGAATGCGTCTATGATGTTCGCCTCTGCCCGGTTCTGCGCCTGGTTGTCGGCCCACGGCTTCCAGTCGTCCGAGGCGATGGCGAAGGGCAAGCAGGAAATCTCGGACTATTTTGTCGATGGCTTCCGGCAAATGCTGGAAGGCAACCTTGATGCGTACATCCGGAATTTCGATACCTACATGAACTCACCAGCAACGTGATCGCGCGCGGCTGAAGACGACACAACAAGTACGTAGCGGGAGATACACATGGCGGGACGTTTGGCAGGCAAGGTGGCGGTGGTGACAGGCGCGGCGAGCGGCATTGGTCGCGCGACGGTGGACCTCTTCGTCGCTGAAGGTGCAAAAGTGATCGCGGCGGATTTGCAGGAAGACAAGGGCGCGCAGATCGAACACGCGCACAAGGATGCGGTCCGGTTTGTGCGTTGTGACGTTATGCAGGAAGAGGAAATTGCTGCGGCGGTGAATGTTGCGAAGAGCAGCTTCGGCAAGCTGGATATCCTGTTCAACAATGCAGGCACGGGTGGCTCGCGCGATTTGGCGGATGGCGTCACGGCCGATGGCTTCGACAGTGTGATGCACCTGCATGTGCGGGCGGCGCTGTTCGGCATGAAGTACGCCGTGCCGATCATGCGCGAGCAGGGCGCGGGCTCAATCATCTCGACGGCGTCGATTGCTGGCCTGCGGACCGGCTATGGGCCGTTGCTCTACTCCATCGCCAAGGCGGCAGTGGTGCACATGACACATGCAGCGGCAGCCCAACTGAGCCAGGAGAATATCCGCGTGAACTGTATCTGCCCCGGCATGATCGCGACCAACATTTTTGCCGCGTCGTTCGGTATTCCGAGCCAGTTGGCCGAGACGCGTATTGAAGCGCTAGTCGAGGCGAACAAGCACACCCAGCCGATACCGCGCGGTGGGCGTGGGTCCGACATTGCTGAGGCGGCGTTGTATCTCGGTTCCGACGGAGCGAGCTTTGTTACCGGCCATGCCCTTGTGGTCGATGGCGGCATCACACTTGGACCGAACGACGCGGCGCGGATTGCGACGTTTGCACCTGTGTTCGGCGCGCTCGGCATTGATGCAGAGACTGTTGCTGCGATCTTCGCACCGCAGAAACCGGGTTGAGGCGCGCGACGAAAGGCGCCACATCAAACACATGGCTGCCGGATTTTTCAAACGCCTGCTTCGCGCAACCGCTCCGGCCGACCTGTCGGAAGACGATGCGCGCTCCGCCATCGCCGCTGTTCTCGTGATGGCAGCGCGCACCGATGGCGCCTATGAGGCCGACGAGCAGGCGATGGTGGATGAGATTCTGGCGACGCGCTACGGCCTCAACGCCGCAGAAACGCTCGAGCTGAGGAAGCAGGGCGAGGCGAGCGAAAGCGAGTCGATCGACATCTACAAGTTCACCAAGGCGATCCGCACGACCATTCCGATCGAAGACCGGATCGCGATTGTCGAAGGGCTGTGGCGCGTCGTACTGGCAGATGGCGAACGGGATCCCCACGAGGACTCACTTATGCGACAGCTGGTTGATCGGCTCGGTCTGTCGCCGATGGATAGCGCGCTGGCACGCCAACGCGTGCAGGGCGGGGGGAGTATTCAGGTTTAGGATTGGATCAACGGCCCACTATTTGTCATTCTGGCCGGAGCGCGAGGCGCGCAGAGTCGGGGCCCATTGATCAACGCTTGAGAGAGTGCCCGATGGGTCCCGGATAACCGCTGTGCGGCTTCCGGGATGACAATCAAGCACTATTGAGCCGGCGCTTCCACGGGCCCAGCTGCCGCCGGCGACGCATACGCGCCTTCAGGCGGCTTGATGCCTTTCAGGTACTGGTCGAGGAAAGCAACGTAAGCGTTGGAGGCTATGATGCGGTTCTCCTTGCGCAGGAAGCCGTGGCCTTCGTCGGGGAAGATCACGTACTCGACCGGCACGGCGTTCTTCTTGACGCCTGCAACCAACTCGTCGCTTTCGACCTGTAGCACGCGCGGGTCGTTCTTGCCCTGGATGACGAGCAGAGGCTTGGTGACTTTTTCGGTGTGGAACAGAGGCGAGATGCGCTGGTGGCGTTCCGCGTCGGTCGCCGGATCGCCCATCTCGTCATAGAGCGAGTCCTTCTGGGCGCCCCACCATGCAGGGATCGATTTCAGCGTGCGGACCCAGTTGGTGACGCCGAAGATATCGATGCCGGCCGTGAATTCTTCGGGACGGAACGTCAGCGCCGCTGCGACCATATAGCCGCCGTAACTGCCGCCCATGATCGCGATCTTGTCCTTCTGCACATAGTCGAGCGTCTGCAGGTATTTCTTGCCGTAGACGACGTCGTCGAGATCGACCTCGCCATGCTTCTTGTCATCCATGTGGTAGAACGTCTTGCCGTAGCCGGACGAGCCGCGGTTGTTGACGCGCAGCACAGCATAGCCGTGATTGACCAAATGCTGGTACATTGCGGTGTAGCCTTTGCGGTTCTGTCCGCCTGGTCCGCCGTGGACGTCGACGACTGCGGGCACTGGCGCTGTCGCGCTTGCGCCGTTCGGCTTGAACAGGATGGCAGGGATATCGAGACCGTCGAAGCTCTTGTAACGAACGACCTCACCGTCAACGAGCATGGTCTCGTCGATGGCGGGGTTGAGGTTGGTGGTCAGGCGCGTCGCGGCGCCGGTCGCAAGATCAGCCACAAAGACATCTGCGGGCGAGGTGTCGGACGCGACGGTGAATGCGATTTTCGTCTCGTCGCGATTGAAGCGGATGCCGCCAATGTCGCCTGCGGGAACGCCTGTGATGGTTACGTCCTTGTCAGCTGTCTGATCCAGAATTGTCAGCTTGGTCGAGGCGTCCTGGTTGATGGCGGCGATGCGGTAGTGGCCCGACGCTGAGTAAGTGACGTACTGCACGTCCCAGGCGGCCTTCACGAGTTCCGCCTTTTTGCCGGTCGCGAGATCATGCGTCCATGCCTGTGTGAACTCTCCGAACTCGTCGGTCGCGTAGACCAGCTGTTTAGAGTCGGGTGTGAATTCATAGACGCCGAAGGCGATGGTCTTGTCGTTGGGCGTGATCAGCACAGGTGTCTGTTTGGCGGGCTTGGTGAGGTCAGCAAGATAGACGTCACTGTCCGCGGCGGTTGTCTCCTTGCTGAGCGCCAGCCACTCACCGTCTGGCGAGATGGCGGCCGGGAAGAACCCGGAGTTCTGGAACACGAGTTTTCGCGCGAAGGTTGCGGCGTCATAGGCGTAGACGTCGAACATCTGCGGGTCACGCTCGTTCGACGTCAACCAGAATGTCTTGCCATCGCCGCTCCAGCCAAGGAAGTCAGCCTTGTGCTTGTCGCCGGGTGTGAGGTCTTTCAGCGCGCCATTGGCGCTGCGGACGTAGACATGGGTCAGCTCATCGCCGCCGCCATCGGTGGACACCAGTACGCGATCGTCGGTCGGAAAATAGCTGATCGCGAATACTGCAGTGGTCGTCGATTGCGTGAGCGGCGATGCATCGCCGCCAGCTACGGGCAGGGCTGCTGCGTTGAACACGCCGGACTTGTCGGTTGCCAGCAGCACGTTCTTGCCATCGACCGAGAAGGCATAGGGGGAAGGGAATGCCATCGACACGGCGCTGGTGTCGAAGAAGGCTTTGGCGTCATAGGTCTGCAGCGTCGGTGCTTTTGCGACTTCCGCAGCAGGTTGGCAGGCGACAAGACCCAGCGCTGCGACCGAACCAAATACGGCAAACCTGAACATGTAACCCTCCACATAGCGGGGGCATGATGGGGAACTCTCAATTGGGTAGCAAGCGAAAGTCTATTCGCCGCTCGTGCTACTCACCGCTAGCATTGGCGGGCTGGTTCGCGGTCTCGGCGATTTCGCTGAGGCGAAACCAGTCGGTCTTCTCGAGGCCAAGCTGATAGTCGAGCCAGTCGGGCACGATCTTGGAGGCGCGCGAACCGCGCGTGTTCGACAGCACGACAATGCCAGCGTCCTGGTCCGGCAGCCACGCGATCTGTGCGATATAACCTTCGACGCTGCCGGAGTGGGTGAGGAGCGTGTTGCCGGCATATTTGTACATGCGCCAGCCGAGGCCGTACGACGTCTCCGTGACAGGCGTCTTCAGTGAGCGCTGGCGCGCAGTCTCCGGCGGCGTCGAAATGCGCTTGCGATGGGCTTCGTCGAGCACCGCTTTCGACAGCACGTCGGGCCTGTAACCCATCTGCGCAATCAGCCATTTCGACAAATCGGTAATGCTTGCGTTGACGCCGCCGGCGGCCGGCACTTTGTAGTAAAAGTCAGTCACAGGCACTGAGACCCAGCCATCGCCGACGCGCTTGTGCGGGCGAGCCCAATTGTTGCTTGCGAAAAGATCGCGCTGGCCGACAGTGGCGGTCTTCATGCCGAGCGGATCGAGGATGCGCGTGCGCAATTCGGTGGGATAGGCCTTGCCGGTCGCTTTCTCAATCAGCGCGGTGATCATGTTGAAGGCGACGTTCTGGTAGGTGAAGCATTCGCCAGGTGCGCAGGTCTGTTTCACCTTGCCATAGGCGGTGAGGATCTGTGACGGCGGCATGCCGGCTTCCAGCATGTTGTCGTAGGCATAAGGCGGCAGGCCGGTGCGGTGGGACAGCACGTCCTCGAATGTGACGCGGTCTGCGTCGGCGGGGCGTTTCAGCTGGAACTCGGGCACCAGCGTTGTGACGCGCGTCTGCAGGTCGAGCTTGCCTTCGGACTGTTCGAGCACGGCGAGCGTGGAGGCAAAACCCTTCGATAGCGACGCGATGCGGAAGACGGTGTCGGGAGTGACTTTCTCGGAGCTGCCCGCTTCGCGCACGCCATAGGTGCGCATCATCACAACCTGACCCTGTTTCACGACGGCGACGGCGAGGCCGACGAAATCAGGCGCCGTGGAAGCGCCATCGAGTTCAGCGGTGAATGCGCGAAGGGCCTGCGCTTCCTTGGTGAGCTGCGCCGACGCGGTCGCAGGCGCGAGGAGCGTGAAGGCAATGGTCAGTGCAAGAGCGAGAAGTTTCAAACGCGTCTCCCGCAGGCGGGCCAGAAATTTCCGGGATATACGACAGCAGAATCCGATGCCGTATCCTTGTCCATAGAAGTTAACCCCGAACTAGGCGGGATTTTGTTCTCGACCGGGCTAACTGGCGGGCGGCCTAACGGTTCGCACCGGGAACCCACAGCACGTCGTTCGCGCCATTTGCATTGGCGCGCCGGGCAGCGACGAAGAGGAAGTCCGACAGCCGGTTCGCATAGGCGAGCGCAGGCGGCGCGACGATCTCGCCCTCTGCCGCCGCCAACTGGGCGATGAGGCGTTCGGCGCGGCGGGCGGTGGTGCGGGGGAGGTGGAGGTGGGCGGAGAGGGGGGAACCGCCAGGGAGGATGAAGCTTTCGAGGGGAGGGATGGCGGCGTTCATCTGGTCGATTTCGACTTCGAGGCGCGTGACCTGCGCTGCGACGATGCGGAGGGGCGTCCAGCCGAGGGGCTTGTCGCGCTCGGGTGTCGCCAGATCAGCACCTAGATCGAACAGATCGTTCTGGATTCGGCCCAGCATGGCGTCCAGTTCAGGATCGCCGCCAGCATGGAGCCGGGCGACGCCGACGGCGGCGTTAGTCTCGTCGACGGCGCCGTAGCTTTCAACGCGCAGGTTCCACTTGTCGACGCGCTCGCCGGTGGCGAGGCCGGTGGTGCCGTCGTCACCCGTGCGTGTGTAAATCTTGTTCAGGACAACCATGGCGCGGAGCCTTCCATCGGGGGAAGGCCGCGGTCAATGGCGCGCAGGTCCAGAGGTCAGGCGTAGGCCTCGTGATGGCCCGACAGCGGCTGGTTCAGGAGGTCCAGCGAGGGGCGCGGGGCAAGGCGAAACGGGATGCGGCGGCGGTCGGCCATTTCGGCGTGACCGGCGGAAAACCGCCAGCCCTTGACGGCCGGCGCGCTATCCAACAAAGCGCGAATCCCGGTTTCCTGACCGGAGAGGGTCATGTGGCAGACCCCGTCCAGCGCGAGGACCAGGTCGGCCTCCAGCGAAGCGTCGAAACGGCGGATGCGCTGGTTCAGCTGGTCGAGCGCCCATTCAGCGTCGGCTTCGCCACGGACGAGAGCTTCGAGCGCGTTGGAGAGGCCCTGCGACTCGGTCTGGAACCACGTCCAGAAACGGCGCCGGCTCGCGTCTGAATCCTTGCGCTTGAACATTCCCGACCTCCACCACGCCGACCCGAGCCACGATGACAGACGCTGTTTCAGGTCTCGCTAATACGTTCCAGCCAATTTGATGGATCCAATCCGAACGTGAGCTGAACGGAATCTGTTGCCCGCGAGCAACGGCGGCGGCGCTTGCCGCGCTGCATCGTGCAGCTACAACAGTCTGCGACGCTACCTCCTCCGCATCCGGATGACCGGATTTTCGCGACAGGATGCCCTGTCAGCCCCGGAAAGCGCCGGCTGCCCAGCCAAGGCCGCACAGCAGGATGATGGCAATGAACTGCACCAGTACGCGCAGGCGCATCAGCTTGTTTGAGCGGGAGCGCGCCTGACCGTCGGTGCGGACGAGATTGGCCACGCCGAACGCTAGCACGATGAAAACCGCCCCGATCGCGATGTAAACGCCAATTGCCAGATACTTTTCCATAGCAGCCTTTTACGCCTGATCGGGCAGGGACGCCAGAAGCGGGAACGTGTTGGAATGGCGAAGCTTCGCACCGCCAGTTGGTGCATTTCCGTTCGCTGCGCTGCGTTCAATGCACCCTACGCTCGGCGCGAAGCGATGCGGCGCCTGACAGAGGCGGTGCGGCTAACGGCTGCCGTCGGGGGCGAACCGGTCGTTGGTCCAGATGAGGTCCTGGAAGTTGAACGCGGCCCGCAGGGCGGTGATCAGGGCGCGGCCTTCGTCGCTGCCGCAACCGGCACGGTAGGTCAGCGTCTTTTGCTTTCCATCAGCGAGGCGCGCCATGACAGACACGGTGGGCGTGCCCTCGACGCAGGAAGGGTGGTCGCTGGAAGTCTGGTTGGGTTCGAGCGCCCAGAAAGTCGCGCTGTCGAGCGCCGCCTGCGCGGCAGTCCAGGCCGAGCTGTCCAGCCGGTCTTCGGTGACGCCCACCGTTTTCACGAAGCGGTCGCCGTTGAGGAGGTAGGACCCGTCGGGGTGCAGCGTCATGTCGTAGACGGGGCAGGTCTGATCGCACGCGCCCTCTGACAGGACGATGACAGGGTCACCGATGCGTGCGGTGGTGGCGCCTTTTTCGGAGGGCGAGCATGCGGCGGCTAGACTCGCCACGAGGGCAAGTCCGGCCAACGAGTGACGGGAGCCGATGACCATCATGCGCACTCTTATAAAGTGCGTCGCGATGGCTGGCGAGGGTCAGTTCTTCTTCTGGAACTTGAAGAGGAACTGGTCGGTGTGGCGACGGATGGTGGCGTCGAACACCATGGCGTGGCGGTCGTCGTCCGGGTTCGCGAGGACTTCGCTGCGACCCAGCATCTTGAAGCCAGCAGACTGCGCGGCGGCGACGACGACAGAAGGATCAATGCGGTGCAGGGTCTGCGCGATCGTTACCGAAGCGCCAGCGTCGGCCGCGTGGTCCATGGCGATGAACAGGCCGCCCGGTTTGAGGACGCGCATGATCTCCGCATAGGTCTTCTCGTCATTACCGAGACCGCGCGAGTTCGGCGGCGTGTAATAGAGTTCGTGCGGTCCCAGAATCCACAACACGCGGTCGACTGATCCGCTGGCGACCTGCTGCAGGTCATCGAAATGGGATTTCAGAATCTCCGTGTTCGTGAGGCGTCCGGCGTCCGTGCGCGCCTTGAAGGCGGCGTCACCGTAGGCAAATTCCGCCGGGTACTGGGCGATCAGTTTGCCCGTCGGTCCGACGGCGCCGGAGATGAGGTCCGAATACCAGCCACGGCCGGCTTCGAGTTCGAGCACGGTGTCGCCGGGGCGGATGTCGGCGAAGGCGAGGACTTCGGCGGGCTTGCGCGCTTCATCGTCCTTGCGGTCGGCTTCAGGGCGGCCCGGGTCGGCGAGAATCGCCGCGTAAGCTTCGGCCGCGAGACCGGGCTTGGATGGCGGCGGCGCAGATGCGCACGCTGTAGCAAAAAGGGCGAGCGCGCTTGTTGCGGCGATGATCGAACGTCTCATGGTGGTGTGTCCTCCCCGGTGAAATGGCGCGAACCGTTTCGCGGTCCGCGCCTTCAGCCCGATTACTCAGGTTATTTTCTGCGACAGTCTTACGGCTTGCGATAGCGGATCAGGAACTGGTCGGTCTTGCCCTGGATCGCCTTGTCGAAGACGCCGAGTGCGTGGTCGTCGGCGGCGTTGGCGAGCAGCGTGCTCTCTTCGTCCATAACGAGACCGGCAGCATCGATCAGCGGTTTCACGATCGCCGGGTCGATACGGTGTAGGTCATTCCCCGACGTGTCCGGCGCGCCGGCCTTGGCGACGTGATCCATGACGACGAAATACCCGCCCGGCTTCAGAACGCGCGCGATTTCGGCGAAGGCGGCGGGAGGCGCTCCCATCGGAACGTTGCCGCAGGCGGCCTTGCACCACATTTCGTGAGGGCCCTGATACCAGGTGACCACATCGACGGAGGCGTCGGCGGCGTCGAGCTTGTCGAAGGTCGACCACGAAACGACGACGTTGGGCAGACGGCTGTCCTTCAGGCGGAGCGCGAGCGCGTCCTTGTAGAAGCCTTCGAATTCCTTCGGTGCCTGCATCACGACCTTGCCGGTCGGTCCAACGACGCGCGAGAACAGTTCTGTATAGTAGCCGGCGCCAGCTTCCATTTCGAGCACGGTCTGGCCCGGCATCAGCTTCGAGAAGGCCATCACTTCGGCTGGCTTGCGAGCGGCATCCTTGGCGCCATCGTCAGCGAGGCGTTCCGGCGTCAGGAATGAAGCATAGTCCGGCGCGGCTGCGACAGGGGGCGCTGCCGGAGTTTCAACAACGGCGGTTTCGGTGGGCGTCGATTCGCCGCCGCATGCAGCGGCAAAGGCGAGCGCCAGCATCGATGCGCCAGCGACTTTCCAGTATTGACCGGTCATTGGTGTCTCCTGTGTCGATACGAGGGTCGAAAACGAGGGGACCATACACCGAAGGCGCAACGGGGCCACCCCAGTGCGTTACGGGCGGGGCGCGAGGAGGGTGGTCACACCCGCGTTACCCCAAGTAAGTCGCTTTCGAATCCGCCAATTAAGAGTATCCTGCCCCGGCTGACAACGCGCCCCGCAGCAGGGCGCGTGCACAAAACGACGTTAGAGGAGGAACTGATGAGACTGCTCAACCCGGCCCTGATGGCCCTTGCCTTTGTCCTCGTGCAGCCCGCGCTTGCCCAGGTTCCGCGCGCGCCCGACGGCAAGCCCGATATGTCGGGCATCTGGACCAATGCTTCGCTGACGCCTCTGTCGCGTTCACCCGCTCAGAAGAGCCTTGTGGTGACCGAGGAACAAGCCAAGAAGATCGCGGCAAGCACCTCCATTGCCGGCGTGCCAGCGGACGATCCCGATTTCGGCAAGGACGTCAACTACTCCGACCCGAACAAGGGCGCGCCACCCAAGGGAGGCTCTGACTTCGGGCTCAAAGGCTATGACAGCTTCTGGGTCACGCCCGGCGACAAGCTGGCCAATGTGAAAGGCGAGTGGCGAACTTCCAACATTGTCGAGCCGGCCAATGGTCAACTGCCGTTCAAGGATCCGGCCGCGCAGCAGAAGAAGGCGATGATCGGCTTCCAGCGCTACATGACCGGCAATGCTCCTTATGAAGGTCCAGAAGAACCCGCAATCTCGGAGCGTTGCCTGATCGGCTTCGGGCAGGCCGGCGGTCCCGGCATGTTGAGCGTGCTGTACAACAACAATTACCAGTTCGTGCAGACGCCGACGCACATGATGATCCTCGTGGAGATGGCGCATGACGCGCGCATCGTGCCAATCTTTGCTTCGGGCGACGAAGCGCGCCAGCATCACCGTCCAGCGACAATCACGCCGTGGTTGGGCGATACGGTTGGCTGGTGGGACGGCGATACGTTCGTCATGGAAACGGTGAATGTGAATCCGCTACAGGCGGAGAACCAATCCTTCCCCCTTTCGGACCAGGCCGTGGTCACCGAGCGCCTGACGCGCACGAGCGACAAGGACATCTTCTACGCATTCAGCGTCAACGATCCCGGCACCTACACGCAGCCGTGGAAAGCCGAGATGAGCTTCTACCCGACATCGCGCCTCTTCGAATATGCTTGCCATGAGGGCAATCAGGGCATGATCGGCATTCTCGCGGGAGCCCGTGAGCTCGAGCGTGAAGCGGCTCTCCATGCCAAGCCGGCGAAGGCGAGCAAGCCAACGCGCTAGACTTTCGTTAGATTGAAAACAGATGGGCCGCGCTGTACTCTCAGCGCGGCCTTTCCAATTGTGCGCTGCGTAATTACCTCGATTTGCAATCGAGAAAGCCCGGCCTTAACTTATACGAGATCACCCATACGCCTCTCAGAAGGGCGCAGGCTCAACAGGTTCCACGGGAGGATACCATGAAACTGCTCAAGCCCGCTCTTGCAGCTCTGGCGATAGCGATTGCAACGCCCGCTCTGGCTCAGGTCCCGCGCACGTCGGACGGCAAGCCCGACCTCAACGGCGCATGGAGCAACGCGTCGCTGACCCCGCTGTCGCGCGCGGTAGGACAGGGCAGCCTCGTGGTCAACGAAGCTGAGGCGGCGAAGATCGCGAAGGGTACGGCGCTGGCCGGCATCGCGGCGGACGATCCGGAGTTCAGCGACGCCGGATACTCGGACCCGAACAAGGGTGCGCCGGAAAAGGGCGGAGATGATTTCGGACTCAAGGGTTACGACAAGTTCTGGGTCGCGCCGGGCGACAAGCTCGCGATCGTGAAGGGGCAGTACCGCACGTCGAACATCATCGAGCCCGCCAACGGCCAGCTGCCCTTCAAGGACCCGGAGGGCCAGGCGAAGCGCAACATCGAGGGCTTCCGCATCTATATGACCGGCAATGCTCCGTATGAAGGTCCCGAAGAACCGACGCTGTCGGAACGCTGCCTGATCGGATTTGGCCAGACCGGCGGACCGGGCATGCTGAGCGTACTGTACAATAACAATTACCAGTTCGTGCAGACGCAGGATCACATGATGATCCTGGTGGAGATGGCGCATGACGCGCGAATCGTTCCGATTTTCAAAACGAGGGATGAAGCGCGCAAGGGTCACAAGCCCAATGCGATCAAGCCGTGGCTAGGCGACACGGTCGGCTGGTGGGATGGCGACGCGTTCGTGATGGAAACGACCAACATCAACCCGCTGCAAGCGAGCGAACAGGAGTTCCCGATCTCTGCGGGTGGCTTGGTGACCGAGAAGCTGACGCGCATCGGCGAAAAGGAAGTGAACTACCAATTCGAGGTGAATGATCCCGCGACCTACACCCAGCCTTGGAAAGCCGAGTTGAGCTTCTATCCGGCGACGCGTGTGTATGAGTATGCCTGCCATGAAGGTAATCAGGGCATGATCGGCATTCTGGCTGGCGCGCGCGAACTGGAGCGCGCGAAAGAAGCGTCGCTGAAAAAACCGTCGAAGTCGAAGCCGACGCGCTAGACGTCTCCAGACTTAACAATCGTGGGCCGCGCTGTTTCACCAGAGCGGCCTTTTCATTGATCTGCATCAAGTAACGTCAAAAACAATTCCGACCTCCGCTGCTTGTGGCGCGCTCGAACGAGGCCATCTCGAACCGCACGAGCAACCCGAGGCGGAGATGACATCCTACATTCCCGACACGACAAATACATCGAATGATGGCCTCAGCGATGAGGTCGTGAACCTTGCCATCGGTCGTCGCCTCCGGAGGCGACGCAGACTTCTTGGATTGACACAGACCGATCTCGCGACATCGCTCGGTCTCCAGTTCCAGCAAGTGCAGAAGTACGAATGTTCTGCATCGCGAATTTCCGCGGCCCGCCTCTTCATGCTTGCAAAGGTGTTGAAGGCGCCGGTCAATTATTTCTTCGATTCACTTCCCCCCGTGACACTTTCTTGCGCAGCAGAGAAGGACCGAACGATCGATGGCTTAGCGGAGTTGCTTGCAGACAAAGAGGCCCTCAACCTGCTTAGCGCCTACGCAAAACTTCCGGCATCGGTACGTCAACGGCTTCTGGCTTTCGCCAAATCGTTGGGAGAGTGTATTGACGAGAAGGCAAGTACACGGTGATCCGTTCGCGACGACAACATTTCTCCGTTGACCGCGCCGGCTCAACGTTTGCCATCGCGCAGCCGCCATCCTAGCTTCGCCGCAGGCCACGACCGGCGGAGACGAAAACCCATGACGACACTTTATGACGCAACGGCAGCGCTTTTCAGCCAAACGCTTGGCGCCATGGAAGGCGTTCTCAAGCGGGGCCGAAAGCATTGCGAAGAGAACGGCATCGATCTCACGGAAGTGCTAAATTCACGCATCTACGAAAACATGCTGCCGCTGCGCTATCAGGTGCAGGCGGCGATCGGCCACTCGGTCGGCGCCATCGAGGGTGTGAAGGGCGGCTTGTTCAAGCCACCGTACGGCACGCCGACCGACGACTATGATGCGCTGCAGGCGCGCGTGCACGAGGCTGTCGGCCAGATGATAACCTACACGCGTGAGGAGATCGACGCGCTGGAGCACAAGGATGTGATCTTCAGTCTGGGCGAACAGCAAATGCCATTCACAGGCGAAGGCTTCCTGCTGACGTTCTCGACGCCCAATTGCCATTTCCATGCGACCACCGCGTACGACATCCTCCGCATGAAGGGTGTGCCGCTCGGCAAACGTGACTATATTGGCCGTCTGCGAATGAAGGGCTGACTGCTATTTGAAAAGGGCGAGGTCTATGGCTTCGCCCATCACCTTGTAGCCAGCGTCGTTCGGATGAAGCCAGTCGCCCGATTGTAGCTCGGCCTTCATCTTGCGCGGGCTGGATGGATCCTTCATCGCAGCGTCGAAGTCGATCATGCCATCGGATTCGCCCGATATGCGGATCCACGTATTGACTTGCTGGCGCACGTTTTCACCGACCTCGAGGAAATATCGCGCGCCCTCATAAGGCAGCACAGTCGCAAAATACACTTTGATACCTTGCGCGTGCGACCGGACGATCAACTGGCGATAACCGGCGATGATCTGGTCGGCCGAGGGCGGGCTCGTGCCAGCAGCGCCAATGTCGTTCACGCCTTCCAGCACGATCAGCCACTTCGCGTTCGGCACTGAACTTATGTCGCGATCAAAGCGGGCAAGGGCGTTCGCGCCGAAGATTGCCGCCTGCTGTGTGAGGACGCGGTTGCCGGCGATGGCCTGGTTCGAGAGCGCGGTGGTCTGTCCTGCAGTCACTAGCCGGTCGGCAAGCACGTCGGGCCAGCGGCGGTTGGCATTGTTGGTCGAAGCCGTGCCGTCGGTGATCGAATCCCCGAACGTGATGATCGTGCGCGGCGATACAGTCTCCACTTCGACCGCCGAAATGAAGGCGCGGCTCGTCGACGTTTCCTTCGCTTCAAACCCGGTTCGCGTAAAATCACCCGGCCCGGAGATCCACGTCGTCGCGGTGGCCGCGAAGTGGCAGGTGCACGGTCCAGTCGCTGTTGGAAGGAACAGGCTGATCGACAGCGAGTCGAGCGCCTTCGCGTCGATCTGTACGGGGTCGCTGAGCAGCGGTGCGCTGGCTGGAATGACAGTTGAAGCATGGCCCGAGAAGGTCACAGCGATGGGAGCGCCGAGCGGTTTTCCATCGGATCCGGCAAGCGCGAGTGTGGCTCCCCCGATGTCGAGCGGTTTGTCGCCATACTCGTTGGTGAACCGTATGCGGAATGAGTATCCGCCCTGGCTGAGCCGCACCACCTGGCGGAGGGTCTGGTTCTCGTAGCCCTTGGACCCGGCTATCGGGATCGTCGGAGAGGCGCCCCACGACCCGGCCCATCCGGCAACTGCTTGCGATAGCGTAGGCGGTGTTACACAACCCCCCATACCACTTGCAAGAGCGATCACGAGCGCCAATGCTGCAGTACTTTTCATTGGTTTCTCCCCGCTTTTTAACGACCCTACCTGCTCTCGTGATCCGTGAAAGCGAGAAGTGACGAAGTGAGAGTCGGCGATGCTATGGGCCGCAGTCGGGGATGCGTTGATTTCACCCCACGGTATTTACGCACTCGGGACGCCTCTGTAGGACTTGCTGGGTGGGGTCGCCTCTATCAGATGTCTGAAGTGGCCGGGCGCCGAGGGATTCAGCGGGTATGAGCTGGGTAAAGAAGATCTATCCGTTCAACGCGGAGCAGACAGTCAACATCGGCAGCGAATTCGGCCCGCTGGTCGCGCTGTTTGTGGTCAACGCCATTACTGGCAACGTCGAGGATGGCACCTGGGCGCTTATTATCTCGACCGTCATCGCCGTTGTTGCGATGCTTGTGGTGCTGAAACGCCTGCCGGTTTTCCCACTCATCGCATCTACCATCACGGTGATTTTCGGTATCCTGACGCTCGTGACGCATGATCCGATGTGGGTGCAGATCAAGGTGACGATCTTCAATCTCGGATTTGCGTTGTTCCTGTTCGCCGGGCTGTTCTTCAAGAAGAACTTTTTCAAATACATTCTTGAGAAGACTTTCCACTACACGCAGAAGGGCTGGGACCAGTTTACCTGGAGCTTCGCCTGGTTCTTCATCGCCACCGCCATCGCCAACGAAGTGGTGCGTCAGGTCTATGCCCCCGGCCAGATCTACAACCTGTTTGGTTTCCAGATGGACGGGGTCAACGTCTGGATCCTGTTCAAGGTCGCGCTGATCATGCCAGCGAGCGGCGTCTATGCCTGGCTGCTTACGCGGATCATGCAAAAGCACCGCATCCCTGACAGCGAGATCGAGCGAAAGGATGTTGTCGCGACCGCAGCAACGGCCGTGCCCGTGGCGCACAAGAAGGCGGCGCCGGATGCCACGCCGGCGAGCTAGGCTGAGCCAAAGACGGCCAGGTCAGTCTTCTGCGGGTGTGTGATCTTCATTGTCTTCAGCTGAGTGCGCTCGCCCTATGGCGGTGCGCACTTTTGCGTCGAGCTTGGATGCGTCGAGGATCACCTTGTGTTCGTACACGTTCTTCACGACGCTGCGGGGCAGGGTGAAGTCGCCCGCATTCTCGATGTAGATGATGAGATCGTTCCCGCTCATGCCGCGAACGGCGCCGATGGCGACATCGCCATCGTGCAGGAATACGGGAAGGTCCTTGCGGATAGGTTCGGCCATGGGGCGCTCCTGTTGTCGATTAACAGGTAGGGCGGCGACCAACCTTCGGCCAGTCCTGTGCGCCGAAGTGATGCCTCAAGCGTCGGCCGGGGCAGCAAAAATCACAATTCCTGTTGCAAGCAAGAGTGCGGCGCTGAACAGCCCCACATGCGCCCACCTGCGCGCTCGGACGGCAGCCGCCGTCGCCTGCAGGCACTGGATCGCATAATACAGCACAAACGCCTTCGAGGCGTAGGCGATGATCTGGTAAATGTCGGCAGCCCAGGTGATGGCGATTGCGGCTGCGGCAGTGGTGGCATTGCCGATCTTTACGGAGATGCGCTTGTTGCTGGCTTCGGCGAGCAGACCGCCGGCGCCATTTGTATCAGCGATCGCAGCCGACGACTGCGAGGCAAGGGCGGCAAGGATTATGACCGGTCCGATCACCGCGCCTATTGGCGCGAGGATGTCGATGATGGCAGTTTCTCCGCCTTCCAGAGAGATGTCCGGAGTGAAGAAACGCGTCGTCAGCAGGATGAACCCGACATAGATCAGCGTCGACAACCACTGAGCCCAGCGCATCGTACGGATACGCATCTCCGGGGTGTATTCGGCGCCCAGATATCGCGAAGTCTCGAAGCCCTGGACCAGAATTACAAGTCCCAGAATTATGCTCAGCTCGTCTCCGCCAGTAGGATGAGTGAGCTCTGGCCACGTGAACGTACCGCTGGCGAGCGCGCCGACAGAATTGCCCACCAGCGCAACCATCACCGCGCCGATCAGGCCCAGTTTCACACCGACAGAGTAGATTTCAACGCGCTCCAAGCTGTGGAGGCCGCCGATGCCGCCGACCGTTCCGAGCGCGCCGATGACACAGGTAGCAATGAGACGCGTCCAGAGTGGGTCAGTCACATTGAACATCCGGAGCCCGAAGGCTGCGAACAGGTTCAGATAGTAGGCAACCGATATGAAATACGCGATCGCGAGCGTCACCGTGCCGATGCGTTGAAGGCTGCGCGTGAGAAGAGTTGGCCCGGACTCGAGATCCGGTTCAACGTATCGGATGTTGAAGCGGATCGCTGACCCGAAGAGATATGCGATACCGCAGAGCGCCAGCATCGCCAGCCATGCCTGCTGGCCCGCCGTCTCCGCAAGGATGGGCCCCGCGATCAGGAAGCCTGAGCCGATGATCGACGCAAGCGGCGTGACCGTCGCGCGCCAGGTTCGGTTGCGGGAGAGGCGGGGGCGGAGGAGGAGGAGGCATAGCCCGAGGGCTATGACGACAATTATGACATCAGTCGCCAATGCGTGGCCTCTCGATGTTCCGCAACGGGCCGGACGGCCTGCCTAGTTCTTTGCGCCGATGAACTCGTCAATCGTCCGGCGCGCAATCACCATAGCCTGAACTTCGCCGGCGCCCTCGAAGATATTGAGGATGCGGGCGTCGCACAGGACGCGGCTGATCGGGTATTCTAGGGCGAAGCCGTTGCCGCCATGGATTTGCAGCGCATTGTCGGCTGCGCCCCATGCGATGCGGGCGGCCAGCATCTTGGCGAGGCCGGCTTCGAGATCGCAGCGCTTACCTTCGTCTTTTTGGCGCGCAGAGAAATAGGTCAGCTGGCGCACGCCGACGAGTTCGGCGGCCATCATGACCAGCTTGTCCGAGGTGCGCGGGAAATCGAAGATCTGGCGGCCGAACTGCGTGCGATCCAGCGAATATTTGAGGCCAAGCTCGAAGGCGCATTGGGTGACGCCGATAGCGCGCGCCGCGGTCTGGATACGGGCGCCTTCGAAAGTCGCCATCAGGTGTTTGAAGCCCTGGCCCTCGACTTCACCGAGCAGGTTTTCGAGCGGGACTTCGAAGCCATCAAAGCCAAGCTCGTATTCCTTCATGCCACGATAGCCGAGCACTTCGATCTCGCCGCCGGTCATGCCTGAAGCGGGGAAGGGATCGGCATCGGTGCCTCGCGGCTTCTCGCAGATGAACATGGAGAGGCCGGAGAAATTGTTGGTGTCCGGTATGGAGCGGGCAAGCACTGTCATCAGGTCGGTGCGGGCGGCATGCGTGATCCACGTCTTGTTGCCGGTGATCTTCCAGTTGGCGCCGTCCCTGGTCGCGCGGGTGCGCAGGCTGCCGAGGTCGGAGCCGGTATTCGGTTCGGTGAACACGGCCGTAGGAAGGATCTCGCCGGAAGCGATGCCGGGGAGGTACTTTTCCTGCTGCGCGCGCGTGCCGCCATTGAGCAGGAGTTCGGCGGCGATCTCTGACCGCGTGCCGAGCGAGCCTACACCAATGTAGGCGCGGCTAAGTTCTTCCGAGACAACGCACATCGACGTCTTGCCGAGGCCGAGGCCGCCGAACTCTTCGGGGATGGTGAGGCCGAACACGCCCATCTCGCCCATCTGCTTGACGACGTTGTCAGGGATAAGTTCGTCGCGCATGTGCCACCCGTGCGCGTGCGGCTCGACGACCTCCTTGCCGAATTTGCGGAACTGATCGCGGATCTGTTCGAACGTATCTTCAAGCCC
>JBBQJV010000027.1:0-44448 GCA_038326205.1 Caulobacterales bacterium | reverse complement strand
GTTTACCGCGCGCGGCAAACCGCCCAAAGTTGCCATCACCGCCATCATGCGAAAGCTTGTCATCCTCGCAAACGCGCTAATCCGGGACGACCGCGAATGGTCTCCAAGAGTGGCTTGATCAAGACGGATACTCTAGCTGATTTACTCGGCAGTATCATGCTGCGCTGCGAGCCTGCTGATTGATCGCGTCGCAAAAACAGAACGCCCGGCCGTTGCGGGCCGGGCGTCTGGATTTTGGGTCAATGAACTAAAGAGAGACTAGATCGACTCTTTGAGTTCTTTGGCGGCGCGGAAGGCGACCTTTTTGGAAGCCTTGATCTGCACCGGTTCGCCCGTCGCCGGGTTGCGGCCCATGCGGGCAGCGCGCTTGCGAACAACCAGAACGCCGAGGCCGACGATGCGGATCCGGTCACCTTTTTTGAGGTGCTTGGCAATGAGAGCGACCATGTCGTTGAGGATCGCTTCCGAGGTTTTCTTCGGGATCTCGTGATTTTCAGCGAGCGCGGCAGCGAGGTGCTTCAAGCTTACTGTATTCTGCTTGGCTTTCGCAGCAGCAGCTTTGGATGCAGTGGCCATTGTCTTATCGACTCCTTTGGCAAGAACCGCCCTCTGCATACACTTAATTACGGGCCGCAAAAGCAGATAAACCCCGATTTACAAGGGAAAACGTAAAATTTCACAGCAAAAAGCCTGTAAAGTAGCGTTTTTTGGGGATGGACAGCCGGAGCAAAGCCCGAAAAGGCCCGTTTTTCAGGGAATCAGCGCCGGTTGAGTCGCAGGCCGAAGCGCCGGCCGGCGGTGCGACCAGCGCACCCAGTAAGGCGTCTCGACACGCTCGACATAATGAGCGTCGAGCCAGCCGGCATAGAGTGAACGCAGACGGATGGCGGTGTCCCACTCGACGAACAGTTTCGGCGCCATGACGTGGTCGACATCGGCGAAGAGGTTTTCGGGTTTGGGAAATGTCTTGCCGTCGATCGAGCGACCATCGTCGAAGGTGATCCAGTAGCCCTTCGCTCCGCGCGTACCGGTGAGGAAGGCGAGCGGGCTGGAGAAGTCGAGATCGACGACGGTCTCATCCGCCTTCAACACAGGGCGGATGTCGTTCATCGCCGCCAGGAGGGACGCCATGTATTCGCCAGACCGCAGGTACTGGCGGCGGCCGTACAGGGCGACGGCGCGAAAGGAGTCCAGCTTCGCGGACTGATCCTCGGCAGCTTCGATGCGGACCAGAATGTTCTCGCGTTCCTGAGCGAAGACGTTTTTGAGGGCGGGAACGGCTGACCAGTCGGGAGCGGGACGCGCTTCCTCGCGCCGGGCGACGGTGGTCTGGCCAAGAAGGCCGATGCTGCGATCCATCACGTAGGTGGCGCCCGGCAGGGCGAGGCTGAGGGCGGCGATCAAGCGGAGCGCCCTGTTGTCGTCGTCGCGCAGACGCCACAGTACATAGGCGGAGGCGACAAGGATCGTCGGTAGGCCGGACGTCTGGGCGTTCTGGTTGATGATAAACAGTGTACCGCCGAAGATCAGCCCGGTGATCCAGATGTCGATCGGCTTGAGGCGGCCGAGCAGTCCCATGGCGAGCGCCGGGGTCAGCGCGATGAGCAGTTCGAGCAGGTTGTCCTTGATGAGACTGGCAAGGTCTGCGAAGCGCATACCCGAGACGCGGCCTACAGCGAGGATATCGGCGACATAGGCGACGAGATTTCCGGTCAACAGCCCGATCAGCAGGATTCCGGCGGCGGCGACGCCAGCGCCAATCATCAGCGTGCGCCACGGCTTTGTACCCAGGAAAGCGTAGAGAGCCGAGGCGGCAACGGCAACCGCGAAGTACGAAACTTTGAGCCAGAATAGGAAAACGAGGATCAGGCCTAGCGTGATGATCTCGGCGAGCGGTATTACATCGTCGTCGCGGCGGGGCGTAAGGAAGGCGAAGACGGCTATGAGCGCGCCCCAACCCCAGCGATTGTAAAACATGGCGTTGGCAAAGTTGTCGCTGATGCCAACCAGCTCCCCGGCTTCGAGCGTGACACTGCTATCGGCTTGATAGCCTTCGAGCACGCTGGGGACGACGATCAGAAAGACTGCCGCGACCAGCAGAGCTGTCACGCCCGCGCCATGCCGAGCCGCGCAGGCCTGAGCGCAGGCGAGGCAGAGCAGTAGCGCAACAAGGGCGGACGACAGCTCAATGGCGCCAGCATAGCCGCCCGTTATCTTCGCGCCGAGCCATGGCAGGTAAAGCATCGCGGCGCCGAGCGCGGTCGGGAAATCGATCGACGGGCGCTGGCCCTGTTCGATGCGCTGCATGGCGTCGAAGAAGATGAAGGTGTCGTGCATCATCAGGGACAAGGCAGTGACGGGCGTCCAGACGAAGGCGACATAGCCAATCGCAAAGGCGCCAGCGTAGGCGGCGGCCATGAGAAAGCGGACGCGCGGGGTGGCGGCGCGCGCTGGCGCTGCTCGCAGGAAGCGGACCTGAGCCAGCGCGAGCAACAGGATAAGCCCCGCCAGCGAACTCCATTGCAGTATCCCGGCGAGGCGTGCGCGCGTGGCGCCCTCCACATTCTGCTCAATCCAGCCAGAGAGACCGGTCAGATCGCCATGATGCGCCGCCATGACGGCGGGGCGCAGCACAAAAGCGACCAACAACCAGGCCAACGCGATCCATGTGAGATGATCCAGCGCGAGCCGGGCGGGCAGGCTGGCCGAGCGCCGGAACGGCTGTTTGCCCATGGCATCAACTGGATCTGCCATCCTGGCCCCCTGCCTCGGCTTCCTTCTGGACCCGGCGTAGTTAATACATTGCTGAATAGGCGCGGGCTGAACATGGCGGGATGAACCGGCCCTTGTGAAACGGGGCTCGGCAGCCGACATTGCGGACATGGCAAACGCCCACCTCGCCTGCGCTCCTCAGGATCTTCCCGACAGCCTCCGGGAAGCGGAAACGCTTTGCGCCCAGCGCGGTGGACGGCTGACGCCTTTACGAAAGAAGGTGCTGCAGCTGTTGCTGGAGTCTGAAGGCCCGTCGAAGGCCTACGACTTGCTGGAACATCTGGGCGAGGATGGCGCGGCCAAGCCGCCTTCGGTCTATCGCTCGCTGGATTTCCTGCTGGAGATGGGTCTCGCCCACAAGATCGAGAGCCTGAACTCGTATGTTGCGTGCGGGCACTGGAAGCACGGGCATGCTGCGGTGTTCCTGATCTGCGACAAGTGCGGGACTGCGGGAGAGCTGCACGCCAATGACAGTGTCAAGAAGTTGACGCAGGAAGTGGAGAGCGTGAACTTCAGGATGCGCAGCGCCGTGATCGAGATCCGGGGCTTGTGCGAGAAGTGTGCAGCCTAGGGTGGCGGGTGCGGTGGCCGGAAACGTGACGCTGCGCCTGAGCGTGATCGATCCGCCGAATAGCGTGCTGCACAGTTTGCAGGGCAAGGACGGCGCAGTGGTCGATGCGCGCATGTCTGCCGGCAAGACATTTCAGTTCGAGATTCCAGCGCGGCTGGAGGAGAGCAAATACGGCTGGCGCTTTCCCAGCGACTTCGTGCGGAACGAAGGCAAGGCGCGGCGGTTTGCCTATGTCGCGACGGGACAGCAAGCAGCGCAGTGCCTTGAAGGTGGCAGGCGAGCGAAGGTTGACCTACCCGAGCCGACAGCGGCAATTATCGCGGCAGCAAGCGCGGGCGGGCTTGTGCTCGCGGGCAGCTATGCGGGAACGGACGCCAAGGGCGGCGCTACATGCGCGACGGTGAAGGTGGACTGGAAGATCGTAACAAGATGATCGAGCTTTATCGCGGCAGCATCAACACCTGGGAATGCGACGAGATGGGGCACATGAATGTGCGCTTCTACGTCGCGAAGATGATGGAAGGGCTGGCGGAGCTGGCTCATGCGGCGGGTCTTGGTCATGCGTTTCGTGCGCGGGCGCAGGCGACGCTGCGGCCGCGCGACCAGCACATCAGGTTCATCAAGGAAGCTCACGCCGGCGCGCCTTTCACGATGACGGGCTGCGTGCTAGAGGTCAGCGAGCATGCCGTGCTGGTCTACCAGCAGATCACGCACCAGAGCGGCGAGGCGTGCGCGTCATTCCGCACGTGGGTGGACCATGTCGACGTGGATACGGGCGCGACATTTGGCTGGACGGCAGAGACGCGCAAGCGGCTCGAGGCGCTGATCGACGAGCCGCCGGCGGCGACCGCGCCGCGATCGGTAAACATGAATGTGGCGGTGCGGCCTTCGGCGACGATGGCGGACGCGGAGGCCATCAACGCGCCGGTGATTGGGCGAGGCGTGGTGTTGCCGCAGCAACTGGACCTTAACGGCGTGATGATGGCGGAGTTCTTCATCGGGCGGGTTTCGGATTCCATCAGCCAGCTTCTGCGGCCATGGCGCGAGAAGGTGGTGGCGGAGGCTGCGTTACGGGGTGAGACGTTGCGGATGGGCGGGGCGGTGCTGGAGTACCGGATCGTCTATCGCCGCTGGCCGCGCGCCGGCGACAGGTTTGTGATCCGGTCGGGGCACGGATTCCAGAAGGAGAAGACGCATTCCTTTGTGCACTGGATCATCGATCCCGACAGCGGGCTGGCATGGTTCACGAGCGAGGCGGTGGCGGTGTCGCTCAATCTGGATACCCGCAAGATCATCCCGAGTTCGCCGGAGCTGATGAAGCTGCTGCTCGATGTGGCGCCGGCGGGACTGACGGTGTGACGCCCGCTGGCGGGAAAACAGGCGTCAGAGATACTACGAATGGTGCGCGTCCGGCATGTCGGCTGGGCGGGGGAGAAGCGTCCTTGGGATGCGGCAGCCATGCGGCGCCTGCGAAAAGGAGAGACACAGGTGCGCGTGATGTTGCTGATGTATCCCGGCGAACAGGCTGAGTCTCGTCCGCCGCCCGATCAGGCCGCCACCAACGCGGGCATGGATTTCAACCAGCGCCTGATCGATGCCGGCGTCTTTCTTGAGGCCGAGGGGGTGTATCCGAGTGCGCACGGCGCGCGGGTGCGTTTCAGCAAGGGCAAGCCGATGGTGATCCACGGGCGCTTCACCGAAACCAAGGAAGTGTTCGGCGGCTACTGGATACTCAATGTGGCATCGCTGGCCGAGGCGGCCGAATGGGCGAGCAAGGCGCCGTTGTCTGATGGCGGAATGATCGAGATCCGGCGGATGATCTCCTCGGAGAATTTCAACGAGGGGACGCGCGAGCGCGAGAGCAAGATGAAGCAGCAGATGGCGCGGAAGAACGGCTGAACGATCAACTTGCGTTGACTGGCCAGCCGCGTTCCTTGAAGGCTTTCACCGCCGCCGCCTTGCCGGCCTTCACCAGTTTCTCGAGTACGGCGATATCGATGTCGGCCAGCTTGTTGACGTAGATGCAGCCGACATCCTTCAGCGTCTTGCCCATCTTGGCGAGAAGCGCGGCGGTGTCCGGCGTGTTCGAGTGGACGTAGAGCGAGATGGCGCCTTTGCGCGGCGAGAAGCCGAGGACGCAGCTGTCGCCTTGCCGACCGCTTTCATAGGTGTAGCTGTAGCTGCCATAGCCGATGATGGTCGGGCCCCACATTTGCGCCTGCCAGCCGGTAGCCTTGTCGAAGATCTTCACGAGCGTTTCGGCCTCGGCGCGGCGATTGGGGGTGTCGAGACCGGCGACGAAATCCGCGACGGTGACCTTCGTGGGCTTGGTCTTGTTGGCGGATTTGGCGGGCGTCTTCGCCGCAGATTTCCTGGCCGCGACCTTCTTTGCTGTGGCCTTGCTGGCCGGCGTCATGCGTTTCAGAGCCATCGTGTCCCTCCCCTGAATGGAAAGCATCATAACCATTGCGCGGGCCGAACTGTAATGATTTCCATTGTTAAGCGCCTGTAGGCGAATCCGGGCAGACTGACCGACGAATCATTTGCGAGGCTTCCATGACCGCCCCTATCGGCTCCAAGGCCAACCCGTCGAAATACGACGCTTATCCGAACCTCGCAGAGGATGAGCCCTACTTCGTCATCCGGGCACACGACCTGCTGTCGAGCGCGCTGGTTGAGCTGCACGCCTATATCGGCGCGGGACAGGCGGGCGCGGCGCACAACAAGCTGGCCGAGATCATGTCGCTGACATCGCAAAAAGCACCACGGCCGTCAGACTCGCCAAAGTATCGCGAGACGTTTGCGATCTCGGCAGCGATGGAGAAGTGGCGGAACGACCAGTAGGCGTTTTCCGCGCCTGTCTGGAGAACCGTGCCCGCGATAGCCGCGCTAGTGCGGCTGCGGCGCCTTGAGGAATGCGCAGTTCTTTGCGGTCGCGAGTTCGTTGATCCGCTGTCCGCGCATCATTTGCGGCATGATCGAGGTCATGTCGGCGGCGGATGCAAACGGTGCCTGCGTGTCCGCCGCCGTTGGCTGCTGCTGTTTGCCGGATGCCATGGCGGCGTCCATTTTAGCTTTCTGATCCTGCGCACGACTCCCCATGCTGGACATGGCAGCCTGAACTTTCGGATCGCGCATGCTCGTCATCAGCTCGGCCTGGAGCTGGTCGCAAGTCAGCCTGTCGTCGCCGGGCCGATTTGCGGCCGCCATGCCATTGGCCTGCGCCAGCTTCATGTTGGTGCCGGCGCCGTCAATCTCGGCCTGCGTCATGCCCGTGCCGCCAACGCCGCCCAGGACAGAGGGCATACCCATCATCGGCAGGCCCGGGACGACGCATCCGGTCAGAAAAAGTGCAGCAGCTCCCGCAACGATCAGCTTCATGTCCGTCCTCCATGGCGCAAAGCAAAGGGAATATCCTCTCGTCAGCTGCTGGTAGCAAGGGCGGGCGGCATGAATCAGGCCGAACCCACTGTCATGCCGCCGTCGACGACGACTTCCTCGCCGGTCATGTAGCTGCTGTCGTCGCTGGCGAGGAACAGCACCACGTTGGCGATGTCGCCGGGGATGCCCTTGCGTTTCAACGGTACGCGCATGGCGGACATGGCGTCGAGATCGAGCGGTTCATTCGTGCCCGGAACCACCTGCCCCCAGATCGGTGTTTCGATCAGGCCGGGGTGGATGGAGTTCGAGCGGATGCCGTCCCGCATGACGGCGCATTCTATGGCGACGGATTTGGAAAAGAGACGCACGGCGCCTTTGGATGTGCAGTAGGCCGCGAGATTGGCCGCGCCGCGCAGACCCGCGACGGACGAGATGTTGATGATGGAGCCGCCCCCCTCCGCACCCTTGGGTGTCTTGCGCATCAGCGGCAGCGACGACTTTACCCCGAGAAAAACACCATCGACATTGACCGCCATCTGATGGCGCCATTGGTCGAGCGACAACTCGTGGATCAGACCAGCAACCGCGATGCCGGCGTTATTGACAAGAATATCGAGGCGCCCCTCGGTCTTCTCGATCCCGGCGACAATCGACTTCCATTCGCGTTCGCTGGTGACGTCGTGCGCGACGAAGCGAGCCTTGCCGCCCGACTTGCGGATGCCCTCGGCCACCTCTTCACCCATCGCTTGAACATCGGTGAGGATGACGGCGGCGCCTTCGCGAGCGAGTATTTCAGCCGACGCGCGGCCGATACCGCTCGCCGCGCCAGTGACCAGCGCAACCTTGCCCGCAACACGATCCATCAGTCTCTCCCTAGCCCCTGCCGATGAACGGCATGTTTGTAGCCATAACGGTCATGAACTGGACGTTGGATGCAAGAGGCAGCTGCGCCATCATCAGTACGGCTTTCGCCACGTCATCGACATTCATGGTTGGTTCGGGCGTTATCGTTCCGTTGGCCTGCGGCACGCCTTTTGCGATGGGCGCGGCCATTTCGGTCAGCGCATTGCCGATGTCGATCTGGCCGCAGGCGATGTTGAACGGGCGGCCGTCGAGCGACAGTGATTTGGTGAGGCCGGTTATGGCGTGCTTCGTGACCGTGTAGGGCATGGAGGCCGGCCGCGGCGAATGCGCGGAGATCGAGCCGTTGTTGATGATGCGGCCGCCTTGCGGCGACTGCGCTCTCATTTGCGCGAAGGCGGCGCGGGCGCAGAGAACGCTGCCGGTGAGGTTCACGTCGAGGACGGCGTGCCAGTCTTCCAGCGTGGTCTCGTCGATGGTGCGCGGGCGCGAGCCGCGACCGGCATTGTTGAACAGCGCATCGAGGCGGCCGAACTTTGCCACCGCTGCAGCAAAAATCCCGTCGACCTGCTCAGCCTGCGTCACGTCGCCGGCTAGAACAAGCCCGCCGCCAGCGAGCGCTGCTGTTTGCTCAAGCGCGTCCTGCCTGCGCCCAACCAGCGCGACGTTCCATCCAGCTCCGACAAAGGCTATGGCAGTTGCGCGGCCAATGCCACTGCCTGCGCCTGTGATGAGAATTGAATTCATGGGTTACGTCCCGCTCGCGATGAATTAGCATTTCCCCATGAGTCAGCGGGCGCAAGTCCCGCCAGCCAAAACCATGAGTTAGGGAAAACGCCGATGCTTGTCGTGCACCACCTGAACGAGTCGCGGTCGCAGCGCGTGCTGTGGCTGCTGGAGGAGTTGGGGACGCCGTACGAGATTGCGCATTATCAGCGCGACGCGAAAACGCGGCTCGCCCCGCCGGAGCTGAGGGCGATCCACCCGCTCGGCAAGTCGCCGGTGATCACCGACAATGGTTTTGCCGTGCATGAGACCGGCGCGATCATCGACTACGTGATCCGTCGCCATGGTAACGGCAAGATGCAGCCTGACCCGGCTTCGCAGGACTACGATGTGTATCAGCAATGGCTGCAGTATGCGGAGGGCTCCGCGATGCTGCCGCACATGCTGGCCATGTATACCGGGCGCCTGGGCGAAGCGGGGGCGCCGCTGCAACCGCGCATCGAAAGCGAGATCGCCAATCATGATGGCTATGCCGACGCGCACCTGAAGGGTCGCGAATTCTTCGTTGGCGACAGCCTCACCGGCGCGGACATCAACATGAGCTTCGTCGCCGAAGTGGCGAGGGCACAAAAGAAGCTGGAGCAGTATCCGAACTTCAACGCATGGCTCGACCGCATGCACGCGCGCCCGGCATGGAAGCGTGCGCTCGAGAAGGGCGGCGATTACGCTCTGGGGCGGTAGGGCGCGGCCTCGCGGCTCAATCCTCCAGGTACTGGCACTTTCCGCCGCGGAGCATTTCTCGCGCGCGGCCATTTGCGCGAGCGAACTCTGCTTCCGCCTTGTCGCCGAAATATGCGATCGGATCAGACACGGCGACCACCGCGCCGCTTTGGGGTTCGACGAATTTGATCGTCATGGCGCCCGCAGTTTTCCACCCGGCATGAATGGCTTGCACCTGGGGCAGCGTCGCCGCTGGATCGAACTCGGGCTTCTTGCCTTGAACCCAGCTCGTGAGTGGGTAGGCCCCGAGGCGGATCGACATTTTTGCGGATCGGGCCTTCCGGTCGCTGATGGCGCTGAGCGGAACCATGACCGTTGCGTCGCCGGCGTTGAAGCGCGCTTCAAGCTGTAAAACGTTCATCGACATGTACGACTTGTCGTCACTCGCGTGCGTCTCGTACTTGATGCCTTTTGCATTGTCCGGGAAGTTCACGTCGCTGACATCAACAAACAGCCCTGTAAGTTTCATCGGCGCTTCGGCGCCATCTGCTTCGGATCGCAGTTCAACCTTGATCGCAGCACTGCTCAAGCCAGTGAGCGGCTCGGAGAGCTTCACCGGCAAACCGTTGAGGTAGTAGTAGGCCGCGCGGCTCAGGATGGCGTCGTCTGGCGCTCCTTTTAGGCCGAACCGACTGCCCGCCTTGTCGTTGATCGTTGTGTAATCCCAACAGGCGACAGGCTCCTGCGCAACAGCAGGCAAGGCACCGAACAACGATGTTGCAAGGCCCACAACAGCAATGCCAGCAAGCTTGCAGGATGGTTTCACCTCGCCTCTCCGCATTTTATTGGTGTCGTAGACAGAATCTGAAATTGGGCGTGACCGTCAATAGCTCTTCGGCAGGCCTAGCACGCGCTCGCTGATATAGTTCAGGATCATCTCGCGGCTCACAGGTGCGATGCGAGCGATCATGGCTTCGCGCATATATCGTTCCACGTCGTACTCCTTGGCGTAGCCCATGCCGCCGTGGGCGAGCACGGAGGCTTCGCAGGCGTTAAAGCCGTATTCGGCGCCGAGGTATTTCGCAGCGTTGGCTTCGGCGCCACATTCGAGCCCCTGGTCGTAAAGTTGCGCGGCCTTGTAGGCGAGCAGTTCGGCGGCCGAGAGTTCGGCCCAGCACTTGGCGAGCGGATGGGCGACGCCCTGATTCTGGCCGATCGGGCGGCCGAAGACGATGCGCTCTTTTGCGTAGGTGGTCGCGCGCTCGAGCGCACAGAAGCCGAGGCCGATGGATTCGGCGGCGAACAGCACGCGCTCGGGGTTGAGGCCCTGCATCAGGTATTTGAAGCCCTGCCCTTCTTCGCCGATCAGCGATTCTTTCGGGATCTCGATGTTGTCGAAGTACAACATGTTGCACTCGACAGCCTTGCGGCCCATTTTCGGGATCGGCTTCGCGTCGACACCCTTCATGTCCATGTAGAACAGTGAGAGGCCCATATAAGCCTTGGCGACTTTTTCCTGCGGCGTGGTGCGCGCGATCAGCAGGATCTTGTCAGCGCGCTGGGCGCCGGTCGTCCAGATCTTGCGGCCGTTGATGACATAGCCGGAATTGGTGCGCTCGGCCTTGGTCTGCAGGCTGGAGGTGTCGAGGCCCGAGTTCGGCTCGGTGACGCCGAAGCACATCTTCTGTTCGCCGGCGATGATCTTGGGCAGGAATTCCTGCTTCTGTTCTGACGTGCCGAACTTCTCGATCGGCTTGGCGCCGAAGATGTTGAGATGGATGGACGAACAGCCGGTAAAGCCTGCGCCCGAGCGCGCGACGGTCTGCATCATGATAGAGGCTTCCATCAGGCCCATGCCCGAACCGCCGACTTCTTCCGGCATGGCAATGCCGAGCCAGCCGCCATCGGCCATCGCGCGGGTGAACTCTTCGGGCCAGTCGCCGGTGTCGTCGCACTTGCGCCAGTACTCGGCGGGGAACTGCGCGCAGACCTTGGCGACCGCATCGCGGATCGCTACCTGATCTTCGGTCATGGGGGCGATGTTGTGCATGTGTCTCTCCCGGAACCCGTCGGCTTCTTGTGGTCGGACCTATTTAGCGGCGTCCTTGTTGTTGGGCGAGTGCGGCGCCTCGGCTCCATTGTCAAACCGCAGCGGGTCGAAGGCGGCGGCCAATGGGCTCACTTTCCCGTCAATGATCTGGTCGGCGATGATCTCTGCTGTCGCGGGGGCAAGCAAGACCCCGTTGCGGTAATGGCCAAACGCTGCCACGACGCCGGGGATCGCGGTCTGGCCGATCAGGGGGACGTCGTCAGGCGTTGTGGGGCGAACGCCGGCCCAAGCGGAGACTTCGGGCGCGTCAGCCAGCATTCCGACGAGATCAGCAGCTCTGGCGCGGAGGCTGGCGATAGTGGCGGGGTCAACCTCGGTGTCGGCGCGGCCGCGTTCGACCGTCGCCCCGATCAACGTCCAGCGGGCTTTCGGCGCGATGTAGACGTCGCGGGTGTGGATCACATGGCGCGGTCCGCCAGCGACGGACGCAAGAGCAAGCATCTGACCTTTCACGGGCATTGGCAAAGGCAATCCAGTTGGCAGAGGCGCGCCGCGTGGACTGACGAAGGCTGGGATGACCTGCGCGCCGGTCGCGAGCACGACGCGGTCAAACCGTTCGCCATCGGGCATCAGGAATTGCTGACCGCCGACGATGCGTTCGACGTGGCGGCCGAATTTCAGCGCCACGCCGGATCTGGAGAGCGCCGCGCCGAGGCGCTGCAGCAAAAGGGCCGGATCAACCTGCCGATCGTCAGGCAGAAGCAGCGCGCCGCGCACCTTCCCTGTGAGCGCTGGTTCACGCTGCGAAAGTTGGGCGGCGGACAGGCGGCTGACCGGCAAGCCACGCGCCTGGCAGGCAGCGGCCAGCGTCTCCAGCCATTCCTCCTCGGGCGAGTTGCGCGCAACAACAAGCGCGCCATCGCTTGAGAACTCGACAGGACCGCCCCCCACGCGTTCGATGCGCGAGGCAAAGTCCGGCCACAGCATTCCGGAATGGCGGGCGAGCGCGGCCAGTGCGCGCTGGTCGTCCTCGGCCGCCCATTCAAAGGCAGCGCCCAGCATGCCGGCAGCTCGGATGGTGACGCCTGCGCCCAGTTCGAGGCCGCGGTCATAGACCGCGACGTCAGCGCCGCGCGTTCGCAGTTCTAGCGCGATGCTGAGGCCGATCACGCCTGCGCCGACTACGGAGACGCGCAGCTGCGTGGCTATCCGGGTGGATTTGGGTGAGGCCATGGCGCCTCTATATCGGCGTAGCGGTGAAGGACCAGCCGGTTTGATTGACCGTGGGGCGGTTCTGGCTGGACTGCACCAACAACGGGTGAGGAACGCCACACATCGGGGCGTGCCAGAACGCACTGACCAGCGTGCCGGACTGGGCCACGAGGCGCCTCTGGAGGCTCGATCAGACTGAGAGGGCGGTGACTTCGGTCGAACGCGTGCGCTGGCGTTCGGAGCGCCAGAAAACGAGGAAGCGCGCGGCGTGGTCGCGCTCCTGGAAAACTAGCTTGCGGCGCATCTCGCCGCCAGCAAATTCGGACTTCATCATGACTTGAGGCGCGTCACAGGAATCGGCGGAAAGCCCTGATTCAGATGCCCACGTCGCGAATGCATCGAGCGCCTTCATGAGGCCCGACGGGTCACGGCTCTCTTCAGCCCCGATCAGCACAACAACTTCAGACATTACGCCCCCAGGACATCGATGCGGATCCGTTGCGGACCGCTTCCCAGTCGCCACGATTCGGCGAACCTGAAACGCGAATTCCCATCCCGCTAGTTCACTACGCAAAGGCCGAGCCACTTCAGGCGGAAACATGCTTTGCTGCAACGCAACAGGCCACAGAATTAACCTTGCGTCACGCAGATTCAACCGTTTGGCAAGGCAGTGGTTTGGGTTGAGCGGGAATAAGCGATTTCGCCGGCAGGTTGCCGGTTGTGCCACTGACAGCTGACAGCCGATCGAATCAGCGAGAAATACGCCGACGCGCCATTTCGTCGGCGACACGATTGGTCGCACGGCCTTCGGTCTTTGCGCGGTCGAGCACATCGCCGAGGGTGAGGATGAGGCGCTGCAGCTTGGCCTCTACCCATGCGGGATCGTAGGCGCCGGAGATCTCGGCAGCCACGTTGATGATGCCGCCGCCATTGATGACGTAGTCGGGGGCGTAGAGGATGCCCTGTTCGCGCAGGCGGTCGCCCATTTCGGGGGTGGCAAGCTGGTTGTTGGCGGCGCCGGCGATGACCTTCACCTTCAGGCGAGGAAGCGTGTCGGGGTTTATGATCGCGCCCAGAGCGTTTGGCGAGAAGATGTCGGCTTCGACGTCATAGATGTCGGCAGGCCCGACGACGGTGGCGCCCGTAGCTCTCGCGACCGCGTCCAGCGCTTCGGCGTTCACGTCGGTGATCGTGAGGGTCGCGCCGGCTTTGGCGAGGTGCTCGCAGAGATAGCCGCCGACATGTCCGACACCCTGCACAGCGATGCGGCGGCCATTGAGATCGTCCGTACCGAAAGCGCGCAGGGCAGCAGCCTTGATGCCCAGGAACGCGCCTTTGGCTGTCACCGGCGAGGGATCACCGCTAGCGGCTTTGCCGGTCGAGAGGCCGGAGACGTATTTCGTCTCTTCGGCGGCGCAGGCGATGTCCTGCACGGAGACGCCGACGTCTTCAGCTGACCAGTATTTGCCGCCCAGCGATTCAATGGCGCGACCGAGTGCGCGAAACAGGTCGGGCGTCTTGTCGGTTTTCGAATTCCCCCAGATCACCGCCTTGCCGCCGCCGAGCGGCAGATCGGCCATGGCGTTCTTATAGCTCATGCCTTCGGACAGACGCAGCGCATCGACGAAAGCATCGTCGGAAGTCGCATAGTTCCACATGCGGCATCCGCCCGCCGCAGGTCCGCGCACGGTGGAGTGGATTGCAATGATCGCACGAAGGCCCGTCTTTGCGTCAAAGAAATGATGGACGCTCTCGTGACCGGCGAAGGCGGGCTTGTCGAACATGGATCAACTCCGAAGACGCGCGGGGAGGCGCGACCAGCGGCCATATAGACCTTTGGCGGACGCGCGTGAACCACTATGGAAAGCACGTTCAGGCTGCACAATGCTCGTTTGTCAGCGCGCAACGCAACTATCGTGCAGAAGTAGCTCGCGGGCCTGCCCAGCTGAACCAACGACTCAGTGAGCCCCCGCAGCGCCGGGCAGATGGTGTTTGCCGTGCTTACCAACCTGATCAATCAGGGGGCGCCCAGCCTCGTTCATTCCGATCAGCTCGACGACTGCACCCTGACGTCGATACCGGAATATAACCTTGTCGACCGCGGCTACACCGGACAGGTCCCACTGGTGCGCGTCGGTCATGTCGATTTCAACATGCGATGGCCTGCCATGATGCTCGAAACTCGCGGCGAGAAAGTCGGCTGATCCGAAGAATATCTGACCGGACACGCGATAGTGCAACCTGCCCTCTTCGCTGGCTTCGATCGGTGTGACCACAACGGTCTTGCCGATTTTCCGCATGAAGAACACCGTCGACAGGATGACGCCAAGCACGACGCCCTGCGAGAGATCATAGGTGATCACGACGGTCGCGGTCGTCGCGAGCATGACGATCGAGAACTGAAAGGGTGCCGAGCGCAACTTCAAGAGTGATGACCAGTCGAATGTCCCGATCGAGACCATGATCATGACCGCGACCAGCGCCGCCATGGGAATACGCGCTACCCATTCTTGCAGAACGATGATGAGGAACAACAGGAACAGCCCGGCCCAAAGCGTGGAGAGACGGCCTCGTGCGCCCGACTTCACGTTGATGATGGACTGACCAATCATGGCGCAGCCGGCCATGCCTCCGAACAGCGCCGAAGCCACATTCGCGATGCCCTGCCCCCGCGTTTCGCGATCCTTGTCGGACGGCGTGTCGGTGAGATCGTCGATCAGGTTGGCGGTGAGCAGAGATTCGAGCAGACCGACGAAAGCCAGCGTTGCCGAAACCGGCGCGATGATCGCCAGCGTTTCCCAAGTCAGCTGCTCAGGTTTCCCAATGGATAGGCGCTCGGGATAGCCACCCAAAGTATCGGGTCCGGTTTCGATTTCGATTTCGCACATGCAGCAAAACGCGGGGCGACCCAAGTCAAGCGGCAAGCATGCTTTCAAGTTGAAGTTGCGGGTGTGGAAATTCAGCGTAAGCCAAAACTGTTGATCAGGCCTTGTCGAACAGGGCGTCGGCGGTGCCAGCGTCGTCAGCGCCAATGACCTGATCGAGGGACATGGCAAGCGGCGCGTTCTGTTCGGTCTTGTCGGCGACCCAGAGATTGATCTCGAGAGCGCCGCCCTCAATTGCGCGGGTGCGGGCGCGCCAGCTTTGGGCTTCCCACGCGAGCTCCTGGAGGAAGAGAGCGCCTTCGCGGCCGGCGAAGCCCGAAGTAGAAGCGTCCTGGAGGACTTGCGCGAGATTGCCATAGCCCTGCTTTGCGGCGGCGAGTACGAGATCGCCAGCCGGCACACGGCGGACAGACTTGAAACCGGCCAGTGTCAGCAGCTCTTCGATCTCGTCATTGGTGGAGAGTTGCGGCTCGGCCCAGGCGGAGGCAAAAGCCTGTGGCGGTGTTTTCTTGGTGCGGCGTGTGGTGTCGAGGAAGACCCAGCGGCCCTTGTCATCCAGCGCGCGGAAGACGCGGCCGACCAGACCGGCCTTGTGGTCGGCATACGCGAACGCTTCGACGCTGACGATTGCGGGAAGGCTTGCGTCCTCGAAACCGCGCGGGCGGTCGACTTCGCCGGGCGTTATGGTGGCGACAGGCACGAGTTCGCTGATGCGGGAGATGCACGCGCGACGCCATTCAGTCGAGCGCGGCGTGCGGTCTGACTGCGCGACGAAGGCGTTGAGCAGCGCGCCATCGCCGCCGATGAAGCCGATGTCGCCGGAACGGTCGGCGAGCGCGAGGGCTGCATCGATTATGTGGGTGTCGAGCGCAAACGAGCCCGGCGCGAGACGGCCCTCGCCCCACAGCGTTTCAAGAGCGCGGATGCGGACGGCCCCGCCATCGACGTTTTCGACGACAGGCTCTGGTGGCGCCGCCTTGGGTGCCGGCGGGACTTCGGCCGGCTTGGCGACGGGCTTCTCTTCGGTTTTGGCCTCGGGCTGCTCTTCTGCCTTGGCGGCTTCCGGCTTTTCCGGCGAGACCGCGGGCGCGGCGGCGACCTCGCCTTCGGTTTCTGCAGGCGGGGCGTAGTCGTGACCGTTCCACCAGGCCCCGAAGCGCCCGCCGATATCACCGCCAGCCAGTTTCCTCACTTGCGCAAGCATGCCGCGCACGGCCCCTCAATAACGCTAATCCAAGGCCGGACTGTAGCGGACGTTGGTTAATATAAGGGCGCCGCTGACGGGCTGAATTTCATGGTTTTTCGGCCGTCCGGGCCAGCCACGGCAGGGGCGGCGCGTGAGACGGCAGGGGCGATTCCGGCTCGCGGATAAAGGCCAGTATGTCGCGCCAGACTGTCTCGGCCTGAAGGTCGTTCAGCAGCATGTGATAGCCGTGGGCATAGAAGGCCGTGCGCACGTGCGGGCTCATCCGCCCTGTGGCGTGGCGGACGCCCTCTTCCGGAATCACCTCGTCATTGGCGCCTCGAAGCAGCAGCGTGGGGACGCCGTCGGGCAGGCTGGCGATCTTCCGGTCGGCCTCGTCCATGATCGAGACGACGCCATAGACGCTGTCGATGCGGTTGGATTTCTGGACCAGCGGATCGAACCACATCTCGCGAAGCTTCCTGTTGTTGTCGGTGGCGACGATGTGGACGCCCTCCGGGGGCACGACGATCCAGTCGGGGCGGACATGGGTGCTGACCCAGAGGCTGGCGCTGTAATACCAGGGCAGCGCGTTCCAGCCCCACAGGCCAGGGCCGGAAAGGATCAGGGCGTCAGCCTTGGGCGCAGCAGGGTCGGCAAAGGCTGTGATGGCGACGGAGGCGCCCATGCTCTCGCCAACGACAGCGACGCGCGCAGCGGGATGGGCGCGGCGTGCCGCCTCGACAGCGACGTCGAGATCTCTCCGCATCACGTTTGGCTGGGGCCAGATCATCCAGCCGGGGGAACGGCCGAAGCCGCGCTGGTCATAGGCATAGACAGTCGCGCCGTGTGCGGACCACCACGCTCCGGCAGCGTTGAAGGCGCCGGCATAATCGTTCATGCCGTGGACGGCGATGATCACGACATCGGGCTCGGTCGTGTAGATACGCGAGACGGCGGTGCAGCTCGATGTGGACGTCCTGATGTTGAGGCCGGCGCCATTGTCACACGGGCCCGCGCCGGTTGAAGGCGCGCGGGCCGGATAGACATCGAGACCGAGGCGCGCGCCATCGAACGAAGTGAACCAGTGGTTCGAGAATGACGGCTCGGGCGGGAGGTCCATTGCGAGCGCCGCCTGCTGCAGCGGAGCGCATGCGGATAGGATGACAGCAACACATGCTGCAGCCCAAGCCGCAGTCCAGGTTGCTCGCTTTCGCCATATGAAGTGAGGCTGATGCAATCCGCTCGTGGTCATCCCTGCAGTTTCCCAACCTCGCGGACGTCGTCCATAGTCTTCTGCAGATGCACGAAAGGAAAGCCATGTCCGAACCAGTTGAACTCCTGATCGAGCCAAGAGTTCGCGACCTCGGCGGCTTCGGCGTGCGGCAGCTATTACCCTTCCCAAAGCGCAGGAATGTGGGGCCGTTCGTGTTTTTCGATCACCTGGGGCCAGCAGTGATGGCGCCCGGCAAGGGCATTGACGTGCGATCGCATCCGCATATCGGTCTCGCAACTGTGACCTGGCTGTTCGAGGGGGCGCTGGATCATCGTGACAGCCTGGGGACCATCAAGACGATTCGGCCCGGCACGGTGAACTGGATGAAAGGGGGGCAAAGGCATCGTGCATTCGGAGCGGACGCCACATGCCGAGCGCGAGGCGGGGCATCGCATTGAGGCGATCCAGACCTGGGTGGAGTTGCCGCAAGGGCACGCCGAGCAGGAACCGACATTCGAGCATTGTCCGGCAGCCGTGTTGCCGGTGATTGATGCAGGCTGGGCCAAGGGCGTTCTGATCTCGGGGTCGGCTTATGGGCGTACGTCGCCAGCGAAATTTCGGGGGCAGCATCTGCCAGCTGGTGTTGACTGCCCAGCGCGACACGGTGATCGCGACGCCGGATGCCGAAGAGCTGTGCCTTTATGTGCTCGAGGGCGCGGCGGAGATTGGCGGACAGCGGATCGGCGAGGCGACGATGGCGATATTGTCGCCGGAACGGCCGTGCGAGTTAAAGCTGCGGGCCGGGACGCGGATCATGTTCGCAGGCGGCGACGCTCTCGACGGGCCGCGCTTTCTTGACTGGAATTTCGTGGCGTCGTCGAAGGGGCGGTTAGCCAAGGCATCGGCGGACTGGCGCGCGTCGATCGCGGGCGGGTTTGACGGGACGTGGTTCGCGCGGCCGCCGGAAGAAACGGCGTGGATCCCCCAGCCCGGCGATCCGCAACCGCCGGGGATGGACCGTAATCCGGATGATGATCACTGAGGACACGCGGAAGAGGCCTCAGACGCGGATGCGCTGAGGTGGATTGGGTCGAGATGTTCGGTGCTTACGCTACATAAGTTCGCAGATGTGCAAGCATTTCTGACACAAGGTCGACGTGACGTTTGATGACGTGCGCGGACGCATCGTCTTCGGCGAACGGGTTTGCGAGCTCGATGTGAGCGCGCCCGGTGTGCTGCGGATCAGCCTTTTTGCAGTCGGTGAGCCGAACCTGCATGCGGTCGCAGATATCGTGGACCGGCACCTGCGCCGCTTCGCATTCAAGGAAGAGTTGCAGATCGACTGGGTCAAAGGCGCCTGATCTAGACTCTGTCCCGAGGCACTGGAGCGGGCGCCGACTCCAGCACTTCGACCAGCAGCGCAAGCGTCGCCTCGGCGAAAAGCCACATGTTGGCGACGCGATCATCGAGGCCCGTCTCAAGCGTGCGCACGATTTTGACCGGGCCGCAGACGGCCATGCAGGTGTGGCCTGACGCATCGCCATAGGGATTGCCGCCGGGACCTGCGGCGCCAGTTTCCGATAGTCCCCAGGTAACGCCATTGCCGTGCTTCTCGCGAATGGCGGCGGCAAGCATTTCAGCATAGGGCTCGGAACTGGAGCGGATGCCTTTTGCCTTCATCTCATCGAGCGAGATACCGGCGAGGCCGCGAATGGAGCGGGCGGAATAGGTGATGGCGCCGCCCGCGAAATAGGCCGAGGCGCCGGGAACCGCGAGAAGGCTTGCGGAGATCAATCCGCCTGCAGACGTTTCGCCGACCGCGATGCGCTCGCCGCGCTGCTTGAGCAGCCAGCCTGCGCGTTCGCCCATGGCGTAGATGTCGTGCAGCATGTGCGCGTCCTCGTCTGCCGCAGGCATGCCCGTTGGTTATGGTGCGCACAAGTTCCCTCGAGCCGGCCCCTGCCGGGGCGTTCGCTCGTCGATTTGATCCCCCGGACCAAATCGCGCCTTCGGCACCGTCACTCACCCCCCTTGCCCGATGGCTCTCGCGGGATAGTGTCCCCCGCAATTCAAGGAGTTGCGAATGAGATTTCTAACTTTGTCTGCTATTGGGCTGATAGCGGCCGCCCTTGCAGGGTGCAGCGGCGAAAAACCTCCCGAGGCAGTGGCGGCCAGCCCGACCACGGCGGACATCACGGCGGCGGACCTTGCCTATCGCGTGAAGGTGCTGGCCGACGACAAGTATGAGGGGCGCGGCCCCGGCACAGTCGCGGGCGAAGCGGCGGCCGACTGGATGGCTTCGGAGATGAAGCGCATCGGCCTCGAGCCGGGCAATCCGGACGGCACGTATTTCCAGACCGTCAAAATGGTGGCGCAGACCGTGGACCCGGCGAAGTCGTCGCTGTCGATCGGCGGCCCGGGCGGCAAAACGTGGGACCTGAAATACGGGCCTGAGACCGTCTATGCGACCAAGGACCAGAAGAACACGACGGTCACCTTCGACAACAGCGATCTAGTGTTCGTCGGCTATGGCGTCGTGGCGCCGGAATCCAAGTGGAACGATTATGCGGGTGTCGATGTGAAGGGCAAGACCGTCGTGATGTTTGTCAACGACCCCGGCTTCATCACCAATGACGACACGCTCTTCAACGGCAAGGCCATGACGTATTATGGCCGCTGGACCTACAAGTTCGAGGAAGCGGCGCGTCAGGGCGCGGCGGCCGCCCTGCTGATTCACGAAGAGAAGCCGGCCGCCTATGGCTGGAATGTCGTGGAAGGTTCGTGGAGCGGCGAACAGGCCGATCTCGTACGCACGGATGGCGGTGCGAGCCGCGCGAAACTCGAAGGCTGGATCCAGCTGCCGCAGGCGACGGCGCTGTTCACGGCGGCGGGACTCGACATCGACAAGATGCGCGCGGCGGCGAACAAGCGCGGCTTCAAGGCCGTCGCGATGACGGGGCTCAAAGCGAAAGCGACGATCACGCAATCGATCGACTTCAAGGACTCGCGCAATGTGATCGGGACGATCAGGGGGTCCGAAGCGCCGAACGAGCACCTGCTGTTGATGGCGCATTGGGACCATCTCGGCAAAAGCGCGAGCGATGATCCGACGGCCGACGTGATCAACAACGGCGCGGTGGACAACGCCACGGGCGTTTCGGCCATCCTCGACATTGCCGAGAAGATGGCGGCGGGGCCGAAGCCAAAGCGGTCGGTGACGTTCCTGGCGGTGACGCTTGAGGAGTCGGGCCTGCTCGGCTCGGGCTATTTTGGCGAGAACCCGCTGATCCCGCTGAAGGACATTGTCGGCGGCATCAACATTGATGCGCTGCAGCCTTCGGGCTCGGCGAAGGACATCATCGTGATCGGCTTTGGCGCCTCGCAGATGGAGGACATGCTGAACGCGGTGCTGACCGAAAAGGGCCGTACGATCAGCCCGGATGCGCATCCCGAGAACGGCTATTTCTATCGTTCTGACCACATCAGCCTCGCCAAGAAAGGCGTGCCTATGCTTTACATCGATAGCGGCGAGAACCTGGTGAATGGCGGCGAGGAAGCCGGCGAAGCCATCGCCAAGGATTACACCGAGAATCGCTATCACAGCCCGGCAGACGAGTTCTCCGACACGTGGAATCTCGACGGCATAGCCGAGGACGTGAACGTGGATTATGAGGTGATCAACCGCTTCGCCAACAACGGCGAATGGCCGAACTGGTATGTCGGCAACGAGTTCAAGGCGTTGCGCGATGCGCAGCGGGCCGCGAACTAAGCGATTGAGGGCGGGGCTGCGAAGTCCCGCCCTTTTCATATCCGGAAATAACGCATGTCGCTCGACCGGTCGAAACTGCACGCGGGCTTCAAGACTTATCTTGAGAATGCCGAGACGGCGTCAGGCAAGGCGTATGACGACTTTGCCAAGACGCTGGCGAAGTCGTCGCTGACGAAACACCGCGACCTGCGCGCGCACCTAGTGGAGAAGACGGGGCTGGGCCACGGGCATGCGAATGCAGTGGTGGCGATCTGGCTCAAGTATGGCGGGGTGGGCGCTGCATCCGCGAAGAGGACACCGACCAAGCCACCGGCGAAGAAAGCCGCAGCGAAGAAGAAATAAGCGCGGTCTTACAGGCTGCACATCATGAACACGCTGAACGGATCGAGCGGGTAGTTGGCGAACGGACCGCAGCGCGTGAAGCCTGCGCTCTCGTAGAGTTTGATTGCAGGCAGGAAGGCGTCGGTCGAGCCGGTTTCGAGCCACAGCGTTTTGAGGCCGGCGCTGCGCGCTTCGGCGACGATGTAATCGAGCGTCGCCCTGCCCGCGCCCTTACCGAGAAAAGCATCCGCAACGCGCATAGACTTGATCTCGCCATTCGTCGCGTCGAGCTGCTTGAGGGCGCCCATGCAAACGAGATCGTCGCCTGACCAACCGGACCAGAACGTCACGCCGGGCTGGCGCAGCTTGTCGAGATCGAGGGCGTGGACGCTGTCGGCGGGGGAGTTCGCGTGCATGCCTTCAAGGTGGAGGCGAACGAGCGCTTGCGTGACAAGGCTGCTGAGATCGTCGACCCGGAAGACCGGCGCTATCGCCATGACTACATCTGCTCCGGCGTCTCGATGCCGATGAGACCGAGGCCGAGTTCGAGCTGTTTCAGTGTCGCCATCGCCAAAGCAAGGCGCGAAGATTGTTTCGCAGTATCCGTCTCGGCCATGATCTGGGCGACGGCGTAGAAGCCCGAGAACGCCTGCGCCAGCGTGTAGATATGGTCGCACAGGATGTGCGGCATGCGTTTGTCGTACGTGCCGCGCAGGGCGTCGTTGAAGCCGTCGAGCGCCAGCACGAGCGCGCGTTCGGCGTCGAGTTCGACGGTGATCGGGCCGGGCTTCACGCCTGCAGCTTCGGCGCGGCGGGCGAGAGATTTGATGCGCACTGCGGCGTAGAGGAGGTACGGGCCGGTCTTGCCTTCGAACGAGACGAAGCGGTCGAGATCGAATATGTAATTGGTCAGGCGGCCGTTGGAGAGATCAGAGAACTTGATCGCGGCGACGGCGACCTTGTGGGCGATGTCGGTCTGCTCTGCTTCCGAGACATCGCTGCCAAGTTCGGCCTCCTTCATGCGTGCGGCGGCGGTGGCGTCCGCCTGCGCGATGAATTCGTGCAGTTTGAGAATGCCGCCGTCGCGCGTCTTGAAGGGTTTGCCGTCCGGTCCGTTCACCGTGCCGAAGCCGAGGTGTTCGAGTTCGCTTTCGGGCAGATAGCCTGCGCGCTGGCTGGCGCGGAAGACCTGTTCGAAGTGGAGCGCCTGGCGCTGGTCGACGACGTACATGGACAGATGCGGATCGAGGGTGCGCTTGCGGTCGATGATCGTTCCGAGGTCGGAGCCGTGATAACCGATGGCGCCGTCGCGGTTGACGAGGATGATCGGCGGCATTTCCTTCTTGTCGGCCTCGCGGGCGACACGGACGATCCAGGCGCCTGCATCAAACTCGGCGATGCTGCGCGTCTTAAGGTCTTCGACCAGTTCCGGAACGTAGGGTTCGGCGTCGCTTTCGCCCTTCCACAGGTTGAAGCGCACGCCGAGGCTGGCGCATTCGCGCTCGAGGCCGACGCGGGTGACGTTGCAGAAGTGACGCCAGAGGGCGCGATAGCCGGGGCGGCCGGATTGCAGTTCCTGTGTCGCCTTGCGGTCTTCATCGCGCCGCGCCTCGTCGGATTTCGACTTGGCGGAGGCCTGCGGATAAAGGCGGCCGAGATCGTCCATCGTAATTGGGCTGGTCGCTGGGAACGGGCCGGTGTTGCTGGCGTCGAAATATGGAAGGCCGGGCTGTTCGAGTTTCAACTCGTTGATGAGCTGGCCCATCTGCAGGCCCCAATCGCCAAGATGAACGTCGCTGGTGACGGTGTCGCCCATGAAGCGGAACAGGCGCTGCAGGCTATCGCCGATCACGGTCGAGCGCAGGTGGCCGATGTGCATTTCCTTGGCGACGTTCCAGCCGCCGAAGTCGAGCACGACGCGGCGGGGCGCATCGACGGTGGGGGCGCCGGAGCGGGGATCGGCGGCGATCTGTTCGGCGCGCTGCGATAGCGCCGGGGCGGAAAGCTTCACGTTGATGAAACCCGGGCCTGCGGCGTCGGTCGATGCGACGAGGGGCGAGGCTTTAAGAGCGTCCACGATTGCGGTCGCGATCTCGCGCGGGTTCTTGCCCAGCTTCTTGGCAGCGGCCATCGCGCCATTGCACTGGAAGTCGGCGAGGTCCGGACGATCGGAGCGGCGCATTGCGCCCAGCGCGGCATCGAGGCCGAGCGCGGCGAAAGCTGCGCCCGCGGCTTCCGACAGCTGGTCGGCAAGGTCAGTTGATTTGGTCATCAGGCAGGTCCGGGGGGCTTAACTAAGCCCCGCCGGACTACTTCGGCGGAGCGGGCTTCGCAACGTTGATCGTGAACCGCGTGCCGGATCGGTTGTAGGCCAGCTGTTCCGGCGTCAGGTCGAAGCCGACGAAGACCTCGAAGTTGGAGCCCGAAACTGTTTCGTTGGCGCGCGGAATCTCGATGCCCGGAATGGTCTCCGTGTGGCGAACGATATCCTTGCCTGCGGGCCAGGCTACGTCGATGTTGAACTTCTCCTTGGCCAACACACTCTTGTCGCGGCGTACGACTGTTATGAAGACCGGGTAGCTGTGGCGCGATGATGTCGCCTTCGGGCCTTTGCCGAACGCGACATCAACCTCGACCTCCATGGTGATCGGGTTGTTGCCGATATAGCGGCAATAGCCCCGGACCCCCTCGACAGCACCGGTGAAAACCACGTTTTCGTGCTTCTCAACGCCGTCAATGTCGACCAGGCGGCTGGTGTCGTAGAGCGTGGCCGCGACCGGGCACGGGCCCACGTTGGGCTTGTCGTCCAGGTTGTCGGCAACCGTCCCGCATGCGGAAAGAAACATGGTCGACAGACCCAGACAGGCGGGGGCAAAACGCTTCACTGGCACATCCTGACGCAGGGCCGACCCGGGATTCGCCGGGCATCGGCATCGATATCCGTCGGCGGTGATAGCCCTGAACCGAGGGTGGGCGCAACGCTGCGAACTGCCCAAGAAATGCCGCTTTTCTCACGGGCCAGCCGAGGCGTCACGGGATTGACAGTGGCGTCGGGGGAGGAATGAACCTATCCCGTAGCCCCGAGCCCTCGCAACCGGCTGTACATGTCTAAACCGCCCCTGCTCATCCTCCTCGCCGCACCGCGCGGGTTCTGCGCTGGCGTCGACCGCGCGATCCAGATCGTGGAGCAGGCGCTGTCGAAATGGGGCGCCCCGGTCTTTGTGCGGCATGAGATCGTGCACAACGCGCACGTTGTTAAGCGCCTCGAGGCGATGGGCGCGGTCTTTGTCGAAGAACTCAGCGAATGTCCGGACGATCGGCCGGTGGTGTTCTCCGCGCATGGCGTGCCGAAGGTTGTGCCGGCCGAGGCCACCCGAAGGCAGATGACGTTTGTGGACGCGACCTGCCCGCTGGTCTCCAAGGTGCATGCCGAGGCGCAGCGCCATGCCCGCAATGGACTGCACACGCTGCTGATCGGGCATGAAGGTCACCCTGAAGTTGTCGGTACGATGGGCCAGATCGAACCGGGCTCCATGACGCTAATTGAGACTGTCGAGGACGCCGAGACTTTCCAGCCTGCCGATCCCCAGCGTCTTGCCTATGTAACGCAGACGACACTGAGCGTGGATGACACCAGGGATATCGTCGAGGCGTTGCGCCGGCGCTTTCCGCATCTCAACGAGCCGCGCAAGGACGACATCTGCTATGCGACCACCAACCGCCAGGACGCGGTGAAGGCGATCTCCGAGCAGGCGGATCTCGTGCTGGTGATCGGTGCGGCGAACTCATCCAATTCGGTGCGACTTAAGGAAGTGGCTGAACGTTCTGGCGCGAAGGCCGCGTACCTGATCGCGTCGGCAGACAATATCGACTGGGGCTGGTTTGAAGGTGTGGCGACGCTGGGCCTGACGGCTGGCGCCTCGGCGCCCGAGACGCTGGTTCAAGGCGTGATCGCCGCCTGTCGCGCACGGTTCGGTGTTTCTGTAGAAGAAGTCGTCACTGCGCAGGAGGACGTCGTCTTCCGCGTGCCGCGAGTACTAGAGGGCGCATGATCACGTCACGCCGTAGTTTTCTTCTCGCCTCTGTGGCGACAGCCGCGCTTGTAGCCTGCGCCTCTCCTCCATTGTCGCAGACACCGGGTCGCAAGCCGAATGTCGTCCTGATCCTGTGCGATGATCTCGGCTATGGCGATTTGGGCGCGTTCGGAAACGGCATGATCCGCACGCCGAACATCGATCGCATGGCGGCCGAGGGGGCGAAGCTAGCGACATTCTATGCGTCGGCAAATGTCTGCACGCCATCGCGCGCGGGATTGATGACAGGGCGCTATCCGATCCGCACCGGTCTGGCGCGTGATGTGATCCGGCAGACCGACACCAACGGCCTGCCCCTGTCAGAAATTACAATCGCGGAAGCGATGAAGCCGGACTATGCGACGGCGCTCGTGGGCAAATGGCATCTCGGACATGTCGCGCCGTTCTGGCCTCCTACGAAGCACGGCTTCGACCTGTTCTACGGCTTGCCCTACAGCCACGACATGAAGCCGCTGAAAATGTACGATGCGGAACCGGGCGTGGAAATCACCGAGGAAGAACCGCAGATGGACCGGCTGACCGAGCGGTTCTTCGCGCGCAGCTTCAAGTTCATCGAGGCCAACAAGGATCGGCCGTTCTTCCTGATGCTGACGCTGACCGCGCCGCACGTGCCGCTCGATCCGCATCCGGATCATGCAGGCCAGAGCACGGCCGCTGAGTATGGCGATGTGGTGGAAGAGATCGACGAGAATGTAGGCAAGCTGATGCAACAGCTGAAGTCTCTCGGCCTCGACAACGACACGCTGGTGATCCTGACGTCGGACAACGGGCCTTGGTGGCAGGGGTCGTCCGGGGGCTTGCGCGATCGCAAGGGCGGCGCGGGTTGGGAGGGCGGCTATCGCGTTCCGCTCGTCGCGCGACAGCCGGGTCGGATACCGGCGGGGTTGGTGAACGACTCAATCGCGATGAACATTGACTTGATGCCAACCATCGTTCGCTGGACCGGTGGACAGGTTCCGGACGTGGAACTCGATGGGGCGGACATCACCTCGCTACTTACCATACCGCGCGCGCCGTCGCCGCATGACGAACTGGTGCTGTTCATCAACGAGGATGTCGCCGCCATCCGGACGCAGCGGTGGAAGTACGTCGTGAAGAGCTTCTACCGCACCTATGATGCGACGCTCGACGATCCGGAACGTCAGGACTGGTCGTTGCTGGTCGACATGCCGAAGGATCCGGCGGAATCCTACGACGTGTCGTCGCTTCATCCGGATGTGCTGGCGGACATGGCGATGCGGGTGGCGAAGGCTCGGGCGACATTCGCTCCGCTGGCGACACCGAAGGCATCTTGATACGCACGCGGCTTGCGTGTGGCGGGCTCTCACCTTAACCAGCGCGAATGGCTGTCTATACTGACATCGATGACGTGACGCTGGGCGCGCTGCTGGACGAGTATGATCTCGGGCCGCCGCTGGCATTCAAGGGCATTGCCGAGGGCGTCGAGAATTCCAACTTCCTGATCGATACGCCGAAGGGCCGCTACATTCTGACCGTGTTCGAGAAACGCGCGAAGAAGGAAGATCTACCCTTCTTCATGGGAATGATGGGGCACCTTGCCGCCAAGGGCTTTCCAGCGCCGCTGCCTGTGCCGGCGAAAGATGGAAATCCACTGCGCACGGTGCTGGGCAAATCGGCGGTGATCTGCACGTTCCTGCAAGGGATGAGCCCGCGCCGCCCCGACATCGACCAGTGCCGCGCACTGGGTCAGGGGCTCGGGCGGTTCCATGTGTCGCTTGGCGATTTCCGGATGCGGCGGCCGAATGACTTGTCGCTCGGTGCGTGGCCGAAACTGTGGGAGGGCCGCGCCGCTGCCGCCGAGGCGTTGTCGCCCGGACTGGCTTCACAGATCGATGGCGACATGGATTTCCTGAAGGCCAACTGGCCAAAGACGCTGCCCGGCGGCGCCATCCATGCGGACATGTTTCCGGACAATACATTCTTCCTCGATGGCAAGTTGTCGGGCGTGATCGACTTCTATTTCGCCTGCTCGGATTTTCTCGCTTACGACCTCGCCGTCTGTCTCAATGACTGGGCATTTGAGCGGCGCGGCGAGTTCAACCTCACCAAGGGCCGCGCGCTGATCGCGAGCTATGAGAGCGTGCGCAAGCTGGAGCCGCGCGAACGGGCGGCTTTGCCCGTGCTGTGCCGTGGCGCGGCGATGCGGTTCTTCCTGACGCGACTGGTCGACCTGGCAGCGACACCGAAGGATGCGTTGGTGAAGCCTCACAATCCACTCGACTATGCCGAGCGGTTGGGCTTCCACCGGCAGGCGAAGTCACCGGAGGACTACGGGGCGTGACATTGTGATCGATCTGATCCGCCGCGCTTCGAATACGGTTGTCGTCCTCGTGATTGCGACTGTCACCGCCTGTGCGCTGGTACACATGCTCGCCATGCTGGCCGTCTATGGTACGCTGTTGCTTCAAGGCGAGCCGATGCCTTTGAATTCGGCGCTTCTGGGGGGCGCGATGTGGGTTGGCGCCATGCAAGGCGGCGCAGTCCTGCCCGTCGTGCTCACGCTAGGCTCTGGCCTGCATGTAGGTCTGATGCGGTTCAGAATGACCGGGCTCATCCACTATGTTGGCGCAGCCATGATCGTCACGGTCGTCGCATTGCTGATGCAGGCACTTTCGCTTGGCGCGTCCACCGTCGTCACATTCTGGATCATCGGCGCAGCGTCGGGCGTCCTCGCCGGCTGCGTATTCTGGCTCATTCGTCGACCAGATCGCGATGTGATCAGCGCACCACTGCAGCCATGACACCGAGGCCGACTACCGCCGCGATTACCAGCATCACGACCCAGATCGGCAGGCCAGCCTGCCTCTGCTTCGCCTGGACAGGCTTTCCACGCAAACGGACAGGTCCTTCCGGTTCGTAGTCGGCCATTGTTCGACGCTGACCGAGGCCGATTGTGTCGAACTCGTCGCCGGCTTCAGTGCGGACGACGCCTATGCGCCGCAGCGCCTGGTCGATCGGACCGGCCCCTTTTGCGGATTGTGGTGACACGACTTCGCGGCCATCGATGAACGTAATCGCAGCCTGCGCGCCCATGCCGCCGAAATACTCCGTCAAGACATAAGCAACACCACCGCCCTTTGCCCTGACGGCGGCGAGCGCCTCGGACAGGCCGAGCGGCGACACGTCGAGGCCAGATGGCCGTACGACGTCCGGATTCAGCGCTTCGATGGCTGCGTAGAGCGTGTCATCCACAGGGATCGCTTGCCATCCCTCGCGCAGGTCTACGGCACTGGCGGTTGGCCCTCGCTGCAGGAAAGCAGCGGCGGCCACGCCCTTGCCGATGATGAGATGAACGCTGTGCATCATTGCGTCAGGCTAGCACGAGTCTTGACGCAGCGGACGAACCCGCAGAGGTCAGCGGCATGAGCGATGTGATCGAGATCTGGACCGATGGCGCATGTTCCGGGAATCCGGGACCCGGCGGCTGGGGCGTGTTGATGCGCAGCGACGGCGTCGAGACCGAACTGCACGGCGGCGAGCCAGGCACGACGAACAATCGCATGGAATTGATGGCGGCGATCGCGGCGCTGGAAGCTCATCCGGCGGGCGCCAAGATCGTTCTCCACACCGACAGCACGTATGTGAAGGACGGGCTGACCAAGTGGATCATCAACTGGAAGCGCAATGGCTGGAAAAACGCCTCCAAGGAGCCGGTGAAGAACAAGGACCTGTGGGTGCGCCTCGAGGCCGCCGCCGCCGCTCATAAGGTGGACTGGCGCTGGGTGAAAGGTCACTCCGGTCACGCAGAGAACGACCGTGCTGACGCGCTGGCCCGCCTCGGCTGCGACGAGAACAAGGTGCGGCGCTAACCGCCGAACGAACTGATCCAGCCAGCAATGCTCTTCCAGGTGTCGGACCCGCCGATGACCGGCACGGTCAGCTGGAACGCGAGTACGGCACCGCCGGCGATCAGGTAGACCGGATGCGGTTTGCCGCGCGTGCGCCAGTCATAAATGATGGCCGTAACAATCAGCAGGTCCGCGACGATGCCAGGCGGAATCGTCAAAGGCAGCGGAGGCGGCAAGCCGACGCTTCCCGGTGGCGTTGGCGGTGCAAGCGCTACCGCGAACCAGCGGGCGATCGGCGCCTGAAGCAAGCTGATCGTGCCTACCAGCAGCAGGCGTTTGTGCACGTCGGGCTTTCGGACATTGACAATGGCGAGGACGAACATGGTCGCGAACAGCAGGATGCCCCCGACCTGAACCCAGCTGAATGCAAGAGCCTCGTCGCGATGGCCGGCGGCGCTCAACAAAGCCACTCGCGAAACGATCGTGGCGAAAACGGCAAACACCATTGCGGTGGCCCAGGAGACGCCAAGCATTCCCCAGCTGCGATGAGCAAGCGTCCGGCCAGACGCCACCAGCCAGGTCTGCACCGTAAACAGCAGGGTCCAGCCGAAGAATATCATGCCGTGAATGTGGACGATGGGCGGACCGGCGAACTGCCCCTTCACCAACGGCATGAAGTAGGTGGGCATGAAGCCAAGTACGGCCACGCCGACGCACGTCGCCGCCATCCAGGCATAGAAATATCCCGATGAGACTCGTGTCGCACCACCAAGCGTTGCTTCTGTCATTATGTCCCTCCACGGACGTCCCGCGGAACGGGATGTTGATCCGCGCCGCCTGCAAATGCAACGCTGGGAGCCGAGCCTCAGGAACTCGCCGCCGTGGCGGTAGCAACCGGCGTTACGCAGGGCGAACCCGAAGGAGCCCCTTGTCCGCGCCGACGACGACCACTCGGTCTCCCGGCCTAATGGAAGCGTCATCCGACTGAATCGCCAGCCACACGGTGTCGCCCACATTTACCTTGCCGCGCCTGTCTACGAAGTCGGTCGCCGCCTCGCCATGCTGGCCGACCATGTTGGCGAGACGATCGTTGAGATAGGGGTGAGAGGTCTGGCTGCGGCGCAAGCCCTTGAACAGCGTGCGTCCTGAAACAACGAAGGCGACGGCCGCAACGCCAAAGAACACCATCTGCCCCTGCCAACCGCCGGCGGGCAGCGGCACAAGCACAGCGAACAGCGCCGTCAGAAATGCGCCGGTCGAGACCCACAGTAGATCGAAAGTTCCGACAGCCACCTCGACCGCAAGCAGAATGATGCCGAGACCCAGCCAGTGCCAGACAGTGAGCCCGTCGAGGAAACCCACAATCGCGTCCATCGCTATCCCCGTGTCATAAAGGGGCTGCCGCCACTCGGCGGGAGGCCGCCGGTGTTGTTGGCCCGAACATTGTCGGTCAACGCCTTCACCCCCTCGATCGCGCCGACGAGCCCCGCGAAATCGGCGGGCACGATCACGGTGCGTTGCTGCGGCGAACTGGCGAGTTTGGCGAAGGCTTCCACGTATTTCAAGCCGAGGAAGTAGTTGATTGCATTGACGTCACCCTTGGCGATGGCCTGCGAGACGACTTCGGTCGCTTTCGCTTCGGCTTCGGCCGCACGCTCGCGCGCTTCTGCATCGCGGAAGGCTGCTTCGCGACGGCCCTCAGCTTCCAGGATCTGCGATTGCTTCAATCCTTCGGCCTTGAGGATGGCCGACGCGCGATCGCCTTCGGCCTCGAGAATCTGTGCGCGCTTGAGACGCTCGGCCTTCATCTGCCGCGCCATGGCTTCGGTGATGTCACCAGGCGGCGTCAAATCCTTGATCTCGATTCGCGTGACTTTCACACCCCACGGATGGGTCGCCGCATCGATCACCTTCAGCAGGCGCGCGTTGATGTCGTCGCGGTTGGACAGCACCTGGTCTAGATCCATTGAGCCGACCACGGTCCGGATGTTCGTCATCGAGAGATTGGTAATCGCGCGGATGAGGTCGTTGACCTCATACGCCGCAGGCACCGGGTCAACGATCTGCGTGAACACCACCGCGTCGCATGAAACCTGAGCGTTGTCCTTGGTGATAACTTCCTGCTGCGGGATATCGAGGACGTTTTCCATCATGTTCAGCTTGTGGCCGATGCGATCCACGAACGGCATGATGAAGGCAAGGCCGGGGGACAGCGTGCGCGTATAGCGCCCGAACTGTTCGACCGTGAACATGTAGCCTTGTGGCACCACTTTTACGGCGCTGAAGATCAGCAGCACGCCGAGGATGACGAGCCCGACCGGAATGATCGCCCACACGTTCTGGTTGACGTCGAAATCCATCCCACCCACTCCTGTTGCGTCGTGTACGCCAGTTATGAGGAAAGTTGGGGGGCAGCGCCACCTGAATCAATGCGGGGCCCGAAGGCCCCGCACCGGATTATTGCAACTGCGTGAAAGAACTATAGCTGTCCCAGCATGTAGTCGGCGGCGCTAACCTTGAACTCGCCGGGGCCCTCTACGTTCAGCTGCTTCACGACGCCGTCCTCGACAACCATCGAGTAACGCTGCGAGCGCGAACCCATACCGAAGCCCGAGCCATCCATGACGAGGCCGACCGACTTGGCAAAGGCGCCGTTGCCGTCAGCCAGCATGACCACGTCGTCGCCGACCTGCTGGTCCTTGCCCCAGGCGTTCATGACGAACACGTCGTTTACCGACACGCACGCGATGGTGTTGACGCCCTTGGCGCGCATCTCCGCGGCCTTCTCCTTGTAGCCCGGCAGATGGCGCGCCGAGCAGGTCGGCGTGAAGGCGCCCGGCACGGCAAACAGGGCGAGCTTCTTGCCAGCGGTTAGTTCGGCAACGGTCATGTCGGCCGGCTTGCCTTCCTTCATCACCTTGAAGGTTGCTTCTGGCAGCTTGTCTCCTACCTTGATCGTCATACGGCAGTCTCCTCACGGGGGATTGGAACAACGCAGGATGTAGTGGGTTTTGCGCCCAAAGGCGAATCCGCACCCAGCCGTATCGATACCTGCTTGCCTTGCGACGTGTGAAAGCCCAGCATAAGCCCCTAGCCCGATCAGGCACGATCAGGAGAGACCAAACTGTTGGAAGGCTCCCTCGCCGGAAAGCTTCTGATCGCATCCCCTGCGATCGAAGACGCGCGGTTCAGCCGCGCGGTGATCCTAGTCTGTACCCACAACAACGATCACGCGATGGGCATCGTCCTCAACAAGGCGAGCGAGGGCGAGAGCCTGCCCGACCTGCTCGACCAGCTGGGCGTCGATGGTCACGACGCGCCGGAGGAGGCGCACATTCTGGTCGGCGGGCCGGTGAGCCGCGAGCGCGGGTTCGTGCTTCACTCGGAAGATTATGACAGCGACGGCGCAACGCTGAACGTCTGCGAGGGCGTCTGCCTGACCGCGACACGCGATGTGCTGCACGCCATGACGTCCGACACGCCACCGGAACGGTTCGTGCTGGCGCTGGGCTATTCCGGCTGGGGCGCAGGACAGCTGGAACAGGAACTGATGGAGAATGTCTGGCTGGTCGGCGAGCCGGACGTGGCGCTGGTGTATGACCCCTCACTAGACACCAAGTGGAGCCGCGCCCTCGCACGGATCGGCGTCTCGCCGGACCGGCTGCAGATTTCGGGCGGAACAGCCTGATTTTGCGTCAGCCGACGCGCGCGAGGCAGCCAGACCTTGAGTTGGGGGGCGGGGGCGTCTAGGGCAGGCTCAGTGTTTTTAGCAAAATGAGAAATTATACCTGTGATAAGAAAACTGAGGACCCATACGTGAGCGTCGACAAGAAAACAGTCAGCAAGGTCGCGCGGCTTGCCCGCATCGCCATTCCCGAGGAACGCCTTGAGCCGATGGCGAAGGAGTTGAACACCATCCTCGCCTGGATCGGGCAGCTGAACGAAGTCGATGTAGAAGGCGTCGAGCCGATGACGACGCCGGTTGCCATGGAACTACCCCTACGCGAGGATGCGGTGACAGACGGCAACATCCGCGATCAGGTGTTGGCCAACGCCCCGCGCACCGAAGACGGTTTCTTCGTGGTGCCCAAGGTGGTGGAGTAGATGAGCGCGCAAACGCTCAGCACAACCGAAGACCCTCGCTGGCTGGAATTCAATCGGGCCGGCTTCGCCTGCTCCTGCGGACAGCATCATGTCGGCCTGTTTCCAATCCACATGCTGGCCCCCGTCGGCTGGACGGGCGGACGCGACTATGCGCCGGACGATGCCTTGAACCTCGACGCTGATTTTATGTCGGAGAATTTCTGTGTCTGGCAGGGACAATATTTCGCAATGCGCATGCGCCTGCCCCTGCAGATCCGGGGCGCAGCGCCGGCCGCCTTCATGTACACCGTCTGGGCCAGCGTCACCCGAGCGGACATGGAAGCCTGGCTTGCCGCCCGGAAGTCCGGGACGCTGCAGAACTCCACGCAGTTCTCCGCACGTCTCGTGAACCGCATCGCCGGATATCCTGAAACGGCCAACCTTTTGGGCGTCGCCTTCCAGCAGGAAGACGCCGGCCCGCCACTGCTGCTGATCGCAGGCCCGCAACCGGGCATGAATCCAGGTCACGCGCTGATCGGCGACCAGCGCGACGGTATCGGCATGGATCGCGTGCTGGAGCTGTTCGCCGCGTATGGCCATGGTATGCAGCCCAGTCAGTCCGAGAGATCGCACTGAATGACGGCGGAACGCGCACCTTTGACGCCGCACGTGACAGTCGCCGAGGAAGACCCTCGCTCGGCAGACGGTGTCGCGCTTTTCAACGTGATGTCCGCGTTCGTGCTAAAGACGTATCCCGAAGACGAAGAGAACGGGATCATCCCCACCACGACGGACGAGCTGGCGCGCGATGGCGTACTCGTTCTGGCGCGGGTCGATGGCTTGGCGGCAGGGTCTGGCGCGCTGATGGCGCATCCGCCGGTTGATGGTTTTGATGTGCTCGAAGTTAAACGCATGCTGGTTCTGCCCGAGTTCCGCGCGCGCGGCATTTCGCGGATGGTGCTCACCTGTCTGGAGCAGATCGCGCGCCAGCGCGGGGCGCAGAAAGTCGTCCTGATGTGCGGCCCCCGACAACCCACGGCGCTGCGGCTCTATGAGAGCGCCGGCTACTCACGGCGGAGCGCCTACGGCCAAAATATCGAACACCCGTTGAGCATTTTCTTCGAGAAGACCCTTTAGATGACCAACCTCACACAACTCACCCTGTCCAACGCGGTCGATGGCCTGAAGGCGAAGAAATTCTCGTCACAGGAAATTACGCAGGCGTTCCTCGAAAACATTGGCGCGGCCAACGAAACGCTGAATGCGTACGTCGTCGTGACGCCGGACAAGGCTCTCGACATGGCGAAGGCGTCGGATGCAAAGCTGGCCAAGGGCCAGGGCGGCAAGCTCGAAGGCGCGCCGCTGGGCATCAAGGATCTCTTCTGCACCAAGGGCGTGCGGACAACGGCGTGCTCCAATATCCTTGGCGAATTCACGCCGACCTATGAGAGCACCGTTACGCAAAACCTGTGGGACGCCGGTTCGGTCATGCTCGGCAAGCTCAACATGGACGAGTTCGCGATGGGCTCGTCGAACGAGACGTCGCGCTTTGGTCCGCCGACAAATCCGTGGCGTCGCGAGAAATCGAACGTGAAGCTGACATCGGGCGGATCGTCTGGCGGATCGGCTACTGCCGTTTCCGCAGACCTCTGCCTCGCCGCAACTGCTTCGGACACAGGCGGCTCAATCCGCCAACCGGCGGCGTTCACCGGCATTGTGGGCATCAAGCCAACCTACGGCCGCGCCAGCCGCTATGGCATGGTCGCGTTTGCATCATCACTTGATCAGGCTGGGCCCTTGGCCAAGACCGTGAAAGACGCCGCCCTGATGCTGGAAGTCATGTGCTCTGGCGACGAAAAAGACTCCACAAGTCTTCACCTGCCTGTGCCACAATGGACCAAATCGGTGGGCGCGTCGATCAAGGGAATGAAGATCGGCGTCCCGAAGGAGTATCGGGTCGAGGGCATGCCGGAAGAAATCGAGAAGCTCTGGCAACAGGGCATCGCATGGATGAAGGCAGCGGGCGCGACGATCGTGGACGTGTCGCTGCCGCACACAAAATACGCGCTGCCGGCATACTACATCGTCGCACCCGCTGAAGCCTCGTCCAACCTCGCACGCTATGACGGCATCCGTTACGGCGCGCGGCAATCGGGTGATGGCTCGCTAAGCTCGACCTACGAAACGACTCGCGCCAAGGGCTTTGGCGCGGAGGTTCAGCGCCGCCTGCTAATCGGCACTTACGTGCTGAGCGCCGGGTATTACGACGCGTACTACCTTCGCGCGCAAAAAGTGCGGACGCGGATCCTGCAGGACTTCGAGGAGGCGTTCAAACAGTGTGACGCGCTGCTCACGCCCGCCACGCCAAGCGCCGCTTTCGGCTACGGCGAGAAGGGCGATGACCCGGTTGCGATGTACCTCAACGACATCTTCACTGTGACGGCCAACCTCGCCGGCCTGCCGGCGATCGCGATACCAGCGGGACTCGACTCACAAAGCCTGCCGCTAGGCCTGCAAGTGATCGGCAAGGCGCTCGACGAAGAAGCGTGCTTCAAGGTCGCCGCCGCAATCGAGGACGCCGCCGCGTTCAAGGCGCGGCCGGACAAATGGTGGTAGACACACCGCCCCCGCGCAGACCCGTCGCAATGGTGCTGACCGGCGCCTTTCCGGCAATTTCGCTGTCGGCCGGCCTGCTCTCTCTCGCTCCAGATAGTGCCTTGCGACTGGAATACTGGCCGTGGCTGCCGCTGCTGGTTCTCGCGATCGGTGTGGGCTCAAGCGCGATGTTCTGGCTGGTGCTGGCGTCCCGACGGCGCAAGCCGGACCGGGATTCCTGACCCGATCCCGGGCATTACGATAGCATCAGCCCAGCTAATCATATCGTCGCGTTGACCTGCCGCCCGCCGCACGGTTTAGCCAGTGCATGATTCGTTTCGATGACTCCATCCATCTTCTGCCTGCGGGCGACAACACCTGGGCCGGCGAGGTCGATCCGGCCTATCGGGGGTTCGGCAGCCAGTTCGGCGGATGGACGGGGGCCGCCCTGCTGAAAGGCGCGATGATCGAGCCGGAGGCGAATGGCGATCCTCTCTCGCTGAGCGTGCTGTTCATCGAGGCGATCGGCGAAGGTCCGTACGAGATCACGACACGGCTGTTGCGCTCCGGCGCCCGGCTGCAATTCTGGCGCTCCGAGTTGAGCCAGCGCGGAAAAGTCTGTGCCCACGCTCAGGCGACGTTTGGCCTCCGACGCGAGACAACGCGATTCACGGACGCAGTGATGCCGGCCCCTCCACCAGCGGAGTCCATAGGTCCAGGCGGATTCTCGCCGCCGGTCGGCTTCGGCGCCCAGTTTGAATCGCGCTGGGCGACGCCCGGGCCGCTGGATCCAGATCGCGATCCGACCAAGCCCGCCAGCTCCCTTGTCTGGATGCGCGACCGCGCTGGCCGTCCGCTGGATACGCTGATACTGGCCGCGATGGCGGACTTTGCACCGCCCCGCGTGATGTGGAAGCGGAAGGCGCCGACGATGTCGTCGACAGTCTCGATGACGACGCACTTTCACGGTACGCCGGAAGAGATCGAGTCCGTCGGCAACCGCTTCATTCTTTCGGAGGTGCATTGCCGCCGTTGCGAAGGCGGATATTTCGATCACGAGCTGAAGCTGTGGTCGCCCGATGGCGCGCTGCTCGCAACGAGCGAGCAGGTGGCGGCGTTCAGGGACTAAGAAGCCCTATTTGCCAAGTAGACTGTCGAAGGGACGCGCCCCATCCGGCGGCGTGTAACCGTTGAAATTGATCGCGCTGGCTTGCCGGATGGCTTCTTCTTCCGAGACGCCTTTGTACTTCACGAGGTAGGCCGCCCACATCTGGCTGGCGCGCCAGCCGACCGTGCAGTGAAGCAACACATCGCCCTTCGACGCCGCGATCGCATCGGCGACCGTGCTGACAGCAGCAGGCGTATAGGGCGTGTCCGGGCCGCCCAGTGGCACGTGAACGTAGGTGAGGCCGAGTTCCTTGGTGAGGGCGGCCTCGTCGAACGGAACGGCCTTGCGGTTGTCCATCTCGGCTTGGGTGCGCAGGCTGATCACCGTGGTGACCCCCTTAGCTGCGAGGTCGCGCAGCGCCTGCTCGCTCGGCTGGCCAGCGACATAGGCGGGGCCGACGTCTGCGACGACAGCCTGAAAACCCGTGGCGTCGAGCTTCTCGGGGAATTTCACGGCGTCCTGCGCAAATGCAGGCGCGCTGAAAGCGAGGGTGGCGGCAAGAAGGACGAAGCGCATGAGTCACTCCCAGAGATTACGGGGCGAATAGGGATCACGTCGTGCGTGTTGGCAAGGCGTGGGACGCACACGGCTTCGCGATGCAAAGGCATGACAGGCGGGGGGATTTTCGCTAGGCAGCGTCATGCCGCTGGTTACGCTTCAGGAACTTCCGCCGCGTGGGGCGTTGCTCGGGCTCGACCCGGGGACGAAGACCATTGGCGTGGCGGCGTGCGACCCGGGGCGGATAATCGCCAGCCCCCTCGAAGTAATCCAGCGGGGCAAGAAGCTGGCGCCGTCGCTGGATCGGCTGTTTGCACTCTATGATACACGAAGCTGCGTCGGGCTGGTCATGGGGCTGCCGATCAACATGGATGGCTCCCAGGGGCCGCGGGCGCAGTCGGCAAATTCACTGGTGCAGAACATCATCCGGCGGCGCGATGTACCGGTGGCATTCTGGGACGAGCGGCTCTCGACCGCAGGCGCTGAGCGGGCACTGCTGGCGGCGGATGCGAGCCGGGCGCGTCGCGACGAAGTGATCGACATGGTCGCGGCGGGCTGGATCCTGCAGGGGGCGATCGACCGGCTGGCGCATTAGCGCGTTTCAAAGTGAGTCGGACGCCCTGCAATGCACGGTAAATTCCCGCGTGAAATGACGCGGCTTGCCCAACCGCTTCTCCCTCGCTATCACCCCCAAAATCGCGGGCAATCATCATGGCGGACTACGCCTTTCCCCATCGACACCTCCTGGGTATCGAGGGCCTGAACCGGCTCGACATCGAGACATTGCTGGAATTGGGCGACAGATATGTCGAGCTCAACCGCAGCCGCGTTAAGCACACGGACGTGCTGGCGGGCCGAACGCTGATCAATCTCTTCTTCGAGAACTCGACCCGGACGCAGGGCTCGTTCGAGATCGCGGGACGCAGGCTGGGCGCCGACGTGGTGACCATGCCGATCGCAACGTCTTCGCTTAAGAAGGGCGAGACGCTGATCGACACGGCGATGACGCTGAACGCGATGCGACCGGACCTGCTGGTGATCCGGCATGGATCATCGGGCGCGGTGAAGCTGCTGTCGCGCAAGGTCGACGGCGCCGTAATCAATGCGGGCGACGGCACGCACGAACACCCCACACAAGCGCTGCTCGATGCACTGACCATCCGCCGTCGTGTCGGTGACATTGGGGGTATGAGGATTGCGATCTGCGGCGACATTCTGCATAGCCGTGTGGCGCGCTCGAACGTGGCGTGCCTCAACGTTCTGGGGGCGGAAGTGCGTCTCATCGCGCCGCGCACGCTGACGCCGCCGGGCGCGGTAGAGTGGGGTGCAGAAGTTTTTACCGACATGCGCAAAGGCCTCGCGGGCTGTGATGTCGTCATGATGCTCCGCCTGCAGCAGGAACGGATGGACGGCGCCTACCTGCCCTCCGCGCGCGAGTTCTTCCACTTCTGGGGGCTCGATGAAGAGAAGCTCTCCCACGCCAAGCCGAACGCCTTTGTCATGCACCCCGGCCCGATGAATCGCGGCGTGGAGATCGAGAGCGGCATTGCCGATCACAAGACGCGCTCGCTGATTACCGAACAGGTGGAGATGGGCGTCGCCGTGCGCATGGCGGTGCTGGAGACGTTGGCGAAGAACGCGCCGGACTTTGGCGTCCAGCCCACCGCCCAGGCCGGAGCGAAGTCATGACCGGCCGCACAGTCATCTACAACGCGCGCGTTATCGACCCCGCTTCGGGGTTCGATGAAAAAGGCGGCGTCGTGATCGAGGGTGGCGTGATCGCCGATGTCGGCGCGGGCGTCGTCAAGACAACGGCGGGCGACCTCAAGATCGACGCCAAGGGCAAGGTTCTGGCGCCCGGCCTTATCGACCTGCGTGTCAAAACCGGAGAGCCGGGGGCCGAGAATAAGGAGACGCTGGCGACAGCGGGCGACGCTGCAGCGGCGGGCGGCGTGACGACATTCGTGGTGATGCCCGACACCGATCCGGTGATAGACTCGGTGGCGCTGGTCGACTTCCTCCAGCAACGCGGCGAGAGCGTAGCGAAGGTGAAGGTATACCCCTCCGGCGGACTCACGGTCGGCCTCGAAGGCGCAAAGATGTCGGAGATCGGCCTGATCCGGGAGGCTGGCGCGGTGTTCTTCACCAATGGCGACAAACCGGTGGAGGACGCGGGCGTGCTGCGTCGCGCGATGACGTATGCGGCGAGCTTCGATACACTAGTCGCCTCGCGGCCAGATACACCGGCGCTGTCGAAGAACACGGTGATGAATGCAGGCGCCTTTGCTGCGCGGCTCGGCCTGCGTGGGACACCGCCCGAAGCAGAGTGGATTGCTCTGGCGCGCGACTTGATGCTCGCGGAGACGACGGGCGTGCGACTGCTGGTCGACTGCATCTCGACGGAGCGGTCGCTGGACGCAATCGAACGCGCGCGCGGACAAGGCGTAAAAGTGTCGTGCTCGGTGGCGGCTTTCTCACTGTTCTTCAACGACCTCGATGTCGGCGACTATCTCACCTACTGCAAGGTGCAGCCGCCCTTCCGGACCGAAGCGGATCGCATGGCGCTGATCGACGGTCTCAAGCGCGGTGCGATCGACGCGGTGGTGTCAGCCCACGATCCGCAGCCGACCGAGGACAAGCGCCTGCCCATCGCGGATGCCGCCTTCGGCGCGGTGGGTCTGGAGACCCTTTTGCCGGCTCTGCTCAGCCTCGCCATCCGCGAAGAAATACCGCTGGCGACCATCCTCAAGCCGGTGACGTCCGGCCCCGCCGATCTGCTCGGCTTGCCTCAGGGACGCCTCGCCAAGGGTGCGCCGGCGGACCTGGTCCTGTTCGATGCGGCGGCACCATGGGCCTGCGATCGGGATGATCTTTCCTCACGCTCGAAGAACTCGCCGTTCGACGGCCGGAAGCTCGAGGGCAAGGTCTTGCGCACATGGGTGAATGGCGCGACCGTGTTCGAACGGGGTTGAGGACGAAGACATGACAATCGACCTGGTGGCATATCTCGCGGCGATCGCGGGTGGGTACCTGCTCGGCTCGATTCCGTTCGGGCTGGTGCTGACACGCCTCGCCGGGCTGGGCGACATTCGCGACATCGGCTCTGGCAATATTGGCGCGACCAACGTCCTGCGCACGGGCCGCAAGGATCTCGCGCTTGCGACCCTGTTGCTCGATTCTGGCAAGGCGGCCCTCGCCGTGTTGATCGTGCTGTGGCTGGCCCCAGAGTTTTACCCCGGCGCGATGTGGGGCGAACTGCAATCACTGGCGCTGATAGCTGGTGCATCCGCCTTTATCGGTCACTGCTACCCGATCTGGCTCAACTACAAGGGCGGTAAGGGCGTCGCGACGTTCGTTGGCTTGCTGCTTGCCGCAATCTGGCAAGCAGGTCTGGCGTTCTGCGGCATCTGGCTGCTGATTGCTGCGCTGTTCCGCATGTCCTCGCTCGCCGCTCTTGTGGCGACTGCAGCGGTACCCGCGATTGCGTGGTGGCTGAACCCGCTGGGCGACGCATGGATCATCACCGGCGTCCTCGCCCTGATCATCGCCTGGCGCCATCGCGCGAACATCCAGCGTATCATCGCTCGCAAGGAGCCAAAAATCGGCAAGAAGAAGGACGCGCCGCCAACTGAGAGCGCCGGATGAAACGGCGGGCGCTAACGGGGGGAGAGCGGGCGGACACGCGGGATCGGACCGATCACTTTCTTCCATCTGCTTTGGCGCTATTGCGCGGCCGCAGCCGTGCTGCAGGACCTGCCCGCGCTGGCAAAGAAAGCGGGCGGCAAGGCGGATATTCGCGCGCCTTCAATCACGAAATCAAGCAGGAGCTGGAGGCGACCGCCAAACTTGGTGCAACCCACCACGCTGCGTGCGAACCGGAGTAGTCAGCCTGCCTTTCAGCCATTGACTGCGCCGCCGCCGGTAATTGCAGTTCGCGGCAATCGCGAACAGCTGAGCCGGCCAGCCATCGCGATGGTTGGCGAGCGGGATACGTCCGCAACCAGACGACGGATGGCGCAAGACCTCGCACGGGATCTGGGACAAGCTGGATATCTCATCGTCTCGGGCATGGCCCGTGGCTTCGATGGCGAGGCCCACGCTGCAGAGATGGACACCGGAACTGTCACTTCTATCGCCGGTGGTATCGACCAGATCTACCCACGCCAGCATGATCAGCTCTACGCAATGTTGGCCCAGCGCGGCTGCATCGTGTCGGAATTGCAGCTAGGTTATGTGGCGCAGGCCCGCGACTTCGCGAAACGCAATCGGGTGATCTCTGGCTTGTCGCTGGCGACCATCGTGGTCGAAGCCGCCGAGCGGTCAGGCAGTCTCATCACCGCGCGCTTCGCGCTGGAACAGGGCCCCGAGGTGATGGCAGTGCCCGGCTCTCCGCTGGATCCGCGCGGCAAGGGCGACAACCGCTTGATCAAGCAGGACGCGGCGTTGATCGAGGGCGCGAACGACGTACTGCAGGTGATGCATGGCATTTCAGGCCCGACCTTCGATGAACCATTTTCGGGTCGCTTCGGTGCGCGCGATGCGGACGTGCCCGGCGCTCTGCTGGGTGCGGTGCACGAGGCGCTCAGCCCCACGCCGATGCGTATCGACGATATCGTGCGCGCAGTGGACGCGCCACACCGGCTGGTGCTGGCCGCGCTCGCCGAACTGGAGCTGGCCGGACGGGCAGTGACCCATTTGGGCGGTATGGCGAGCAGGGCGGTATAAGGGTGCTGGCAACGCGATCTCCGGCGCAGAAAAGTTACTCCCGGACGCCCTATCTTCACCCCCTGCAAATTATCTCCCCCTACGGGGGAGGCGCGGGCGTCACCGTTCCGCGAATTGACATTCCGGGTCGCCGCCCCCAACTTCCCGCCGCGCCCTCCCCACAAATCACCTGAATCTATGAGGAAAAATGCAGGTCGTCGTCGTAGAGTCGCCTGGTAAGGTCAAGTCCATCAACAAGTACCTGGGCCCCGGGTACAAGGTTATGGCGTCGTATGGCCACATCCGCGACCTGCCCTCAAAGGACGGTTCCGTGAGGCCGGACGAAAACTTTGCCATGCTCTGGGACATCGACGGAAAGTCGGCCAAGCACGTCAAGGAAATCGCGGACGCGATGAAGGAGGCTGACGGCCTGATCCTCGCAACCGACCCTGATCGCGAGGGGGAAGCGATCTCGTGGCACGTGCTCGAAGCCCTAAACAACCGCAAGGTGCTGAAGGGCAAGACGATCCAGCGTGTCACGTTCAACGCCATCACCAAGAAGGCGGTGACCGAAGCCATCGAGAACCCGCGCCAGATCGACCAGCAGCTGGTCGATGCCTATCTCGCGCGCCGTGCACTGGACTATCTCGTGGGCTTCTCGCTGTCGCCCGTGCTGTGGCGCAAGTTGCCAGGCACGCGTTCGGCCGGCCGCGTGCAGTCGGTCGCGCTGCGCATAGTGGTCGATCGCGAGATCGAGATCGAGAAGTTCATCAGCCAGGAATACTGGGACGTCGCTGCAAAGATGGCGGTGAATGGTTCCGAATTCGAGGCGCGCCTCACCGAGCTCGACGGACAGAAGCTGCAGAAGTTCTCGCTACCAAATGCAGAGAGCGCCGCGCGCGCACTCGCCGCGGTTCAGGCCGGAAGCTATCGGGTTGCTTCGGTTGAAGCCAAGCCTCACCGCCGCAATCCGCCACCTCCGTTCACGACTTCAACGATCCAGCAGGAAGCCGCACGCAAGCTCGGCTTCTCGGCTAGCCGCACGATGCAGGTAGCGCAGCGCCTCTATGAAGGCATCTCGATCGACGGCGAAACCGTCGGTCTCATCACCTACATGCGTACCGACGGCGTGCAGATGGCGCGCGAAGCCATGCTGGCGATCCGCGAGCATGTCGGGTCGGTGTATGGCAACACCTACGTCCCCGTGGCGCCACGGGAATACAGCAGCAAGGCCAAGAACGCGCAGGAGGCGCACGAGGCGATCCGCCCCACGGATGTCAGCCGCACGCCCGACAGCGTGGCCCACCGCCTCAGCCCCGAGCAGCGGCGGCTGTATGAGCTGGTGTGGAAGCGGGCCGTGGCGTCGCTGTTGCTGTCGGCGGAGTTGGACCTGGTTGCGGTGGACATCGCCGGTGCCCGGGCGCGGTTGCGCGCCAACGGCTCCATCGTGGCCTTCGACGGATACTTGAAGCTGTACCGGGAGGACGTGGACGACGCGCCGGAGGCCAGCGCCCCCGATGACAGCCGGATGCTGCCGCCGATGAAGGAGCGGGACCCGCTGGGGTTGGGCAATGTGTTGGCCGACCAGCACTTCACCCAGCCGCCGCCGCGTTTCTCGGAAGCCAGCCTGGTGAAGCGGATGGAGGAGCTGGGCATTGGGCGCCCATCCACCTACGCCAGCATCCTGACGGTGCTGCGCGACCGCAACTATGTGCGTATGGAGAACAAGCGGTTCGTGCCGGAAGACCGGGGGCGGCTGGTGACGGCGTTCCTGACCAGTTTCTTCGAGCGCTACGTGGACAGCAACTTCACGGCGTCGCTGGAAGAGCA
>JBBQJV010000026.1:0-44705 GCA_038326205.1 Caulobacterales bacterium | reverse complement strand
TCTTCGGGTATGTCATCATGGCTGCGCCGCGGGGAAGCCGTTGGGGGGGGGGGGGTGGGGGTGGGGGGGGTTTTGGAGGTGGTGGCTCAGGTGGAGGTGGCGGCGGCGGCCGCCGCTCCGGCGGCGGCTTCAAGACCGGCGGACGGTTCTAGAGAAGCGTCGGCCCAGCGAAGGCGTTTGCGTGCCAAGCCGGCTTCAAGCCGGTGGGCGGAGATAATCGCGCTTGCCGAGGACAACACCGTTGTGGCGCAGGATGTTGTACGCCGTCGCGGCGTGAAAATAGACGTTCGGAAAGACGAAGGACTGCAGGTAGGCCGCGCAGGTCATCGGCATTTCCTGACCGCCGCCAACAGGAATGTTGACGACAGTCTGCGCGCGCGCGTCCATCGCTTCGGCGGATGCTGCCTGCACGTAGGCGTTGGCTTTCTGCGTCCGTTCGATCAGCTGGGCGAATGACGTCTCGATGTCGGGGAAGGACGGCAGGTCTGTTCCTGCGAGGCGGGCAACGCCGCGTGTCATGGTGTCGGTGACGATTTGCACTTGCCGCGACAGCGGGAACATGTCCGGGAAAAGACGGAAGTTGAGAAAGACTTCCTCGGGAAGCTTGTGCGCGGCGGCGTGGTCAGCGCCCTTTTTCAGGATCCCGCCCAGCGCGCCGAGTGTCTGGGTGCTGGCGTCCTTGATCAGTGTCGAAATCGCTACAGTCATGGCTTGTCCCGTCTGGAGTGTCGGCCCTAATAGCCTGAGCGGAGGCATGATGCACCGGTAATTTTTCGGTAAGCCGCGCGCCGGGAATCGCTTGGGGGATCAGTCTGGGGGATCAGTGAAGCTGCGGCTGAAGATACTGGCCTGGTGCCACATCGTGTTCGGCGCGGTGGGTCTGGGGGCGCTCGGCCTCCTTCTGGCGGGCTACGCAGCGCGGCCCGACCCCGCCTACAATGACGAGATGGTGCTGCTGGGCGGTGGGCTTGGCCTGCTGAGCCTCGCCTACTTCCTGCCGTCCTTTATTGGCGGAATCGGCTTGCTGCGCAGAAGGCCCTTGGCGCGCGTCATTATCTGGTGCGAGTCAGCTGCCCTGGCGCTGATCGTGCCGGCGGGCACGGTGCTGTGCGGCATCAGCATCTGGATTTTGCTCTCGACCTGGGACCCCGAAGAGATTGGCGATCTCGGGACGATCGAGCGGTTCGTTCAACGCTCGCTGCGCGCGATCATGCTGATGCTCGTCGCGCTCTTCATCCTCGGCGTCATTTTTCTGACGGGCTATCTATTCCGCGATGTGATTGACCCGCCTGGTCAGCAGCAGCTTACGCCGATGCCGGAAATGCCGCCGCCCTACCTTCGTCCGGAGTTCAAGATGCCGGAGCTGCCGGTCGGACCGGAACGGTGATGTTGCAGAGGCCGATGCGGCCGACCGGGCTTTTGTAGAAATCATCTTTCCGCCAGCGTCGCGAATTGACCAGCGTGGCGAAGCTGTTGCTGTCGGTCTTCATGATCTCCAGCGGTGTCCGCTGTTCCGGCGGAAGGTCCGCCGCGACCTTGATGTCGGCATAGTGCTGGTATTCTTCCGGGGTCTTGTAGAAACCCGCATCGCCCGTGCCGCGTGGGAAGGATGACATGATTTCCATGCCCTGCACGACGCGGCCCAGCATGGTGAGCTGTGCGTCGAGATTGCGCGGACTATGGCCGATGACGACGTAGAGCTCCGTGCCGCCACCGGAGTTTTCATCGTTCTCGCGGCCGACACCGACCATGCCGTAGCAATGGGTCAGCCAGACACGGTCTGCGTTGCGTGCGGCGTACATGCCGTTGATGAAGCCAACTTCCGGCGCATAGGTGTCCGGGTCTGGCAGGATATCGAAATTGCCGACGGCGGCGCGGGGCAGGGTGAATTCAGCATTCAGCTTTTCCACGCCAACCTTGGGCGGGCGAGCCGGTTCTGCGGCCTGCGCCCACTGGCTGACGAAGTTGTCCTGAACACGGGTGACGGCGCCGTTGACGAAGAAACCTTCGCGGGAAAGCGCTTTCACATTGGCGACGTGGTTGGGCGAAAACTCCGGCGCCATCTCGATGATGACGCGCCCGCCGCCTTTTCCATTATGGCCGGGGAAGTCCATGTAGAGCGTGTTGGCGGGATCGAGGTTACGCCACTCGGTCGGAAGCGACGCTGCAATGACATCTGCGGGCGAGGGCGTTGCGCCTTCGGGCTGAGCGGGAATGGCGTGCAGGGAGCCGGTGGAAGACTGACAGGCGGCAAGCGCTAACGCTGCCAAACCAAACGCGATCTTCATAGCCCCTCCGGTCATTCCGACCGGTGGATCTTGCGATGGATCACAGCGAACCTCAACGGGCTCACGCGTGCATCGTGATTAGCCGCGGTATTCGCCATTATCCCAATACGTGCGGCCGGTCGCGGGATCGACGTAATAATAACGGCCCGCGGGACGGTCGTAGATCATGTCCGATCGGGCAGCGACTTGCTTGCCGCCGACGAAACATCCGCCTTGTTCCTGACAACCCGTATAGTACCCAATAGCCGCGCCTAGAGCCCCGCCAATCAGAGCGCCTGACACATCATCTTTGGCAACCGCTACGCCGGCAGCAGCGCCAAGCGCGCCACCGATAGCTGCGTTGCGCTGGGAAGGATCCCAGCTATCCATCGTGCTGCACGCCGCCAGAGAAGAGCTTGCGACGAGGGCGCAGAACATCGTTTTCATGTGGGACATGGCGAGCCTTCAGAACGGTGGTGGATGTGTGCAGGTAAAACGGCGAACAACCGAAGGTGTTCCCATAAATCTGGCGCAGCTGCTGCTTGCAGTTGGGTTCCATGTTGAAAAGCGGTGTTGATCCATCCGCACGCGCATCTCGCGAAGGCCGCAGAACCCCGGCAGACGACGCCATATTGGCGCGGCGACAGCGAATGGCTATGGCGGAAGGTGCGGCCTTGTCGGGGTCCTTGCCATGCGCGTTGCCAGACAGGCCCGCGCGGGCACATCCGCCATGCGTCCGACCAGCCAGGCGCCGCCCGCCTCGTCGCGATAGAGGGCGCACACAGCTCTGAGGTCTGCGAGGCGGTGGGTAGGCGTTCTCGCGCGCTGCTGGGTTTGCTGTGGTGAGTTCAAGTATGCGGAAGGGTCCAGAACCCTGTCCGCCACCTGTTTCTCCCACGCTTATCGCAACGCAGGGTAGTGAAAACCTGGATTTGTGATTGCGGGCGGTCAAGCACAACGAAAAGGCCGGCCCCTTAAAGGACCGGCCTGTCGTTCAGATGGTTTTATCTGGCGGTTAGAGAACGTCCAGCATCTTGGCGACGAGCGGGTGGCGGACCACATCGCCCTGTTGCAGGCGAACGACGCCGACATCGCCGCTCATGGACTCGATGCGAGCGGCGACAGGCGCGAGGCCTGAAAGCTCGGGCGCGAGGTCCGACTGCGCCGGGTCGCCGGTGACAACCATCTTCGAATTCCAGCCGAGGCGGGTCAGGATCATCTTGAGCTGGACGTAAGTGCAGTTCTGCGCCTCGTCGACCACGATGAAGGCATTGTTGAGCGTGCGACCGCGCATGAAGCCGACTGAAGCAATCTCGATCTGGCCCTCAGCGATCATCGCCTTTACCTGTTTCGCGGACATGCGATCCTGCAGGGCGTCATAGAGCGGGCGGAGATAGGGCGCGAGCTTCTCTTCCATGTCGCCGGGGAGGAAGCCGATGCTCTCGCCGGCATCGACCGCAGGACGGCACAGCACGATGCGGCCAACCTTGCCAGCCCTTAGAGCTTCAACTGCCTTGACGATAGCGAGATAGGTCTTGCCGGTGCCGGCCGGGCCGAGTGCGAGAACCAGGTTGGAGCGGTCGATCGCTTCAATCAGGCGCGCCTGTCCTTCCGACTTGGGTGTCACATTCTTGACGTACGCCTGCTCGCGCACAGGCTCGCGCTGTTCAGTATTCTGGTGCGCGTTCGATGCGTTGACCCGCTTCCGCTTTCGCGCATGGCGCTGGTCGTCGGCCGCGGGATCCCAGCCGCCTTCAATGACACTGAGATGAACACTGCCAGCGTCACGGTCACGGCGGCCTTCATAATCGGCGCGGATGCGGCGGACGGCAGAACGTTTACCCATGGAGGAACTCCCCTGATAGTCGTTGAGGCAGGCAGAAAACAAAAACGCCGCAGGCCTGAGAGGCGCTGCGGCGTTGGTCGAACCGGCTCTGGTTGCGCCGGAATGCAAAAATTGCAGGTGGTGGAGGCCGCCGCATGATGCAGCCTGCTGCGTCGTAGAAGGATGGTGCAACCGTGTGCGGTCGACTCAATCCGTTTCTCCGTTCTCGATTTCGGCCAGCGCCGGAGGCGGACGTCATCGAATCAGCTTCTCTCTAACTAGACTAGAACCGCATTAACGGAACTATAAAGATACAGTTCCGCGCCGGGCTGCTAGTTCGCGTGCTTTGCTGCGGATTGTTGCAACGTGATGACAGCGGCGCCGGGTTTCGGGTCGTTTGCGGTTCATGGAATACTTGGCGCGCGAGCGTGACTGAAAAGGGACAGGCAGATGGCGATCTACGATCTTGACGGCGTGCGGCCCGAAGCGGAGGGCGATCACTGGATCGCTGAAAGCGCCAGTGTCATGGGTCGTGTGATCCTCAAGAAGAACGCCAGCGTCTGGTTCAACGCGACGCTGAGGGGCGACAATGACCCGATCACAATCGGGCAGAACTCCAACATCCAGGACGGGTCGGTGCTGCATACCGATGTCGGCATGCCGCTGACCATCGGCGCCAATTGCACGATCGGGCACATGGTGATGCTGCACGGCTGTACGGTCGGGGAGAACACGCTGATTGGGATTGGGTCGATCATTCTCAATGGGGCGCAGATCGGGAAAAACTGTCTGATCGGCGCGAACTCGCTGATCACCGAGGGCAAGGTGATACCCGATGGCTCGATGGTGATGGGCGCGCCGGGCAAGGTGGTGCGTGAGCTGACGGAACAGCAGATTCAAGGCATCACAGGGTCGGCGCTCCACTATGTCGAAAACTGGAAGCGCTATGCGAAAGGCCTCACGCGGATTGTCTAGATGCAGTATTCGTCGCGGAAGACCCGCATCGGTGCTGTCGTTGTCAGCACCTGATAAGGGAAGCTCAGCCAGGGCTGGGCGACATCCAGCGTGTCGAGATTGCGTTTGAACGTCTCGACAATTGCCGGCTTGGCGCGACCACGGAAATCGAGGAACTGGCCCCAGGTGGACAGGCCATGGATCGGGCGGGGGCCAATGACCGGCGTCAGCGATGCTGAATAGAGCGCTGGGAACAGGCGGCGATAGCCTTCGGTATTGTAGAGCCAGGACTGACCGACGACGGTCTTTGCATCTGGCCAGCGCTCAACGGCGAAGGAAAACATTTCGGCCAGTTCCGCGCGCCGCTGCTCAAGATTGGAGGCGTGCAAGGGGCCATGGGCGTCTTGGTTGAAGCGGTTGCGGAAATGAATGCGAACCGCGCCTGCTTCGTTCGGCGCTTCGCAGGCGAAGTGATTGCCGAAAGGGTGGCGATCTGCAGGCCATGGGTCTGGCGCTCGATCGGCATACGCGCTGATCAGCACCTCGAGACGTTTGTCGGGGTCGCTTATGTTTGCGACGCGCGCCGCCATCTCCAGGAAATCCGGGTCGGCTGATTGTTTGGACAGGTTTCCATAGGCGAACAGCCGGTGGAAATTGGTGCAGAAGGTTATCGCCTCGACCAGCGTGATCCTGGCTTTTGCCGAGAGGACATCGGCGTAATGCATCTGGACGCTAAAGAACTCCCGCGCGATCTGCGCGCTTGCCAGACCTTTGGGGGCCAGACCTTTGGGGGCCATGCCTTTGGGCGTCATGCCTTTAGCTTCTGTCACCGAATCTGCACCCGTCATTGAGGTCCCCATCCTAGCGCCCCGCGCCGCAACGCCTATATGTCGGCCATGACAAAGCTCTCCGTTCTCGATCTCGCCCCCGTCGTTGAAGGCTCGACGGTGCGCGAGGCATTGCAGAACAGCCTCGATCTCGCCCGCCACGCGGAAAAACTGGGCTACAACCGCTTCTGGCTCGCCGAGCATCACAACATGCCAGGCATCGCCAGCGCCGCCACCGCTGTGGTGATTGCGCATGTGGCGGCCGGCACAAACACCATCCGGGTCGGGGCAGGGGGCATCATGCTGCCCAACCACGCGCCGTTGATGGTGGCCGAAGCGTTCGGGACGCTCGCTGAGCTGCACCCCGGGCGAATTGATCTGGGCCTTGGCCGCGCGCCGGGGACCGATCAGGCGACCATGCGAGCCTTGCGTCGCTACATGGGCGGGGCGGATACGTTTCCGCAGGACGTCGTCGAACTGATGAACTGGTTTGAACCGCCGGTGCCGGGCCAGACAATGCAGGCCGTGCCAGGGTCTGGCGTTGATGTCGGGATGTGGATCCTTGGCTCGTCGCTGTTCGGTGCGCAACTCGCCGCGCATCTCGGATTGCCCTACGCGTTTGCCTCGCACTTCGCGCCCGGCGACATGATGGATGCGATCCACGTCTATCGCTCGAACTTCAAGCCGTCTCCGCGTCTGCAGGCGCCTTACGTCATGCTAGGGCTCAACGTCATCGCTGCCGAGACGGATGAAGATGCGAAGTTGCAGTTCACATCCATCCAGCAGGCCTTTGCCAACCTGCGTCTTGGTCGTCCCGGCAAAATGCCGCCGCCCAAGGCGGGTCTGCAGCTGGACCCGATGGTGGAGCACGGCATTGCGCAGGCGCTATCGTGCTCCGTCGTCGGCGGTCCGGCCAAGGTGAAGCAGGGCATCGCCGATTTCATCGCGCGCACGGGCGCCGACGAGTTGATGGTCACAGGCTCGATCTGGGATCACGAGAAACGCAAGCGGTCGTTCGAGGTTGCAGCGCAGTCGATCGGCTGAAACCAGCGTTAGCCGCGCTTGCCGGCGGGCTTGCCCGCAGGTTTGCCGCGGAACGGTTTGCTGCCGGGCTTGCCAGCGAAGGGCTTGCCAAACGGCTTGTCGCCACGCGCCTTGAAAGGTTTGCCGCCTGCGGGTTTTGCCCCACGCGGTTTGAAGCCTTCGGGCTTGGTGTGCTCGGCGCGCGCGCCATCAGGGCGCGGCCGACGCTCGGGGCGTTCAGAGCGCGGGGCGCGTTCAGCATCCGGCGTCCACTTGCGCTTCGGCGCTTCGGATCGGTTGGGCGTCTCGGTGCCAAGCGGTGCGATCTTGCCTTCGGCTCGAGCAGCGTCGCGACGCTCCTTGCGGTTCAAGCCGCTCGGATGAGCCGGCGGCGGGCTGTTGGGGCGTGCTGTTTCAGCAGAGCCGAGTGACGAATAGACCGGGTCGGCCGCGAGCTTGGCGCGTTCATTGTCGCGCTGCTGGTAGCGGGCGGCGCGGGCGTCGTCACGGGCACTCTGCTTGAAGTCTTCGCGCGGCGCACGGGCGTCGGCACGCGGCTCGCGCGGCGGGCGGTCGCCGAAATCGCGTTTCTCGCCGAAGGGCCGATCCTCGCGCGGGGCGCGGTCGGCGCGCTGTCCATCGCGGCGGGCGCGCATCGGGTGCGTTGCTTCGCCGGCGCGGGGGGCACTGCTGGGCTCGATCTGGACTTCGTCATCGCCGGTCAGTTTCACGGCGTCTGCGAAGGCTGAGGCGGCGTGGCCGACGATTTCGAATTTGGTCTCGTCGTCAAAGATGCGGATCGGGCCGATCTCGGCCTTCGTCACCTGACCCAAACGGCAGATCAGCGGGAGGATCCATTTCGGATCGCCCTTCTTGCTGCGACCGACATTGAGGCGGAACCAGACGCCATCGCCTTCGGCAACGACGAAGCCACGCTCCGAGCGCGACTTCGGCTCCGGGCGTTCACGCGGCTCGCGGCTCTGCGTATCGCGCATGCGCGCGTCGTCGTTGAGTTCTTCGGGCTCCGGAAGATCAGCGCGGAGGAGACCGATCAGCGCGCCGGCGAGTTGTTCGGCAGTGACCTGTTCGGCCATCTGGCGCGCCAGCTTCTGGTCGTCTTCGTCGATGACAGCGGTAAGAGCGGGATGTTGCAGCAGGCGCTGGCGATCCTGCACGCGGATCTCCTCGGCGCTGGGCGGGCCGGCCCAGGTGGCGGTGATGTTGGCCGACTGTAGCACGGTCTCGGTGCGGCGGCGCTTGATGTGCGGCACAAGGAGGACGGACTGGCCCTTCTTGCCGGCGCGACCGGTGCGGCCTGAGCGGTGGAGCAGGGTCGCCTTGTTGGTCGGCAGGTCAGCGTGGATCACGAGGCTGAGGTTGGGCAGGTCAAGGCCGCGCGCGGCGACGTCGGTGGCGACACAGACCTTGGCATGGCCATCGCGCAGCGATTGCAGCGCTTCGTTGCGCTCGCGCTGGCCCATCTCCCCCGACAGGGAGACCGCGTGGAAACCGCGCTCGCGTAGGGCGGCGTGAAGGTGACGCACGGCTTCGCGCGTGTGGCAGAACACCAGTGCGCGTTCCGGATCGAAATAGCGCAGCACGTTGACGACGCCGCGTTCAACGTCACCGGGCATGATGCGGATGGCGCGATAGTCGATGTCGCCATGCGGCTGGGTCGCGCTGGTAGTGTCGATGCGGAGGGCGTCGCGCTGGTAATTCTTAGCGAGCATGGCGATGCCGCGCGCAATGGTGGCCGAGAACAAGAGCGTGCGGCGCGATTCCGGCGTGGCGGTCAGCAGCGTTTCGAGTTCTTCGCGAAAGCCGAGATCGAGCATCTCGTCCGCTTCATCGAGGACGGCGACGCGCAGGTCGGAGAGGTCGAGATAACCTTTGGCGAGGTGGTCATTGAGACGGCCCGGCGTGCCGATGATGATGTGGGCGCCGCGCTCGAGTTGTCCTTGTTCGCCGCGCACGCTCATGCCGCCGACGCACTGCACGATCTTCGCACCCGTATCAGCATAGAGCCATTCGAACTCGCGGCCGATCTGGATCGCAAGTTCGCGTGTCGGTGCGATCACCAGGGCGAGCGGCTTGGACGCGCGTTCAAAGCGCTGGGCGCCGCCCAAAAGGTTGGAGGCCATGGCGAGGCCGAAGGCGACCGTCTTGCCCGATCCGGTCTGGGCCGACACCAGCAGATCCGCATTGGGGCGATCCGGGTTCTGGTCGGCCTCGACGACGGCGAGCTGGACGGGCGTCGGCTCGGCATAACCACGCGCGGAAAGGGCGCGGTCAAGCGCAGGATGAACGGCAGGGAAGGGCATTGGAATCGTTTTCGTATCGGGCGGGCCGTCCCGAATGCGGGAAACAGTACGCAGGTGTGGGGGCCGGGTTTGGAGGCGCTGCCATACAGCAATTGTGGATAAAAGCCACCATCCAATGCGCGCCTGCGCCAGCCAGCGTCAAACCACCGCGCCGAACAGCTGGCCGATCCCGGCCGTGACGGCCATGGCGAGCGCACCCCAGAAAACCACTCGGATCAAGGGTCTGACCGGATTTGCGCGGCCGGCCCAGGCCCCGAGCCAGCCCAGCGCCGCAAGGAACAGCACCGAGGTGATCCCCACGGGCAACTCCGCGCCGGGATAGGGCGCAAGGGCTGCGACCGACAGGGGCAGGGCGGCGCCCACGGTAAATGACAAGGCGGAGGCGATGGCGGCTTGTACGGGCTTCGCTTCAGTGAGGGATGAAATTCCAAGTTCGTCGCGGGCGTGTGTGCCGAGTGCATCTTTCGCGGTCAGCTGGTCGGCGACCTGCTTTGCCAGTTCAGGCGTTAGGCCGCGATCGACGTAGATCTGCGTCAGCTCCTGCCGTTCCATTTCAGGCATCTCGGCCAGCTCGCGCTTCTCGCGGGCGAGGTCGGCTTGCTCTGCATCCGACTGCGAACTGACGGAGACGTATTCGCCGGCCGCCATCGACAGCGCACCCGCGATCAGTCCTGCGCCGCCCGCGACCAGAACAGCGTTGCGATCGCCGTGCGCGGCCGCAACCCCGACGATCAGACTGGCGGTGGAGATGATGCCGTCATTCGCGCCGAGGACTGCTGCGCGCAGCCACCCGATGCGCTCGACTGTATGGTGCTCACGGTGCGGCTTGTGGCGTGCCAATGGTGCGTGTCTCCGCTGCCGGTCGGTCAGACCGCCCGCGATCGATAGCGCATCGAGTTGGACAAGGCGACTGTCGGGTATGTCGTCCTACTGAACTTCGTCAGCATCCCAGACGCCGCGAACGGCGATGTCGTTCTCGACGCCGATATTGTACCAGGCGAGCCGGTCCTTCGACGCATTGACGATAATGAAGTGCTCATGCGGCTTAACCGCAACTGCCAGCTGGCTGCGGAGTTGCTGGATGGTCTGGCGCGAGCGCAGCACCCACATGTCACCCGCAGCGCGTGTCATCTTGCCGGCGTCGCGGAGAATGCGCTCGAAGCGTTCATTGCCGGCGAGCAGGCGGGCGGCGATGAAGTAATTGGAGACCGGCACTTCGACTTCACCGGCATCGAGGCGCGGATCACCGAATTTGCGCTTCTTGGGGCCCTTGAAATCCCAGCGCAGATTGGGGTGATGGTCGGCCCGGTGATAGTCGGTGTCCGTCCCGCAGGCGATGAACGTGCCGGACTGGACCCGGCCTTCCTTCAGAAAGTCGATCAGGCGGGTGCGGGGGTAGGGGCCGTATTCCTTGTCGGCGATCTTGATGCGCCACTTTACGCCTTCGAATGGGGGCGGAGCAGGCTCCGTCCCAGTCTCTTCGCCTGTATCCACAGGCAGCCGGAGTTCCAGCGTGTCGGTCATTGAGACGGCGTGTTCCGCATTCCACCCTTTGGGCCTAGTTGTATCGGCAAGCACCTTGTCTAAAGGTAAACGAAAGACTGCAGGAGGATTCCCATGGGCTACGAGTTCATCACGACCGAGACGGACGGCCGACTTTTCATTGTCACAATCAACCGCCCGGACCAGCTGAACTGCCTGCATCCCATGGGGAATGCAGAGATGGGCAAGGCTTTCGACGATTTTGCCGCCGACCCCGACCTGTGGGTCGCCATCGTCACAGGGGCTGGCGAAAAAGCGTTCTCGGCCGGAAACGACCTGAAATTTGCAGCCTCCGGCCAGAAATCGCCGGTGCCGATGCCGGCCTCGGGATTCGGGGGGCTGACCTCCCGCTACGACCTCTACAAGCCGGTGATCGCGGCCGTGAACGGCTTTGCCATGGGCGGCGGGTTCGAGATCGCGCTGGCCGCTGACCTCATCATCGCGGCCGAGAACGCAAAGTTCGCGCTTCCCGAGCCCAAGGTGGGCTTCGCAGCGCTTGCATCAGGCATGCACAGGCTGCCGCGCCAGGTGCCGCTGAAGAAGGCCATGGGCATGATGCTGACGGGCCGCGTCGTTTCGGCGGCGGAAGGCAAGGAGATCGGCTTCGTCACCGACGTGGCGCCCCAGGGCAAATCTCTGGAGGAGGCGAAGCGTTGGGCTGGCATGATGATGGAATGCTCGCCGATGGCGATCAAGGCGACCAAGGAAGCCGTGCTGACCGGTCTCAACACCGCCGACCTCAAGACCGCGTTCGATCACAAGGTGCCAGGTATTGCCAAGCTGATGGCCTCGGCCGACCACAAGGAAGGCCCCAAGGCATTTGCCGAGAAACGCAAACCGGTCTGGAAGAACGAAGCCTGATCGGGTGAGTGTACCCGATCGCGTGAGGATGTACGGGCTGGGGGATAAGGAGGCCCGCATTGTCGTCTGCACCTGACTTCAAGCAGCTGGCTGCAGCGCACAATATCGAGCTCGACAAGGATGCATCGATGTTGCGCGTCAGTGGCAGCGACGCTGAATACTTCGCGGCGACCGCGCGCGACGTGCAGGGCGCCTACTGGGTGCTTCGCGCGCCACGGCGCGGCGACGTGCAGGCGCAGGCGCGCAATGAAAAGCGCGTGCTGGATTTCGTGCGCGGCAAGGTCCCGGTCGTCATACCCGACTGGCAGATCTATTCGGACAAGCTGATCGCCTATCGCGTCCTGCCCGGTATTCCTGCAGCGGAGATCGATCCGCTGTTGGGCGAGCTGATCTGGCGCCTGCCGCAATCGAGCCTGCCGCAGACCCTGCCGGAAAGCCTCGCGCGGATCATGGCCAAGCTGCACAACATCGATGTTGGCGCGGCGGCGGCAGCCGGCGTCCCCATCGTCACGGCCGAGGACGCGCGCAAGCGGATGCGCCAGCGCATGGACGAGTGCAACACGCTCGCGGCTGTGCCCGAGAAGCTGTGGGGCCTGTGGCAGAAGTGGATCGACGACGACAGTTTCTGGCCCGAGCATGTCTGTCTGATCAATGGCGACATCTATCACCCGCACATCTTCGTCGACGCCGACTACAAAGTTGTGGCGCTCGATGACTGGTCGAATGCGGAAGTGACCGATCCGGCGTGCGACTTCACGCTTTATTTTGCGGCGGCTGGTCGCGAAGCGCTGGAAGACATCATCCGCCGCTATGAGTTTGCCGGCGGCATGACGTGGCCGCGCATGGCCGACCAGGCGGAGATGTATTACTGGGCCAGCCCGGTGAAGTTCGCAGCTTACGCCATGCGCACCGGCGATCTCTCGCACCTGATGAATGTAAAGAACATGGTGCACCGCTATGCGAGCATGCTTGACGATAGCGGGTACGCGTAGGCAAAACGCCGGAAAATCCGGGGCGGGGGCTGTGGCGGGCAAGCAAATGACATCGATGGCGCCGCCGCGCGAACCATACCGACTGTGAAATCGCGCGGCAGGTTCTTTCTCATCGCATCAGCGCTAATGACGCTGATCGTGTTTCTCGGGTTTTTGCCCAGCTTCTATTTTCGTTTCCAGTTCCGCGCCACGGCGCTGCCTGCCTACTTGATCATCCATGCTGTCATCATGACGGCCTGGCAGCTGCTGTTCCTTGCACAGAGCATCCTGGTAGCGACGCGGCGCACCGATCTGCACAGGGGGCTCGGGCTGGCGGGTGCAGGGCTGGCGGTTGCGGTGGTACTGGTCGGCGTCTACGCAACACTCAGGCAACCGGCCCGACTTGCGGAAGCGGGCGAGACTTTGCCCTTTCCCGTCGAAATACTGGTGATCGGCAACCTTGTCGGCTTCGCTCTGTTTGCCGGGTTTGTGGCGATGGCAATCGTGCGCAGACGGGATGCGTCATCGCACAAGCGCCTGATCTACTGGGCGATGGTTGTGACGATGGGTCCGGCCCTGACGCCTGCGCGAAGTCTGGGCGAGATGGTCCTGCCGTATTTTCCAGCGACCTTTCCACCGGAGATCGCGCTGGTCTGGCTCGCGTGGATCGCCCTGCTGATCTACGACTGGCGCGCGACGCGCAGCTTTGATCCCGCCACGATCATGGGAGGCGTGCTGCTCCTGTTTGTCGGGCCCGCGCTGGTGGACTGGACGCTGATGATCGAGGCGGCCAGGACGTGGGCGCGCTCGCCAGCCTAGCCATAGGCTCAGATATCCGTGCCGTACAGCGTTTTGAAATCGACTGCGAAGCCGCCATCAATGTAGCGAACACAGGTGCCGGCGCGTTCGCCAATCTGCACGCGGTCGCCGATCATCGGGCGGGGACCGGCGGACTTGAGCGCGACGCCGAAGAGCGAGGCATCTACGACAGTACAGGCGAGGGAGACGCCCTTGCCATGGATGGCGATGACCTGACCGGCGGACGGGCGGCGTTCGGCGCTGCGCTCGTCAGTGAGGCCAAGCCTGTCCTTGTTGACCAGCCATGTCAGCGCGTCAGCAATCTTGTCGCGCTTGCGCGGAGGCACCCGGAACTCAACAGCGTAGCCGATCTCATTGAGCACGCGCGCGACGACGCCTTCGACGCGGCCAACGCCCTCGATGTAGAGGACGATATTCTCCCCCTTTTCGAGTGGCCGTGCGAGATTGATGCGCAGACCACCGGCGCAGACATCAACAGTCATACAGGAGAATTCCTCGCCCGTGCTGCTGAGGCCGCGAACAGGCGCCTGCCACATCACGCGGCGAAAGCGGCGGCGATCAATACCCTGCGCGCGGCGGAGGGATAGCCGCACGGCGGTCTGAGCCATATTCATCAGCTACCCCTGTTCCCGGAAAGGGTCTCCCCTAGGTCACAAGGTTAATAGGGCAATGGTTCACAAACCCTTGCCGGATCCATGCCGCCGAAGGGTGTCAGCGCGAGCTGACCAAACGGATTGCAGCTTCGCGGTCCGGCGCCGGGGGATAAACCGCTATCGCCTGAAGGCGGCTGATCGGGCGGCCATAAAGAACTTCTTCCGGGGTCATCGTCTGGCATAGGCCGAGGAAGCGAACCGAGGCGCTGTCCTGGCGCACCAGCGGCGCCAGCGAAAATTCGAGATCGATGCGTCTTCCGCCAAGCGTTTCGCCACGCGCATGGATGACCGTCGCGCCGCAATCCTGCACGGCAACCGCAAGGCCTGCGCCAACAAGATGACGATCCGCTTCGCTCCAGATCGACAGGAAATTGTGGTCGATCAACTGGCGGCCGAACAGGCGCTCGAGCGAGGAACCGGCGCGATGGAATGCGAAATCGCGCTCGCCGACATGGTTAAGCACGAACAGGCTGCTCACGAGGCCCGGATCGTCGTTCGTCGCGGGGCCTTCGTTCACAGGCGCGCCATCACTCAGACGCTTCCATGCATCCAGCAGGACCCGTGTGTTCGGATGGATGTTGATCGCTTCCATTCGGTAATTTCTTCAGGTGAGCAAGCCACTATCCCAAACCTGCGCAGGTATCGTTGCAGCACACGGGCCATACCGCCCGTCACGGGAATCGCGGCCCAAAACGGTCGGTTTCGCCTGTGGGGCGCAGCGCTCGTGCGAGGCGGCATACCCTGTCGCGGGAAAAGGCGCGGGACTTGCAACCATCTACGCGAGACAGGGCGGAGGCTCACGATGGGCGTTTCATGGCGACACATGCTGGCAGGCGCCAGCATCGCAACAGCTCTTGGAGCTACGGCGCTGACCGCCGTCGGCCAGTCGTGCAACACCTGCGGGCCCGTGCCTTCATCGCCGCCTCCGTCGCCGTCGAGCGGCTGCTGCGCCGCGCCGCGCAATCTTGTGGTCAATGTGCCGGGCGTGAATGTCGCGACAGCCAATGTCAGCGTGGGCGCGACATCGACGGCCGTGGCCTCGGCCAACGCGTCAAGCATGGCGTCGTCAGGCGCGTATTCATCCGCAGGCGCCTCGGGCGCGGCGGGAAGTTATTTCTTCGGCGGTGGCGGCGCGTACTACAGCAATCCCGGCGTGGCGCAGAGCACGATCGGCAATCTCGTCGTCGATGGCGGGTATGAGACGCGCTTTGTCGAGGAACAGGTGATCGGATCGGAGAACTACTGCATCGACAAGTTGACCGAGGAGCTGCGCACGCGGCCGATCCAGGCGGTCTGCATCGACGACAAGAACACGCCGCACCCGGCCTCGCGTGTCGATGGCGAGATGGCGGTCGACAACAAGTATAAGGGCGAGCTCTATCGCTGCGTTGCAGGCACGCACATGCAGGTGATGATGGGCGAGATGGTGAATGGGGCAGCCAGCTTCGACACGGGCGAGACATTCTCGTGCGGCAAGGGCGAGGCGCTGTGGCATGGGCCGGGCGGCGTGGTGCAATGTCGAACGCAGATCCCGGAACGCAACTGCAATGAGCGCTCACTGCTGCGCAAGTTTGGTCCCGGTGTGAAGCTGGTGAAGGTCGCGACAAGCAGGACGATCTGCGAGCCGGCGACGCGCCAGACGATGACCAAGGTCGTCAAGGAAGTAAAGATTCCGCGCCCCGTGGCGGCCGGAAATCTCGTGCTCGATGGCGGCGTGGGGCAGGGCTACTAGCCTTTGGCCCTGGTGGGTTAGCGCTTGCTGGATCCGCTTACCTTGTTCATGACCCACGACACCACAACGACGACCAGCAGGGCGACAATTGCAAAGCCGACGAGCTTGAACGCTGCGCCAATGATCAGGCCTGCGGCCAGGATCGCTGCGGCGATGAACAGGATCAGATAGACAAACCGCATAGAAGGCCTCCGCTGGTATAGGTGAGCGAATGCGCGAGCGGGGCTTCGGTTCCCGCTGACGCACTTTGCGCGTGTCCTGAATGACAGTGAGTTGGGTGATTGCCGCGGGATCAAGCCTTGCGGCGATAGAGTTTAAGGCCGGACCAGTCAGCGTCGACGGCGCAGACCTTCACGTCGACCAGGCCCATGGGCAGGCAGAGTTTGCGGATGCCCTCTTCGGTGAGATCGGCGAAGAGCTTTGAGGTCTTCTTGGGCCATGAGACCCAGATCATGCCGCCCTGTGCGAGGCGCGGTTCGAGCTTCGGCAGGTCGCGGGCGAGGTCTGCCGTCGTTTTCACGAAAAGGTGGATGAAGTCGAAGCTGCCGGTCGCGGGCGCGGTCTTCCTTGGCATGATGGCGGCGCTGTCGGTGAGGTCTGCGTAGTTGGCGGGCGGTGCGACGACGATGGCCTTCGCGCCCGGCTTGGGGCCGAGCTTGTCGATGAGGCTTTTGCCGGAATAACCGACCACCACCGTTGATTTCTTCGGGGCGGGCGGCTTGGCCATCCGTCCTACGCGCGGAGGAGTTCGTTGACGCTCGTCTTGGAGCGTGTGCCCGCGTCAACCTGTTTCACGATCACGGCGCAGTAGAGCGAGGGCGTCCAGTTCTGGCCGGGCATGGGCGTCGTGCCTGGGCGGTTGCCCGCGACGACGACGGAGTAGGGCGGGACTTCGCCGTAGAGCGTCTCGCCGGAGGCGCGGTTGATGATCGGGGTCGACTGGCCGAGATAAACGCCCATGCCGATGACGGCGCCTTCGCGGACGATGACGCCTTCGGCGACTTCGGAGCGAGCGCCGATGAAGCAGTTGTCCTCGATGATGACGGGGTTGGCTTGCAGCGGTTCGAGCACGCCGCCAATGCCGACGCCCCCGGAGAGGTGGCAGTGTTTGCCGATCTGGGCGCAGGACCCGACCGTGGTCCAGGTGTCGACCATCGTGCCTTCACCCACGTAAGCGCCGATGTTGACGAAGCTCGGCATCAGCACGGCGTCCTTTGCGATGAAGGCGCCACGGCGCACGACGGCGCCGGGCACGGCGCGGAAGCCGGCGGCGGAGAATTGCGCGTCGGTCCAGCCGTTGAACTTGGTTTGCACCTTGTCGAAATACGGCCCGGGCTGCTGGCCCTCGACGCCCATGGTCTGGTTGGGGTTGAGGCGGAAGGAGAGCAGCACCGCTTTCTTGAGCCACTGGTTCACCGTCCAGGCCCCGGAGGAGGATTTCCCAGCGACGCGCAGCGCGCCAGAGTCGAGCTGGGACAGGGCGTCTTCGACGGCCTTGCGAACGGGGCCTTGTGTGGCGGCGGAGAGCGAGGCGCGATCTTCCCACGCGGCGTCGATGATGGTTTCGAGGCTGGCGGTCATGGCGGCGTCTCCTGCTGGTGCAGGGGCGCAATTAGCCTGAGAACGCTGGGGCGCCAATCGGATTTCTCGGGCGCAGGGCGTCTCGACCCCTGCGTGGGTGACGGACGCGTAAAAAGGTCCGACAGGCTGTCATCTTTGTGCGCCGCTCGGGCAACTGACGCAGCGTTCTGGTGACATGCGCACGATCGCGCGCGCGGCGCTGCAGCATTACATCAACCAGCGGGAATGGTACCGGTCCTTCATCGACAAACGGTTGGAGAAAATAAGCTTCGGAGGACGGGATGAGAAGATTAGTTGTGAGCCTGATCTGCCTGTTGGCGTTCCCGCTTGTGTCATGCGGGCCTGGCGCGTCTCCACCTGAAAACGTCAGCGTCGCGGACCAGCAACCTGAACTGGAAGGCGTGTGGCAGCGCGCGGAAATCGTCTGGGACTCGGGGCCTGACGCTGGCGTGCACATGATCGATGTGCAGCCCAGCGTCTACATCTTCACCAAGACACACTATGGCATCGCGGCGATCGAAGGTTTCCAGCCGCGCGCCTATCTCGACGACGAGCCGACTGACGCCGACCGAGGGAGCGTGTCCCGCCCCTACACAGGCGAGACCGGCACCTATCAGAACGTCGATGGCAAGCTGGTGATGTCGCCGCTGGTTTCCAAGGACCCCGATGCAATGGTGGGGGGCGCTGCCCATGAGTACCAGATCGCATGGGAGACGCCTGATGTGTGGCTAAGCACGACAAGCCCTGATGGCGCCGGTGTGAAAATCCGCCTGACGCGCGTTGATGATCGTGCGGGCGCAGCTAGTCCTGCGGCGGTACGGTTGCCGGGCGTCTGGAAGCGCACGGAAATGGTCGTGGGAACCGGACCGGATGCGGGAACGCACATCACTGATGGACAGCCCGGCTATTATATCTTCACGCGGGGTGCGTATGTCGGGACTTACGTTTCGTCATTTGCGCCCAGACCTTCGCTCGGCAAGGCGCCGACTGACGAGGCGCTTGGCAAGAACTTCACGTCCTTTGTGAGCTTCGCGGGCGCCTACAGCGTGAAAGACGACGAGCTGAGCCTGACGCCGGTGGTGGCGCAGAACCCCAACAGCATGCTGGGCCGTCGTCCTTTCCAGGCGATCGGTCTTAAATGGGCCGGCGAGGATGCCTGGCTGATCTACAAGAGTTCGACCGGGGCCGAGAACCGGACGCGGCTGGTGCGCGTCCCGGATTGAATTTCTGCGGCAGTATTGGCTGCACTGTGTTGCAAGACATGCAACGGTGGGCCCGGGCGCCGGGGCGCGCCGGGGGGCGCTGGGTCGTCGGGAGGGATACGTGGCGGAAAAAACGGGGTTTGCGGGGTGGTCTACGATCGTCGCGACGTGGGTCGGCGTGATCGGCGTTGGCATCGGCGGATGGACGGCGATCGAGCAGCAGCAGAAGGCGATCAAGGCGGAGCAGGAGCAGTCCGACAAGGACTATGAGCTGCAGGAGCGCCAGTTCAATCAGGACGTGAAGGCGACCTACATCGAAACCTTCAAGATGTTCGAGATTTTCAATCGCAGCGATCAGCTCGCGGCACGTGAAAAAATCTTCAATGCCGTGGGCGATGAAGCAGCGGCGGATGCGCTGAAGCTCAATGATGTGTTTATTTTCTTCGACTTCTTTGACGCGCTGCAGATCTGCGTCCTGAGCGAGACATGCGACAAGGACGTCGCGGCAGAATTGTTCAAGCCGTATGCAGAGCAGGTCTGGTCGAAATTCAAGGATGACGTCGGGAGCTATCGCGAAGGTGACAATCCGAAGTTCGGACTGGGTTTGCAGTGGTTGGCCGAGCTTGAAGTTGCGCCGATGCCGGAAGCTGCGGCGCCGGACGCTACGCCCGATGCACCGAAGCCCGCGGAGGGGGCGCCTTAGCCGCTATTCCAGCTGGGCCGCCCCAAACGCCGTTTCGAAAAATTCGTAGACGAGCTTGCCTTCTTCGGGTGGCGAGGTCTCGACGAATTTTTCGGGGCGGTAGCGGCGACCGTCGCAGTTCTGGTTGCCAACGATGGCGAACTGCGCGCGCGAGGTGCAGAAGATGGTCGCGGCATTCTTGAGGCGGCGGGTGCCGGCATCAGTGGTCATTTCGGCAAACACATAATGCGGCGCGGTGATCAGACTTTCATCGACGGCGCGGACACACATGTTGGCGTCGATCATCCACCAGCCGCGCGATTCAAGACCATCGGGACGGCTGCGCGCGATGGCGGCGAGGATACGGCTGTTGGTGCGGTTGCACAGCTCCATGCCGACCTGGCGAGCGCGACGGTTGGCGACGTCTTCAAGAACATCGATCAGCTCCGCCTGCGTCGTGGTCAGCGGCAGTTTGCGTTCGGCGAGGAACGCGTTGATGGCGGCGCGGCTTTCGCGGCCGAGATAGCCGTCGACCACGTCCTGGAAGATGCCCGCATCGTTGAGCAGGCGCTGGATGCCAGCGTTCTGGGGCGACTGGTTCGCCTTGTCGTATAGATCGGTCTCCTTGAGCGACATTGAGCCGGTGCGGCTATCGATGCGAACGGCCGAGAAGTTGCGCTGCTCGAGCCCCATCGACTGGCAGGAGGAGGGATTCTCGACGGCGAAGGTGCCATTGATGTCGATGCAGAGCGGGGTCGCGCCACTCCAGTCGCGCTCGCCGCCGCGATGGGCCTTGGAGGTGCGGGCATAGACAAAATAGACGCCGGGTTTGATCGGGCCGGGAAGGGCGATCTCGCACTGGCCGGGTCGGATGCGTGTCCAGCCTTCAACGATGACATCTTCACCATCGGGACGGCCGGTCGCGGTCTCGATGACGTAGCTGGTGCTGTTACACACCCGCCAGCCGCTTTCACCACTCTGCGCGGACGAGGGAATGACCAACGCCCCGATGAGGCCGAGAAGGCAGGCAAACCTCGCAAACCACCCAGCTTTGGGCAATTTAGCTGCGCGGCTTCTGGTTATGAACGAGCGTACCCGCGCCATGTTCGGTGAACAGCTCCATCAGAAGGGCGTGGCGTTGCCGACCGTCCAGAATTACGGCGGCGCCGACTCCCTTTTCCACTGCCTGAATGGCGTTTTCAAGCTTGGGAATCATCCCCCCTTGAGCAGTTCCGTCTGCGATAAGACCGCGCGCCTCCTCGACCGACAGTTTCTCGATCAGTTTGCCCGATTTATCGAGCACGCCGGCGATATCGGTAAGGAAAAGAACGCGCTCGGCCTTGAGGGCGCCGGCAATGGCCCCGGCGGCGGTGTCGGCATTGATGTTGAAGCTCTTGCCGTCCGGGCCGATGCCAACGGGGGCGACGACCGGAACGAAATCGTCGTCGGCCTGTGCTGCCAATGCTTGCAGGACCGAAATGTCCACCTTGTCCGGCTCGCCGACATAGCCAAGATCGACCACGCGCTCGATATTCGAATCAGGATCGCGCTTGGTGCGGGTGAGCTTGGTGGCGGAGATCAGGTTGGCGTCGATGCCCGACAGGCCGACGGCTTTCACCTTCGTGACGCGATCCGGATCGGCGCCGTCGATCTGGAAAGCCTGGTTGCCGGCAGCATTGATGGCGCGGACGATAGATTTGTTGATGCCGCCCGCCAGCACCATCTCGACGATCTCCATCGAGGCAGCGTCAGTGACGCGCAGGCCATCTTCAAAGGTCGAGACGATGCCGAGCTTTTCGAGCATGCGACCGATCTGGGGGCCGCCGCCGTGGACCACCACGGGATTGATGCCGAGCAGCTTGAGCAGGACAACATCGCGGGCGAAAGCGTCCGCCAGCTCGCCATTCTCCATGGCGTGACCACCATATTTGATCACGATGGTCTGGCGGTCATAGCGCTGGATATAGGGCAGGGCCTCGGAGAGCAGGCGCGCGGTGGCGAATGCGTCTGCGTTGGGGTCGAGCATGGAAGCCGTGATCTTCGTCATGGCGCGCGGTGTAGCGGGTTTTGGCGGCGGGATGAAGGGGCGTAAAGCGCTAGGAAATCTCAACCAAATGGCGGCTGAGATCGACCTCGTCCGGCAAGACTCGCAGGATGCGCCCATGATCTGGCAAGATTGCGTCGACGATGTAGGGCTGCTCATGGCGGTGGACGCGGACCGGCGGATCTAATTCCCGCTATTCGCGGGCGAGTTGGGGGAATTCGGCTATCAGATCGAAAACGTGCTCGAGGTCCTCGACGTAGCGGTCCATCTGTTCGATCCCGAACGTGACGTCGCCGTCCCGGGACGCTTCTCCGAGGTCTTGCCTGGCGGTGAGGCCGATCACATTGCCCGCCGCTAGCCGCGCCGGGCGCGGGATTTCCTGGCGGGCTCGCGAATCTGCGAAGGTTTCAGCGCGAGGCCCTTGCCCTTCTTGCCCTCATCGATCGCTTCTTGAATGGCGCCAACCGCTTCCGGTTGCCCTCTGTCCCTGCGGACGAGATCGCGGCGAGGCCAATGGCCAGCGCGGGGGCAATCGAGAGTTAGCGACGCATAAGGAGAACCTCCGAAAACGGACGGTCCCCCTTATCCCATCAGTTCTTGAGCCGGTAGCCCGTCTTGAACATCCAGCTCACCACGCCGAGCAGGACGAGGATGAAGCCTGTCGTGACCCCGAGGCTGAGGATGACGTTGTCGCCCGAGAGGCCAAAGAACGTCCAGCGGAAGCCGGAGATCAGGTGCACGACCGGGTTCAGCTGGGCGATGCCGCGCCAGCCTTCGGGCAGCATGTCGATCGTGTAGAACGCGCCGCCGAGGAAGGTGAGGGGTGTTACAATGAGCATCGGGATGAAGTTCAACTGCTCGAAGCTCTGCGCCCAGATGCCGATGATGAAGCCGAACAGGCTGAAGGCGAAGGAAACGAGGATGAGGAACAGCACCATCTCGACCGGGTGCAGTATCTGGACGGGCACAAATATGTAGGCGGTTGCGAGGATGATGAGGCCAAGGATCACGGATTTCGTGGCGGCGGCGCCAACGAAGGCGATGACGATTTCGAGGTAAGATACCGGCGCTGAGAGAAGCTCGTAGATCGTGCCGGTGAATTTCGGGAAGTAGATGCCGAAGCTCGCGTTGAAGATCGAATTGGTGAAGATCGACAGCATGATCAGACCCGGCACCAGGAAGGAGCCGTATTCGAGACCCGGCACGATGGGCGCCATGCGACTGCCGATGGCGGAGCCGAAGACGACGAAGTAGAGCGCGGTGGTGATGACAGGTGTCGCGAGGCTTTCGCCAATGGTGCGAAAGAAGCGCACCATCTGGAAGCGATACATCGCCCAGACGCTGTGACCGTTGAAGGCCGGGACGTTGCGCACGATAGGCGCGTGCTCAGCGGCGGGCGTTGGTGAGGTCGTTGTTGCGTCGGCCATGGGATCAGCTCCTGACGTCGGCGGTTGCGGTCACAGCAGGCTTCGGCGTGTGCACGAGGCTGACGAAGATGTCTTCAAGGGAGGACTGCTTGGTCTCCAGATCCTTGAACAGTATCCCCAATTCGCTCATGCGGCGGATCAGGGAGGCAACGCCGGTGCGTTTGGCCGTTGTGTCGAACGTATATTCGAGGCGGCGACCGCTGTCGGTGAGTGCGAGGTCCCACTCTTTCAGCGTATCGGGGAGGGCGCCCAGCGGCTCGACGAGTTCGAAGTTCACCTGCTTCTTGCCGAGCTTCTTCATCAGGGTGTTCTTGTCTTCGACAAGGATAAGTTCGCCCTTGGCGATGACGCCCACGCGATCAGCCATCTCCTCGGCCTCCTCGATATAGTGGGTGGTGAGAATGACGGTGACGCCGCGATCGCGCATCTTGCGGACGAGCGCCCACATATCGCGGCGCAGTTCGACGTCGACGCCTGCGGTGGGTTCATCAAGGAACAGGATTTCGGGTTCGTGCGCCAGCGCCTTGGCGATCAGCACGCGGCGCTTCATGCCGCCGGAGAGCGCCTGAAGTTTTTCGTGCCTTTTCTCCCACAGCGACAGGTCCTTCAGGATCTGTTCGATGTAGGCGTTGTTGGGCGGCAGACCGAACAGGCCACGCGAATAGGTCGTGACAGCCCAGACGGTTTCAAAAATATCGATGTGCATTTCCTGCGGCACGAGACCGATCAGTGAGCGGGCGGCGCGATAGTCTTTCCGCGTGTCGTAACCGGCGGCGGTGATCTGGCCGGTGGTGGGCGTGACGATACCGCACACGGCGTTGATCAGTGTGGTCTTGCCTGCGCCGTTGGGGCCGAGCAGGGCGAAAATCTCGCCGCGCTGGATGTCGAGGTCGACAGTCTTCAGCGCCTGCAGCCCGCCCTTGTAGGACTTGCTCAGGCCCCGGATCGAAAGCACGGGAATAGAAAGAACGGGTTGCATCAGGAGGAGGTCCCCGGCGTCTGTTGTTGCGGCTCTTCGGCGGCCATCCGCGATGTGGGGACCGCCGCAGCTTCTGTCCATAGGACGCTCATCGTATATCGGATCCGACATGATGCCGTAACGATTTTACGAACCGTGGAGCCGTGTAGCTGCCATCACGCTGGCAGGATGCGGCGGTGTCCGCAACTCCGTGGGCCCGCCCCGCGTTGGAGACTCAGGCCAGCGAGAGGATCGTCGCGCGCAGATCGGCGATCCCGACGCCCTTCTCACTCGATGTCGCGAGGACTTGCGGGTGGGCCGCCGGTTGTTTGGTCAGCGCCTCGGTGGTGGCAGCGATGAGGTCGGGAAGTTCGGACTTCTTGATCTTGTCGAGCTTGGTCAGCACGACCTGATATTGCGCTGCTGCGGTGTCGAGCTGTTTCATGACGCTGAGGTCGATTTCGCCGACGCCGCGGCGTGCGTCGATCAACATGAAGACGCGGCGGAGCTTGGAGCGGCTGCGGAGGTAGTCGAGGTTGAGGCGGCCCCAGACATCGACGTTCTTCCTTGGCGCTTCAGCAAAGCCATAGCCAGGCAAGTCGACAAGGTAGAACTTGCCTTCAGCGAGATCAAAGAAGTTGATCTCCTGTGTGCGGCCCGGCGTGTTCGAGGATCGCGCAAGGTTCTTGCGGTTGCAGAGCGCGTTGATGAGGCTCGACTTGCCGACATTGGAGCGGCCCGCAAATGCGATCTCGGGGCGGTCTCCGGCCGGCATGCTCTCAAGCGCGACAGCGCCCATCACGAACGCGACCGGGCGGCCGAAGAATTTTCGGGCAGCTTCGATCTGGTCGTCAGTAAAATCAGTCATCGCATTGGAGTCCGTGAGTACGCTCGCATGGTTCGACGGGCAGCCCTTCGGGCCTGCTCACCATGAGAGCCTACGTCCAAATAGGTCTACGCGGCTTTTGCCTTGCCGAAGCGCTTCTTGATCCACTTGTCGACTTCGGTCTCGACGCCGGTGCGGCGCATGATGATGTATTGCTGAACGATCGAGATCAGGTTCGACCAGACATAGTAGATCACGAGACCCGCGGCGAAGCCGGCGAACAGGAACAGGAACAATAGCGGGATCCAGCGCATGATCTGGCGCTGCATCGGGTCGGTCGGCGGGGCGGAGAGGCTCTGCAGGCCAAACATGGTGAGGCCGTACAGGATCGGCCAGAAGCCGATGCCGAGCATGCCGCCGATCAGCGGGATAGAGCGCGGATCCCACGGGATCAGGCCGAACAGGTTGAAGATCGTCGTCGGGTCCGCCGCCGACATGTCGCGGATCCAGCCGATGAACGGCGTGTGACGCATCTCGATCGAGACGTTCAGCACCTGGAATAGCGAGTAGAACACGAACATGGTCGGGATCAGCGGCAGGCAGCCTGCAACCGGGTTGACCTTCTCGCGCTTGAACAGCTTGGCCTGCTCGGAGCGCATGCGCTGCGGATCGGCGGCGAAGCGCTCCTGAATGGTTTTCATCTCGGGCTGGATGAGGCGCATCTTCGACATGGATTTGTACATGTTGTACTGCAGCGGGAAGAACACGATCTTCACCACGACAGTGACGGCGAGGATGGCGAGGCCGAACGCGCCGAACCAGCCCTGAAAGGTCATCAGCAGCCAGAAGAACGGCTTGGTGATGAAGAACAGCCAGCTCCAGTCAACAGCGTCAGTGAAGGCGGGGATGCCGTTCGCGTGTTCGTAGTGGTCGAGTACCGAGACGCGCTTGGCGCCGGCGAAGATGCGCGACTGCTTGGTGATCGATTTGCCCGGCTCGATGACATAGGGCGTGAGCGCGTAGCCGGCGCTGAACGTTGTCTGGCCGTTCAGCTTTTCCGAGCCGACGACCATCTGCACTTCTTCGTTCTGCTCCGGGATCGCCGCGGCCATCCAGTATTTTGTCGTCAGGGCGTTCCAGCCGCCCGTGACATTCTTGGAGACGGCCTTGCCCTGATTGAGGTCGTGGTAGTTGACCATCTGGTTCTTGTCGGGACCGTAGACGCCGAGCGCGCCGCGATGCGCGCCGCTCTCTGCGTGCGGCGTGTTGATCAGGTCGTTGGTCATCACCTGACGGAGCTGCGCCCTCTGGGCGAGCGTGACAGGCGCTGTGCCGGTGTTGGTGACGATGTCGCTGACAGTGAACAGGTAGTCGGCGTCGACGCTGATCGTGCGCTCGATGCGGACCGCGTCTGTCGTGTAGGAAAGTTCCAGCGGTTTTTCGGGTGTCAGCGGGCCCGTGCTGGTCTGGGTCCAGAGAACCTGATCGGTCGTGGTGGTTGGCGTGGTCCACGCCACGGTGGCGTAGAAGGCGCTGGCTGTATCAGCCGGCGCGAGCAGCTTGATCTCGCCCTTGGGATTCTTCGCTTCCTTGTCGCCGATGGTCTCGTAGAAATTCTTCAGCGACACATCGTCGATGCGCGAGCCGAGCAGGGAGATCGAACCTTCAATCTCAGGCGCGCTGACGGCCACGCGCTGTCCGGAAGCCAGACCTGCCGTCACGACTTCGTCGCGCTGGCGAAGCGTCGGGGTCGGAGACGTCGCCTGGACGACGGCATTTTCTGCCGCCTGAGCCGTCGCAGCTTCGCGGGCCTTCTGCTGGGGCTCCAGCACGAAGATATTGTAGATCATGAACAGGCCGAAGCACAGGACGAGCGCCAGCAGGAGATTGCGTTGCTCTTGCTGTTCCATCGAGATCAAATCCTGGTTGCGGGATTGCTGTCGCCGAAGGTTTCGAGGCGTCGGCGCAGGCTTATCAACGCGATTTCCATATCGTCAAGCAAACGCGCCCATGGCGCCTCTGCGGTGTCTTGGCGTGCAATGAAGACATAGTCGGCGCCAGCCACCCCGATATGGGGCAGGAGCATGCGGGCAGCTTCCCGCAGGCGACGGCGCGCCCGGTTGCGGACAACGGAATTGCCGACCTTTTTGGTAGTCGTGAACCCTTCACCCGCGACAGGGCCGGCGCCTGGATGGCCAGCCTCGCGGCGGCGGCCCTGGACCACGAGCAGCTTGCGCCGTTCGCTGTAACCACCTGCCACAAAAAGAAATTCACGCCGGAACCGGAGGCGTCTAACCTCCAGCGGCGGCGTGTTTTTGTCAGTCGGGAGAGCCTTGGAAATCCTCGACGGGGAGGCCCCGGCAGTTACTACGCGCTCAGGCGCTTGCGGCCCTTGGCGCGACGCGAAGCCAGAATTTTCTGGCCGTTCTTGGTCGCCATGCGCGCGCGGAACCCGTGGCGGCGCTTGCGCTTCAGGTTGCTCGGCTGGAAAGTCCGTTTGGTGGCCACGGGTCACTGCCCCTTAATTCCTTCAGGAAGGCGGGGGAACTACATGGCCGATCCGGGCAAGTCAAGCGCGCGGCAAGCGCTTTCAGGAAGGCGTGCCCCTTGCGACGGGATTGCAGCTATTCGCACAACCTGTCATCTGGAAATGATAACGGCGCCGTTAGGGAAGCAGGACGACGGCCAAGGACTAATATACAGAGATGCGGCCCGCACTCTCCAGTTTCCGGTTGAACTGGCCAGTTTACTCCTAAACTGGATTGTGCAGGCGCCGCCGGAATGGAAACGCCCAGGGGACGACAGCTGAGCGAAGCGAACGAGCTTCAACGGGTTGATGCCCCGGCCGACGCGCCGGTGGGCCTGAAGAGGCGATTCTTCTCAGGGCTGCGCGGGCGCCTGCTTCTTTTGACCACAGGTTTTGTGCTGTTCGCCATCCTCATGGCCTATCCAGTGCTAGCGGCAGGCTTCCGCACGACCTGGCTGCTGCAGCGCGGCCAGGCAGCTCAGATCGCCGCGCTCGCCGTGGAGGCAGCCCCGGATGGCCGGGTCAGCGAGGAATTGTCGCGCCAGCTGCTTGCGAGCGCGCAGGTCGTCTCGGTTGCGGTGCAGGCGAAGGATTTCAGAGGCGAGATCCTGCCGCCCTCCGTCGACATCGGTCGCGACCTAATCCCCATCGACATGCGCAGCCAGTCCCTGATCGACGGCGTGGTGGGTGTGTTCGACCACATGCTCGCCCCGCGCGGACGATTCCTGCGGGTGATCATAGAGCCCGCTCTGACGCAGGACGAGACGATGGAAGTCATCGTGCCGGAAGCAGCCCTGAAACAGGCGCTGATTGCGTTCTCGCGAACCTTGCTGGTGTTCTCGGTGCTGGTTGCGGTCGCGGTTGGCGGCCTTGTCTATTTTGCGATCTATCGACTGGTAGTGCGGCCGATGGATCGGCTGACGGACGGCATCGTAAGGTTCGCCATTGCCCCTGAGGGCGCCGACATTGATCCCGCGCCGGGCGGTTCGGATGAGATCCGGCGAGCGAACGCTGCACTTCAGTCAATGCAGAAGACTGTCTCGGCAGCGTTCAGGCAACGCAAGCGGCTGGCCGAGCTCGGCGAGGCGGTAGCGAAGATCAATCACGACCTGCGCAATTCGCTCGCAGCAGCGCAGATCGTTTCCGAAGGTCTCGCGCAATCGGAGGACCCACGCGTAAAGCGTGCGGCGCCGCGGCTTGAGCGGGCAATCCAGCGCGCGGTCAATCTCGCCGAGGCGACGCTCAGCCATGCGCGCGCCGAACCGTCTGAACCAAATCTTGCCCCGGTGAACCTCGTTACATTGATGGAAGAGGCGGCCATTGAAGGGCTCGCCGGATGTGGCGAAGTTGCGTGGCGCCTCGAGGCGCCGGCCAGCGTCAACGCCATGGCGGACGCCGATCATGTGCACCGGATCGTCGCCAACCTCGTTCGCAATGCAGGCAGGGCGATCAGCGATCAGAAGGTGCGCACAGAGCCCGGCAGGATAACGGTGCGCATCTTCCGTGATGGCGCCAGCGCCGTGGTCGAGATCACCGACAACGGGCCGGGCATACCAGCAAACCTGGTGAAAGGGCTGTTCCGGCCCTTCGCCGGCTCGGCCTCACGTGGTGGCGCCGGACTGGGCCTTGCCATCGCCCGTGAACTTGCGCGCGGCATGAAGGGTGAACTCGAGCTCGCGTCCAACGGCGAATGTGGCGCAGCGTTCAGGCTGCGCGTCCCGGCGGCGGCGTAGGCTTTTCCGCAAGCGGCTGGTACACTTATCCCTTCGCTGGGCCGCAACACATGATCGATCTCTATGGATGGAGCGATACGCTCCAGGCCTCATTCGCTCCACAGACCGCGCAAGGGCGCGTCCCGGCGCGCGTGCTTGCGCATCATCGTGGCCTGTGGCGCGTGGTCACCGAGGCGGGCGAACGCACCGCTCGGCTGAGCGGGCGCTTCGCGGGCGACGCGTCGCCAGGCGAGCATCCTGTCGTCGGCGACTGGCTTGCTGTCAGCAGTGAAGCGGCAAGGGACGATGTGATCGTCCACGCGCTGCTGCCGCGCCAGAGCGCCTTCTCGCGTCGCGCGGTGAGTGGCGGCGGCGTGCAGGTCATCGCCGCCAATGTCGATGTCGTGTTCCTGGTCGCAGCATTGAACGCTGACCTCAATCTTCGCCGGCTCGAGCGATATCTGGTTGCGGCGCGGGAGAGCGGGGCCTCGCCCGTGATCGTGCTGACCAAGACAGACCTCAGCGATGACCCTGCCACAGAGATCCTGCTGGTTGAGGAAATTGCAGGCGGCGCACCTGTCGTGGCGCTATCGGCAAAGACCGGTGTCGGGCTTGATGGCTTGGCGCCGTGGCTCAAGCCCGGTGTTACTTCGGCGCTGTTGGGGAGTTCAGGGGCTGGAAAATCCACGCTGCTGAATGCGCTGGCCGGCGCTATGCTGATGGATACCGGCGCGATCCGTGACAGCGACGATCGCGGGCGCCACACCACCACGCACCGCGAATTGTTCCGCCTGCCCAGTGGCGCGCTGCTGGTGGATACGCCCGGAATGCGGGAGTTCGGCGTGCTTGCGGGCGATGCCGCGCTGGATGCGAGTTTTGCAGATATCGCCGAGCTGTTCGTGCATTGCCGCTTTGGCGACTGCAAGCACACGACAGAGCCTGGCTGTGCCGTGCTGGCCGCGCTCGCTGATGGAACGCTGAGCGATGAGCGCTGGCGCGCCTATCTCAAGCTTCAGGGCGAGCTGGCTTTTGACGCCCGAAAAGGCGACCCCGCTGCTGAAGCAGCGCAACGCAGGCACTGGAAACAGCTGAACAAATCACAGCGCGCCCGGAACAAGATGCGGCGGAACAGCGAAGACGACGCCCTCTGAAAGGGTGAGGGCCCACGGATAAACCATGGGCCCTCAATTGGACGCTGCCATCAACTGGTCGCGCTGAGTGTCGTGCTGGTCAGCGTCCCCTGGAGCTGGATCAGCTCTTGCTCGGCCGCGTGATGTCGTCAGCCGGCGATTTGTCGAGGGCACGAACGGTCGTCAGGTGCGTGTCGATTGTCGGCGCCATTTCAGCAGCGAAGGCGGCCAGTCCGGCATCCTTGCCGTTGATGGCGTAATCCTTAGCGAGGTTGAGCGAGTTCTGGTGCACCTCGGTCTGCTGGTCGATGTAGACGTCGTCGAAATCTTCGACCTTGGCATTGCGTAGCGCTTCAAGCTTGCCCGCCATGTCGTTGTTGAGAGCGGTTGGCGGCGTCACCATCGCTGTGGCGGAAATCTTTTGCAGTTTGCCAAGTGCGCCGGTGTGAGTGTCGACCAACATTTTTGCAAAGTCCTTCACCGGCTGGACCTTGGAGCGCTCAAGCGCGAGCTTGCTCGCTTCGATTTCGAACATGTTGGACTGCGTGGCCTTTTCGACGAAGTCCGTCGTGCCAGCGTCGATGGCAGCGGTTTCAGTGCCGCTCGCCATGGGAGTTTCGGTGGGGACCGCTTCAGCAGCGGGGTTTTCCGGGCCGGAGCAGGCAGCCGTCGCGATTGCCATGACAGAGGCGGCGAGAAGCATGGAGAGCTTGGCGTTGATCAAGGTGTGGTCCTCACGTGAAAAAGGGGCGGCTCCAACGCGGAGCTGCATCCCTGACACAACGTGAGGTCAATAAGCGGGTTCCGTGGAACTCGCCTTCGCTGCATGAAGATACAGTCAGGTTCCCTATCGGCCTATTTCAAGATTTCGACGGCGACACCCTCGCGGCGCGGGTCAGCGCCGCCCTCGAGATGGTCCTTGCGCGCGACGATGAGATTGAGACCGGACACTTCGCCGGACACTTCCTGGGTCTTGAAGCCCGCAGCTGTGAGTGTGGCGAGCCACTTCTTGCCATCAGGATTGGGGCCTGCCGTCGTGTCCGACGTTTCGACACGCACGGTGGGACCGCGTGCGACGATGTTTGGGAGCGCGCTCGCCTGCTGTGCGGTGGCGCCCCAGTCGAGCACGGCGGCAAGCGTCTTGGCGACATAGCCGACGATGGAGTTCCCGCCGGGCGAGCCCGTGACCATGAAGACGTCGCCTGACTTGTCGAACACGATGGTTGGCGACATTGACGAACGCGGACGCTTGCCTGGTCCCGGCGCGTTGGCGACTTGCTTGCCGCCGAGCGTCGAGGGACGGGTGAAATCGGTGAGCTGGTTATTGAGCAGAAAGCCGTTGGTCCAGCGCTGCGAGCCGAAGCCACTTTCCACCGTCGCGGTGAACGACACGGCGTTACCCTCGAAATCGACGAAGGACATGTGCGATGTGCCGGGCGTCGCGGAGTTCTTGTCGTGGCCCCACATGTCGATGATCGGCTTGTTGTGGAGGACAGCGCCTGGATCGCCTGGCAGCGGCGCATCGCCCGGCTTGAAGCCGCTGGCCGCGCGGGCTTTCAGGTAAGCCGGATTTAGCAGGTCCGCGACGGGGACGGTCACAGCATCCGGGTCGGCGACGTAGTGATCGCGGTCGGCATAGCCAAGCTGCTGAGCGAGAACGAAGTCGCGCAGGTTGGCTTCGAGCGTCGAATCCGGGCTGGCGGTCGAGATCAAGTCGTAGAGCGACAAGATCTGGTTCATGGCAACGCCCCCGGAGGAGGAGGGCGGGGCGGAGCAGATGCGGTAGTCGCGGAAGGCGCCGCAGAGGGCTGGTTTCTGAAGGATGCGATAATCGGCGAGGTCCTTGAGCGAGAGGTCGCCCTGGATGTCGCCGGCATGTACGGCGCCCACGATGTTCTGCGCGATGGCGCCGGCGTAGAAGGCGGCGGGACCGTCCTTCGCGATCAGGCGTAGCGTTGCGGCAAATTCCGGATTGGTGCGGCGGTCGCCAACAGCGAGCGCCTTGCCGTTTGGAAAGAAGTAGGCAGCTGTTGCGGGGTTCTTGCCGAGCGGTCCGGACTGATAGCGCGCGCTCAGCGAATTCGCGAGACGTGGCGAGACGATGAAACCTTCATCTGCGAGCTTGATCGCCGCATCGAAGTCAGCGCCCCAGGCCAGCTTGCCGAACTTTTCGTGAGCGGCCTTGTAGAGCGCAACGGCGCCGGGCGCGCCAACGGATTTGCCAGACAGGATGGCGTCGACGAAGCCGAGGTTTTTGCCGTTGACGGTGAAGTATTCGGACGTTGCAGTGGCCGGCGCGGTCTCGCGCCCGTCGAAGACAGTCGTGGTGTTCGACTTGCGATCAAAGACGACCATATACCCACCGCCGCCGAGACCAGAGCTTTGCGGTTCGACGAGGCCGAGCACCGCATGGGCGGCAATGGCAGCGTCTACCGCGCTGCCGCCGGCATTCATCGCGGCGATGGCGGCGTCAACCGCGCGCTTGTCTGCGGCGGTCGCCATGGCGCGACCTGAGAGGCGCCATTCGCCGGCGGGCTTGTCGCCGGCTTCCGGTGGACTGGTGCAGCCAGCCGAAAGAAAAGTCAGGGCGGCAAAGCCGGCAAGCAGGGTCTTGCGCATGCAGGGGCGCTCCATATTGCGCTGAGCACGTTCGCTCGTCATAGAGCCCCTTATAGTGTTGGATGGCGACGGCAACTCATCCGTGTCTTTAAGGCCTGTGAAATGATGGATTCTGCTGGATGAGCGCGCAGCCCGGCCCTCTCAATCTCATTACCGACGTCGGCGGGCTTCTGGTTGGCTCGGCGCACGATACTGGCGTGGGGACGGGCGTCACGGTGATCCGGCCGACGGCGCGGGCCGTGGCGGCCGTGGTGGTCGCAGGCGGCGGGCCGGGGACGCGCGAGACTGATGCACTTGCCGCAGACACGCTGGTCGATGCGGTGGATGCGATCGTCCTGTCGGGCGGGTCGGTCTATGGGCTGGCAGCAGCCGACGGCGTGACCGCTGTGCTCGGGGCGACAGGCGAGGGCTATGCCCTGGTCCGGAGTGCGGCTGTGCCGGTGTCGCCCATTGTGCCCGCAGCGATCCTCTATGATCTCGCGAATGGCGGCGACAAAGGCTGGGGCGAGACGCCGCCCTATCGCGCGCTTGGCATGGCGGCGTTGAAAGCTGCGAAACCGACATTCGACATCGGACGCGTCGGCGCAGGGTTCGGTGCACGGGCTGGCGGCGAGGCTGGTGGTCTGGGGTCGACGAGCGTCGTGACGCACGACGGCGTTGTCGTGGGCGCGCTGGCTGCCGTGAACTCACACGGCTCTGTGACGATGCCGGGGACGAATGTCTTCTGGGCTTGGCCGTTCGAGCAGGGCGGCGAGTTCGGTGGCGCGCGCCCTCCAGCGGATTACACACTCGACCTCGACGACTGGGGCGGCGCGAAAAGCAATCCTGGAACGGGGTCGCCGATTATTGCGTCGGGTGGTCGGACCAACACCACGATCTGTTGTGTCGCGACCAATGTGGCGCTGAGCCCGCCGGAAGCTCAGCGGGTCGCCAAGATGGCGATGGCCGGCGTCGGGCGCGCGGTAAGGCCAGCCTTTGCCCCGTTCGATGGCGATGTCGTGTTCTGCCTGTCGACCGGACAGATTGAACGCACGGACATGCGTCCATTTGTGATCGCACGCATCGGCGAGCTGGCGGCGGGATGCCTCGCGCGAGCAATTGCGCGCGGCGTTTACGCTGCACGCGGTTAGGCGGCGGCGGTCTCGCGCCCTGGCGCCGCCGGATCGTTTGCGGTCGGGGCAGCTGACGGCGCCACCTTGGCTATGGACGCCGGGAAGGACAGTCTGAAGATTGCGCCAGGATTTTCAGAACGGACGAGGGCGGCCGTGCCCGCGTGCGCGCTCATGATGCGCCTGACGATAGAGAGACCAAGGCCTGCGCCGTTGCCATCGCCGAACTTGCCGCGTGAGTTGCGGTTGAAGATTGTTTCTTCGGAACCTTCGGGAATGCCCGGGCCTTCGTCGGTCACCGAGATCGCTGGCGGGCTATGCTCGACATGAACCGTTACCGACTTTCCGCGTGGCGTGTATTTCAAAGAATTCTCGATGAGGTTCTTGAGAGCGTGGCTGATCGCATCGGAGTCGCCACGAACGGTCGCGTTGACGCCATCGTCCGCATAACCCAGATCGATACCTCTGTGGATCGCCAGAGGGGTCATGCTGGAGACGACGTCGCGGGCGACTTCGGCCAGGTTGGCCCGTGCATCTGAGGGCAGCACGAGCCGTTCGGCGTTGGCGGAGGCGAGCAGCTGGCTGGCGAGGCGGATGAGGCCGTCAACCTCTTCGCCCATGCTGTCCTTATCGACTTTCTCGCCATCAAGTTCGAGGCGCGCCTTCACGATGGCGAGCGGCGTGCGCAGAGCGTGGGCGGCATCCTGCAGGAACTGCTTTTCCGCTTCGATGGATGTGCGCAGTTTTTCCAACGCAACGTTGAGCGCTTTTATGAGTTCAGCAACTTCCTGCGGCGCGTCCTTAGGGTCGAGCGGGCGGATGTCTTCCATGGTCTGAACGCGCTTGGCCTGCTCGGCCAATGATTGAAGCGGAAGCAGGGTTCGGCGAATTGTTGCCGAGGCGAAGACTGCAATGAGCAACGAGAATGGGACGAGCGGCAATACGATGTGCACCAGGGCTTCGCCCATCAGGAGGCCGAACAACAGGCCGCCCGGATCCGAATGTGCGATAGCTATAATGTGGCGGGTAACGCCGTCCTTCTTGAACGTCTTGCCGGCCTCCCATCCGCCCTTGCGCGTTGGCGCGTCCCATTCGGCGGGCGGCAGGCCCGGCGGGAAAGATGTGCGCTCGACGCGAGAGAGACCTGAAGATCCAATCAGCTTCCCCTCGCCATCGAGGACGTGCCACTCATAGGCGTCGGGATAGCGTGTGAAGAGATTTTGGTGGTTGCTTATCGCCTCGCGTAGCACGTCACCCTCGGCGTCAAACGGCATATCGCGCGCGATATCGCTCGCGAGGCCAAACACCGTGCGCTGCTGCAGTTCGGGAATATCATAACCGTAGTGAACGGTGACCGAGCCAGTGACCAGAACCGCCATCAACAGCGAGATGCCAATAATGCGCGACTTGAGGCGGTGCGACAGTGACCATTCGGCCTGACGGTTTGTGGCTGATTTCTCAGACATTGTCGGAGACCACCAGGACATAGCCAACGCCGCGCACCGTGCGGACTTCAACGCCTGAGTCGGCGGCCGTCAGGAAAGTACGCAGGCGATAGATGCTGGCTTCAAGCGCGTTCGGCGTCACCTCGGCGGTCGCCTCGTAGACGGTGTCTTCCAGGTGTGTGCGGGTGCAGACCTTGCCCGGACGGCGCATCAACGCGGCCAGCAACTGGCTTTCGCGACGGGGGAGGGGCGTGATGTAGTTTTCAGCGGTGACCAGACCCGACTTCTGATCGAACAGGAGGCGACCGACGCGGATGGGTTCGACATTCAGGCGATCCGGACGGCGCAGCACGGCGCGGCATCGTGAGATCATCTCGCTCAGCTCGAAGGGTTTCACCAGATAGTCGTCAGCGCCGTCGTCCAGACCCGAGATGCGATCATTGAGACCGCCGCGCGCTGTGAGCACAATTACGGGCGTGTGGCTCCGCGCTCCACGTAACTTGCGCAGGAAATCGAGACCATCGCCGTCGGGCAGGCTGAGGTCGAGGAGGATGAGATCATAAGCAGACGTCGCCAGCAGTTCGTCGGCTTCTTCAATCGTCGGCGCCAGATCGCTGACAAACTGGGCGCGCTTCATCGCTTCGAGAATGGCTGCCCCGAGCTTGGGCGTATCTTCGATAACCAGGACTTTCACGGCTCAGTCTCGTTTCATCAGTTTGGCATCAGTTTTAGCGCTCAATTAGGCCAACGTCATCCGCGCTGGCCCCCCGGCCTCAGTTGGTCCTGACCGCCTGGCGTACGCCAAGGGGAGGCAGGACCGGTGTCTGGTCATTCATATCCCTATAGCGCCGATGGATTAATCCCGCCTCCATCGAAAAGATCTTCATCTTTGTCCAGCATTTGGTCAGGCATGGCCCGCGGATGGGGAAATTGTCGCTCGGCCGCAGGATAAGATCGCACATGCCGGACTATCGCGATGGCCCGTCAGGCTCTCATCAGCGACTGCTGTTGATCTCAAACTCAGAGGTTTGGCTGCGCGTTTCGCTACAAGGATCGCAGTCGCAACATCTACCCGTAACAGACGGGTGACCAGCCTTCTGTTGCGAAGGCGGCGCTGACCGGGTCTCCCCACCAGACCCGTGTCAGCGCCGTATCGATTCATGGGTCGTCGTCATTCCGGGGTCAGCAAGGCGGCGATGGGATCAGCGCGCGCCGGTGGCTTTGCGACGCGCCAGTTCGGCGGGATCTGCCCCGGCCGCCTGTTCAGACATCAGCGCGAGAAACTCGGGCAGCGGCATCGGCCTGGCGATGAAGTAGCCCTGGATCACGTCAGCGCCCATCGTCTGAAGCATCGCGAGTGTCTCTGCCGTCTCGACGCCTTCGGCCGTGAACTTCATGCCGAGGCTATGGGCAAGATCGATCGTCGATTTTACGAGCAGCGCATCGCAATTTCCGTGCTGCAAGTTCTGCACGAACAGCTTGTCGATCTTGAGTTCCTGCGCCGGGATGGCGCGAAGATAGGACAGCGATGACAGGCCGGAGCCATAGTCATCGATCGAAATTTCGATACCTGCAGCGCGGAACGCGTTGAGCGCATCGAGCGCGAGCTTCTGATTGTCGATGATCGCGGTCTCAGTGATCTCGAAGCAGAGCTTTGCATCCGAGCGGCGCACCTGCTTCAGCGCGCTTTCAGCAAAGGCCTCATTGGCGATGAGGCGGCCGGACACGTTCACCGAGACGGTAACGTCGTGGCCAGCTTTTCGTAAGAGGCGCTGGTCGGCGATGGCGCGGTCGATCACCCAGTTAGTGAGCGGACGAATGTGGCCGGTCTCCTCGGCCATGCCGATGAAGCTGTCGGGACTGATCATGCCGCGCTGTGGATGACGCCAGCGCAGCAGGGCTTCGGACGACAGGATGCGGCCAGCGCGGACATCGTATTTTGGCTGGTGAGCAAGGAACAACTCGCCATTCGACAATCCGTGGATCATCGAACTCATCAGCGACAGGGCAGCGGATGGATCACCATAAGCGTCGCGATCGAAACGCGCGTCTGCCGCGCGCCGCGCTCGCGCCTGTTCCACAGCGACTTCGGCGCGTTCCAGCAGTGACAGGCGCGTGTCGGCGCCATCAGCCTCAGAGGCAAAGCCCGTTGTTACGATTACGTCGATGCGGTCGTCGCCAAGATGCATCGGCTGGGATGCGAGTTCGGTGACGGCCCGTATAGTCTGTTCGCCAGCCTCGGGGCTGTCGGCGACAAAGATGATGGCGAGCGCATCGGTCGTAGCCCGGCCAACCATCAGGTCGGGATAGCGGCTCGATATCCGCGTGCCGAGTTCCGCCATAAGCCGTGAGGACAAAGCGTGACCGATGGCGGCGCGGACCTGATCGAACCGGTTCACCCCCAGAATAGCGCCAAATATGCAATCCCCTTCGCTTGCGATCCGCATGACGGAAAGGCGTCCGTTGAGCGCGCGAAGGTTGGGCAGGCCGGTATCGTGGTCGTGTTCGGCGAGATGGAAAATCCGCTGTTCACGCGCTGCAATCTCGGCCGACATGATGTTGAAGTTTGCGGCCAGTTCCGTGATCTCATTGCGGCCGGTTACCTGCACCTCTGCCAGCTCGCCACGGGTCAGTCGGGCGGCTGCAGCGCGCAGAGCGGAGATGGGACCGGTGACGCGGCCCGAGACGAACCAGCTGCCAACCACCAGCGCGATCAAACCGACGATGCCGATCAGCATGATCGTCGTGAGCATTTCCTGGTAGTGAGCCTGGTTCGCGGTGAGAGAATATTCCAGCAGCAGTACGGGTGTTACGCCCTCGCTGAACGCCTGCAGTTGTTTGACGCCAGCGATCGAGTTGCGCTCGGGAATATCGATCAGTGCGTCGTCTGCGTCACGCACGACCCGGCTGGCAAGTTCTTCGCCCGTTAGCGAGATGCGTTGTGATGGTCTGTCTTCGATCGGGGTCCACGGCGCCTCGCCGGTTTTGACATAGAGGTGAGCCGAGAGCGGAATTGCGGAGAGGCTTTCGATCTCTCCCAATTCTCCACCGCCAAGCCGTCGTCCGAATACGACCCAGCCGATCAGAGATGGCGCGTTCACGGGCGCGGCCACGGCTTGATAGCTTGCCTTGCCCAGCAGCAGCACGCCCGATGCGTCAGGCTTCGCCTGAACTGCTGCAAGGAGCGTAGAATCTGCACGCTCGCCCAACCCATCATCGAGCGATATGACCGTGCCGTCGGGCCTGATGATCAGGGCGGTGTCGAAGCGGAAGCGCGACTGGATGTTGTCGAGCGCCGACAGCATCGTTTCCTCATCGCCCGTAGCGACAGCTTCGCGGAACCCGAAATCCTTGGCGAGAACTTCGGCGGTTTGTGACAGCTGATCCGCTCGCAGTTTCCAGATGCGATCGAAAACCGCGGACGAGGCCGTCATCTCGGCGCGGACGGCCTGGCTGGAATTTTCCTGGACGGCCATCCACACCGCGCCCGAAATCAGCAGCAGCACGGCGCCGAAGAGGGCCGCGTAGATCAGCGTGAGTTCGGTGGAGAGGCGTTTGAACATGTTGCGTCAGGCTGACTTTACTTCGGTGACGCTATGTCGAGCACGATGGTTACAGCGCCGCTTGCATTAGGCGTCACGTCCTGCGTGACCGTCTGATCGCTCGCCTTCGCATACGGATGCCAGACCGACAGGCGGATCTTGCCAACGGGAATTGATCGCAAGGTCGCTGCGCCGTCTGCGGCGGTTTTCTCGGCCCAGGGCGTATCGACCACACGAATGAAGGCAACCATCTGGTCGTGGATGTTGCAGCCGATGGCGGCGATGCCGACGGCGTTAAACGTCACGACGCGTTTGTCCTCGCGGCCGAAGAGCTCAAGCTCGAACTTGTTGCCTTTGGAAAATGAGTAGACGTGATGACGAAACTTATCGAGGTTGGGGAAGCCGACGACAGCGCCGACCGGGACGACCAGAACGAACGGCGTAAACTGCTTGTTCTTCTGCGCCACTTCCAGCTTGCCAGACGCAACGAGCTTCTGCCCGCCAGACCCCGGCAGCATCACGACAGCATCAGCGACCGGCCTGCCATCTGAGGTTGTGACGCGGACAACGAGATCATCAGCCCAGGCTTGCGTGCTGAGGCAAATGGCGAAAACTGCTGATAGCAATAACCGTACAGACATGTCGCAGGCTTAGCAGTCCGCGCTGAATCCCACGTAAAGGCGGGCTGTGGGAGCCGAGTTCCTTTCGCCTTGCTTAACTACCAGCTGCGACAAGGCCTTGTTCGTCGCGGGGACGGTGGCGAGCGATCGTTCGCGTAGGGAGGGCCTGCATGGTCAAGGCAGGAGTAGTGTGTCTGGCGGCCGCTGTGTGGATTCCCGGCGTCGCGATTGCTCAAGATAATTCCCCTGACATCACTGTGGAGACTGGCGGCAAATTGCTGCTGACGCGGGGCATATCGACGATCGAAGGGCAGGGCGGCGGTGGCCTCACACCCTGGGCGACCATCACCGGAAACGAAACGGATCGCGGCATTGGCGGCGTCGCCCACATGACCGCAGTGGATCTGCCGGACTATTCATTCCTGTCCTACGGCGCGGCGGTCGGCCTCTTCGATCGCTTTGAGCTCAGCTATACGCGGCAGGAATTCGACACCGAAGATGTCGGAACAGCGCTCGGCCTCGGGCAGGGGTTCACATTTGCCCAGGATGTCTGGGGCGCGAAAGTGCGTTTCGCGGGGGACGCGATTTACGACCAGGATATCTGGATGCCGCAGATCGCCTTGGGGGCCAACTGGAAGACGAACAGCCAGAGCGCCGTGATCTCCGTAATGGGTGGGGCGGATGACGCGGGCTGGGAAACCTACGCTTCGGCTACAAAACTCTTCCTCGACAGCTCATTGCTTCTCAACGGCACGCTGCGGTGGACGAATGCGAACCAGACCGGCTTGCTGGGGTATGGCGGCAATCTGAATGACGATCACGAACTCATGGGCGAATTCTCGGCGGGCTGGATGCTGGCGCCCGATATCATCGTGGGCGCCGAATACCGGATGAAACCGGACAACCTTGCCATCGCCAAGGAGAATGACTGGCTCGATCTTTATGCCGCCTGGGCGATCAATCACACTGTGACGCTCACGGGCGCTTATGTCGACCTCGGCTCGATCGCGACATTTGAAAAGCAGCGCGGCGTTTATCTCTCCCTCCAGGCAGGGTTCTGATCATGCGTATATCCGTTCTGGCAGTCGCCGCCGTGCTGGGTCTTGCGACACCCGCTTTTGCGCAATCGTCGTCTCAATCGCCGGCGCCGCATCCTGAAGAAGAGGCCGTCGATCCTTACACTATCTCGAATGACAATGCCGGCGCGCGACCCTTCGCGGGCAAGGAAATGCTGGCCGCCTTCCATGGCCAGGAAGGTATCGGCCGCATCGTCGACGACCTGGTCGAGCGTGTGCAAGTCGACAAGCGGACGTCCGAGATTTTCCACGCGTCCGACTTCGTTCGCTTGCGTCGCACGCTCAAGGAGCAGTTCTGCTACATCCTGAATGGTGGGTGCGACTATACGGGCCGCGACATGGCCAAGGTGCACGAGGATCACGGCATCATCACGGCTGAGTTCAACGCGCTTGTCGAGCTGCTTCAGCAATCGATGGCAAACGAAGGCGTGGCTTTTGGCGCGCAGAACCGCTTCCTTGCCAAGCTCGCTCCGATGAAGCGCGAGACCGTCACGCGGTAGTCTCGTTCCTCGGCCTGATGCCAGGAGAGACACACCTGACGTGTTGAGAGCTAGCATCGTCGCCCACCACGTTGACGTTGTCAGTATCAACCGAAGCCGTGCGATAGCCATGCACCAATGCCTCGTAAGGCGTCAGGTTAGTTCGACCGCCTATGCTCCCGATGTATCGACGCGCGTTCAGCAAAATGCCGACGCTCCACTGGGATATTTTGTCACCGCCGTGCAAAAGTGATCCGCGCGGCTCCAAGGTGGGCGGAGAGATCCAGGGAAGCCGCGCAACGCGCATCACCTTCGGCGGTTAAAGAAATCGGTCCCCGGTACGATCACGCCATCCCGAGCATAAACTCAGACGCTTCCCGCATTGCTTGTCGTGCTTCGGGAAACGAGGTGAGGAATGTTTGCCAAGCGTGCGGCATGTGAAGCCAAGCGCCAAGCTGCACGCTGTCCTAAATGTTTATCCGGCCTGCGGTTCGCGGATCGAGTGTGCGCGGTTCAACCTGGGGGCGAAGAAAGTCATGTTCGCTACGGCAACCCGGTAGCTTGACCAGCCAATCCCGCCTGCAGCATGACCGAGGCGGACATCCACTTATCCCAACCCCGGATCCGGTTCAAAGAAACCGATCCACCTCTAAGGGCCGCGCCCTTCCGTTTTTTCATATGCTGCGATTTGCGCGTGCAAGCTCTCCAGCTGGTGCTGAAGATCCCACAACACATCACTGCGCGGATCGCTGTCATCACAAGGCAGGTCAGCTGATTGCGCTTCCAGGACCTGTTTTATAGCTCGTTTTGTGGCTTCGCGACGTGCGCCCAGACCTGCCAGAACTGATGACATGCCATTCCCCCATTACCCGACCCACCCAATCAGCCGCTTTGGCGCGGTCCATTTTGTCTATGTGATCGCCAACCCTCGGCGCGTGCTACTAGCATTTTATGTGACTCAAAATTTATACCCGAAACAGTGTACTTTATCGGCGCCAAGCATCTGCGGTGGATCACCCCTCAAATCGGGTAAGAGCAGGGGCCGCTGAAAGCAGCGCTAGGGCGTCTGGCGGTCGCATCTCTGCAATTGCCTTGATGAGCTCTGACTGTCGGTGAACATTCGCCTTCTGGAAGATATGCTTCATCTGCACACGGATCGTACCGACGCTGACGCCGCGCCTCTCGGCGATCTGTTGCGGGTCGAGGCCTTCAGCCAGAAGGTGCGCGATCTGAGCTTCGGCGCGCGAGAGGCCGAAAAGGAGTTGCAGGTTCTGTTCGTCGATCATCTCGGTCTGACCAGGGGTGGTCAGGAACAGGACAATGCTGGCGTTGGACATCAGGTCGAGGCCGGCGCCGCGGACAAAGATTGGCTGGGCGAGAATTGGGCGGCTGTCGCTGAAGCGGTGGACGAGGAAAGGGGCGAGGGGAGCTCCATCCTCGCGAGTCCTTGCCCGTTTCGACAGATCGCCAAGCCGGGCGTTGCTCGCCGCGTGAGCGCTCCACAGCGTGCTGTCCTTTACGTTGAAATCGATGTTGAAGAGCCGTTCCGCTTGCGGCGTAATCCGTCCCACCCTCCCGTCCCGATTCAGCAGGACGGCTGCGGTATGTGTGGCTGACAAGCCGTCGAACAGACCCCTGACCTGGGTCTCGCGGAGCCGGTGAATGAGGTAAAGGCTCCGGTTTGCGACCGGCATCAGACGTTCGAGGTCCTGGGCTTCTTCAGACGTTACCGGCCCCCTGTCTTGCGATCGCGCGAGGGCAATGTTCCAGGTCGAGCCTTCGATGGAGAAGCGCCAGCCAGCGTAATAGGCCATGCGCTTTGGCACGTAGAGATCATTGAAAATCGGGTTTGCAATCCGTTTGTCCTCGGGGACCATCAAATGGTCGAGGAAAAGCTTGTTGTCGCGGACACGCCCCACGTTTGCCGACCGATAGTCAACGTCGACCCAACCGCCCTTCGCGTAGAGCTCCAGCGCCTCGGTGGACTCTTCGTTTGCAATGCTCGTCAGATTGTGGAGATCAGAATGGACCAGACAGAAGTGATCGAAGCCGAGCGCCCGACCTGCCTCGCTTAGGGCCTCACCCAGATTATCGGGTGCGAATACTGCTTCTTCGAGAAGCCGCGCTGCTGTGACGATATCCATCATTGCCGCCCCCCCAGGCGCTCATCCGTCTGTTTCCCTGCGCGCATCCTGGAAACCTGCAATTACCCTTCTCTCTATTTGATACTCCAATTGAGAGAAAGGGTGAAATCTGGTCAGGCTTGAAGATTGGATGACGCCAAATGATCCCATACCTCAAGCGAAGTACTTCATATCGTATGCGGCGCGCGTTCAGGTCGCCATCAAACGCGGTGCTTGTACCCAGGGCTGACGATGAACGCTCTGCGTGCGCATCAAAGACTGCGCATGTAGCGGGAACGACCGGCCTCGCTTGCTCGACTGGTGCTGTGCGAAATCGTGGACGACGCATGTCGAAGCGAGGTCTTGTCTGATGCACGTTTGAAGGTGATGGCGAGCGCGTCGGCGCACAACTCACGCGCCTCATTTGCCTCCGGCAGAGGCAACGCTCCGGCATCTTAAGGTCAGAGTTTCGCAAGATTCTATGAGGCATCCCCCAAATAGGAGGTGAGCGGTTCCCGGCGTGTGGCTAAGCGTAAACTAGGTGGGGACGGGCCGTGTTCTGTCCGACAGTTACCTTTCCGGACATGTGCCGGACAGGCGGCGGTTGGACGACAAGAATTTGCTCCAGGCAGTGAGGGTGCCGGTTGCCCGGCACCCTCGTGCTTTCCTGCCCCGGGGTTGGGGGGTGGGACAGGTCGGCAAACAATCGCTAGTCCGCAATTGCCCTGCGCGTCAATTCAAGGCGCGCGAACCTGTATCAAGTTCATTTTTTGGACTTCGTCCGGCGTCGTTGGCTGGTTTGAAATCACTTGCCCGAGCCCAGAAGAGTCATGATGAGGGCTGACAGCCGGATACCGTGACCCGGATGGCGATGGTCGCTGGTCCGCGATATCCGCGCCGCAGGCGTCTTCCGATATCGTAAGCGGGTGTTGCGGGTATCGGTGGTGTCGCAGTGTCGGCTCATGCGTTCCTTACACTGACGATCTTGGCAATCTGGGTACGTTGCGATGCCAAGGTTGTTGTCGTCGAAGCAACACACGCGATCATACACGCATTTGTGTCGCCTGTTTTGACGCTTGGGCTTGCCCGCGTCCTGGCTTGGTGCCGTAATTCGGGCGTTGGCTTTGGGGGCTTTCATGAACACGACATCTGAGTTTGCTATCGCCGTGACGCACTTTTTCAAAGGCGCGCCGCGCATGACCGGGTTTGAGAAGAAAAGCCGCGGCGTCTCGCGAGGTTCAATTCACTCCGAGCACCAGCGTCGACTTGCAATCGTCGAACAGCTTTACCGTCTCCACGAAAATCTGATGCGAGACTCAACTGCTGCGGCGAGCGACGTGTTTGCCGTGCCACCGGACAACTGGATCAATGAGCAACTTGCGAGGTTGGGGGAGGATTGGCGCGTGCAGAACGTCGACGGGTATCGCTACGAGATCTACGAAGCGGCGTGACCTCAACCACATCCACAAAATGGTTGCGCGATGGCGGGCTTCGGCGGCGTTGGTACACGGTGCGCCGCTTGGTTTATCCCAGGTATGTAATTGATTGGCGAGCCCGCACGTCACTCGAAAAATGTATCGGCGCGTGCCTCTCGGAGGATGCTCAGGCTGCGGTCATTCGCTTCGCTGGGTGTGAACCTCTGCCTTCCGCGCGCGTCCTTGCCTGCTTTGGTCGGCGTCCTGCTTCAGGTTCTTGCCGACGCTCAGCGTACGGACGATCAGTTTGGCGGATTTCATGCGGACGATGTGATTGTGACGGCGATCAGGGGCGGCCGGACCGTGCTGGAGTTTGTTTCGGCGGAAGGCGAC
>JBBQJV010000025.1:0-44793 GCA_038326205.1 Caulobacterales bacterium | reverse complement strand
ACGCCGAAGCTCTACCGCCGACATCTCCAAACGCGTGATCGCAATCGACATGCTCCGTCCTCCCGACTGGCCGTCGAAATGAATCAGCGTTCGATCCCTCCAGGAACCCCAAATCGAGTCAGATCTTCAGCCCGTTGGTATCATTCATCAGACCCGGCTTCAACGCCGGGCCTTTTGCATTCAAGCCCCCAGCACCTCCGCCAGTTCCGTGAAGCTGTGCACGATCACATCATACGTCCCGGCCTCCGGCAGCACGCGCTCCGTTCCCGGACCCCACTCCAACGGCCGATGCACATTCGTCGTCCTCAGGCCGCGCGCCTTCGCAGCGTCAAGGTCCCACGGATGGCACGCCACCATCATGATCTGCAGCGGCGCGAGGTCGAGATGGCGCGACGCGCTATCATAGATCGCAGCATCCGGCTTGCACGTCTGCACCAGCTCCGATCCGCGGATCGCATCCCACGGAATCCCGGCCCGCTTCGCCATCGACAGCACCAGCGAGATATTCCCGTTCGACAGCGCCACAACGGCACGCCCGGCCTTCAGCCGCGTCATGCCCTCGACCGCATCCGGCCACGGATCGAGCGGCCGCCATGCCATGCTCAGCCGATGCCTTTCTGTTTCATCGAGATCGCTGACGCCAGCCTTCGCCAGCGCAACATCCAGCATTTCCCGGTGCAGCACATCCATCACGACATAGCCGCGCTTGCCCTCTCGCACCGCCGCCATCATCGGCTGGTACTGCCCGCGCCATGCATCGGCAAACGCGCCCCAGTCGAGCCCATGCTCCTTCGGCGCCAGCATCGCCTCGGCCTCACGCGCAATACTGGAGCGCCAGTCGACCACCGTACCGAACACATCGAAGGTCAACGCACGAATGTTCGTGAAGTCATCCATCGATCGCACTCTCAACTTCCAGTTTCGGCAGGTCCGAGCGCCAATCTGGTGCGTTTCGGCAAGGCCTCAGCCACCATCCTGTAGGACGCTGTCAGATACGCCTTCAATTCCCGCTTGCTCAATCCCGGCTTGGTAAAGCTCTGAATCCATTTCAACCCACGCGACGCCATGTAAGGCGCCGGCCGGCATCCCGCCGCCTCGCGCAAAACCTCCCACCCGATGTCGGACACCTTGAACGTGATCTCCGACGCATGCCCCGGCTCGAACCACGCAATGGCAAACACCTTGCCCCCCACCTTCCAGACTTGAGCTCCACCCCACTGCTCAACAAACGCCGCCCCCGGCAACGCTGCGCAAAATGCATTGAACTCAGCCTTGTGCAACGACATCGCAGAATCTCCGCAGCCAACCTAACACCAAGCCCCATCCCCTCGGAGTCACCCCCTCACGGTCATTCCGCCCGAAACGCGCCAGCGCGCAGAGCCGGAACCCAGGGGCAACATGGGCCGGTGCGAACAGTTCAGTTCCAGATCTCCGACGCTTCGCGTCTCCGCCCGGAATGACAGTGATCGAAGCAAATGACCGCGTGAGTTGCGCCCCCTTTTGTTGGAAGGCTGCTGTGCAGACTCGGCGGAAACGCAAAAAATCTCGCGCGTAGTGTCAAACACTTGCCCGAAAAATATGGTGGATCGAGGCTCGCAAAATCGGCCGGCCTCCCAGCGCATTTGCAATCGCACCCATGAAACGCCACAGCTTCCCTCTATGGCTGCTGCGAGACGTCCCCTCTCTGAGGGGATGTCTCGCCAGCTTCTGGGCGCTGATCATCTTCGCGGTGAGCAGCGGCAACAGGGTCATGCGCGGCGACTCAATCGGCAAACAGGTTCGCGATCACTTCGCCCTGATGCTCGCTCACGCCGAAGGCAAACTCGATCAAGCCCTCTGGCGCAAAGTCTATCGCCGCCCCGGCTGGAACCCAAGCCTCGTACGCCTTCACATCATCGCGCCGACCATCCTCTGGTCCGACACGGAGGAACGCCTCGCTCACTACGCGCACGCCTTCCGCAACATGAACCGCGTCGTCGACGCTTACGTCGATGATCTGCGCGAATGCTACAGCATCGCTAGGCGCCATATGACCGACGGTCTCTACCCCCTCCGTCACGCGACTGCGTCGCGCGCCACCTCTCCCGGGTTCGCCGTTGTGGGCAAACAGCACTGTTCGCTTGCTTACCTCAGTGCAAAGGACTGGGGGAGGTGGGTCGCTCGCGTTTGCGAGCGAGACGGAGCAACTGTCTTTCAAGCGTAGTTTCTGCTGTCGCGGACCGCCGCTGAGCCCAGTTTCAGGAATATCCTAACCCACCCAACCTCAGCGCATCCGCGTCTGAGATCGTACTCCTACGCCTGCCTCAGAAATCCGCGCGTATCGCCACCCGGAAATTCCGTCCAGCCATCGGCGCAATCTCCTTCAGCGGCGAGGTGTGCAGGCGGACCTCCTCATCGGTCAGGTTCTTGCCTTCAAGAATCAGATGAACTCCGTCCGCAATGTCGAAGCCGACCCGCGCATCGATCGTCGTATAGCTGTCGGTCGGCCGCTCGAAGCTCGCATTGTCATTCTGTTTCGCCGTATGTTGCGCTTGTATCCGCCCGGTGACGCCGTTGAACTCGCCCTCGATCCCGGCATTTACCGTCATCGGCGGGATCAGCGGCAGGTTGCCGCCGCTGTCGAGTTCGGCCCGCACGAAGTCTGCTGACCCATCGGTCTTCCAGTCGATGCCAAACGCCGAACCCAGCTTCGCATCGCCCTGAAGTTCGAAGCCCGTGAAAGTCGCGCCGGCCTGCGTATACTGGAAAATCGGCAGGTCTGTGCCAGTTTCAACCGCGCCGGTGTCGCGCAGATAGGTGAACCGGTCGAAGTTGAACCGGTAGACCGAACCCGACACGTTGAAATCGTCATCCTCCCAGCGCGCCGTCAGCTCGGTGTTGATGCCCTTCTCGGTGTTGATCTTATCATCGCCGACAAGGAACTGCGCCGTCGCAAGGTGCGGACCATTGGCGAAGAGCTCAAGGTCTGTCGGCGCCCGCTCCGTGCTCGCAACCGATGCGCCGAGAAACACATGGTCGCCGATATGCACGTGCGCGCCGAACGATGCGTTCCACGGCTCGAACGAACGCTTGCCACCAACGATATTGTCGACATCGGCGGTGTCATAGCGCAGGCCGCCCTCAAGGCCCCATTGGCCCTGGTCCAGAGTCTCGTAGATGAACACGCCTGTCTGCTTCGAATTGGTCGGCCCGATCACAGACTCGTCGCCCACCGCAGCAAAGTCATGCTCCGACGACTGCACGCCAACGCTGCCCTCGAAGCCCGCCACCGACGCATGTTGCGCCTCAAGCCGCCCCTCCCAGCCTTCATTGGTGAACACGGTTCCGGGCTGTCCCGGTCCTTCGAACTCGGTGTGCTCGTAATCGACATGCGAGCCCGAAGCGATGATCGACTTCAGCCAGCCATCGTTGAATTTGAGTCCACCTCGCACATCATAGCGTGTCTGGTTCAGCTCGATGAAAACGTCCGGCTCCGCGACGGTGCCATAACGATCATCCAGCTGCCGCACCGCGCCGCCAAGGAACGCGCCATCGCCCACCCAGGTCAAGCCCGCGCTAATCGACTTTGTATCAACTTCCGAGTTCGGCAGCGTGCCATGCGCAAACGTAGCCGGATCAACACCATTGGTAATGGCATCCGCTCTTGCAGCAGCCGTGAGCGCAAAGCCCGGAATATCAACGTCGTGCGTCTCCAGCTGCGATCCGTTCACCACGCCGACAAAATCGCCCAATACACCGGTCACGCGTCCTGCAACCTGCTTGCCTTCGTCCCCGCTGGTCAGCGCGCCATAGAGCGAGCCGGAGAAAATCGTATCGGGTTTGCTCTCGACGATCAGACCGTCAATCACATTGACCACGCCGCCCGTCGCGCCGCCCCCATACGCCAGCGAGGCAGGCCCGCGCAGGATCTCGATGCGTTCAGCGCCCAGCGGGTCGCTTGTCGTCGCGTGGTCCGGGCTCGCCGCCGAAGCATCGACCACGCCGATACCGTTAGCCAGCACCTGCACGCGCTCGGCGCCCAACCCACGTATGATCGGACGGCTCGCGCCGGGACCGAACGCACTCGACGAAATGCCGGGCAGACCCGCAAGCGTGTCACCAAGACCGCCGGAGAGACGCTCGGTCAGCGCTGCACTGTCGAGCGACGTGGTGTTCGCGATCAGTTCGTCGCTCGCCCGCGCCGGCCCGATACCGGTGACGATCACAACGTCGCCCCGACTGTCCGCCCCATCATCCGGCGGCGTATCCGGCGTGGTCTGTGCGAAAGCGGCTGGTATGGCGATCGCTGCAACGGCGACGCTAAAGAACAAGCTGGTTGCAAGGCGCATGGGAGGCTCCTCATGTTATAGTGTATCGATATGATATACTATAACACATCGCAACCAGTTTCTTTGCGCCTCACTCCACACTGTACGTCAAACCGCCACCTGGCCCTGCCCATCGTCCCTCATTCACGCTAACGAGACGCGCCTGCCGGAGACCGACTTTTGCTAAAGTACATCCCCAACGCGCTCACGCTCACACGCCTCATCCTGGCGCCCGTGATCGCGTGGCATATTTGGGTTGGCGCAAAATTGTTCGGATACCTCGAAGACGTCGGAGACAAAGCTTACGCTGAGATGACGACCAGCTTGGCAATCGCCGCGGTCTTGTTCGTAGTCGCAGCGCTCACTGACCTGTTTGACGGCATGGCGGCGCGCGCGTTCAATGCCCAATCAAAGTTCGGTCGCATAATCGATCCAATCGCGGACAAGGCACTTGTCGGCTTGCCGCTCATCGCAATCGTTCTATCTCACTGGCAACGATTTCCGAACTTCTACTTTTTTTTTGCAACACTTGCGGTCATCGTGATCGTCTTCCGCGATGTAATGATGACTTGGGTCAGACTGTCCGCACCAGACGGGGAAGGCACACGCGTTTCTGCACTCGCCAAAATAAAGACGGCTCTCGAACTCGTGGTCGTTGGCGCTTATCTTGTTGGGGCCGCACTGAAGCATCACATCTTCAACATTGCGATGGCCGCGAAGGTCGATGCTTTGCTTGTGCTCGATCTCGCATCTAAAGCGTGGCTAGTCTGGATCGCGCTCCTCGTCGTCACGGCCGCACTCTCGGCTTACACGGCTTGGCAGTATCTGGCGCCGGCGAAGAAAAACTGAGCCCCGGAAACGCGCCGGCCGCGTCGGGGGGATCAGACACGGCCTTAGCGGGGCGAGCGGAGTGGGAGGGGGGACGTCGCTGCGCTCACCTTTTACGACAGGGTGGCAGGAGAAGCATCCCCCGTCGTTCACGTGCTCATCGACACTATAGCGGTGAACGACCGGCTAACGGAAACGAAACCTTCGGAAGCCATTGCAGCGCGTGTATATAGCACGCGTTCGTGAGCGTTTTCAGGGCTCGCCGGGCTTTTTCCGCTTCGCCGCAAGCTCATCTTCCTGCTTCCGAAGGCGATCCCGGATCGACGTTTTTGCGTCGTCCGCACGTTTTTGCAGGTCTTCGCTGATGTCCCTCCCGAGCTTGGCGAGCGCCACGCGCATGTCGTCGGCTGCATGCTGCTCGACATAGGCCTGCGCCTCGTGGACCGATCCTTCGAGCCGCGTCGGGCCTTGCTTGTCTTCCAGCTTGCCGATCACCCACATGTCTTCGTTCCACACATGGCGATTGTAGAGGTCGTACGGAATTCGCAGATAGCCCCGCTCACCAAACTGTTCGCCCCAGCTGTTGCGCACCAGCCAGGTCTTGTCGTCATCGTCATAGCCGACGAGTAGCATCGCGTGATGGCACGGCTTGCCGCCTTCGACCGTTCCAATGTCCGGCATACGTCCCGACCGCGCGGCGACATCGAAATAGCCCGTGCCGATGTCCGCAGCGAACATCACGGGCAGCCCGCCGCTCAACGTCGCCTTCACCTCGTCCGTTGATCCAAGTCGGGCATATTGCACGGCCTCGAAACTCGTCGCGCCATCGTATGCGTTCTGCGTCGGCTCTTTGCGGGCGATCTCCTCGCGATAGGGCCAGAGATCTTCGTTGCAAACGCCGAACGCCATCACGGCGGCGTTCGCATGCGCCGTCATCGTGCCGTCGATCTGATTGGTCGAGTCAGACATCTTGCGCGCATTGTAGAACAGGAACAACGGCGACAGTGTACGCTTCGGCTGATTGCTCTTTCTTACCAGGAACTCCAGCGCGCCACACAGCGATGCTGCACAGCACGATCCGATGTTCTTCTGATCGAAGATCGGAGAACAGTACTGGCGCAGGTCTACTTTGCGCTCATACGTCGTCGCCCCGAATTTCAGTCGCGGCGCAGGCGATGCCGAAGTCGCACGCATCACGCCGCAATTATACGAGCCATCCTTGGCCTTGATCCCACGCATCGCTCACCCCACTTGTCCGTCCCGGAGAATGGCGCCGCCGGTGCGCTAAATGTCAGGCGCCCTGACCCAGCGGATTTGGTCCATACTGGTTCTTGCCCCTCTGTCCCGGCAGAAGACCGATGATGATGCTGCCGATCTGGCCGATTGCTGGAAAGAAAAAAGCAATCGTCGCCCAGCCAGTAACTCCCATGTCGTGCAGACGGCGCGACGTTACTGAAACCATCGGTCCCAGGATCGCGAGCAGGATAATGAACGACCAGATCGGCGACCAGACACCTGCCTGCATCGCCATGGACATGGCGTACTCGCTGAGATCCCCTCCAGTCAGCGAGCCGAGTGATTCATAATCAACCGCCGCGCCGATGACTAGGAGCACAACCGCAGCGGCTGTGACGGACCAGTATTCCATCCGCGACGCCCGGCCTTTGCCATTCGCATAGTTCTTGGTGAAGCCGCCCAGCATCCACGCCCACTGATTACTCCAGCCCTTGCCGTTCACGACGCCGTTGGGCTCAGTCGAGACTTGCGCCGGCTTCGTGTTGGTGTGCGTCTTCAGCCCCTGACTCAACTGGTCCATCAAGGGTTTGAAGTCGGTGTTCTGCAGTTTCTGCAGCCATGGCGCGAAGGTGTTGTTCGTATGCGCGGTGTTCATCGCGTCTGACAGCGCCTTGCCATATTCGGCGACACTCTGTGGGCGCATACGCGGGCTGTTGGCGAGGCCCTGCTCGATCAGCTTGTCGATCGCAACTGGCACATCGCTACGCCCCCCACTCGGCGGCTGCCAATGGCCACGCGGCAGTACGCCGACCAGTAGCTCGTAAAACATCACCGACAGCGAATAGAGATCGGCCGCCGGCTGCGCCGAGTCCGGCGCTGTGATCTGCTCCGGCGCCATATAGCTGGGCGTGCCGAGGTTGGTCGCGCCCGTATCGCCGCCGCCCGCCGCGCGCGCCACGCCGAAATCGAGGATCTTGAGCGAGGCGCCCTTATCGTTGGGCTCAGTCGTCAACATCACGTTCTCGGGCTTGAGATCGCGGTGAACGACGCCCGCCTTGTGCGCCGCATCGAGACCCGCGAGAATTTCAGCGATGATGTTGGCAGCCGTCAGCATCGAACAATCTGTCGACGTCTGCAGGCGCTGGCGCGTCCATGCGCGCAGGCTCTGGCCGCCTAGAAATTCCATCGACATGTAGGGTTGGCCATCCGCCTCACCCACATCGTAGACCGCCACCACGTTCGGATGACGGATGTCGCGCGAGGTCACGCCTTCGCGGATCAAGCGATCCACCGCATCCCGGCCACCGGCCAGCCGGTCGGCGCGGATCAGCTTCAGCGCAATTTGCTTCGAGGTCAGTTTGTCCATCGCGCGATAGACAACACCCATGCCGCCTTCACCGATCAGCTGGCTCACTTCATAGCGACCCGCGAATACGTCGCCCGGCTGCAACACTTGCTGCGAGTTGGCGCGCGGCGACTTCGTTTCCATGTCGTCGATGGTGCGCAGGCCGGACAGGTCGACTTTCGGTGCTGCGGCAGGCGCCGTCGACGGAGTTTCTTCAAACAGGCTCTTCCCGAGCTGCTTCATTGGCTGTCCGCATTCGCCGCAAAAGCGCGCGTCCGCCGCAATTTCACTGCTGCAATTGGGGCATTTCATGGGGTCGATCCTTCCGGAATCGCGGGCAGGCGCGTGATCGTGATTTCATCGACAAGCCCGTGCATAGCGCGCATGCGCACCTGCAGACCAAGATTGTCCGGAAATTTCGGCAGCACACTTATGACGTCGCCATTGTCGACCACGGCAATCGCATCGTCTGCGCCATAGCGATGATCACCGATCTGCATACCGGCCGACCCCGTCACCCGCGCACACAGCCGTCCGCTCTGCAGGAACAGGTCGATGTGACGGCGCGAGATCGCCTGACTCATCTGCTCATCGACCGCGCCGTCCGTATCGGTCACCAGCAGCTGCACCTGGTTCTCGCCGCCGTCCGCGCTCGTCTTGCCCCGGCCCATCGCGATCAGACCGTCCTTCGTCGTGATCGGTCCCTGTGTCGGCCCGCCCGCCCCAAATCCTTTCCACACGATCCGCGCTCCACGGCCCACCACGACGCCCTTCAGTGAGCCATCCGTGTAGCCTCGCACGCCGTTCGACGCTTCGAAATTGTCCGCGCGTTGCAGCGCCAACGCCGCAGCCTTACCGCCAGTCGCCGCGACCTTGCGCGCCTGATCGCCATTTGTTTCCAGCCGGATCGGCGCATAGACCGTGTCGCTGCCCGCACCGACGCCCGACGCATTGATCGTCTGGTTGATCACGAGGCTGCCGCCCTGTTCGACTTCCAGCCCGAGCGACGAGTTGAACGCAAACCGCTCCTCCCGCATGTAGTAGTTCGTGGCGACGGCAAATGTTATCTCGATGCCGTGGCGCCCCTGGCGCTCCAACGCGCCGGTCTGGATGTTGATGCGGTTCGATCCGCCCGCATCGAGACGCTTCCATGGTAGCTCGATCCGCCGCTGCTGTCCGACCCCTTCACGCAACCAGAGATCGGTTACGAACAACGGCCGCGCGATCGACGAGGCATTATAGAAAACCAGCGGCAGCACGAGCACGCCGCCAGCCTTGACCTCCGTCACCGCGTCCTTGTCGAGAAACAGTTGCGGCCTGACACAGACTGCGCAGCAACCATCGTCGCCGACCAGTCCGCCACATTCCTCGAACGCCATGCAGCGAAGCAGAGGCTTGCCGCACTCGCCACAGAACACCGCGTCCGCCGTCACCGCGTGCTGGTAGCAGCACTTTGAAATGCCGCCCTGATCGCTGGCCGGTTCGATCATCGACTGGCTCTCCTAGTGGCGGAGTTGCTCGCCGCAACCAACGCAGAACTTGGCCTTGGCCGGATTGACGCGCGTGCATTTCGGGCACTCGACGGTCGCATCACCCGGCCCCACACCACCAGCCGCATTGCCCTTGCCACCCGCACCAGCCGCGACGCCGACAGCGCCGGTCATGCCCGCCTGGAACATTGCGCGCGCCTGTTCTTCCGAACGGACCGCCTGACGGTTTGCCTGCTCAACCATCTGACGCATCAGGTCCATCTGGGCGTTCTTGTCGACGCCCTGCGCCTTGGCCTGCTCTTCAAGAACCTTTGCAACATCCGGGCTAAGGCCGGCATTCACAGCTAGGATCTGTTCCGGCGACATCTTGGCGCCGAGCACGAGACGATCCGCCTCGCGCTGGGCTTCCAGCTTGCGCTGGTCCATGTCGCGATTATGCGCGGAGTCCGCTTCGTCGATCTTGCGCTTCAACCGCTCGCGCTCTTGATCAGCCTCAAGGCCAGCAAGACCCTTCAGCTTCTCGAGCGCGATCTTGTCGGCTTCGCGTCCGCGCGCCATGCGCCCGTACTCTTCCTTGTCGGCGACATCGACTTCTTTCTTACGCGTATCGAAACCCTGATCGCGCTCCTTGGAGCGGATATCCAGTTCCTTGGCGCGCGACTCGTGATCGTAGTCGCGGTCTTCCTTGCGCGTAACTTTGAGATCTTCCCGATCTTCGAGACGGTTGCCGCGATCTTCCTTGCGCAGGAGAACGCGTCCCTCGCGATCGAACTCGCGATCGTCTTTTCGCTCGTCGCGAGCAAGCGCACGCGTTTCGCTGTCGTAGTCCCGCTCCAGAGCACGCAGCACAAGGGCATGCTCGCGATCAAGCTGTTCCGTATTGCGCTCGACACCGCGGCGGCGCTCCTGAATCATCGTCAGGTCAACACCGTCATGAGTCGCTTGCTGCAGCTCGCCTTCGAACTTGGCGAGACGCTGGGTCTTGAGCATATCGATTTCGTGCGCAAGCACCTTCATCTCGGCGATCCGGGCGCCGGTTTCGCGAGCGTCGCTGAACTCGATTTCGTTGCTCAGCACCAAACGGCGCAGGTCGTCCTCATTGTTGAGGTCAAGCTTGTCGAGTTCCTGCTTGTAGTCGATTTTCATGAGCGTCGTCAGATGCTCGCGCTCGAGATCACGCTTCAGCGTTGCAAACTGGAACTCCAGCCGGTCCGTCTCGCGTTCAGCAGCGGCGCGGGCCGCTTCCTGCTTTTCGACGTCGTTGATCGCCCAGTTGACGGAGGCTGCTCGCACCATCAGGCCGAGATCGCCCGCAATGCGCTCGCATTCCTGCATCAGGTCGGCCTGCATCATGTCCTGCAGACCCTTGTTGCCGCGCACTTCGTTGGCGTTGACGCGGCTGACGGCGGCCTCGAACACGCGCTCCCAGGCGTGGCTCTTGATGCGCAGGGCGGCATCGGCCTTCGATAGCGAGCGGCGCTGCTCCATCATGCCGATGATGTTCTGCGGCTTCTCGGGATTGATCTGAAGGTCGAGCACGACCGTGCCCGTGATGTCGACCTTGTCCTTCGTTCGGGCGACGACTTCGTAGAAGTGCTGGAACGTCTTCAGGTCGGCAATCATGAGGCTGACCGAGCTCGAACCGCCAATGACGCCCTTCAACTGGTGGAACAGGCCGCCGACCGAGAAGTGCGCGCCCTTGTAGGCCTGTACGAACTGGCCATTGCGCATGAGCAGGCCGAGATGATCGGGTGGTACCTCGAAGCGCTTCTCGAAGAAGGACTTCATGGCGTCGGGCGCGATGAACTCCGCCAGAAGGCGCGGGTCGCTGACGGTCAGTTGTTCGGTCTTCATCGGTCGGGCTCCAGCAGGAGGAGATGTGTCTTGGATTTCAGCCAGTACGGATCAGATCTTGGGCGGATCGGCCCATTTTTTCTGGGAGACCCAGATGAAGATCGTATACCCGATCACGAACATGCAGACGATCGCGGGGATCGGGTATTTCGTAACGATTGCGCCGACCTGGTCAAATTTGCTCAGCTGGGCGCCAGCTGCGTCCATGGTGCGGAACGTGCTGAGCACAGCGCCGAGCAGGGTGAAGAGCGAGAACGCGAAGCTGGCGATGCCGGAGATCGTCTTCAGCATGTTCAGCGGCGCCTTCTTGCCGGCCCTGGCCGCAGCCGCTGTGGCTTCCGCCGCCTCACGTGTGTCGAGCTCTTTCTCGTAGGCTTCGCCGCGCTGCATGGCGGCGTCGCGGGCTTTCTGATCGACCTTCATGAAGTCAGGCGTCGCCTCCTTCTTCACGCCGGCCTGATGCGCGGAGGTGAGGTTGGTTGCACGCCGGCGCATCTGCATGAAAATAGCAGAAACGACCCAAAGCGCCGCAAACGCGACGGCCGCCCACATCACATAGATCAGCCAATCATCGATCAAGATGTTGGAGGCCGCCGGCGCCCCCGCCAGCGGCGGAATTTCCTGTTCCATTCAGAACTCCCAGATCGTTCCAGTGGCCCAGTTCCACCGGTGGAAGCGCATTTGCGCTCCAGCCCGTTGAAAACTGGCCCATTTCCAGCGAGAGGTCAAATCTGCGCGAAGCCCGTTCCCCCACGGCGACCGGCTAATGGCTGCAAGTTCGACCCCTCTGTATCAGTAAGCGGGAGCAAACGGAAAAAGGGGTCAGACGCCTGTCGAAAAAGGACAACAATTCCTGCCCATCGCTAAAGGGTGCGCGGTCGGTTTGGTTAACCGATCAACCCGACAGGCGAGCGAGGTCTCCGCGCAACATCTGCAGCACGCCAGAAAAGTCCTTGCCGCCATATCCGAGCCGGTCGAACAGCGCATAGATCGCCTCCGACTGATTGCCGAGCGGCGTCGTCGCGCCGGCCCGCGCAGCGGCCTCCTGCGCCAGTTTCAGATCCTTCAGCATCATGTTGGCCGCGAACCCGCCGTCATAGTTGCGGTCCGAAGCCGTCTGCGGACCCACGCCCGGCCACGGCGCATAGGTCGACAGCGACCAGCACTGGCCTGACGACTTGGCCGCAATCTCGAAGAAACGATCCGGCGCCAGGCCAAGCTTCTCCGCCAGCGCAAACGCCTCGCACGTACCAATCATCGAAATGCCAAGCAGCATGTTGTTGCAGATCTTGGCCGCCTGTCCCGCACCGTGATCGCCCGCGCGGATCACCACACGCGCCATCGGCTTCAGCGCTTCTTCCACGTCCGCAAACGCCGCCTCGTCACACCCGACCATGAAAGCCAGCGTGCCCGCATCCGCCGCAGCCGTGCCGCCCGACACCGGCGCATCCGCAAACCGAAACCCCGCGCCTGTCGCCTGTGTCGCCACCGCGCGCGCCGAGTCCACATCGATCGTGGAGCAATCGATCAGTAGCGCCGACTTCGGGGCATGCGGAAGAATGTGCTCGTCATAGACCTTTCGGACATGGGGCCCTGCCGGCAGCATGGTGATAACAACGTCCGTCGCCTCCACCGCCTTCGCCACGCTTCCCGCCGGATGCGCGCCAGCGGCCACTGCCTTTTTCACAGCAACGTCCGACAAATCGAAAGCATGAACATCGCGCCCGCCCGCCACCTGCCGCGCAGCCATGCCGCCGCCCATATTGCCAAGGCCGATGAATGCGATGCGGGTCATGGGACTATCCTCCGTGAACGATCTCCCGACCTAGCCCCGCTATGGCATCGCAATCAAGCGCCGCCGAACCGCATCACAACAGACACAAACTTCAACGCCTTTGCGCAAGGCTTCGTGAGTCGTTTTGGGGTTGTCACCACAGATGAATCGCGTGTTCTTCCTTCCATCCAAAGAAAAAGGGAACAAGTATCATGCGGGCTCTACTCGCGGCGACGAGCGTTTTTGCACTGGCAGCCTGCGACGGCGAAGCCCCGGCGACGACCCCGGCTGCGCCGGAAGTTGGCGTCGTTGCCCCCGCACCCCGCGATGGCTGCAAGGACATCGCCATGCTGGCTTCGGCGATCAGCGAAGCTCCGCCTTTCATGTCGCTGCGCACCGGGAACATCATGCTGGGCGACCACAAGGTCGAGGATCAGTTCACCACTGAGGTCCAGCCCGCAGGCGCCCAGTGCACGATGGGCCAGATGTCCGGCTGGAACCCGGGCGATCCAGACACCTATGTCGTCAACTGCCAGCTGTTCTCCGCAGGAGTATTTGATGATGAGGAGAATGGCGCGAAAGCAAAGATAGCATTCGACGCCGCCAAAGCGCAACTCGACCAATGCCTGCCTGCTGGCTGGACGGCGCGCGACGGCGGCAACAATGGCGACGAGCGCACCGAAGCGCTGATCTACGAAACTGTAGCGGACCTCGCACGCAAAGAGGGCTCGGACTTTTACGTCTACCCGATCGAACTCCGGAAAGAATACACCACCAACGGCAGCATCCGCAGCGGACGGCCGTCCGGCTGGTCTGTGGTGCTGAACTTCCAGGCTGCTGGCGCAAAACCAGCGGCAGATGCTGCGCCTGGCGCGGAGCATTAGCGATAAGACGCGGTCGATCCGGCAACTCGCCGGATCGACTCTCGCACGTCCTCAGCAGGGGAAATTCGTGCTCCACGTCTGGCTGTCGCCTGTGAAGCGCTTCAGGGGCGTGTTCTTGAGGTTGCATTGCGCGCGCGTCGCGCCATTCTCGTTGAACTTGATTTGGAACTCGTCGAGATTCCAGTTGTCTCCATCAAAGCCGCCGCCGAGTGTCGTCTGCAACCCAACAGAGCGGACATCCGCGGCGTTCGTGCCAGCGGGAAGAGAGACGCCGACTTCCTGCCAGGTGTTGTCGATCCAGCGCTGGCGCAGATTGACGTTCTCTGCGCGCACGGTACCGCCGCTCCGGAGATTGACGATGACGTGGACGTTGTCATTGCCGCCGCGCAGATCGTCGCCGCCGGTCTTGAAAGCCAACACCAGCTCGCGCGGTGAAGACGAGATCGCTGGCGCAGCAACGGGCGCGTAATTCTGCTGCACGAACCATGTGCGCCAGCAGACTTCCTTGCCCCGATTGTTCAGTTCGACGTTGCACCAGACGTTGCGGTCCGGCTTGGGAACCATCGTGACTTTCTGCGCGCCATAGTTTGGCTCGTAGATGAAGATCTTGAGGTCTTCCTGATTGGCGCCGAGATCGCCCTTGTAGCGTCCCATGTCGTAGCCGTACGCGAGCACGACATGGTCTGATCCTGGATTGCCGTCGAGGGATTTCAGCCCCAGCGGAGCGGGTTCGCCCTTGTCGATCTTCGCCCGCAACTCCTGCAGCCGCCCGCCATTCGTTCCCTGCAGGCCCCAGCGGAAGAACTCGTTGTCGCGTATGCCGGCTGGGTTCAAGTGCAGCTCGACCCACTTGTCCATGTGCGCTGCGAGCGCGTCCATGTTTCGTTTGTAGAGAAAACTCTGCAGCGTCGTACCGTTGATTGGTGTGTAGGCCTGTTGCGGAACGGGTTGGTTTGCTTTCCAATAATCGAGCACGCTGTAGACCATGCCGCCACACAGGCCGCCGGTCGTGACGTCAAACACGCCCGTCACAGTCTTGAACGTGTTGATGAATTTGTACCCGTTCTTGGTGGGATCGAATGCCGTCATCTTCTCGGTCTTGAGGATGATGGGAGGCGTTATCTTGGCCACGATACCCGGGTTCAGGATCACCGGCGGCGGTGGCGGCTTCTGTGCATTGGCGACTGGCGCAAGTAGCGCAGCAAGCACAATGGCGGTCGTTCCGACCACGCGACGGAAGGCATGTCCGATCATGATTGGCTCCCCTTCACCCAGCTGATGGGTGACTGCGCGGACCCTAACAGAGTCGGCGCCCGCTATAAACCAGCTCAAGGCAGCTGCATCTGCGCCGCGCGGTCAGCGCATCGTCGGAATGACGAAGCTGGAATCGCCCACGTCGCCTTCCGGCCAGCGGGCGGTGACGGTCTTCACTTTCGTCCAGAACTTGAGGCCTTCCATGCCGTGCTGGTTGGTGTCGCCGAAGGCCGAGCGCTTCCAGCCGCCGAAGGTGTGGTAGGCCACCGGCACCGGGATCGGTACGTTGATGCCGACCATGCCGACATTCACCTTCGAGGCAAACTCGCGCGCGACGCGGCCGTTGCGCGTGAAGATCGCGACGCCGTTGCCGTATTGGTGCTTGCTCGGCAGATCGACCGCTTCCTCGAACGTGTTGGCGCGCACAATCTGCAGCACAGGCCCGAAGATCTCTTCATGGTAGGTCTTCATGCCCGGCTTCACGTTGTCGAACAGCGACGGTCCGATGAAGAACCCGTTTTCATAGCCCTGCAGCTTGAACCCTCGGCCATCGACCAGGAGGTCCGCGCCCTCGTCCTTGCCCATTTGGATATAGTTGGCAATCTTGTCGCGGTGCGCCGCTGTCACCACCGGACCGTACTGCGCGCCCGCGTCGTTTGACACGCCGACCTTCAGTGTCCCCATCTCCGCGACCATGCGGTCGCGCAGCTCGTCGGCGGTCTTCTTGCCGACCGGCACGACAACCGGCAGCGCCATGCAGCGCTCGCCTGCCGAACCGAACGCAGCGCCGGAAAGGTCTTTCACCACCTGATCCATGTCGGCGTCCGGCATGACGATGCCGTGGTTCTTGGCCCCGCCCATCGCCTGCACGCGTTTGCCGTTCGCCGCGCCGGTATGATAAATGTAGTGCGCGATGTCGGACGAACCGACGAAGCTGATCGCCTTGATCTCGGGGTGATGAAGCAGCGCATCCACCGCCACCTTGTCGCCGTGCACGACGTTGAGCACGCCGGTCACGTCGAGACCCACGGCCGCGCCCGCTTCCATGAACAGCTCGCCGAGGCGAACCGGCAAGCTCGGGTCGCGCTCTGAAGGCTTCAGCACGAACGTGTTGCCGACCGCGATGGCGACGCCGAACATCCACATCGGGATCATCGCCGGGAAGTTGAACGGCGTGATGCCGGCCACAACACCCAGCGGCTGGCGCATCGAATAGACGTCGATGCCCGGACCTGCGCCTTCCGTGTACTCGCCCTTGAGGGCATGCGGGATACCGCAGGCGAACTCGATCACCTCAAGGCCCCGCTGCACGTCGCCCTTTGAGTCCGCGATCACCTTGCCATGTTCGCTCGACAGCATCTCGGCGAGCTGCTGCATGTTGGCCTCGACCAGCCGTTTGAACTCGAACATCACGCGCGCGCGGCGTTGCGGGTTTGTCGCGGCCCAGCCCGGCAAGGCCTTGGCGGCAGCCGCCACGGCGGCGTCCACATCTTCGGTGGTGGCGAGGCCAACTTTGGCCTGCACTTCGCCCGTGTTAGGGTTGAAAACGTCGCCTTCCCGGCCTGACGTCGCCTTGACCGATTTGCCGCCGATGAAGCCTTCGATACGCCGCATGTGCGCAACTCCCGTCTATGTGTTTTGCAGCGTCCTACCCCCATCCGCTTGACCGGACCAGCCAGAACCGCCACCTCCCGCCAATGAATTCCTCCTCGAGCCCATCACGATCCGGTCTGCGACTGCCTCGCCAGCCCAAAGCCGTGGTTTTCGACCTCGACGGCACGCTGATCGATAGCGAAGCCCTGGTCCTGGAAGCCTACATGGCCGCCGCCGACCGGCATGGCGTGCCGTTCACGCATGAGCAGTTTCTCAGCCTTGTCGGCCGGCATCGGCAGCACAGCGAAATGAAGATGCGTGAGTATTTCGGTGAAACGTTTCCGCTCGAAACCTTTTACGGCACGGTTGCCGCTTTCTTCGGCGACAAGGCCGCCCCGCTAAAGCACGGCGCGCTCGCCCTGTTCGACCGTCTGGAAGCCGAGCGCATTCCTTTCGCGCTGGCGACATCCTCCGGTCCCGGGTGGGTCAACAAGCACTTCGCAGCGCACGATCTGGCCCGGCGCTTTCGAGGCGTCGTGACACGCGAGGACGTCACGCACGCCAAGCCGCACCCCGAGCCATACCTGAAAGCCTCAACCAGCCTCGGCCATCATCCGCACGACGTGCTGGCCATCGAAGACTCACCCACCGGCGTCGCCTCCGCCCATGCGGCAGGGCTGATGACCATCATGGTGCCCGACCTGATACAGCCGGACGAAGAAACTCGCGCACGAACCGTTCACGTCGGCCAATCACTGGCCGACGTGCTTCAGCTGCTGGATATCTGAGAGCCTACTTCTGGACCTACTTTTGTCCGGGCCAACCCATGTCGATCGGCATCGCCGAATTAGCGGTGATCTTCACGTCGGCGCAGTGGTGATAGGTGAACTCGCCTTCCTTGTTGAGGCCGTGGTTCTCCATGAACTGGATCACCTGCACCGTGCACTTGTCACAGTTGATATTGGGCAACTTCACGTCGGTCTCGAGGAAGGTGACCGATCCATCGGCCTGTTTTGGAATCGGCGCGGCGTGGACGAATAGTCCGTCAACCAGCACGGGCGGCTTCGGGTCGGGATCGATCGCGCCGGAAACCGAGATCGGGCCACGCGGCGAGTCCTTGGTCACGGCTTCCGGATCTTTCGGCAGTTCGCTGCGATCAAGAACCGACAGCGCGATGCGGTAGAAGCCCGGATGGAAAATCGTCTCCTTGATCTTGAAGTGCAGCATGTTCCCACCCTGAATCTCGGTGACCTTGTTGGTCGGCGTCCCGGCTGTAATTTCCGACAAGCCGCACGGCGCCGCCTTCTGCGGATCACCAAGAACGTTCTCCACCACGGCCGAATCCGGCGCCATTAGGATGAAGTGCGCCGAAGCCGGCCCCACAACCGCCAGCGCAGCCGACGCGCAAAGCGCCGCTTTGATTGAGAGTTTCATGTCGGGACCAGCCTCATTTTGCAAATCAGCAGGCATCTACTCACATTCGTCGTCCCGTGGCGACAGCCACGCTGCCGAACCAGCCCGGAAACTCCTCGTGTGACTTGCGTTAGGGGACGGCTATAGGCGGATTACAATCCCATCTGTCGGCTGGCGAGGTCTTTCATGATCTCCTCCGCCCCGCCGCCAATCGCGTTGACCTTCACCTCGCGATAGATGCGCTCCACCTTCGCGCCGCGCATGAAGCCTGCGCCGCCGAAGATCTGCACCGCTTCCGACGCGCAGTGCGCCATCGTCTGCGTCGCCTGGTTTTTCAGCATGCAGATTTCCGCCACCGGGCTTTCGCCCTGCCCCAGCCGCCACGCCAGCAATTCCAGCATGGACTGTGTGGCCACCACCTTCTGCATCATGTCCACCAGCTTGTGACGGATCACCTGATGCTGGGACAACGGCTTGCCGAACGTCTCGCGCTGTTGCGCATAGGCCATCGCCTCATCCACACAGACCCGCGCATAGGCGACACACGAGGCCGACATGCCCATGCGCTCGGAGTTGAAGTTGCGCATGATGATCCGGAAGCCGCGGCCTTCCTCGCCAATCAGGTATTCAACCGGCACCCGGCAGTTATCGAAATGCAGCGTCGCCGTATCCGACGCCCACCACCCCATCTTCTTCAGCTTCGTCCGTGACAGACCCGGCGTATCCCCGGGGATGAGCAGCATGCTCACGCCGCCCGCGCCGCCATCACCCGTCCGAACGGCAACCGTGAGCCAGTCCGCCCGCATACCCGACGTGATGAACGTCTTCTCGCCATTGACGACATAATGGTTGTCATCCCGCCGCGCAGTCGTCCGCAAGTTGGCGACGTCCGATCCGCCGTTCGGTTCGGTGATTGCCAGCGCCGAAATTTTCTCGCCCGACAATATCTGCGGCAGCACCCGCGCCTGCACCTCCGGCCGCGCGCCAATCGCAATCGGCGGCGCGCCTATACCATGGCTCATCAGGCTGGCATTGATCCCGCCTGCGCCATGCCGCGCCATCTCCTGCGACGCTACGATGCGCATGAACTGGTCCGCCGGATATCCGCCGAACGCCTCGGGAAACCCCATTCCCATCAGCCCGATCGCTGACGCCTTACGATAAAGCTCGCGAGGAAACTCCCCCGCCTCGTCCCACTCATTCGCGAACGGCTCGATCTCTTTCGCCACGAACCTTCGCACGGTCTCGCGAAAGGCTTCGTGGTCGGCTGTGTAGAACGGACTTTTGGCGGGCTTAATCATACCCGCAGTCTAAGCAGCACCGCCCCACCCGCGTCGATTCCCTCCGTGGCGGAAGCGGTCACGATTTCAGCCTTGACCCAGCGGCGGGATGCTGGCCCGTTGCCTAGCAGATTCTGGAGATCCCCCCATGAAAACCGCCGCCGCCGTCGCCTTCGAAGCCAAGAAGCCGCTCGAAATCGTCGAGCTTGACCTCGAAGGCCCGAAAGCCGGCGAAGTGCTTGTCGAGATCATGGCGACCGGCATCTGTCATACCGACGCCTACACCCTCGACGGCTTCGACTCGGAAGGCATCTTCCCGTCGATCCTCGGTCATGAAGGCGCTGGCATCGTTCGCGAGGTCGGCCCTGGCGTCACCAGCGTGAAGCCCGGCGACCACGTCATCCCGCTCTACACGCCCGAATGCCGCCAGTGCAAAAGCTGTCTCAGCCAGAAGACCAATCTCTGCACGTCGATCCGCGCCACACAAGGCAAGGGCCTGATGCCCGACGGCACGTCGCGCTTCAGCTACAAGGGCCAGACGGTGTTCCACTATATGGGCTGTTCGACCTTCTCGAACTTCACCGTCCTGCCCGAAATTGCGCTCGCGAAAATCCGCAAGGACGCTCCGTTCGACAAGGCTTGCTATATTGGCTGCGGCGTCACCACCGGCGTCGGCGCCGTCGTGAAGACAGCGAAAGTCGAGCCAGGCTCAAACGCCATCGTCTTTGGACTTGGCGGCATCGGCCTCAACGTCATCCAGGGCCTCAAAATGGTTGGCGCGGACAGGATCATCGGTGTCGACATCAACCCGGCCAAGCGCGAGTGGGGCGAACGCTTCGGGATGACGCACTTCGTCAACCCGAACAACATCACCACAGATCTTGTCCAGCACCTCGTCGCGCTCACCGATGGCGGCGCTGATTACACTTTCGATTGTACCGGCAATACCAAAGTGATGCGTCAGGCGCTGGAAGCCTGCCATCGCGGCTGGGGCGCCAGCATCGTCATCGGCGTCGCTGAATCCGGCAAAGAAATCGCCACCCGCCCGTTCCAGCTGGTGACCGGTCGCGTCTGGAAAGGCTCGGCTTTTGGCGGCGCCCGCGGCCGCACGGATGTGCCGAAGATCGTCGACTGGTACATGGACGGCAAGATCGAGATCGATCCGATGATCACCCACACGCTCAAGCTCGAAGACATCAACAAGGGCTTCGACCTGATGCATGCGGGCGAAAGCATCCGCAGCGTCGTGGTTTTCTAGCTTTATGCGCCCCGACAATCCCACCCGGTGAACTACGTCGCACCGGGAATCGCGGCGTTCCGAGCAATCTGGATATCGCTCGTATCGAAGCGTTAACGCGGCAAAGGCTTATGTTTGGGATCACAGCGCCGGATTCCACTCGTGGCTTACGATCTCTATGCCTTCGATCTGTTCGCCGCCCCGCGCGATCGCTATGATTTTCTTGACTGGATCAGCCGCTCGTTCCGTTCGGTCGACGGCCCGCTTGCGACGGACTCGTCCCGCGCGACGCTGGCGCTTCAGGCCTGGCAGCGCGATATGGCGCAGGGCTTCCCGGCCGCCAGCGACCCGCACGCGTTCAATGCTGACGGCGACAGCGCCTCGAAGAACGCCAGCTACCATTTCGCGCAAGGCGTCGTGCAAGCGAGTTTCGAGTGGGATTCCTGTGGTCCGGCTCTCTATCGCGCCAAAAGGGCGGCACAGGCCCGCGGCGTCGGCCTGTTCGATGCGAGCAGCCATGACGGCGCTGTCTGGATGATATCCGCACGCGGCCGCTGGGAGGTGGTCCACCACAGCGACGACACCAGGCAGTCCTTCGCCTAGCGTCGCTCTGCCGGTGAAATCGCGATGTGGCGTTTGGCGTCATTTCGAGTTCCCGATTGCGTGTGCGTTGCGGATGACGGATCGTTGCGGGCAAATCCGAAATCCTCGGGAGAATCCGTGACCCTCGAAACCGTCAAATCGCATCGCGTCGCTGGCGGGGACCTTCGCTATTGCGGGCATGACAGCGCCGCCACTGGAACGCCGATGACGTTCAGCGTCTTCACCCCTGACGGCCTCGGACCGTTCCCGGTCCTGCTCTGGCTCTCGGGCCTGACCTGCACAGAGGACAATTTCACAACCAAGGCCGGCGCCTACCCCGCAGCCGCCGAACACGGCATGATCGTCGTCGCGCCCGATACCTCGCCGCGCGGCCAGAATGTCGCCGACTATTCCGGCTATGATCTCGGCCAAGGCGCTAGCTTCTATGTGGACGCAACTGAAGCGCCGTGGGCCCCCCACTTCCAGATGGAATCATGGCTGATCCGGGAACTCATTCCGCTAGTGCGAGCGAACTTTCCGGCTGATCCGGCGCGGCTTGGTGTTTCAGGGCACTCGATGGGCGGGCATGGCGCACTTACTCTAGCCTTGCGTCACACCGGTCTCTTCAGATCGGTTTCAGCCTTTGCGCCAATTGCATCACCAATGAACTGTCCGTGGGGAGAGAAAGCATTCACCGCATATCTAGGCGCCGATCGTTCTAAATGGCGCGATCATGACGCCTGCGCCTTGCTGCGTTCGGGCCTCGCGCACGGCTATTTCGACGACATACTCGTGGACCAGGGCATGGCCGATCCGTTCCTCGTGGAACAACTGAAACCGGAACTGCTTGAAGCGGCTGCTAAGGAAACTGGTCAGAAACTGACGCTTCGGCGCCATCAAGGCTACGACCATAGCTATTTTTGTATAAGCACATTTATATCAGAACATATCGCGTGGCACGCGCATCGTCTTAGATGAATTCGCTTCGAAATTAACATTCAGCCATAGAGAACGAACTTTGTTTGGACATTAAAGTTGTCCGAGTATATTCCGATTCGCGTTGGGACAGGGCTGGATCTAGCGAACGAGTTACAAGGGGCTGCAAATGGCTGCTAAACTACCGAACATTGATGGACTAGCCTTGTCCGATCTTAACGAGCTGCTGGCGCGCGTGAACCGCGCTATCCAGGGCAAGAAGGACGAGGCTAGGCAGGAAACGCTCCAGAAGCTGAAACAGCTTGCCGTTGCTGAAGGATTCAGCCTCGACGAACTCGTTGGCAAGGGCCAGGGCGGCCGCCGCCAGCGTTCGGACAAAGGCATCAAGTTGAAGGCTAAATATGTCGGGCCGAACGGCGAGACCTATACCGGCCGCGGCCCGACGCCAAAATGGCTGAGAACGCTGGAACGCAAAGGCGAGAAGCGCGAGAAATTCCTCGCAAAATAGCGTTCAGCAAGAATTCATATCAATCGGCCCGGATAGCATCCGGGCCGTTTTCTTGCGTGAGATAGGTAAACTCGGGGTAAGTGTATGCCCTGGCAACGATGGTAGTGGGACCCGGGATCGAACCGGGGACCTCAGGATTATGAGTCCTGCGCTCTAACCAGCTGAGCTATCCCACCAAAGTTGAGGCGCGCGGTATACGCGGCGCTTGCCACCAGCGCAAGATAGACCGCCTGCGCTACAAAACTCTATTGAACTCAGCGGGTTGTCACAGTTCGGCGCTCACACCAGTTCCGCCACCATCTCCCCGATCGCCAGCGACGATGTGAGACCCGGGCTCTCGATTCCGATGAGATTGACCAGTCCTGCAACACCGTGGTGCTCCGGCCCGTCGATCAGGAAATCGGCGCTCGGCTGGCCTTTGTCGACGATCTTCGGCCGCACGCCCGAATAATCCGGCGCCAAGGCGCCATCCTTCAGACCCGGCCAGTATCGGCGAACCTCATTGTAGAAGTGCACGGCCCGCGCCGGATCCACTTCATAATCAAAAGGCGGCGCCAGGTCGTCGGAAAGCCACTCCGCATCCGGGCCGAGTCGGGTGCGCCCGCCAAGGTCGATCGCGAGGTGAAGTCCCTGGGTCGCCTGATTGTGCATCGGATAGATCAGCCGCGCGAACGCCGCCCGCCCGCTGGCCGTAAAGTAGGACCCCTTCACCCAATGCATGCGCAGGCCATCATAGGACGGTCCGCCTGCAATGCGGTGGGACATGGACAATGCGCCATGCCCCGCCGCATTTACCACCACCTGCGCCCTCACCCGCACCGGACTGTCACCGCCTGTCTCGATCAGGATACCATCCTTGACGACTTCGCCCCGCACCACCGGCGAATTCAGCACCAGCGACCCGCCGCGATCCTCGAACTCGCCCTGCAGCGCCAGGAAATAAGCGTGGCTGTCGAACAGCCCGCTCGTTTCCGAATGGATCGCCACGCGCACATCCGGGTTCAACGCCGGCTCCAGCCGCCGCGCCTCAGCGCCATCGATCAGCCGGATATCCTCGACCCCATTCTCCAGCGCCCGCTTCAGCAGGGCCGGCGTCGCCGCAGCCTCACCATCGTCAACAGCAACAACCAGCTTGCCGCAGCGATGCGCCTCAACGCCCCGCGCCGCGCAATACTGATAGAGCTTTCGCCGCCCCTCGACGCACAGCCGCGCCTTCAGCGACCCGGTTGCGTAATATAGACCTGCATGGATGACCTCGGAATTACGCGAGGATGTCTCAGTCGCAATCGCCCCGGCCGCCTCAAGCACGATCACCTCGCGCCCCTTCAGCGCCAACGCCCGCGCGCACGAAAGGCCAATCGCCCCCGCGCCGATCACCACAGCATCAGCGTCAAACGTTTCCATGAGCCATCTCTAAGGCCAAACCCTGAAAAATGTAATTCCGTGCGGCAACCGTATGCCAGGGGCCGCGTGGAACCGCCCGGTCGCCCTCGCGTTGATCACTGTCAGTTGAAAGGACCCGCATATGCCCACGGAATCGTCAGGCAGCTCGAACGGCTTCCTCTACTTCATCGTTGGAGCCTTGGTCGTGGGCATGATCGTCCTGGCCGTCATGTTTTTCAACGGCGGGTTCGGTGCACCCGCAACGCCCATGGAGCGCGCCGCCGACGCTGTCAGCGACGCAGCCCGCGAAGTTGGCGATGCGGCCAAGGACGCCACAAACTAGGCTGACGTCCCGCTTGCCTACTTCTCGTATTTGAAGCTGACGCGCAGCTTGGTCCGGAAGCTCTCGATCTTCCCGTCATCGGCCAGCGTGACGTCCTGCGCCACCACCTCCGCCACCCGCAGGTCACGCAGGCTCGATGCCGCCGTGGACAGCGCTTCTCGCGCCGCCTCCTCCCAACTCTTGCTGCTTGTGCCGATGATATCGGTAACGCGGTAGACGCTCATGCAAGGCCTCCTGTTCGTCCCCGAAGCGAACAAGACGCCGATGACGTTCCACCGTCAACCATACCCAAGGGGCAAGCGCGGCCTCTACTTCTGCAACAGATAGCTCCGTAGGGTCCACTGCTGATAGTCCATCATGTCGCCGCCGATGTATTCCAGCGGCCGGCTGCCGCGTGTCTCGGACGTAAGGACAAGTGCATCCTGCTCCTTGTTGTACCTGTAGCTGACATCGACCATCTCGAATACGGCGCGCGCATTTTCGGCATCGCGGATCTCCTGACCAAAACCGCTCGCCGCCGGATTCCGATTCACCCAGGCATCGATCGGCTTGCCGAAGAGCGCCTTCACCCTCGCCTTGTCGCTCGAGAGAATCTCGATGCGGTCTTCCTTGTCGTAGTTTCCAACCACGTGCCCGTCATTGGCGTTGCAGCGCCGCATCCCGCAACAAACGTCAGCAACGCGAGGCGCCCTTCTTTTGGTTCACCCCCCACAAGAAGGACGCGCCGACAAGCGACGGTCGGACTGGCGAGGTCAAGTCGCGAATCCGTCAAGCGCGCGAACGCACCTGCCAGCTACCCCGCCGCCTGCATCCGCGGCACCGGGCCTGCGTTCCACTTCGCCATCAGCACGGCGAGCTTCTTCTCCGCCACGACAACGGCTTTCTCCTTCACATGGCCATAGCCACGGATTTCGTCGGGAATCGTCGCGATCTCAACCGCAAGCGCGTGGTTTTCAGCCGTAAGGCCGAACGCCAGCTTCTCGAGCCGCCTGAGATATTCGTCGCGCAAGCGTCGCTCCATTTTCCGCTCGTCGGTCTTGCCGAAGATATCGAACGCACCGCCGCGAAGACCCTTCAGGTTTTTCAGAATCTTGAAGCCTAACATCATCCACGGGCCAAACGCGGTCTTGGTAAGCTCGCCCTTGTGGTTCTTCTTCGAGATCATAGGCGGTGCCAGCAGGAAGGTCAGCTTCGCGCCCTTGCCGAACGTGTCCTTTATGCCCTGCGTGTACTCGGGACGCGTGTAGAGTCGCGCGACCTCATACTCGTCCTTGTAAGCCATCAGCTTGGACAGGTAGGTCGCCGCCGCCGTTGTCAGCTGCTCGCCGAGCCCAAGATTGCTCTCCGCTGCACGCACGCGGGCGATCCGCGCTTCGTACATGTCGGCATAAGCGTCGTTCTGATAAGCCTTCAGCATTTCCGTGCGGCGCGCGATCAACTCGTCCAGCTTTGGCGGCTCGATCTCCGGTCGTTTCGGTGCCGCTGCCTGTATCTGATCAGGATTGACCGCAGCGATCCGGCCTAGGTCGAACGCCGCCGCGTTCTCCTTCACCTTCACCTTGTTCAGCCGGTTGGCTTCATAGATCGCCGCATCCGAAATCGGGATCAGGCCGTTCTGCCAGGCCATGCCGAGCATGATCATGTTCGTGTAGATCGCATCGCCGAAATGATGCTCAGCCAGCGCCTCCGCGTTGGTTGCCGCAAACGACTTCGCGCGCGAACGTACCCGCGCGGTCAGCAGATCCGGGTCGAAACGAACGTTGCGGTTCTCGATGATTTCTTTCGTCGGCGTCACGTCATGGTTAGCCACCACCGACGTCCGGGCCTTGTCGAACATAACCAACGCGTCGCCCGACGACGCCACGACCAGATCGCAAGCGATTATCACATCGGCCGAAGCCGGCGGCGTCTTACCTGCCTTGATGTCATCGGGATCAAGCGCAAAGCGCACGTGGCTCAGCACGGGCCCGCCCTTCTGCGCGAGTCCGGTCATGTCCAGCGTCTGCGAAGCCTTGCCATCAACGTGCGCCGCCATGGCGAGCACAGCCGCGACCGTCGTCACGCCCGTGCCGCCCACGCCGGTGAACACCACGTTCCACGCTTCGTGTGTCAGCTGGGGTAATATCGGCGTCGGCAGGGCAGAAACGTCAAACGCCGCAGGCGAACGTTCCGCATCAGATTTCCGGTCGCCGCCCGTCACCGTCACGAAGCTCGGACAGAAGCCTTCGATGCAGGAGTAGTCCGTGTTGCAGGTCGACTGGTTGATCTGCCGCTTGCGGCCGAACTCGGTTTCCACCGGCTCCACCGACAGGCAGTTGGATTTCACCGAGCAGTCGCCGCAACCTTCACAGACCGACTGGTTGATGAACACGCGCTTGGTCGGCGCTTCCATCTTGCCGCGCTTGATACGACGGCGTTTCTCGGTCGCGCACACCTGGTCGTAGATCAGCACGGAAATGCCTGGCGTCTCGCGCAGCTCAATCTGAACTTCTTCCAGTTTCTTGCGGTCAAAGATCCGCGTGCCTTCCGGCAAATCACTGACCGATGCATACCGCGTCGGATCGTCCGCCACGATCACTATGGTTTTGACGCCTTCGGCTTCAACCTGCCGCGCGATCTGCGGCACGGTCTGCCCCGACTCCACCTGCTGCCCGCCCGTCATCGCCACGGCGTCATTGTAGAGGATCTTGTACGTCGCGTTCACCTTGCCCGACATCGCCGCACGAATGGCCAGCGAGCCCGAGTGCGAATACGTGCCGTCGCCCAGGTTCACGAACACATGCTTCTCATCCGTGAACGGCGACTGCCCGATCCACGGCGTGCCCTCTCCACCCATCTGCGTGTGCATGTCCGTCCGCCGCTCCGGCGTGAACGTCGCCATGTAGTGACAGCCGATCCCTGCAAGCGCGCGAGACCCTTCCGGCAGAGTCGTCGACACGTTGTGCGGACAGCCCGAGCAGAAGTGCGGCTTGCGGGTGTTTATCTGATTCATGCCAGCAACGGCCTGCTGCGCGCCTTTCACCTTGGAGAAATACGCATCCGCCTTGGCCGTATGCGGTCCGGCCGGCAGACGCCCCAACAGCGCCAGGGCGATGTCCGCCGTCGACAACGACGCGATATCCGACAGCAGCGGCGCGCCATCGCGATCCCGCTTGCCCTCGACAATCGGACGCTCCGCATCCGGCAGGTGATAGAGCACTTCCTTCAGTTGCGGCTCGATGATCGCGCGCTTGTGCTCGATCACCAGAACGCGCTCGAACCCACGGCAGAATTTCGCGATCGCCGTCGGCTCCAGCGGCCACGGCATCGCCACCTTGAAAATCGAGACGCCGAGATCCGCCGCCTGCTCCGGCGACAACCCCATCGCGCCCAGCGCTTCATAGACATCGCGCGCAGCTTGCCCGGCCACGATCACGCCCAACTTCTTCTGCTTGCCCGTCAGCAGCGCCTTGTCGAGACCATTGGCCCGCACGAAGGCCTGCGCCGCCGGAATCTTGAGCGTCCGCAGCCTTGCTTCCTTGCCCAGCGGCGTGTCGCCCATGCGCGGCCCAAGCCCGCCTTCGGGAATGACAAAGTCCGTCGGCCGCACCGTGTGATAGCGCTGCAGCCCAACCTCAACCACGGCCCCCGAATCCATCGTGTCGGCGAGGCAGATCATCGAGACCCACAGCCCGGAATACCGCGACAGCTCCCAGCCGATCATGCCGTAGTCGAGCACTTCCTGGATCGACGCCGGCGCCAGCACCGGCATCTCCGCATCGATCATCGCAAACTCGGACTGCGAGGCCAACGTCGACGACTTCGAGTTCGGATCATCCCCGCACAGCGCCAGCACGCCGCCCTTGGGATCGGTGCCCGCCATGTTCGCATGTTTGAACACATCGCCCGTACGGTCGACGCCCGGCGCCTTGCCATACCAGATGCCGAACACGCCATCGAACTTCGCGCCGGCAAACAGGTGCGTCTGCTGCGAGCCCCACACCGCCGACGCGCCGAGATCCTCGTTCAGCCCCTCCCATAACTTAACGTCGTGAGCGGCCATCAGCTTGCCCGCAGCCCTGATCTGCATGTCGTATCCGCCCAGGGGGGAGCCGCGATATCCCGAAATGAACCCCGCCGTATTGAGGCCTAATTTCCGGTCGAGCCTCTTCCTTTCCAGTGGCAGGCGCACCAGCGCCTGAATGCCGGTCATGAAGGCGCGCCCCCCCTCGAGCAGGTATTTGTCGTCGAGGGAGATTCCACCTGATACAGGGCTACCGTGCTTCAAGTCGTGCGCCTCCGGGCGGGTCTATATATGACCCCGGCAAATATATTGCTCAATATCACAGGAAGTATTTGCTATTCAGTGCGCAATCTGGCACAAGTGCGGCAATAATCATCTACAAACTTGACCAAAGGCAGCAAAACATGGCCGTTGAACTCGACGCCATCGACGCAAAAATCCTCGACCTCATCCAGCGTGATGCTGCTCTCTCCGTGGCCGAGATCGCGGAGAAAGTCGGTTTGTCCTCCAGCCCCTGCTGGCGCCGCATCAAGCGGATGGAGGAACAGGGCATCATTGCCCGTCGCGTCACGCTACTCAACTACGACAAGCTGGGTTTGAACTTCGAAGTTGTGGCCAACGTCAAACTCCAGCTGCCGAGCCGCGAGAACCTCGAAAAGTTCGAGCAGGCCGTCCGCAAATGGCCCGAAGTCATCGAGTGCATGACCGTCACCGGCGCCGTCGACTATGTGATGCGCGTCGTCACCACCGACATGCATGCCTACGACAATTTCCTGCGCGACAAGATCCTGGCCCTCGGCCTCGTCTCCGACATCCAGTCACGCATCATCGTCAACGTCACCAAGCGCACCACCGCCGCGCCGCTGGGCCTGATCTCCCCCTATATCCCGACGCAGGACCGCTGAAGCAGCGGCCTGCGCAGGAATCGTTGGTTTATTCCCAGATCGGCTTGCCGAGATTGACCTGGTCAGGGGTTGTCAGGACGCCCACCGCGCCGCCGACAATGGCCCCGCCCAGCACGCCAACGCCGCCGCCGACAGCTCCGACCCCTGCACCAATCGCGGCGCCAGAAAGTCCACGATCTCCGGTCGTCGTGCCGCAAGCGCCAAGCAACAGCAGCGCCGTAAATCCGACTGCAATACGTATCATGTGATGTCCCTCACGTGGCTATTCCACGAAACGCTAACTGCCCCGCCGCGGTTTGGTTCCAACACGATCACGGGATGATAGCATTCCGTAGCGCCCTTGCACGTTGATCCGCCGGTGCAGCTCCGGTTTCCAGACCTCGCCATCCTTCGTCAGGATCGGCTCGCGCTCCCGCTCATTGTCCCCGTCCCCAATGCTTTCCATATGCCCCTTCAGATCCGACCCCAGCACCACCCTGGCCGCCTGCAGCCGCTTCGGCGCCTCCATCGCCCCGATCATCTGCGCCAGCGTCTCCAGCGACCCCGCACTCCACTCAGTGGCTCAACCGCTCGGACACGGGCAAACACAGAAGGCAGAACTGGCCACCTGCTCAAACTAGCCGTGGCCCGAAGAAACGAGGCAGGTCGGCATCTCCACTGTCCAAGAAATCAAAATCAATTTAGTGGCGTCGCTACTCGATGTGTCCAATTTGAAGCTTAGAGTTCTACTGCACCTACCCCACCAACCCAATCTCCGTCTCCCGCAGCCTCTTCACATCATCCCGCAGCCTTGCCGCCAGCTCGAACTCCAAATTCGCAGCCGCTTCGCGCATTTCCTTTTCGAGCTGGTCGATGACGCGGGTGAGGTTGTGGCCCTTGCCGATGTATTCGGCGCCCTCCTCCGCCATACCCGGCAGCGTATTGCCCTTGCCGCGCTTGTTGGGGTCGCGGCCGCGCGGGAGCAGGCCTTGCGCCGCCTTTGAGGTGACGCCTTCGAGAACGTCCTTCACCCCTGAGATCACCGTGATCGGTTTGGTGCCGTGCGCGGTGTTGAACATCTCTTGCCTTTCCCTACGTCGAGCCGTCTCGGCCATGGCGCGCGTCATCGAGCCGGTGATGGTGTCGGCGTAGAGTACGACCTTGGCCTCGCTGTTGCGCGCGGCGCGGCCGATGGTCTGGATGAGTGACGTCTCGGAGCGCAAAAAGCCTTCCTTGTCGGCGTCGAGGATACCGACGAAGGCGCACTCGGGAATGTCGAGGCCTTCGCGCAGGAGGTTGATGCCGACCAGGCAGTCGAACTTGCCGAGGCGCAGGTCGCGGATGATCTCGATGCGCTCGATTGTGTCGACGTCGGAGTGCATGTAGCGCACGCGCACGCCCAGCTCGGTCATGTGCTCGGTAAGCTGTTCGGCCATCTTCTTGGTGAGGGTCGTGACAAGCGACCGGAAGCCGCGCTTGGCCGTCTCCTTCACCTCGTAGATGCAGTCGTCGACCTGGTTGGCGTTGTCCTTGTAGACGGGGCGTATTTCAACCGGAGGGTCAATAAGATGGGTCGGGCGGATGATCTGCTCGGTGAAGACGCCGCCGGTCTGGTTGAGCTCCCACGGTCCCGGCGTTGCCGAGACGTGGATGGTCTGCGGGCGCATCTTTTCCCACTCGTCGAATTTCAGCGGGCGGTTGTCGAGGCAGCTCGGCAGGCGGAAGCCGTATTCGGAGAGCGTGAACTTGCGGTTGAAGTCGCCCCGGAACATCGCGCCGATCTGCGGGATGGACTGGTGGCTTTCGTCGACGAAGATCATCGCGTTTTCGGGGAGGTATTCGAACAGGGTGGGCGGCGGCTCGCCGGGTTTGCGGCCGGTGAGATAGCGGCTGTAGTTCTCGATGCCGGCGCAACTGCCGGTGGCTATCATCATCTCGATGTCGAACTGGCAGCGTTGCTCGAGGCGTTGGGCTTCGAGAAGCTTGCCCTGTTGCGTGAGCACGGCGAGGCGCCCGCGTAGCTCCTCTTTGATGAACTCCACAGCCTGGTTCAGCGTCGGGCGAGGCGTCACATAGTGGCTGTTGGCGTAGACCTTGATCCGCTCCAGAGGCCGCGTCGCCCTCCCCGTCAGCGGATCAAACTCCGTGATCTTGTCGATCTCCTCCCCAAAGAAAGAGAGCTTCCACGCCCGATCCTCCTGGTGAACCGGCCACACATCCAGCGTGTCCCCCTTCATCCGAAAGGTCCCCCGCCCAAACGCCTGATCATTCCTTTTATATTGAAGTGCGACCAAGTCCGCCGCCACTTGTCTCGGATCAATCGCCTGCCCCTGCGACACGTCAAACGTCATCGCCGTATAAGTCTCAACCGACCCAATCCCGTAAATGCACGAGACCGAGGCGACGATAATCACATCATCCCTCTCCAATATCGCCCGCGTCGCCGAATGCCGCATCCGATCAATCGCCTCATTGATCGAACTCTCCTTCTCAATATACGTGTCCGTCCGCGGGACGTACGCCTCCGGCATGTAGTAATCGTAATAGCTCACGAAATACTCGACGGCGTTGTCGGGGAAGAAACTCTTGAACTCGCCATAGAGCTGCGCTGCGAGTGTCTTGTTGTGCGCGAGGATCAGTGCGGGCCGTTGGACGGCTTCGATGACTTTTGCCATCGTGAACGTCTTGCCCGAGCCGGTGACGCCGAGGAGGACCTGGTCGAGTTCGTTGTCCTGCACGCCCTTCACGAGCTCGGCGATGGCGCCTGGTTGGTCGCCAGCGGGCTCATAGTCAGAGGCGACGCGGAACTTGCGGCCGCCCTCAAACTTGTCCCAGTTCCGTTCCGGCCGGTGCGGTGTCCAAAGGTCCTGCGCCTCTGCGATCGCCACAGCGCTCTTCTTCTGCGCCTTGAACTCCGCCATCGGCGCTTCGCCGACGCCCTGCCCGCGCTTGTGGGCGGGAGCATTATTGGACGCGGAGGGCTTGCCGCCTTTGGCGGGGGCTTTGAAGGGAGGTTTTGCCATGATGACAATATGAGCGGTTCGGCAACGGTTCGCCAGAGCCGGCAAACGTGCTGCTGACAGACCCTGGCAACAACTTAGCGTTCGACCCGCATGGAAACGCCCCATGTCGCGGGGTGCGACCTGAAAGTGTCGTAACCAATGAAGCCATAGCCGGAGAGCGCATAGTCCTCGTCGGTCAGATTGCGCGCCCAGACAGAGACTTCCGTACCGCCCGCCATTCGCAGGCTGGCAGTTGCGTCCACCAGCGTTATCGGACCTTGCCGCCGGTCTGCCCTGCCTTCGGGATCGAGATAGTAGGCGCTCTGGTGTTTGGCGAAGAGTTCGAGCGCTGCGCGCGTGTCTCCGCCCAGCTCCCATGTCTGCTTCGCGCCAAGGGTCGCCGACAGGTCGGACGCGAACGGCAGAGGCTTGCCATCGAACGTCGCAGCATTGGTTGAGCCGATCGTATCCGCCCCCTGCTCGATCTTCGTATCGAGCGCGACAACACCGGCGCTGATGTCCAGCCCATCGAGCGGACGCCAGATTGCCGACACCTCTGTTCCATCCACCTTCGCCGCATCGAGGTTCGCCAGCGAATTGGATGTGATCGATCCGCCGCCCGGTAGCGGGAACGCCACAAAGATACGCGCCTGCGGATCGCGATAGTCCTGGTGGAACACGGCCGCCTCAAGCCTTAACGCGTTGCCCAGCCCACCCTTGAAGCCGATCTCGTAGGCTTCCACCGTCTCGGCTCGGAACAGGCCCTCGACCTGATAGTGCGTTGCGTTGTTGGCGACCTCGCCATTGAAGCCGCCGCTTTTGTAGCCACCACCGTACGACACATAAATCATTGCGTCGTCGCTGAACCGGTGGCTCAGCGCGGCCGTGCCCATGAAGTGGTCTTGGTCAATCGTGTTGGCGCCCTCCGCCAGTCCAAGTCCTCCGCGATTGTTCAACGCGCGCACGCCGTCGGCATAGAAGTGCTGGCCAAACCCGTTGCCGCTGATGCGCTCGAACGTCTGCCGCCCGCCCAGCGTCAACGTTGTCGCCGCGCCGAGATCGAAGTCCACCACGCCGTAGATGGCGCCCATGCGCCGCGTCTGTTCGATATGTGTCAGCAGCGACACTGCTGGCGCAGTCGACGCTGGCGTCGGCCCAACGCGCGCAGGTGCGCCGGGATACTGGCAGGCGCCAACCAGCGACGCGGAATTCAGATCACCGCACCAGATCAGATAGTCCTGATTGAAGTCATCGCTCGCCAGCGACACGCCAACCAGCGCGTCGCCACCCTGCCAGTCGATGCGCCCGTACAGTTCCTGGCTCAGCTGCAGGTAGTCGCGATCATATGACAGGTTCGCCACGGGTGCAGGCGTACCGTCGAAGTCGAAACCATAGCGCTGCGTGAATCCTTCCGCTGCGCTCAGCGACGTGATGCGCCAGTCGCCCAGCCGGGTCGTGTACTGCAGCGACAGGCCATGGAAATCATTTTTCGTGTCCTGCACGCCGTCGCCGCCGACCGATATCTGATGCTTGCCCAGCGCGAGCGTCGAATTCAGCGGCGACGGGTTCACGCCATTGTCGACCTCCGCGTGCGCGCTCAGCAACAGCTCGCTGCCCGCGTCCACATCGAAGGCCAGCGCGGCGCGGAGGCCGTATTCATCGCGCACACCACCGGCATCTTTTGGGCCGCCGACATTCTTCAGCGCCGCGTCCTGCTTAAGCAACCGCCCCGCGATGCGTCCGCGTACCCCATCGGTCAGCTTGCCGCTCGCCGCCGCAGATACATCCCAGCGATCAAAGCGGCCATATGAGACTTCGGCATATGCTTCAGGCTCATTTGTCGGGCTCGCCGTAATGAAGTTGATCGAGCCGCTAGATGCGTTGCGCCCCTGTATTGTGCCTTGCGGTCCCTTCAAAACTTCGACGCGCGCCAGATCGTACGCGAGCAAACTCGCTTGCACGTTTGTGGCGAGAAACACCCCATCGACATGCACAGCAGCAGCGCTCGGCGTCAGCGCCTGATGGTCGACGGCGCCCACGCCACGGATCTGAAACGTCGCCTGCGAGCCGTTGGAGATCGCCACCTGCACGCCGGACAAACGTTTGACGATGTCTTCGGCGCCGTCGACGCCGTCCAGATCATCGCCCGAAAGGATCGTCACGCTTTGCGGCAGCGTGTCGGCTGTTTCGGCCTGTCGCGTCGCTGTCACCACGACGCGGTCGCCGCGCTGCTGGGCCTGAGCGAAGGCGGGATTTGCGAATGCAATCATCGCCGCAACGCCCAACGGACAAAGTCGCATATCAGCTGCACGCATCATCAAACTCCGCACCACAACGCGAACCTCGCGTTGCGACGGAGTGATAGGTGGACCGTCCGCACACGAATAGATGCCAGCGCGGTATCAAACACTTTAGACGATTATCTTTTGTGGAGACGCGGCATTCCGGGCGCTGCCGCACGCGGCAACATCATCCCGCGCGAGAATACGCTCTCAGTTCTTCTTGTCCGCTCCGTCGACAACAACGCCGGCGACCGCACCAACGGCCGCGCCAACCGGGCCGGCAATGATCAGGCCTGTAGCCGCACCAGTGGCCGCGCGTTGCTCCAAATTGGCGCCGCACGCTGACAGGGTGGCTGCGCCCAGAACCAAAACTGCTGTTACGATGGCAAATTGCTTCGTCATGACCGACCTCATTTGAGAAACGGTCATGGTAGCCGAACTACGACTCAATACGCCAGCGGCCGACCCTTGTTCAGGACCGGCCTGTTATTCCCGATAAAACAGCAAGCGTGTGGCGACCGTAAGCGCTATTTGTTGTTGGCCTCATCGGCTTCGTTCACGATAGCGCCAGCGGCGGCTCCGACCGCGGCTCCGACAGGGCCCGCAACAATCAAGCCTGTCGCCGCGCCCGTCGCCGCACGCTGTTCCATGTTGGTGCCGCAGCCCGCAAGGGCGGCTAGGCCAAGGAGGGCGATGGCAGGCGTAAGGATTGCCAGACGGGTCATGCAGGTCTCCGTTTGCATTGGATTGTGTAAACTCACCCAACAACGCGGTCCCGTACCCTTTGGTTCCACCCTTCAGTAAGCAGTCGCCCCGGACCCGCCACAGTTTGGCTAAACTTGACGACGGTTCATGCGCCATGACACTCGCAAACGAGGAATACTGCGAGCGGATGCTGCGGGAGTCGAATGTGATGTTTGCCAAACTTGTTTTGTCAGCACGAATCCACCGCGCGGCCTTTGTAGCGGTTGCGGCGGGTCTTGTCGGCCTGCCGCTCGCCGCAAGCGCGTGGCAAGGCCCGGACTGGAATGCCTCGCTGCGCTGGACTGACGGCCGCGAAGTGCAATGGCGCGCCACACCGGCTCGCGGCTGTGATGGCGCCAATGTCGAACTGCGCCTCCTCAACAATTCCCAGACGTCCGGTTTCGCGACGATGAAGGAAATTACCTTCAGCTGCGTACGCGGCACGGCGCCCTTCGTTGTGTCCGATCGCGAAGTCGGGCAGATCGCCCCGGGCGGCGCCTACGCCGTCTCACCCATCGCATGCGCGTGCGCTGAAAAAGGCGGCGTGAAGGATCTGATGTCGGTCGGCATCGATATTGTGAAGCAGGGCGCCGGCGCCGAGACGCTCGCCAATGGCTGCACCTACACCGGGAACTTCGTCAGCGGCCAGCGTCATGGCGCAGGCCTGTATGCCTGCCCGAACGGCTACATCTATGAGGGCGGCTACACTATGGGCCTAGTGAACGGCCATGGCAGCGAGACCCTTCCCACTGGCGAGCGCTATGAGGGCGACTTCGTCAACGGTGTCCGACAGGGTCAGGGCCGCATGGTTCTGCCCGACGGCTCGACCTATGACGGCGCTTATGTCGCCGGCAAACGCGAAGGTTCAGGCACGCAGAAATTCATCGACGGCTCTATCTATGTCGGCGAATGGAAGAACGATCATCGCACCGGTCAGGGCGTCTACACCTTCGACCAGCAGCGCTGGGTCTACGATGGCGGCTGGGCGAACGACATTCGCCAGGGCGATGGCCGCCTCGCGCGCGTCGATGGGAGCTACACCTATATCGGCGCGTTCGTGAACGATAAGCGCCAGGGCCAGGCCACCGCCACGTTCGGCGACGGCCGCGTTTTCCGCGGCGGGTTCATCAACGACCTGCAGCAAGGCCCGGGCGAACTGACCTTCAAGGACGGTCGCAAGATCACCGGTCAGTTCCTCGACCACGTCCCAAACGGCCAGGCAGTCGAGGTCTCGAACCAAGGAACGCTCAACGGCATCTGGACCAAAGGGCTACTGGGCGGAATGGTCACCGTCACCTACGCCGACGGCACGCACTTCGAAGGCATGTACGCCAACGGCAAGCGCAACGGCAAAGGCACGGACTTCCTTAAGGACGGCTCGAAACAGGAATGCACGTGGGTCGACGATGTCCGCCAACCGCTGTGCACGCGCGTCACGCCGGACGGGAAGCGGATCGAGTATCGGACGCCAGCGCAGGGCAAGCGTAATTAGGGGGGCGATCTTCGGAGGTGCGAACACGATGTGTTCGGGTGCCGGCTCGCCTTTGAAAAACGCAACAACCGCATCGGCGATGCGCTGGTCCGCCTCGTAAATATTGTGCCCGCCATTCTCGACGATTAGACGGCGCCTGTCCGTGAACCCTTTCGTTTCCTCGCCCGCTTCATCCGGATAAGTTCGGCCATCAAGCGTCGCCGAGATGAAGAGCGCGGGAATGTTCGACCGGAACGCCGCGCGGAAGTCGTCGCCCAGATCGATCTGCGGCCAGACGCCCATAACATGCGGCATCGGAAAGTTCAGCGCGTCGCTGAGCAGCGAGGATTCAGCTTCGCGGTTTGTCAGCGCAAGGCGGCCGGCGGTGGCGCCGGATGCAAGATCCATTGCCTCGGGCATACCGCGGAAGGCCACGAACTGCTGGCGCAGGCTGTTGATCCGCTCTGCAACGCCTTCGTATTGGCCTTTGTCGAGTGCTAGATACATGAGCGGCACTCTTGCAAATCCGGAAGGGTCCGCAGTCGACGAAGACGTCAGCAACTGGACCGCAAAGCCATCAAAGGTGACTGACGCTGGCGCGCTGGCGCCGGAAGGCGTGAAGCTGACCGTCACAGGATTGGCATTCAGCTTTGCGTGCACACGGCGCATCATGCCAGCGAGATCCGGATAGAGCGCGCGCTTCCGGATCGGCGTCGATGATTTCCTGGACGTGCGCGAACACCCTGTCGGTCAGCGCAGGACGCTTGATCGTCTGGTCCAGCCCCTCGATGCCGGACAGCACAGCCCGGTTCACCGTAGCCGGATGATACTTCATCACCGCAAGACCAAGGTGCGAACCATAGCTGATGCCCCACAGGTTCAGCTTACGGGCGCCCAACGCCTTGCGCAGGTTTTCGATGTCGTGCGCGCTTTCAAGCGTCGTGTAGCCGTCGATGTCGACGCCTCTCTCCTTCCAGACATTGAAGCATCGCGTCAGGCTGGCACGATAGAAAGCCACTATATTCGCCCGCGTCAGCGGCGTGTCCGCGCCGTACGGGGGCACGTTCACACACGTCGGCGTCGGGCTCGACAGGCCGGCGCCGCGCTGGTCGAACGCGATGACGTCGGCAATTTCGCGCAGCGCCATGAACAGCGGGAAGCGCGCGCCCATCGCCGTCAGCACGCCTGTCCCGCCCGGACCGCCTGCAAGGTAGACGATGGGATCACCTGGAGTTGCCGAGGTCGATGGGAAACGAATGAAGCGGATGCTGATGGTGCGCGAGTTGGGATCAGCGCGGTTCTCAGGAACGTTGAAAGTTCCCTTTTCCGCGTCGACCTTCACGCCGCTGGGGCCGGGGAAGACATAAGGTTCGAACGTTACAGCAACAGGCGCAGGCGTGGGCGTGCGAAGGACCGGCTCAGGCGTCGCCGAGCAGGCGACCAGAGTAACGATCGACAATGCCAGCAAGACGATTCGCAAGTGTGTCCTCCACGGACCTTCTAGTTCCGGGGAGGCTGACACAAACAGCGGCGGGATCAACCCTCGTCGCGGTCGCCCTTCTCGCGGATATCGACGCCGTTGCGGTCGGCCGCGCGACCGCCCTCGAGTATGCCCATCAGGCCGTGATTGCCTTCATGGCAAGCGTATTCGTAGACGTTGCCCTCGACCTTGTTCATACCGACTTCGCCCTTCCACACCTGACTGTAGAGGGCCGGGTCGTTGACCTCGAACTCATACAGCACCTGCGTGTCGGAATAGCGCGTAAAGCGCTCGGTGATCTTTCCGGCAGGCGTCAGGCGAACCTGACTGCCGCCTTCGGGGTTCACGTTGATCGTCTCAACGACCAGCGTGTCGCCTTCCCACCAGCCGATGGAGTCGCCGAGGTATTGATTGATCACGCCGGACTTGTGCTTGGCGTTCAGGGGCACGATGCGCGCGTCATGATTCATCTCGACGACGATGACGACATGATCCGGCGCCTGGATGATCTGGTAATTGTTATTGTACAGCACGTTCATCATCGGCGGCCCCCCTGATCCGCCGAAGCCGACGATGCAACGCTCACCTGCGCCGCGCTCTTCGGGATTGTCATAGCCCGAGCCGCGCCCACGTCCGCCACGCAGCGAAGACAACAGCTTGCGCCCTTCGTCGGAGAACGGCACCTGCCCGCTGGGCGGATCAACGATCCACGACGTGCGCCACGTGCCCTTCACGTTGGCGTAGGCTGTGCCGGGATCAATCCAGAACGCGTTGTAACCGCGACCCGACGCGAGATCCTTGCCGTCGAGAAGTCCGTCAGACTCTTTCTGGTTGTCGTCCGTCGCCTGCCGGATGTTGGACGGGTTCTCGGCGCGCGCCTTGGCCTCTTCGGCGTCGGACAACACCAGCGTCTTGAACTTGCCTGGGCGCGTCATCACCGTGTTCGACGAGTTGGACCACACGCCGGTCAAATCAGGCTGGCCGATGGAGAGACGCGGCGCGACATAGCCTGCGGCTACCCGATCGCCTTCCTTGGCCGGCGTCTGGTTCGGCACCATCACGCGCGCGCCAGCGCCATCCTGAGCGAAGGCGATGCCGGCGCTCATGGTCACAAGCGCCGCCGCAATGGCGGCAAGCGAAATCGCGCGCAGCTTGGTCATCGTGGTTCTCCTCCCGGGGCGGGCCGGATTGTTCCAGCCTCGAATGTAACTTGTCTTACACCGATAGATGCCGAATCTGTCTCCGCCCGACAAGATCGGAGGAGGGCGTGCGCCGATATCTCGCGCCAAGTTGAAGGCTGCGCGCTTGTTTGTCGTCGAAGTTCCAGTGTCTGGCGAGCTCGGGAACCCGCCGGTTTCCGTTACTCCTCCCGGTCTCCCGCTTCAGAGATGTTGCGTCCATCGCGGTCAGCCTGCCGGCCGCCCTCAAGGATGCCGAGCAGGCCCATATTGCCCTCATGGCAGGCATATTCGTAGAGGCCCGGGCTGGCGTTGAGCGCCATCTGGCCCTTCCACGCCTGCGTGTAGAGGCTCGGGTCATTAACCTCGAACTCGTAGAAAACCTGCTTGTCGTTGTAGCGGCTGAACCGCTCCGTGATCTTGCCGTCCGGCGAGATCTGGATGGTCGAACCGCCGCGCGACATGTTGACGGTCTCGATGACAAGCGTGTCGCCATCCCACCAGCCGATCGAATCGCCCATCCACGGCGCGAGCTCTTTTGGGCCGTGCTTAGCGTTGAGAGGAATGATGCGCGTGTCGTGGATCATCTCCGACTCGATCACCACGTGGTTCGGCGACTGCACGATACGCAGATTGTTGTTGTACAGATAGTTCCCGATTGGCGGGCCAGACGTGTTGAGGATGATGCAGCGCTCGTTGAGGTTGCGCTCTTCCGGATTGTCATAGCCCGTTCCGACATGGACAGGACGATCGACATTCGCGCCCGGCTTGCCCGGCACCTGCCCGTTCGGCGGATCGACAATCCACGACGTGCGCCAGGTGCCTTTGACGTTCGCATAGTTGTTGCCCGGATCGATCCAGAATGCGTTGTAGCCGCGGCCTGACTTCAGGTCCTTGCCATCGAGCAGGCCGTCGCTGGTCTTCTGGTTGTCATCGTTCGCTTGACGAATGTTGGATGGGTTCTCGGCGCGCGCCTTGGCTGCCTCGTCATCCGTCATCACGAGGTTCTTCGTCTTGCCCGGTCGCCGCATCGTGGTGTTCGACGCGTTCGACCAAACGCCCTGCAGGTCGGGCTGACCAATCGCAAGGCGCGGAACTGAATAGCCGGGCTCGACCATCGGCGCAGCAATCGCGGCCTTATCCGCCTCCGGCCCCGTCGCCGCCTCGCCCGTCTGGGCAGACGCCGCGCCAGCGCCAGCCAAGCCGAGCGCCATGGCCATCACAGCATACGACATTGTCGAAAGTTTCGTCATGTTAGACCTCCCAGTCGTGCGGCCAGCTTTTGCCGGCTCGTCGTTTTAGTCGAACCAGAACCCGATCTTAGCTCTTGCCGTCCAGCACGGCCTGAACAAGCGCCACGGCCTCTGGTGAATCCCACGCCGCAGGAACCGCCAGTCGCGCCACTTCCTTGCCGTCCTTGTCGTAGATCATGGTCGCCGGCAGCGCACCTGTCTGCGCCTCGGACTGCAGAACCTGCTCGCCATCGAAATAGAAAGGCAGGTCCGTGCCCACCAGGCTGCGGAACTTCGCCAGCGTCGATTCCCGCGTGACGCCCTGCCCGAATCCGTAGGCAACGGGAACCACAGCCACGTCCTTGCCCGCGAAAGCTTTCTGCAACCGCGCAAGGCTTGGCATTTCCTCAACGCACGGACCGCACCATTCGGCCCAGATATTGTAGACCAGAACCTTGCCCTTGTACTCGGCGAACGAGTGCGCCTTGCCCGTCTCGTCCACGAAGCTGGACGTCGGGGCCATCAGATCGACATCCGTGTCCAGCCGTTCGAACTTGCCCGTCCGGAACGACGCCAGCTGGCTCGCGCCTTCCGGGGCCACAGATCCAGGGGCCGCCACCGTCTCCGGCCCTGGCTCGGCGGGCTTCTCGGCTGGCTGGCAAGCCGCCGCGAAGAGTGCGAGAAGCGCGGCAGAAATGACGGGTCGCAGGTCCATGACAAAGAATCCCGAGTCTAACAGCATGTGGGGCGGCCGGTTCTCGGCCATGCCCGATCAGGTCATGGAGGCGATAAACGCCTCTATCGACGTGGACAAGCGCCTGGCTGAGCAGGACATCGCCGGCTCGAAAGCCCATGCGGCCATGCTGGCCAAAACTGGCGTGATCACCGCGGCCGACGAGACCGCCATCCAGACCGGCCTCGATCGGGTGCTCTCAGAAATTCGCGAGGGAAAATTCCAGTTTTCCAAGGCGCTGGAGGATATTCACCTCAACGTTGAGTCCCGCCTCAAGGAAATCATCGGCGAACCGGCCGGCCGCCTGCACACCGCGCGGTCCAGGAACGACCAGGTCGCCGTGGATTTCCGGCTCTGGGTCAAATCCGCGTGTGAGACCCGCCACGCCCAGCTTACCGCCCTGATGCAGGCGCTGCTGACGCAGGCGGAAAACCATGCTGACACCGTGATGCCGGGCTTCACGCATTTGCAGACCGCCCAGCCGGTTACTTTCGGCCATCACCTCATGGCCTATGTTGAAATGTTTGACCGCGATCGTGGCCGCTTCGCCGACGCCATCGTCCGCATGAACGAATCCCCGCTCGGCGCAGCGGCGCTGGCCGGCACCGGCTTCCCGATCGACCGCCACATGACGGCCAAGGCGCTCGGCTTTGATCGCCCCATGGCCAACTCGCTCGATTGCGTCTCCGCCCGCGACTTCGCCCTCGAGGCTCTCGCGAGCGTCGCCATCTGCGCCCAGCATCTCTCGCGCTTCGCCGAAGAGATCGTAATCTGGTCCTCCGCCCAGTTCGGGTTCGTGCGCATGTCGGATGCCTGGTCCACCGGCTCCAGCATCATGCCACAGAAGCGCAACCCCGACGCCGCCGAACTCGTGCGCGCCAAGTCCGGCCGCGCCATCGGCTCGCTCGTCCAACTCTTTACCATTATGAAAGGCCTGCCACTCGCCTATTCCAAAGACATGCAGGACGACAAGCAAACCACCTTCGACGCCTTCGACAGCCTTGATCTGTCACTTCAAGCCATGACCGGCATGATTGCCACCATGACGCCGAACAAGGAGCGCATGCGCACCTTCGCCTCGTCCGGCTTCTCGACCGCGACCGACCTCGCCGACTGGCTCGTCCGCGAACTCAACATCCCCTTCCGCGAAGCCCACCACATCACGGGCGCGGCCGTGAAAGCCGCCGAGACTGCAGGAATCGCGCTCCCCGATGTTCCGCTTGGTGTGTTGCAAAAGCTGGAACCGCGCATCAGCGACAAGGTGTTCACGGTACTGACCGTCGACGCATCGGTCGCTTCGCGCCAGAGCTATGGCGGGACCGCTCCTGCGCGCGTGCGCGAGCAGGTCGCGGCATGGAAGAAGAAGCTGGCCTAGAAGCGCTAGCCCGTGCGGACAGTCATTAGACTGTCCGCGACACGCCCATTCTGCGCGAACACGATGATGAGCACTTTGCGTTTGGTGGCCCTATCCTCCAGTCGGTACATGTGAGCGTCCGTACCGCCCGCTGCCGGATTTACCATCGGCGCCTTGCCGATCATCTCGACCACGTCCTGCATTGGCCCCTTTTTCGCCAGCAAGGCTTCGAGCGCAGGTAGATCGACTTCGCCGCCCCTCACCTTCGCTCCGTCAATTTGAACAACGCCGGGCGCGATCGTGGTGATCCCCGGCTCAGCCGCTTCGGGCGTGCTGCAAGCTCCCAACGCGAACGCAAGCAGGAATACGGCTTTGGTTTTCATATGCCCCCATTGAATGAGTGACAGTCTGCCAAGACCCCCCCTGAGGCAACACCACACGCTCATCAATCCGCGACTCGCCTAGTACAGATTCCCCCCGCGCGTCTTTCTCCAGCGACGCATCGATCGCTTCAACCGGAACCTCCAGCTTCAGCTGATCACGATAGATCTCACCCGCCGTCGCGAATGTTGCGGGGCCCACCTGCGCTTCCTGCGCCCAGAGGCCCGCGCGCTTGATCGCTTTCACGCAGTGAAGGTTGGCTTCCATCACATTGATCACCACGACCGAGCGCGGGGTCCGTCGTCACGCGCGCAACGCCATTGACGCGCAGCGTGTCCTCGAACCCGGGCACGAAGAACAGCAGCCCTACGCCGGGACTGCGCGTGATGTTGCCCAGCGAGTCCAGCCGGTTGTTGCCCGGCCGGTCAGGCATCGCCAACGTCTGCGCATCGAGCACATGCACGAAGCCCGGCTCGCCGCCGCGCGGCGAGACATCGCCGAACCCGTTCTCACTCGTCGTTCCGATACACAGGAATGGCGATCGCGCGATGAAGTTCGCAAAATGCGCGTCGATCTGTGCGATATCCTTGCCAACCGCACCGCCACCGGCCTGTTTGTAGATCGCGCGCAGGTCCGCTTCGGATTTGAGCTCTGTCAATTACGTCTCCCCGAAGTGACTTCGTCCAAGCGTTCGAGAACACCAGCGATATCCGCCCGCCGGGGTCATTGCGGCAACCGGGAAGGAGTCACGGACCGACGAGAAAGTGGGCTTCAGCGCCCCGGCAGCGATTTTGGCGCGTCCTGCATCGGTCCGTCCTGCGCACGCTCGGCGCCTGGCGGAGGCTCATTGTCCGCATCGGTCATCAACTTCGGGTGCAAAGCCTGCCACACAATGTTGACCAGCATAAAGGCGACGAGCAGCAGGACGGCGACGGACGCCAGAATTATGATGCGGGCTCCCGAGGACTCTACCGGTCGTTTTTGCGGGACTTTTTCCATTTCTATCTAACGCCCCATACTCGGGAATGATCCTTTCAGGCGCCGCACGCCAACTTGACCGGCACGCCGCCGCATCGGATTGTGCGGACATGCGTAAAGTCCTGCTGCTCACTGCGTCGCTCCTGTCCCTGACCGCTCTCGCCGGGTGCGGCCTGCAGGGTAATCTCGTGCGCCCCGTGCCGCTGTGGGGCGATCCGCCGAACGAGGGCCCGAACGATCCGCGCACGCTGAAGGCCGAGGAAGACCGCAAGGCCGCCGATCGCGCCGCCCGCGAAGCCCAGCAACGCGCCGACGACGAAGCCCGCCGCCTCGCGCTCGAAGCGCAGGTCGCAGCGCCGGCCCCGTCGGCCAGCCCCACGCCATGAATTCTAGCCGAAATCACCGGCTGACACCTGTTTGACCGCGCCTTATTCGGGTCGTGGTCCGCAGCTGATCCCTTGTCGAATCACCTCCTGCGCTAGTCATTTGCGCGGGGCGTGCTGCGATGTTTGACGTTGCGGCAATTTCCCGCTGCGAAACTCGATCCAGAAGGAAACGCCGATGATCGCCCATCGCGTCTGTGCCGCCGCCCTCGCCACCACAATTCTGGCCGTTCCGGCCCTCGCACAGTTTCCCGGCGACGGCGCGGGCGTGAAGGGCGTCTATGGCGGCAGCTATGTCTGCACCGATGGCGAACATGGCTTCTATCTCGACATTTAAACGCTCACCCCGAAAGACGGTGGCATTGACGCTTCGGGCGTGCCCGCCTGTTCCCCACCGTCGCTGGCGTCAGCGGCCCGGTCGGCGGCGTCGCCGGCAGTTTC
>JBBQJV010000024.1:0-44843 GCA_038326205.1 Caulobacterales bacterium | reverse complement strand
GGGGCATTGGACATGTCGCGTCTGATTGGGAGCGAGGGGGCAGGGCGAGGGCCGACCGTGCCGACACTGTCGCTTGCAACGGCGTCCGATTTGTGAAAGAACGAATACGGAACATTTGCCGGCGCCTGTGAGTCCTTTTATGTGGATTGGCACCAGGCCGGCAGGTTTCCGATATCGCGTGAAAGGGCGGGCGGCCCTAGTGTCTACGCCATGTGTCAGGAACCGGAGCGGACCGAGAATCTCGGCCGGGGCCGGAGTGGAGAACGGAGACGAAAATGGCTGGTTCAGTCAATAAAGTGATCCTCATCGGCAATCTGGGCCGGGATCCCGAGATCAAGCAGCTGCCCTCCGGATCTTCCCTGGCAAACCTGTCGATCGCGACCTCGGAAACGTGGCGCGACAAGGCGTCGGGCGAGCGCAAGGAAAAGACCGAGTGGCACCGCGTCGTGGTGTTCTCGGAAGGTCTCGTGCGCATCTGCGAGCAATATCTCAAGAAGGGCGCGAAGGTTTATCTCGAAGGCCAGCTCGAAACGCGCAAATGGCAGGACAAGGACGGCGTCGACAAGTATTCGACCGAGGTTGTCCTTCGGAATTTCAATTCGACGCTGACCATGCTCGACGGCCGCAGCGAAGGTGGCAGCGTTGGCGCAGGCAGCGGCGGTTACGATCAGGATCGAGCTCCGGCGCGCAGTGCAGGCGTGAAGGCCAAGGGCGGCAAGGGTCCGTCCGAAGACTTCTCGCGTCCCGACTTCGACGACGAAATCCCTTTCTGATAGATCATTTCTGACGCGGAATCATGACGCTGGATCCTCCGGAGCAATCCGGAGGATTCATGCGCAATTAACCGCGCGCAGTGCATGTCACTGGGACTGCATGTGAGCGTATCTGGAGAGTCGAGACAGGCGATGGAAGGGGCGTTGAGAACGGCAAAAGCCTTCCTCTTGCCCGGTGCTATCGGTGCCTTGATCCTGTATTTTGTCTATCACGCCCTCTCCGGCGATCAGGGGCTGGCCGCGTGGAGCGGTCTGCAGAAAGACGAAACCAGCCTCGAGACCGATCTCGTGAAACTGAAGGCCGAGCATGTGGCCCTCGAACAATCGATGGCGCGACTCCGCGATACGTCACTCGACCTCGATTATGTCGAGGAAATCGCCCGCACCCGGCTGTCCTATGTGCGCCCCGACGAGGTTCTGGTCGCCGTAAGGTGATCCTTGCACTATTTAAGTGAGGAACTGCGCGTCTGAACTGGCGATAAGCTAGGAACAGGGACGGATTTGTCCTTACATCCTCCGGGACAGCTCAGGGATTGCAAGCATGGCCGCGAAAAAAGCCGGGGCGAAGCCTCGCAAGTCGCTACCGGAACCGCAGAAGGCCGATTTCATCGGTTACTACCGCGACATGCTCCTGATCCGCCGCTTCGAAGAGAAAGCGGGCCAACTCTACGGCATGGGCCTCATCGCCGGCTTCTGCCACCTCTACATCGGTCAGGAAGCCGTCGTCGTCGGCGTGCAGTCCGTTCTCGATCCCGACGATCAGGTCATCACCGGCTATCGCGACCACGGTCACATGCTGGCCACTGGCATGACTGCGCGGGGCGTGATGGCGGAACTCACCGGCCGCGAGGGCGGCTATGCGCGCGGCAAGGGCGGCTCGATGCACATGTTCAGCCGCGAGAAAAATTTCTTCGGCGGCCACGGCATCGTCGGCGCCCAAGTCCCCATCGGCACCGGCCTGGCTTTTTCGAACAGGTACAAAGGCCAGGACAATGTCTGCATCGCCTATTTCGGCGACGGCGCCTCCAACCAGGGGCAAGTCTACGAAGCCTTCAACATGGCCTCGCTCTGGAAGCTTCCCGTCGTCTACGTGATCGAGAACAATCAATACGCCATGGGCACCTCCATCGCCCGCGCCTCCGCCGAAACCGAACTCTTCAAGCGCGGCATCTCCTTCGAAATCCCCGGCGAGTTGGTCGACGGCATGGACGTGCTCGCCGTTCGGAAAGCCGCCGCCAAGGCGGTGAAGCGTGCGCGCGACGGCGAAGGCCCCTACATCCTTGAGATGAAGACCTATCGTTATCGCGGCCACTCGATGTCCGACCCCGCGAAATATCGGACACGCGAGGAAGTGCAGGAGATGCGCGAGCATCACGATCCCATCGAGATGCTGAAAGCCAAGCTGATCGCCGCAGGGCATGCCACCGAAGACAGCCTCAAGAAGATCGAGACGGAAATCCGCGAGGTCGTGAATGACTCAGCGCAGTTCGCGCAAGCCAGCCCGGAGCCGCATCCGGACGAGCTATGGACTGACGTGCTGGTGGAGTCGCGCTCATGACCGACATCCTCATGCCCGCGCTGTCGCCCACCATGGAGGAGGGCAAGCTGGCCAAGTGGCTGGTGAATGAAGGCGACAAAGTGAAGCCCGGCGACGTGATCGCCGAGATCGAAACCGACAAGGCCACCATGGAGGTTGAGGCCGTCGATGAAGGCGTCATCACCAGGCTGATGGTCGAGGCCGGAACCGAGGGCGTGAAGGTCAACGCCATCATCGCGCAGATGGCGGGCGAGAACGAAGCGCCGGCGCCCAAAGCGAACGGCAAATCTAAGTCCACCAAGGCCGATACGGCCCCACAAGCCGTCGCTGAAAAGGCCGCTGAGCCCGATCAGAAAGCCAAGAATGATGGCCATCGCCTGCGCGCGCCCGAGCAGAAATCGGCCGCTGCCGAAGGCCTGCACGATCCCACGCTGCCCGATGGCGTGACCTACAAGAAAACCGCTGTCCGCGATGCGCTGCGCGACGCCATCGCTGAAGAGATGCGCCGAGACGACGGCGTCTTCCTCATGGGCGAGGAAGTCGGCCAGTACCAGGGCGCGTATAAAGTCAGCCGTGGCTTGCTCGAAGAGTTCGGCGACCGCCGTGTCATCGACACCCCCATCACTGAATACGGCTTCGCAGGCCTCGGCGTCGGCGCAGCGTTCGGCGGCCTCAAGCCGATCGTCGAGTTCATGACGTTCAACTTCGCGATGCAGGCCATTGACCACATCATCAACTCGGCGGCCAAGACGCTCTACATGTCCGGCGGCCAGATGGGTTGCCCCATCGTGTTCCGTGGCCCTAACGGCGCAGCCTCCCGCGTCGGCGCCCAGCACAGTCAGGACTATTCGGCGTGGTACGGCCACATCCCCGGTCTGAAAGTCTTGGCGCCGTATGACGCCGCCGACGCCAAGGGCCTGCTGAAAGCCGCCATCCGCGACCCGAACCCCGTCGTCTTTCTCGAACACGAGCTGATGTACGGCGTCGAATTCGACGTGCCCGACGTGGAAGACTTCATCCTCCCAATCGGCAAGGCTCGCGTCCGCCGCGAAGGCACGGACGTCACGTTAGTCGCGCACTCGCGCATGGTGAAGTTCGCGCTCGAAGCCGCCGAGGAACTGGCCAGTATTGGCATCGAAGCCGAAGTGATCGACCTGCGCTCGCTACGCCCGCTCGACACCGAGACCGTCATCGAGAGCGTCAAGAAAACCAATCGCATCGTCTGCTGCGAAGAAGGCTGGCGCTTCTTCGGCGTCGGCGCCGAGATCGCCGCCGCCGTCACAGAACACGCCTTCGACTATCTCGACGCCCCGCCAATGCGAGTCGCGCAAAAGGACGTGCCGCTACCGTATGCGGCGAACCTCGAAAAGCTCTCGCTACCGCACGCATCCGACATCGTCGAAGCGGCGAAGAAGGTCTGTTATGTTTGATTGGAGCAATGCGGGTCTGAGCCTCTTGGATGCTGCGCCAAAAGACAACAAACGAATTGAACTCGGCCAGCTCAATTGGCATGATGGCACCGTTACGTGCACAGCTACTTGCTGGATGCGGACGGCCTCCGGCTCGGTTACTTTTGTATTCCCGTTTGCGCGTCTTGCGCAGGTGATAACCTATGAGCCGGATTTTTTGGGTCTCGCGGCGCATGTGGCTCCGCTGCGACAGGTACTTTTGGAGGTAAGCCGCTCTCCAATACTGAAGTCATGGAGCGAGAGTGAAAGCCTCATTGAGCACGACACGCACCGTAATCCCGGCATCGTTCGTCACTTCGCCATCCTATCGGGGGAATCTACTTTGCACGCTATTGCTCCAGATTCGCCTGTCGGCGTGAGTGAGCACGCCGCATGACCATCACAATCACCATGCCTGCGCTGTCGCCCACGATGGAGGAGGGAAACCTCGCCAAGTGGCATGTGAAAGTCGGCGACAAGGTGAAGCCCGGCGACATCATCGCCGAGATCGAGACCGACAAGGCCACGATGGAGGTCGAAGCCGTCGATGAAGGCGTGATTTCCAGGCTGCTCGTCGCGGAAGGCGCGCAGGGCGTGAAGGTCAATGCTGTGATCGCGGAGCTTGATGGCGAGGGCGGTGCAGCGGCGCCGAAATCGAGTGCTCCGCCGAAGGCCGAGAAGAAGCCTGAGCCCGCAAAGGTAGAGGCGAAAGCCGAGCCGGGACCGCCGGGCGCCCGCCCGGCTTCTTCCCCACAATCAGCGCGAGCCGCCGTGGCTAAACCGTCTGCCGGGCAGTCGCCTGGCGGTCCGCGTCTCCGCGCTTCCCCTCTCGCCAAGCGCCTCGCGAAGCAGGAGGGCGTCGACCTGCTGGCGCTCAAGGGCTCAGGTCCGCACGGCCGCATCATCAAATCAGACGTGCTAAAAGCTCCAAAAGGCGGCGCGAAGCAAGCGCCAGCGGCGGGCGGCGGCATCGCCAGCCTGATCGAACCGGCCACTCTCGACGATCGTATCTACGCACCAGATACGTACACGCTCATCCCGCTCGACGGCGTCCGCAAGGTGACAGCGCGCCGACTCACGCAATCCTTCATGCAGGTGCCGCATTTCCCGCTGACCATCGATCTGGAGATTGATCACCTGCTGTCCGCCCGCGTGCGCATCAACGAGGCCGGCGCAGCGACGGGCGTCAAAGTGTCCGTGAACGACATGCTCATCAAGGCGTGCGCCATGGCCTTGATGGCGCATCCGGATGCGAACGCCAGCTTCACCGACAAGGGCGTCGCGCAACATAAATCGGCGCATGTCTCTGTCGCCGTAGCGATTGAAGGCGGTCTCATAACGCCAGTCGTTCGCGATGCGCAGACCAAAGGCCTCGCGCAGATCGCAGCCGAGATGAAGGATCTCGCCGCCCGTGCGCGCGAGAAGAAACTCAAACCGCAGGAATACATGGGCGGCACCTTCTCGATCTCGAACCTCGGCATGATGGGTGTCCGGCAGTTTGTTTCGATCATCAATCCGCCCGAAGGCATGATCCTCTCGGTCGGCGCTGGCGAGAAGCGCGCCGTGGTGAAAGACGACAAGGTCGTCATCGCCACCGTGATGACCGTGACGCTTACCTGCGATCACCGCGTCGTGGACGGCGCCACGGGCGCGCGCTGGCTCGCCACATTCAGACAGTTCGTCGAGACGCCAGAGGCGATGCTACTGTGATGTCGCTGCGCCTCAAGATCGCGATCGCCGTCATCGCGCTCAGCCTGTCAGCGTTCGCCATCTTCGGTGACGCAGTCTTCATGGCGATGGGTCTGCCATCAGGCTCCGGCAGAATCGTGGTTGCGGGCGTGCTGCTCGTCGTGGGCGTTGTCTGGTTCGTCGCATCCAGTAAGTGGCTGCAAGGCGCAAGCGATGCCGTCCGCAAACGCCGCAAGTAGCAATCAGGAGCGCAGCTTGGCCGACGCCAGATCTCGTCTCGCAACAAATCTTGGCGCCGCACCCAGACTGATTGCGCTCGCTGGTGTCGCATTGCTAGCGGCGTGTACGCCTGCACCGGGGCCGGCGGCGCATCTCACGATGACGGACATCCAGCCCATCGTGACGCCGCTGGCTTATCGCGAACTGCTCGGCGTGAAATGCAACGTGCCGGATACAGCAGTGAAGACAGGCTTCATGGCCGACCTGAAAACCTCCGGCGCGCCGCAGGCGTTGCTCGCTGAAGCCGAAGCTGAGGTTCGCCGCATCGATGCGGAAGAGCGCGACACGCTGAATGAGTATGTCTGCACTGCCGAGCTGTTCGACAGCACCGAAAAAAATGCTGCCGAAGCACAGAAGGCTTGGGTTGAAATGAAGAACCGCAAACCGTGAGCGCAAAACATGGCTGACGCAAAATCTGCTTACGATCTCATCATCATCGGCTCTGGCCCCGGGGGATATGTCGCTGCGATTCGCGCTTCGCAACTCGGCATGAAGGTCGCGATTGTCGAGCGGGCGGAGATTGGCGGGATTTGCCTGAACTGGGGGTGCATTCCGACAAAGGCGCTGCTGCGCTCGTCAGAAGTGTTCCACCTGATCACCCACGCGAAGGATTACGGGCTGTCGGTCGACAATCCCAAAGTGCTGCTGGATGCTGTCGTGAAGCGGTCGCGCGGTGTTGCGAAGCAACTGTCGAGTGGCGTCACCTTCCTGATGAAGAAGCACAAGATCGATGTGCTGGAAGGAACCGCTCGGCTTGAGAAAGGCTCACCCGCGCCGAGGGTGATCGTCGAGAAGGGTAAGGGCGAGGGGACCTACACCGCAAAGAATGTGATGCTCGCGACCGGCGCCCGCGCACGCGAAATTCCGGAGGCCGGGCTGAAGGTCGATGGCAAGACAGTATGGGCCTATCGCGAGGCGATGGTGCCGGAGGAAATGCCGAAACAGTTGCTGGTAATTGGATCAGGCGCCATCGGCATCGAATTCGCGAGCTTCTACCGGACGCTCGGCTCCGAAGTCACGGTCGTGGAGGCGCTCGATCGCATCCTGCCGGTCGAGGACGCGGAGATTTCCGCGTTCATGCTGAAGCAGCTCGGCAAGCAGGGCATCAAATTCCTCACGTCAGCGCAGGTGAAGTCGCTGAAGGTGGAGAATGGCATCGTCACGGCGCAGGTCGAGTCCAAAGACGGCGCGACGCAGACGCTCAAGGCGGACAAGGTGATCCTCGCGGTCGGCATTGTCGGCAATGTCGAGAACCTCGGGCTCGAGATATTGGGCGTCAAAGTCGAGAAGACGCACATCGTCGTCGATGGCTTCGGCAAGACGAACGTGCCCGGCCTCTACGCCATCGGCGACGTCACTGGCCCACCATGGCTGGCGCACAAGGCGATGCACGAGGGCGTCATCGTCGTCGAGGGCATGCAGGGAAAGACGCCGAGTCACAAGTTCGACCCGTGGAATGTGCCTGGCTGCACCTACTCCCATCCGCAAGTGGCGTCAGTTGGCATGACGGAGGAGAAGGCCAAAGTCTCAGGCCGCAAGCTGAAGGTCGGCAAGTTCCCGTTCATCGGTAACGGCAAGGCGATCGCGCTGGGCGAGCCCGAAGGCATCGTGAAGACGATCTTCGACGCGGAAACCGGCGAGCTACTCGGCGCGCATATGGCGGGCGAGGGCGTCACCGAACTCATTCAGGGGTACTGCATCGCGCGGCAAGGTGAGCTGACTGAATCCGAGCTGATGGAGACGGTGTTCCCGCATCCCACACTCAGCGAGATGATGCACGAGAGCGTGCTCTCGGCGTATGGCAAGCCGCTGCACATCTAGGTGGGTTAAAAGATACCGAGGAATTTTTCGCGCAGCCCGTCGCACTTGGCGATCTGCGCTTCGTAGCGGCTGGCCTGCTTGGCAACACCCGCAGCCGTATCAATCAGCCAGCGCTTGGACTTGTAAGTGCCCTTGAGATAGCCGCCGGCCCCTTCGTGGTACGCGAGGTAATGGCCCTTGTAGTCGTACTGGCCGAGGCCGGTGCGTTTGCCTGCAGTCGAGAAATACCAGCCGATGAAGTCGGACGAGTCGCGGAAGCTGTTGCGGTTGGCGCCCCAGTTGCCAGTCGCGCCCTTGTACATCTCCCACGTGGAATCGAGCGCCTGGCTGTAGCCCTTGGCCGATGATACGCGCTCGCCCTCGACAAGTCCGAACCACTGGCGGTCGCCGCGCGGCGGCAGGGCGTCGCCATCGAAACTGCTCTCCTGCTTGATCACCGCAAGCTGGAAGCCCATCGGGGCGCCCCAGTTTCGGGAGGTGTTCCGCAGGGCCTCATGCCACGGTCGGTTCTGCTGAAGCAGCAAACAAGCGTCAGCCACTTCCTGCTGCGACGGGGTTGGCATGGAGGCGCATGCGGTGGTGGTCAGCGCAGCCAAGGCGAGGATGAGGTGTTTCAAAACCATGACCCCATTTACCATGTCGAAGTTGAAGCGGGTTCGATCAAGACAGTCGAACTTCGCTCAGTTCATTTCCGCTATGGTAACGAGTGTGGCGTCCAGCGCATCGATCGCCGGCGTCGCGCCGGACGGTCGATTGTTGGCGTAGGCCGAGAAGATCAGCGTCTTGCCGCTCCTGGCTGTCATGTAGCCAGACAGGGCGTTTGTGCCCATCAGCGTGCCGGTCTTGGCGAAGATGCGGCCCTCGAGCGACGTCCCCGTGAACCGTCGGCGAATGGTGCCATCGACGCCGCCGATGGGCAGCGTGGCGCGGAAGGCATCGCTCCACGGCTGTTGCGTCGTCCAGCGGAGAAGTTGCACGACTGTGCGGGGGGTCACTCGATTATAGGTCGACATGCCGGACCCGTCGAAGAAATCCCAACTCCAGCGCGGTGCGCCGATTTCGGTAAGCATGTCGTCCACCTGCTTGAGCCCAGCTTCACGCGAACCGTCTCCCTCAGCCAGTCCGACACGGCGCAGCAGGAGTTCCGCGTGAAGATTCTGGCTCTGCTTCATCAGGAAGGTGACGTCCTCGATCAGCGGCAGCGGGACCAGGCGGGCGATCTCGATGCCAGGACGGCGCGAGGTGAATTCGGTTGTTGAGTCGTCGAACAGCTTGAGTGGTCGGTAGCGCGCTTCAATGCCATCGGTGACAAGCACACCGCGCGCTTCCAGCAGCAGCTTCAGCCGCATGCCAGCGGCCCAGGCCGTATCGTGCACGCTGACGGGCAATCGAACGGGCATCGCGTCAACCTTGATGCGACCATAGACGCGGATGTCGACATCGCCCGGAATGCGTTCCGCGACCACGTGGGTCTCGAGTGGAGAGTCTGCGGCGATAGTGTCGACGTGATTGTCGACGTCGTAGAGATCGGGGCCTTCACGATAGCTGATCTGGCCCGGCGCACCGGCCTCGGCGCCGGGATTTATGATCAGAGCGAGTTCGTTGCTGTTAACCGTGAGAGCGGACACCGGCGCGCCGGAGCGCGTGATCATGTCATCCTGGTTCCAGCCCGGCGGCCATGGCTCACGCGGATAGAGCGTCTCATCGGCAATAACGGTCTCGACCTCCTTGACGCCGTTTAGGAGAACCGCGTTGGCCAGATCGGAGAGACAATTGCGCTTGCAGTCCGGCGCATCGATCAATGTCGGGTCGCCGGCGCCGACGAGGAACAGGCTCGGCGGTACGCCTTCGCCCGTGATGAGGCGAATGGACGTGCCGAAGCTCGGGTCTGATCGAGTCATGTCGCCGAGACGGTGAAACGCTGTGGCGACGGTGAACAGCTTCGTGTTGGATGCAGGAATAAACCGATTATCCGCGTTGATGGCGACCACCTCGCGGCCCTCAAGTGTCGTTACCAAGAGGCCCCAATGTACGCCCTCAACACCGGGCAATTTGAGACTCGCGGCGGCGCGGTCCGACAGGGACGCACAGGCGGACAAGAGCAGGAGGGCCAAACCTGAGAAAATGACTCGCATGACCACAACCTAGCGGGCGTTTCCCAAACGGAAAGCCGGTTCGTGCCGAGCGGACATGACGGCGACATGCGAACCGGCTAACTTGGGGCAATGACACAGATCGATCGCAGACGGCTACTGGCTCTGGGTGCGGCCTCGTTGGCTTTGCCGGTTGCTATCCAGAAGGCGTGGGCCATTGACGCGAAGTCGGCGACGGGAACTATTGTCGACGTCAAGCACGTGGTGATCCTGATGCAGGAGAACCGGTCGTTCGATCACTATTTCGGGACGATGAACGGTGTGCGCGGGTTCGGGGATCGCTTCCCCATCCCGCTACCGGGCGGGAAGACGGTGTGGAGCCAGGCGCACACCAAGTCCGAGCCGCCCATCATTTCGCCATTCCCGCTCAACACCACGCAGACATTCCAGCACATGAGGGTTGAAGGTACGCCCCACAACTGGGCCGATGCGCAGTATGCGTGGGATCAAGGCCGCATGACCAACTGGCCTGACCACAAGAAGCCACATGCGATGGGTCACTACACAGAGGCCGACATCCCGTTCCAGTGGGCGCTCGCAAATGCATTCACCATTTGCGACGCTTATCACTGCTCATTCCAGGGCGGCACCAATACCAACCGGCTGTTCCTGTGGTCGGCAACGAACGATGGCGAGGGCACGCGCGGCGGGCCTTCGATTTCCAATTCGCATGACACGTTGCCGGAAAAACAACCGCAGGCGAAGACGCCCTATACGTGGGCAACGTATCCGGAGCGGCTCGAAACTGCAGGGGTCAGTTGGAAGATCTATGAGGATATGGCCGACAATTTCGGCGACAATCCGCTCGTAGGTTTCAAGGCATTCCGAGACAGCAAGGGGCGAGTTGCGGGCAGCAATCCGGCGCTGGCCGCCAAAGGCCTATCAACCCAGCATCTAGACGTGCTGCGCTCAGACGTAATGTCGGGAACTTTGCCATCGGTGTCGTGGGTGATTTCGCCCGCCAAGGATTCGGAACACCCCGGCCCCTCGAGTCCAGCGCAGGGCGCAGACTATATCGCGCGCATGCTGGATGCGCTTACAGCGAACCCGGATGTCTGGGCGCAGACGGTGTTGCTGATCAATTACGACGAGAATGACGGCTTCTTCGATCACGCGCCACCACCGGCGCCGCCTTCGATGGGCGCGGATGGCAGGCCGCTGGGTGGTACGACGGTGGATCTTTCGGGCGAATACCACCTCGTGCGAACGGACAGCGAAAAGACGGCTGAACGCGATGACCTGATGGGCCGGCCTTACGGTTTAGGTCCGCGCGTGCCGATGTATGTGGTGTCGCCGTTTGCGCGGGGCGGATGGGTCAATTCGGAGGTGTTTGACCACACCTCAGTAATTCGCTTCCTCGAGAAGCGGTTCGGTGTGATGGAACCCAACATTTCGGCGTGGCGCCGCGCGGTTTGCGGCGACCTCAGCAGTTGCTTCGACTTCAAGACGCCGAATGCGGCAATCGCAGCGCTGCCGGGCACCGTGGAGACTGCGAGCAAGGCTGCGGCGCTGCCGGGGCGCACCACGCCACCGACGCCCGCTGCGATGATCACGCCGGTACAGGCCGCAGGCGTGCGCCGTTCGAGGCCTTTGCCGTATGATCTGGAAGTTGCGGAACTGGCGACGAACGGACAATTGAGGCTGCGTTTCGCCAACAAGGGCAGGGCGGGCGCAGTATTTCACGTCTACGATCGCCTTCGTCCCGACCAGGCGCCGCGTCGCTATACTGTCGTTCCTGGCACGTCGCTGGAAGGCGATTGGCCTGCAGGCGCCTATGACGTCTGCGTTCACGCACCGAACGGTTTCTTCCAGTCCTACGCTGGTAGCGGATTGGGCGCTGATGCATCGCGGCCGCTCCTGATGCCGACAAAGCTGCTGCTGATCGGCGGGTCAATCAAGTACGAGTTTGGTTTCGGGCTGGAATGGCGCACAGGCGCTGATGTCGTCAACGTAACGCCGGCGGCATATGCAGACTCGCTGAAGGCGCAAGCGCTCACCCAACCGCCAAGCGACAAACCTCTTCGCGTCGAGCATCGGTGGAGCCTGATGCGTACTGGCGGCTGGTTCGATTTCGCTCTCACGCGCGATGCGGACCCACAATGGAAACGCCGCTATGCAGGTCGCTACGAAATCGGGCAGTCGGTCACCAGCGATCCCGCCATGGGTGGCGAGGCCGTGATGCGCTGGGACGCGCACTGACTGACGCGGTGCGACCCTTTCGGCAGTCTGGTCGACGGCCAAAAAGAAAGTGGCGCCAGGTCCCCCCAGCGCCACTTTTGCCCCACGGCAAATCTGCTGTTCACAGGTGCGATCAGTATTTGTAGTACATGTCGAATTCGACCGGGTGCGGATGGGTTTCGACGCGCATGACGTCTTCCATCTTGAGGTCGATATAGCTGTCGATGAAATCGTCGTCCATGACGCCGCCGGCCCTGAGGAAGTCGCGGTCCGCATCGAGGCATTCCATCGCCTGGCGGAGCGAGCCGCAGACGGTGGGGATGTTCTTCAGCTCTTCCGGCGGCAGCGAGTAGAGGTCCTTGTCCATCGAGGGACCTGGATCGATTTTCTTCGCGATACCATCGAGGCCGGCCATCATGAGGGCCGTGAAGGTGAGGTACGGGTTCGACGCCGGATCCGGGAAGCGGACCTCGATGCGCTTGCCCTTCGGATTGGCGCACCACGGAATACGGACCGAAGCCGAACGGTTGCGGGCCGAGTAGGCCAGCAGCACGGGCGCTTCATAGCCCGGGACCAGACGCTTGTATGAGTTGGTTGTCGCGTTCGAGAAGGCGTTGATCGCCTTGGCGTGCTTGATGATGCCGCCGATGTACCAGAGGCACTCTTGCGAGAGGTCGGCGTACTTGTCGCCGGCGAACAGCGGGTTGCCGTCTTTCCAGATCGACTGGTGGACGTGCATGCCCGAGCCATTGTCCTTGTAGTATGGCTTCGGCATGAAGGTCGCGGTCTTGCCGTACGAGTGCGCGACGTTGTGCACGATATATTTGTAGAGCTGCATATTGTCGGCCATCTGGACCAACGTGTTGAAGCGCATGCCGAGCTCGTGCTGGGCGGGAGCGACTTCGTGGTGGTGCTTCTCGGGCTGGAGGCCCATCTCGGACATCAGCGTCAGCATTTCCGAGCGCATGTCCTGCAGCGAATCGATCGGCGGTACGGGGAAGTAGCCGCCCTTCGGGCCCGGACGGTGGCCCATATTGCCGCCTTCATAGGACTTGCCGGTGTTGTACGGTAGTTCGCTATCGTCGAACGAGTAGCCCGTGTTGTTCGGGTCGGTGTTCCACTTCACATCGGAGAACACGAAGAACTCGGCCTCGGGGCCGAAATACGCCGTGTCGCCGAAGCCGCCGGACTTGAGATAGTTCTCGGCCTTCTTGGCCATCATGCGCGGGTCACGGTTATACGCAGTGTTGTCGTTCGGGTTCAGGACGTCGCACATGATCGCGAGCGTGGTGTTCTGGAAGAACGGATCAATGCGCGCCGATGATGGGTCGGGCATCAGCAGCATGTCGGACTCGTTGATGGCTTTCCAGCCGGCGATCGAGGAGCCGTCAAACATCGTGCCGTCGACGAAAAGGTCCTTGTCGACCATCGAAAGGTCGAACGTGACGTGCTGCATCTTGCCACGCACGTCTGTGAAGCGCAGATCGACGTACTGGACGTCTTTCTCTTTGATCATCTTGAAGATTGCGTCGGACACTCAGTGTCTCCCTCGTTTCACCCCGGGCCCGCGCGGACCCGGTCCAAAAAATCCTGTAGTCGCTAGATCGCCTGGTCGCCGGTTTCGCCAGTGCGAATGCGGATGACTTCGGCGATCTCTGAGACGAATATCTTTCCGTCGCCGATCTTGCCAGTGTGTGCAGACTTCGTGATGGCGGCGACAGCGGCCTCGAGCTGGGCATCGGACACCACGACCTCGATTTTCAGCTTGGGCAGGAAGTCTACGATGTACTCAGCGCCGCGATAGAGTTCTGTGTGGCCGCGCTGACGGCCGAACCCCTTGGCCTCAAGAACGGTCATGCCCTGCAGGCCAACGCCATGAAGGGCCTCCTTCACTTCGTCGAGTTTGAAGGGCTTGATGATCGCCTCGATCTTCTTCATCGCGGAGTTCCTGTGGGGCGCCGGTGTGGCGTCGTGAGCTTGCCGCTCATGCACGATGGCGGCGGGGGGGTGTAGTGGAGGTGCGAGAAGATCATGCGGTGACGCCACCGGCGCCTAATATTCAATCATATGCGCCACATTTTCGTGCAAGTCAGTCTAGAGTTATCCACACCCGACGCCTCCAGCAAAGCGTGTTAGTGTCGCAAAAATTCAACGGACGCAGGCTTTTCGGCGCATGATCTATCTGATCCGACACGGTGAGCCGGCAGGCACTTACGGCGCACATCCGAATCCTAGCCTCACGGAACTTGGAACCCGGCAAGCATTCGCTGCGGCTGAGACCCTTGCGAAAGCGGGGGCCAAATGGGCCGTGACTTCGCCGCTCGCCCGAAGCCGGGAAACGGCGGCACAATTCGAAAAACTGATGGAAACGCATGCCCGGATCGAGACCGGGGTTGGCGAAATCGTTACCCCTCCGGCAATCGAGGACCGCGTCGGATGGCTTCGGGGCGTGATGGCTGGCAACTGGGCAGATGCGGCTGCGACCCTGACGCCGTGGCGACAGAGCGTGTTGGCCGCGGTCGAGAAGATGCCGGAGGAGACGGCGGTGTTCTCGCACTTCGTCGCGATCAATGTGATTGTCGGTCTGCTGACGAACGACGACCGGGTCGTGGTGTTCAAGCCCGGGCACACGTCGATCACAAAGCTAGCCCGCGTAAGTGGCAAGCTGCGAGTGGTCGAGTTGGGGTCTGAAGCGGCGACCGTCGTTACGTGAGTGGGGTGACGTGAGATGAGCTGCGCTATTCTCACCTGCGATGAAGTCGGCGCCGTAGAACAGCTGGCTGTGGCGGCCGGTATTACACTATGGGCGCTGATGCAGAAGGCGGGGCAGGCGTGTGCGGACGTGTTGCACGCGGAGTTCCCGGAGGGACGCGTCGTCGTGCTGGCGGGGCCAGGCAACAATGGCGGGGATGCGTTTGTCGCCGCGCAAAGGCTGCGCGATCTCGGGCGGAATGTGTGGGTGTTCGATCTGGCGCCGAAGGGCGAGCGTTCGCTTGAGGGGCAGAACGCGGTGGCCGGTTTGGCGGGCCCGCGACAGCCGCTGGAAGATCTGCGGCTTGCGAGGGATGACATCGTGCTGGACGGATTGTTTGGCGCAGGGCTGTCACGTTCTCTCAGCGGGGAGGCAGCCTACGTCGTGGAGCAGGTGAATGCGTCTGGCGCGAAGGTGGTCGCGATCGATGTGCCGTCCGGCGTCAACGGCGATCTTGGCGATGTGAACGGGCCGGCGATCTGCGCCGATGTAACCGTGACGTTCTGCTGCAAGAAGGCGGCGCATGTGTTGCAGCCCGCTTCCGAATTGTGCGGCGAAGTAATCGCAGCCGAGATCGGCTTCGGGCGCTTTGTCGAGGCGGCGGGCGGCGGGCTGTTGCATGAGAACTCGCCGGCTTTGTGGGCCAACAAGCTGCGCTGGCCGGGGGCGAATGCGCACAAGCACAGACGCGGACGGCTGGCGGTGGTGACCGGTAGTGTGTCGAGCACTGGCGCCGCACGGCTGGCGGCGCAGGCTGGCGTGCGTGTAGGTGCTGGTCAGGTGACGCTGCTGTGTCCGCCCGCAGCTCTGATCGTTGTGGCAGGCGCCGTATTGGCGCCGCTGACGGCAAGCTTCAAGGATACGCACGAGTTGATTGCGCTGACGGAAGCGGCGGATGCTGTTGTGATTGGTCCTGCAGCAGGCGTGAACGATAAGACGCGCGCGAATGTCGAGGCGCTGGCGAAGGCTGATCGCACGCTGGTGCTGGATGCCGACGCGATCACGGTGTTCAAGAGCGAGGTGGAAACGCTGGGCGGATTGCTGGAAGCGCCCGCCGTGCTCACACCCCACATGGGAGAGTTCGGGCGGCTGTTTCCGGGCTTGATGGGGCAGTCCGCAAGCAAGATAGAGGCAGTCCGCGCGGCGGCGAAACAGGTCGGCGCGATTGTGCTGTTGAAAGGTCCGGATACCGTGATCGCCGCGCCGGACGGGCGGGCGGCGGTAAACATTCACGCGACGCCCTTTCTCGCGACGGCCGGGTCAGGCGATGTGCTGGCGGGCCTCATCGGCGGGCTGCTGGCGCAGGGGCTGGACGCTTTCGACGCCGCATGCGCAGGGGCGTGGATGCATGGCGATGCCGGAATCCGTGCAGGCGCAGGCATGACGGCGGAGGACCTTGACCGTTCGCTACGCGAGGTCATTGCGACGCTTTATGCTGCGCGTGCTCACGCCTGAAGGCCAATGGTCATCGCGTTGTAATATCCCGCGGGCATGCGTAGCGTCGACCGATCAGGGGAGACGCTTCATGCGCAGGATTTTCGCTTCGCTTCTTGTTCTCGCGCTGTTCGCACCGGCAGTTGCCGACGCACACGATGGCGCAACAATCGCCTCTGCACGGAAGATCAACTTCCCGAAGCTGGAGGATGGGCGCTCTGTGCTTGCGGTGGATCTGCATACGCACAGCGTTTTCTCGGATGGGTCGGTGTGGCCGGACATCCGCGTCGAGGAGGCCAAGCGTGATGGTCTGTTCGCGATGGCAGTGTCGGAGCATCTCGAATACCAGCCCAAGGCTGCGGACATTCCGAACCCGGATCGCAATCGGTCGTTTCAGGTGGCGAGCGCGGCGGCCGTTGTGAAGCCCGATGCAGTAGGCGCCAATAAGGCGCCCCTGATCGTGATCCCTGGTTCGGAAATCACCAAGATCGTGCAACCGCCAGGGCATATGAATGCGGTCTTCATAACGGACGCCAACAAGCTGGTAAAAGGCACACCGGAACAGCAGGTGACCGAGGCTAATGCACAGGGCGCATTCGTGTTCTGGAACCATCCCTACTGGACGTCGCAGACACCGAACGGGATCGCGACGCTGGACTCCATGCACGCCGACTGGATCAAGCGCGGCATGCTGCACGGTATCGAAGTGGCGAATGGCGCCGACATGTCGGATGAGGCCTTCAAGATCGCGCTCGACAACAACCTTACCATACTCGGCACGTCCGATATCCATGGATTGATCGACTGGGAGTATGATCTTGAGCACGGCGGCCATCGCACGGCGACGCTGGTGCTTACAAAATCAGAAACGGCCGAAGGCCTCGAGGCGGCACTGAAGGCCGGGGATACCGTTGCGATCTACAACGACAACCTGATCGGGAAGAAGACGAATGTCGAAGCCGTGGTGCGCTCCACGCTGAAAATGGAGGTAGGTGATGCGTTACCCCGGACGACGGTGCAGGGGGTCAGCATCATCAACGAAAGTCCAGTCGACTATGTGCTGGAGAATGTGGGCGCCGAGGGCGCCTATGACGAGGGCCATGTGTTCACGGTGAGGTCCGGTTCGACCTTCACGCTGGTGATCAAGAATGTGCCGGACCCGACGAAGCTGAACCTGACTTTCAAGGTGCTGAATACGTATGTGGCGCCGCGCGAGCATCTGGTGCTGACGGTCAAGGACGTGACGCCTTAGCGCGACCTTCGTCTCAGTGGTGATGTTCGAAGGCGCCTGTGGTTGCGGGATTTTGCATGCCGCCGGTGTCGAGCCATGAGCGCGTTAACGCTGCGGAGCGGTCGATCAGAATGGCCGCCTGGGAGAAGTCGAAGGCGGATACGTCGAGAGGGCACAGGTGAGGCGCGACGAACACCTCGGCTTTTCCGTGCATCAGTTTGAGGTCGCGTTCCATCTGATTGGAGATGAGCAGCGTCAGTGCGTGCAGGCCGCGCGCGACGGCGCCGCCCGGAGGCGCTGCGATTGAGCAGGGGTAGCCCGTCTGCAGCACGACGATGCGCGTGGCGCCGAGTTCGGCTGCCGTGAGGATAGGCGTATTTCCGGCGATCGCGCCGTCGATGAGGTGGCGGCCTCCAATCTCGACAGGTGGGAAGGCGATGGGGATGGCGGAGCTTACCAGCACTGCGGCGGCAGCTGGCCCGCGCGAGAGGCAGACAGCTTCTCCGCTGAGGTTTGTTGCGACCACGTGAACCGGTATCGCGGCGTCTTCCAGCGCCTTGATGGGCAGGTGACGTTCGACGAAGCGTTCAAGACTGCGGGGTGTGAAGAGGCTGCCCGTGCCGCGCAGCAGGTTGGCAGCGCCGCGCAGGGTGACGGGAAAAATGTCCTTCCGTTCGAGCTTGCGCCAGATGGCTTCGAGGGATGCGACGCCTTCGGCGTCCGGGCGGCTTGCGAAGTAGGAGGCGTTGAGTGCGCCGACGGATGCGCCAACAACGAAATCGGGCCGTTCACCTGCGAGAACAAGTTCGCGCAGCGCACCGACCTGGACGGCGCCGAGACTGCCGCCACCCGCGAAAACGAAGGCCGCCGTCTGGTTGCTGTGTCGCATCGGAGCCCCCCTGATTTGTGTGTCCTGAGTTAGTTCGCACGAGCCGCACTGATCGTTACGGCGCGACAGGCTTGCCCGGTCTGACGGGTGGGATCATTGTCTGCGCATGACCGAACGCTATCGCACCTTTCGCGAATTCTACCCGTTTTACCTGACCGAGCACGTGAACCCGGTTAGCCGGCGGCTGCACGTTGTAGGCACTTCGCTGGTGCTGGGGGCGATAATCGCGGGCATCGCGACGGCAGACTGGAGTTGGTATGTCGCAGCGCCACTAATCGGTTACGGGTTCGCCTGGGTGGGACATTTCTTTTTCGAGAAGAACACGCCCGTGACATTCAAGTATCCAGCGTTCAGCCTGATGGGCGATTTCAGGTTGTGGTTCGAGGTGGTGACGTTGCAGCGGAAATTCTGAAACTGAGACTTGCCAGATTATAGCGCAATCTCCAGTTCCCGGACCAGGCTCTGCCGGAAATTTTCGCTGGCTTGATAGCACACCCTGACCTGAAGACCGGGTTTTACAGGTCCGCCCCACTGAGCGGTGTCGATGAATGAACCGTTGCTGACAAATTCCTTACACTTAAATGATCACCAGCGACGCTGAATGACTCCTGCGGCTTACCGCTGCTGATAAAATCGTGGTCGGCGACAACGCCTTCGATCGTCGTGCAGCCGTCGCGCTTCGCAATGGGCGCGAGCTCGGAACGTCCGCTATCGGTCATCGCGATCGCGACAAACGCGAAGAGCAGCGCGAACGCGAAAAGCCGCCAGGGCGGTTTGTGCAACAACCGTTTGCTGCGGGTCCAAACGACCAGGCATTCATGAGCTCGGGGCGCCTGACGAGCGCGATGGCAATGAATAGGAGAGTGGCGCCGATCACGAGAAAGACGATCGAAAAAACGACAGTCCGGCCGTCGTGACATCGTAGACGACGCGGTCGGTCAACCCAGCGTGCCCGTCATGCTGCACGGAAACTTAGCTGGTGCGGATGGAGGGACTCGAACCCCCACGAGTTACCCCGCTGGAACCTAAATCCAGTGCGTCTACCAATTCCGCCACATCCGCACGCAGCAGGCGGGGTCATAGGGCGGTCTGTGCTGGAAGGCCAGCGCGAAGCCGCGCCTTTCGGGCCGGGCAGGGTTAACCGCCTGACTTCATGAGAAATCAGGGTCCTCCGGCCCCGAAACGGCGTGAATCGGCGCATGGACAGGCCGTTCCTGCCTGTGTAATACACCCGCCTTTCCCGCCCGCCCCCATGCTCAAGGATGGCCGCAGGCGGGGCCAACCGTTTTACCTGATCAGGGTTTGCACGATGAACGTCACCGAGACGAAGTCGGAAGGGCTTACGCGGGAGTTCCGCGTTTCCATCCCGAAGGGCGAAATCGCGGCCAAGCTCAAGTCCAAGATCGACGAGCTGCAGCCCAAGATGAACATCAAGGGCTTCCGGCCGGGCAAAGTGCCGGCGGCCCATATCAAGAAGTTGTATGGCAAGTCGATCATGGGCGACCTGGTCAACGACCTCGTGCAGGAAACCTCGGACAAGGCGCTTGCCGAGAAATCGCTGCGCCCGGCGTCGCGTCCTTCGATCCAGCTGGACACCGACGAAGAGAAGCTGATCAACGGTGAAGCCGACCTCGACTACTCTATGAAGCTGGAAGTCATGCCGGAATTCGAACCGGCCGATGTTTCGACTATCTCGATCGAGCGCATGGTCGCGGAAGTTCCTGAAGAAGAGATTCAGGAATCGCTGAAGCGCCTCGCTGACAATAACAAGGCCTACGAGGTCAGAGAGGGCAAAGCGGAGACGGGCGACGCGGTCGTCATCGACTTCGTCGGCTCGATAGACGGCGAGAAGTTCGATGGCGGCGCGGCCGAGGGGCACACACTGGTGATCGGTTCAGGCCGTTTCATTCCCGGCTTTGAAGAGCAGTTGGTCGGGGTCACGGCTGGCGACGATGTGAAGATCAATGTCAATTTCCCGGACGATTATCAAGCCGAGAACCTCAAGGGCAAACCTGCGGTGTTCGAGGTCAAGGTCCACGAAGTTAAGAGCGCGAAGGACGTTAAGGTCGACGACGAGTTCGCCAAGACGCTTGGCCTCGAAAGCCTTGAGTCCCTGCGCGACGCCATCAAGGTGCAGATTTCGGGTGAACTGGGCTTTGCTACCCGCCAGCAGGTCAAGCGCGTGCTTCTGGACGCGCTGGACGAGCGGCACTCTTTCGATCTTCCTCCGTTGATGGTGAAGGCGGAATTCGACCAGATCTGGGCCCAGTTCGAAGGTGAACGCAAAGCCGGTCGCCTGTCGGAAGAAGACAAGTCGAAGTCCGATGAGGATCTGAAAGCCGAGTACGGCAAGATCGCCGAGCGCCGCGTGCGTCTGGGGCTGGTGCTGGCCGAGATCGGTCGCCGCGCCGACGTCCAGATCACCAATGAAGAGCTGGTCCGCGCCCTGCGTCAGGAAGCCTCGCGCTATCCAGGCCAGGAAAAGCAGGTGATCGAGTTCTATACCAAGAACCAGGGCGCCATGGCCCAGCTGCGTGCGCCAATCTACGAGGAAAAGGTCGTCGACTACATCCTTGGCAAGGCGACCGTGACTGACAAGACGGTTAGCCGCGAAGACCTGATGAAGGAAATCGGCGACGAGTAGTCGCCGAAAGTCCCGCAATACTGCGATAAATCGCGGAATAGCTGTGGACTGGCGCAAGGGGACTTGCGCCGGACCATGCGCGTTCGGATATTGTTAGTCCCAATCGTGATTTGAGTCCCTCTGGCGCCTGTCAGTGGGTCCGTAGAACAGAAGAACCAGCGCACATGGACGATCTCACCACAAAGGCGATGAATCTCGTCCCCATGGTCGTGGAGCAGTCCAGCCGTGGCGAACGCGCCTACGACATTTTCTCGCGTCTTCTCAAGGATCGTATCGTCTTCGTAACGGGTCCGATCGAGGACGGCTTGGCCAGCCTGATTACCGCGCAGCTGCTCTTCCTGGAGTCCGAAAACCCCAAGAAAGAGATCGCGATGTATATCAACAGCCCGGGTGGACACGTCCATTCCGGCCTCGCGATCTATGATACCATGCAATACATCCGCAGCCCGGTTTCGACCGCCTGTATCGGCATGGCGGCCTCGATGGGATCGCTTTTGCTGACGGCCGGGGAGAAAGGGATGCGCTTTGCCACCCCGAACTCCAGGATCATGCTGCACCAGCCCTCGGGCGGGTTCCGTGGCGTCGCTTCGGACATCGAGCGGCATGCCCTGGACATGCTGCAGATCAAAAAGCGACTCAACGAGATATATGTGAAGCACACGGGCCAGCCCTACGAGACCATCGAAAAGACGCTGGACCGCGATTCGTTCATGACCGCGAGCGAGGCTATGGCCTTTGGAATCGTGGATAAAGTCTACGAAAAGCGGATATCTCCCGCTGACTAGGCCCGCTTTTCAGCAGATTCGGCCCATTTGGGCTGATCGTCTGACCTTGCGGCGCCTATGTTGCTATGATCCGATGCCTGACTTGAACCTATCGGAAACGATTGAAATATATGGTTCACGGATCGGGCGTGTTGAATAACGCTCGCGGGCTATCGCCCGGAGTGTCTACGAGGTGTCGATGAACAAGAGCACTTCTGGCGACAGCAAGAACACGCTGTACTGTTCGTTCTGTGGCAAGTCCCAGCACGAAGTGAAGAAGCTTATTGCCGGCCCGACGGTGTTTATCTGTGATGAATGCGTCGAACTCTGCATGGATATCATCCGCGAAGAGTCGAAGACGGCACTCGTGAAGTCGCGTGATGGCGTTCCGACGCCGCGCGAAATCTGCGACGTGCTCGACGACTACGTGATCGGTCAGTCCAAGGCCAAGCGCGTGTTGTCGGTCGCAGTGCACAACCATTACAAGCGCCTCAATCACGCCGCCAAGAATTCGGACGTTGAGCTTGCGAAATCTAACATCTTGCTGATCGGCCCGACGGGTTGCGGCAAGACGCTGCTGGCGCAAACGCTGGCCCGGATCATCGACGTCCCGTTCACGATGGCCGACGCCACCACGCTCACCGAAGCCGGGTCCGTCGGTGAAGACGTCGAGAACATCATTCTCAAACTGCTGCAGGCGTCCGACTATAACGTCGAGCGTGCGCAGCGCGGCATCGTCTACATCGACGAGATCGACAAGATCAGCCGCAAGTCCGACAACCCCTCGATCACGCGCGACGTGTCGGGCGAGGGCGTGCAGCAGGCCCTGCTCAAGATCATGGAAGGCACTGTTGCCAGTGTTCCGCCCCAAGGTGGCCGCAAGCATCCGCAGCAGGAGTTCCTGCAGGTGGACACGACCAACATGCTGTTCATCTGCGGCGGCGCGTTCTCGGGTCTTGATAAAGTTATCTCGGATCGTGGTCGCGGCACGTCGATCGGTTTCGGCGCGACTGTGATCGACCCGGATGACCGCCGTACGGGCAAGGTTCTCGAAAGCTGCGAGCCGGAGGATCTGGTGAAGTTCGGCCTGATCCCCGAATTCATCGGCCGTCTGCCTGTCATCGCAACGCTGGAAGACCTGGACGAGTCCGCTCTCATCCAGATCCTCACTGAACCGAAGAACGCACTGCTCAAACAGTACCAACGCCTGTTCGAGATGGAGAGCGTAACGCTCACGTTCACCGACGACGCTCTTTCCGCCGTGGCGCGTCGCGCCATCCAGCGGAAGACGGGGGCACGAGGCCTGCGTTCGATCATGGAGGCCATCCTGCTCGATACCATGTTCGAGCTGCCCAACCTGCGCGGCGTAGAGGAAGTGGCGATCAACGCCGAAGTGGTCGAAGGCCGGGCTCGCCCGCTCTACGTCCACGGCTCCGAAGGTCAGACTTCGGCCAGCGCTTCGTAGCTTCCGTTAAAGATAGCCGGGGGACACCCCTTACTTTGGGGCGACCGGCGAGCAATGGCGATACCGGGAGAGGCGCTTCCCCAACCGGGACTTGTCTTTACGGGTGGTGCCGCTGCCGCAACGATTCGGACCGAAGCAACCTGACCCACTTGAACTGTGGACAACGCCTCCATCGGTTCGATCTCAACGTATGCGAAGGTAATTGGCCTGCAAAATCGTGCGTCACAGTCGCGGGTTGAACCCGGGGCCATGACGGGCCATTTTCATCATCAAGCGAATGTCCGGTCCGATCTATTGGCATGGCCCGGCCTTCCTCCCGCACTTGAGCTTCCATGAAGGCAAGAGCGGCGAAGTAAGGAGAAAAGAGAAATGGCAAATATCCTCCCCGTCCTACCGCTGCGAGACATAGTGGTGTTTCCACGTATGGTCGCTCCACTCTTTGTGGGGCGCGACAAATCTGTGCGCGCACTGGAAGAAGTTGAAAAAGGCGGTGGCGAGATTCTGCTCGTCGCCCAGAAGGAAGCCGGCGTCGATGACCCCGCCGAAGAAGATCTCTACGCGGTCGGCGTTGTCGCCACGATCCTGCAGCTGCTCAAGCTGCCGGATGGTACCGTGAAAGTTCTGGTCGAAGGCAAGCATCGCGCGAAGCTCGATAAGCTGATCGACAAGGACGACTATTACGCTGCCGAATACTCGAAGCTCGAAGAAGGCAAGGCTGACAACGAAGAGTCCGCCGCGCTGATGCGCGCTGTCATCGAGCAGTTCGATGGCTATGTGAAACTCAACCGCAAAATCCCGGCTGAGACTGTTGGTACTGTCAGCGCAATCACTGATCCGGGTCATCTGGCCGACGCGGTCGCAGCGCAGCTGTCGATCAAGCTGGAAGACAAGGAGCAACTGCTTGAACTCATCGACGTCACAGAGCGCCTGGAGAAGGTGTTCTCGCTGATGGAAGGTGAGATCGGCATGCTGCAGATGGAGCGCAAAATCCGCAACCGCGTGAAGCGGCAGATGGAGAAGACTCAGCGCGAGTATTATCTCAACGAACAGATGAAGGCGATTCAGCGCGAGCTGGGTGACAGCGACTCTGGCGGCGAGCGCGACGAAATCGGCGAGCTCGAAGAGAAAATCGCCAACACGCCGATGTCGGAGGAAGCTCGCGCCAAAGCCGAGGCCGAAGTGAAGAAGCTCCGCCAGATGTCGCCTATGTCGGCGGAGAGCACGGTCGTGCGCAACTATCTCGACTGGATGGTCTCCCTGCCCTGGGGTCGCAAAAAGGAAGTCGTTCGCGACTTGCAGCACGCTGAGGACGTGCTGAATGCCGATCACTACGGTCTCGAGAAGGTCAAAGAGCGCATCATCGAGCACCTCGCCGTTCAGGCGCGGGGCGACAAGGTGCGCGGGCCGATCCTCTGCCTCGTCGGACCTCCCGGCGTCGGCAAGACCTCGCTCGGCAAGTCGATCGCCAAGGCAACCGGCCGTGACTTCGTCCGCGTGTCGCTCGGCGGCGTACGTGACGAAGCCGAGATCCGCGGTCACCGTCGTACATATATCGGCTCCATGCCGGGCCGGATCATCCAGTCGATGAAGAAGGCAAAGAGCGGCAATCCGCTGTTCCTGCTCGATGAAATCGACAAGCTTGGGCAGGACTATCGCGGCGATCCGTCATCGGCGCTTCTCGAAGTGCTCGATCCCGAGCAAAACGTGACGTTTAACGATCACTATCTGGAGGTCGACTACGATCTCTCGGATACGATGTTCATCACGACCGCCAACTCGCTGAACATGCCTCAGCCGCTTCTCGACCGGATGGAGATCATCCGCCTCGAAGGCTACACCGAGGACGAGAAGGTCGAGATCGCCAAGCGGCATCTGCTGCCCAAGACGATCGAGAACCACCTGCTCAAGGAAGGCGAACTGACGGTCGAAGAGAGCGCGATCCGCGACCTCATCCGCTACTACACCCGCGAGAGCGGCGTGCGTTCGCTTGAGCGTGAAATGGCGCGTCTCGCCCGCAAGGCGGTTCGCGACATCGAGATGAAGAAGGCGACTTCGGTCACGGTGAACGGCGAGAACCTGGACAAGTTCGCTGGCGTGCGGAAATACCGTTTCGGCATGGCGGACCGCGAAGATCAGGTTGGCGTCGTCACGGGCCTCGCCTGGACGGAAGTTGGCGGCGACCTGCTCACCATCGAAGCCGTGCAGATGCCGGGTCGTGGCCGCATGACGGTCACCGGCAGCCTGCGCGACGTGATGAAGGAGTCGATCTCGGCTGCCCAATCGCTCGTTCGTTCGCGCTCGGTCCAGATGGGCATCCGCCCGCCTGTGTTCGATAACACGGACATCCACGTGCACGTGCCGGATGGAGCGACGCCCAAGGATGGCCCGTCTGCGGGTATCGCCATGACGACGGCAATCGCGTCGCTGTTGACCGGTAATCCGATCCACAAGGACATCGCCATGACAGGCGAGATTACCCTGCGTGGTCGTGTTCTGCCGATCGGTGGTCTGAAGGAGAAACTGCTCGCGGCTCTGCGTGGCGGCATCAAGACGGTGCTGATCCCCGAGGAGAACGAGAAGGACCTCGTCGACCTGCCGGAGAACGTGAAGACGGGGCTGACGATCATCCCGGTCTCCACGATTGAACAGGTGCTCGCGCGCGCGCTCGTGCGCCCGCTGACGCCGATCCAGTGGAGCGAAACAGACGAAGCCGCCTACCGTGCTCAGCTTGGGCCGGGCGGAACAAAGCCGGGTGAGGCGCAACTGCCTCACTGAGCTAGCAGACTAGACTGCGAAAGGCCCGCCAGTGATGGCGGGCCTTTTGTTTCAGCGTCCGAAGAACTTGCCGAACATGCCCTTGGCGGCTGCTGCTGCCTGATCCTTCACGGCGCCCATGGCCTTGTCCTTGGCTTCGCCGAGCAATTTGGTGATCATCGCTTCCAGCACTTCCTTGCCGATACCGGTCTCCTTGGCGGCGGCGGCGATCGCTTCTTCCTTGTTGCCGGTGAAGTTCTCAGCCAGCGATTTCGCTGCCTTGACCGAGAGTTCCTTGGAAAGGCCGAGCGGAGCGCCAATTTCCGCGATCGTGTCTTCGCCGAGAGACATGACGATCTTGGCAAGATCAATGTTGAGCATCGCTAACTCCGAATTCCGGGGGCTGCATGCGCCGGGTTGTGGCGCGCCGGAAATTTAGCAGCGTTCGTGAGTCCGGATTGTGACATTTTCACAGAAGCGAATGCCCTACGCCTCAACAAACGTTGCGGCAGGCGGCGCACACACGGGGTGATCTGTCGCTAAACGTGGCGCTAAACGTCACTTGCCATGCCGGCGCGTCCGCGATCAGCTTGGGCAAGGGACAGTAGTGGGGACGGTAACATGATTCAGAAACAGTGGTTTTTGGCTGCGGCAAGTGCCACGGTGCTCGCCGGGTGCGGCGGCGCGGGCGGCGGAGGTGTCGAGGGTACTTACTGCACCATGGGCGACATGAAAGTCGTCCTGAAAGACGGCGTTGTCAGTTCCGAGGGTAAGGACGGGTCTTACAAGATCGAGGGTGAGACCGTTTTGATCACCAATCCCTTTGGACAAATCAACACGTTCAGGCGCATGCCCGACGGGTCGCTGTCCAGCGGCGCTGTCACGATGACGAAGTGTGCGGGCTGATCCTGCCTGGCGCTTCTGCTAGCCGTTTCCTGCGGTCGGTGACGCGCGCCCATCGCGGTCTGACGTAAAGTGCGATCAGCGGCGTGCGCTTGATCGCGAGATGAAAGACAAGCGGCAGCGCAGCTGACACGATCAGGATTGCAAAGCACGCCCAGCCGACATCCGGGATCGCATGGTTAGATGCGAGCATGCGTTCGAGGACGGTCATCGGAAAAATGAACGTCAGGTAGATGACGATGGAGTTCTGGCCGCAGTAGCGCAGGAACCGGGCGGACTTTGCCTTCGACAAAAGCGCTGCAAGTTCGACTATGGCCAACGCGCCGGCGAGGCCCATCATCAGTCCATAGCCCGGCAAGTGATGCAGCCCCTCACGCGTCAACCACTCATTGGCGCCAGCCCACCCTGTCAACACGCCAAAGGTCACCCACGGCCGCGCCTTGGCCCGCTCAGCAACCGCAAAGACGATGTCAGCGGCGGCATAGCCGAGGAAGAAAAATACGTAATAGTCCATGAAGCGATTGGCGATGAAGCTAGGCGTGTCGATCCACAGCGCCTGATGCGATACTTGCAGCGCCGCTGCAGCGAACAGCACGACCCATTTCGGCAGGCGCGCGACGAGGCGGGTCACAACGTAGAACACCGCGAGCATGTGTACGAACCAGAGCACGCCCGTCGGCTGGATGATGTTCCACAGATAGAGCTTCGCGAATTCGACAGCATCGGTGCGGAGGGTGTCGTTGTCGGTGAGGAGGAGGGTGAGGAGGAGCCAGAGGAGGTAGAAATACGCGAAGTGGACCACCTTCTTGTCGAGGTAGGTCACGAGGTTCGCGTTGATGGTGCGGGGCAGGAAAAGGCCGGAGATCAGGAAGAAATCCGGCATGCGGAAGGGCTTCGAGAATTCGACGATCCAGCGCATCCAGCCGGTCGCGCCGACGGCTTCCTCGTAGTGGTTAACCGTGTGGAACATGACGACCAGCAGGATGCACATGCCCTTGGCGTAATCGACCCAGCCGACACGGTCGGGGGATGGCGGCGCAGGGAAGGTTGCAGTCGTCTGCATCGTTCTGGTCCAGTTGCGGTGCGATTGCACACGAAAGGTCGGTTAATGCCCTTGCCGCGGCTTCGCTTCATGGGAGAAAAGCAATCGTTGTGCCCAGGCTGGCGGGAGAGTTCATGTGACGGGACCTGATGGGCGCTGGTGGCGCGGGGCGGTGCTCTACCAGATCTATCCCCGCTCGTTCCTTGACACGAACGGGGACGGGATCGGCGATCTCAAGGGCGTTGCGGCGAAGCTGGACCATGTGAAGTCGCTGGGTGTCGACGGAATTTGGTTGTCGCCCTTCTTCAAGAGTCCGATGCGGGACTTTGGCTATGACGTTTCGGACTATCGCGATGTCGATCCGATGTTCGGGACGCTCGCCGATTTCAAGGCGCTGCTGAAGGCCGCGCATCAACGCGAGCTGAAAGTCATCATCGACCAGGTGTGGTCGCACACATCGTCGGATCATGCATGGTTCGAGGAGAGCCGTCAGGATCGTACGAACGACAAGGCCGACTGGTATGTCTGGGTCGATCCAAAGCCGGATGGTTCGCCGCCCAACAACTGGCAGGCCTGGTTCGGCGGGCCGGCATGGACGTGGGAACCGCGGCGGCGGCAGTACTTCCTGCACAACTTCCTGCCGACGCAGCCGCAACTGAACTATCACATTGATGCCGTGCGCGCGGCGATCATCGATGTGGCGCGGTTCTGGCTGCAGCTCGGTGTCGATGGCTTCCGGCTGGATGTAGCGAATTATTACGTTCACGACGCGCTGCTGAGGGATAATCCGCCCTCGGGCGATCCGGTGCCGGCCCTGCCGCGCAACATGCAGCTGCATCAGTCGAATTCGAACCAGCCGGAGACGCTGGACTTCATCGCGAAGGTTCGCGAGCGCGTCGACAGCTATGGCGACAAGATGACAGTCGGGGAGCTGGCGCCCGGGTCGTACGCGCTGATGCATGATTACACGCGCGGGCAGGGGCGATTGCACACGGCGTATTCTTTCGACTTTCTCGGTGCGTGGCCGGGCGTTGAAAAGATGGCGAGCATCCTGCGCCAGTGGCGCGAGGGGCCGGAGGATGGCTGGCCGAGCTGGGCGTTTTCCAACCATGATGTGACGCGCGTCGCCACCCGCTGGGGCGAGGCGATCGGGGCGACGGCGCCGCGCGCGGCGCCCTTGTTCATGGCGTTGCTGATGTGTCTGCGGGGCACGATTTTCCTCTATCAAGGCGAAGAGCTCGGCCTGCCAGAAGCGGATGTGCCGTTCGACAGGCTCCAGGATCCGTGGGGCATTGCAGGCTGGCCAGCGACCAAGGGGCGCGATGGATGCCGGACGCCGATGCCGTGGAAAGACGAGGTGATGGCGGGCTTCACGCGCGCGAAGGAGGCGTGGCTGCCGGTTGATCCGCGCCAGCGCGTGCTGGCGGTGGACAAGCAGGAGAAGCTGGCGGAATCGATGCTGCATACGACGCGGCGCCTGATTGCTTTGCGCCAGGGCAGTGGGGCGCTGTCACGCGGGGCCTTTGAGGTCGTAGAGGCGGCAGGGGATCTGCTGGTGTTCGACCGGATGGCGGATGGTGAGCGAGTGCGGTGTATCTTCAATCTGGGCGCAGGTTCAACGCGCCAGACGTTCGACGTGGCGCCGGAACTATCGTGGTCTTCGGATGCCTTGTTCGTCGGGAAGGACCTTGTGCTCGAGCCATATTCAGCCGCTATTCTGGAGCTCCCCTGACGCTGCAGGTTTGGCAGAATGGGATACGCGGTGAAAGCGATGATGGACTCCTGGGTCTTCTGGGCGCTGCTGTCAGCGGTGTTCGCGGCGATGACGGCGATCCTCGGCAAGGTGGGCGTCAGCGGGGTCGATGCGGATTTTGCAACGCTGATACGTGTTGTGGTCATTCTAGCGTTCGCGATCGTGTTGGTGACGGCGCGGGGCGTGGCGCAACCTCTGACACAATTGCCATCAAACACGTTGATCTTCCTTGTGCTGTCCGGACTGGCGACGGGTGCATCATGGCTTTGCTATTATCGGGCGCTGTCGCTGGGCCAGGCAGCGCAGGTGGCGCCGGTGGACAAGCTGAGCATTGTGATGGTGGCGGTTCTGGGGGTGGCGTTTCTTGGCGAGGCGCTGAGCTTCAGGAACTGGCTGGGCATTGCCATGATTGGCGGCGGAGCGGTTCTGGCGAGCCTGAAGGGGTAGTTCCTATCGGCGCGCAACGCCTCTAGTATTGTGCCATGATCCGCGTGCAGACAGAAGCCTTTGATGCCTATGCCGAAACGGCCGTCTTCTCGAAGGGCCGGGCAGAGGCGGGCGCGCTCGCGAGCTTTGTGGGCTCGGTGCGGGATTCGGCGCATGGCGATACGGTAAGCGCGCTGGAGCTGGAGTCTTATCCGGGCTTTACCGAGAAACAGATCGCGAAGATCGACGCGGAGGCGCGGGCGCGGTTCGATGTGATCGACACGCTGGTGATTCACCGCCACGGACGAATGGCGCCGGGGGAGGCGATCGTGCTGGTGGCGGCGTTGTCGCAGCATCGGCGCGAAGCGTTGCAGGCGGTTGACTATCTGATGGATCGCCTCAAGACGGAGGCGCCTTTCTGGAAGCGCGAGCTTCGCCCCGATGGCGCGGAGTGGATCGAGCCGCGGGGTGACGACCGCGAGGCGCATGCGCGGTGGACGTCTGACGGCAAAACTTCTGACGAGACTGGGAATTGATCATGACCGGACCTGCTTATCCCCCGCTGACCGCTCCAGGCGGGAAGATGGTCGATACGATGCCGTTCAAACGGCTGCGCATCTGCGTGATGACGATCTCGGATACGCGCACGGATGAGACGGATACGTCGGGGCACCTGCTCGCTGCTCGCGTAACGGAAGCCGGGCATGAGGTGGCCGACAAGGCCATCGTGCCGGATGAGGTGAACGCCATTCGCGCCGTGATGCGGAAGTGGATTGCCGATCCGGCGATCGACGCAGTGGTGACGACGGGCGGCACGGGGCTGACCGGGCGCGATGTGACGCCGGAGGCTGTGCGGCCACTGTTCGACAAAGAGATCGAGGGATTCAACGTGGTCTGGCATCTCGTGAGCTTCCAGTCGGTTGGTACATCCACGCTGCAGAGCCGGGCGTGCGCGGGCGTCGCGAATGCGACTTTCATTTTCTGCCTTCCGGGATCTAACGGCGCGGTGAAGGACGGCTGGGATAAGCTGATCCGCTGGCAGCTCGATAGCCGCCACATGCCTTGCAACATGGTGGAGTTGATGCCGAGGTTGCTGGAGTCGTGAGACTCACCGAGTCGCAGAGTGGAAGCCCCTTGTGAGCACTCGCTCACGTGTCTATTTTTTGCTGCTAAACAAGGAGAGAATTCATGAAAGCACGTCGTCTTGGTCGTAGTCCGATTTTCGTTTCCGACATTTGCATGGGGACGATGACATTCGGCAATCAGGCCGACGAGGCGATGTCGTTCCGCATTCTCGACAAGAGCTTTGAGGCGGGGATCACGTTCTATGACACTGCCGAGAACTATCCTGTACCGCCGGACGCGAAGTATGCCGGACGAACCGAAGAGATCGTCGGGCGCTGGATGAAGACCAAGCCGCGCGATGCCATCCTGATGGCGACGAAGGTGTCGGGTCCCAGCCATGGCTGGATCAAGTCGGCGCAGCGCGAAGGCATGACGGCGCTGGACCGCCACAACATCATCCGCGGTGTGGAAGCGAGCCTGAAGCGGTTGCAGACGGACTATGTCGATCTCTACCAGACGCACTGGCCGGATCATGGTGTTGCCTATGACGAGCACATGCGGGCGCTCGACGAACTGGTGAAGGCGGGCAAGGTACGCGTCGTTGGTTGCTCGAACGAGACCAGCTGGGGACTGATGAAGTCGATCGCGACGTCAGACAAGTTCGGCATTGCGCGGCATGAATCGATCCAGAACAATTTCAGCCTCAACAATCGCCGATTTGAAGACGAGCTGGCGCAGGTCTGCCGGCAGGAGGGTGTGAGCCTGATCCCGTACTCGCCGCTGGGTGGTGGCGTGCTGACTGGCAAGTATCAGAACGGGCAATGGCCTGAGGGTGCGCGCTTCTCGAAGTACAAGGATATGGGCGCGCGTCAGGCGCCAATGGCGCGGCGCTTCGTCAACGAGAAGACGCTGGCGGCGACCGAACGCTGGATGGGCATCGCACAGGAGATCGGCCTGTCGGTGACGACGCTGGCGACCGCTTGGAGCAAGCAGCATGATTTCGTGGCGTCGACGATTGTGGGCGTGACCCACGAAGATCAGCTGCCCGACATCTTCGCGGCGGCGGACGTCACACTGGATGCTGAAGTCCTGAAGAAGATCGACGCGGTTTCGAAGGAAATCCGCTATCCGATGGGCTGATGCTTCAAAGCCATTTCAGCCTGCGGAAGATCCAGAATTGCAGGCCGAGAATGACCACCAGCACGCCCACCGTGATCCAGAATGCGCTCTGTGAATTAATGCCGGGCATGCCGCCGACGTTGATTCCGAGAAGGCCGGTGATGAAGCTCAGCGGCAGGAAGATCGCGGCGACAATCGAGAGACTATACATCGTGCGATTCATCCGGTTGGCCGCGCGGTTGTTGAGATCATCTTGCAGGACAAGAACGCTTTCCTTCGAGACGTCGAGGTCTTCGAGATAGCGCCGCAGACGGTCGATGGTTTCCCGGACTTCGTCGCGATTGTCCTCTGACATCCAGTCGGGGGATGCCCGTTGGAGTTCGACAAGAGCCTCGTGCTGGGGCGACATGTGGCGCTTGAGAGCGAGGCAGTTGCGGCGAATGTCCGCAATGTCGGATAGCAGGATGCCGGGATCGGTCTGGGGAGCTTCTGCTTCCATCTCGTCTATGCGTCCGTTCATCTCGACGATCGAATGGTTCATCCGGCTGACGAGGCGCTCAATCAGGCCGCACACGAGATCGCCGACGGTGCACGCACCCTTGTCGACCTCCAGCTCTCCCAGCAGGTCGCGCGGTGTCTGCAGTTTTCTGCGGCGCAGGGTGATGACCCGGGAGCTATCGACCAGCATCTGCATCGCGATCATGTCTTCGGGCTCTGCGCCGGGGTTAAGGTTGATCCCGCGCAACACCATGATGAGCTGGTCCTCATCTCGATAGGCGCGAGGGCGCGTTTCGTTGGAAAGCAGGAGCTCCAGCGTGGCCTCGGACGTCCTGTCGTCCGTGGCGAGCCATTCGCGGACGTAAGGGTCAGTGCGATCAAGGTGGAGCCAGAGCACTTCGCCTGCCCTACCGGGATTCCAGCCGATGGCTTCCGGCCAGCCGACGCGCCGGCAGCCGCCCCTGCCATCCAGAACGCAGCCGAAAACGAGGCCTGCCTCGACTTGCTCCCGGCGTTCAACCATCAGGCCCATCTCCCGTGACGCGTATGAGTAACGGTACCGGCGCAGGGCAGTCACAACAATGCGAAAAGAAGCATGCGCCGACCGCTCGACTTGGCCGACTATAACGGTAAGTTGGCGCGAATGGCCTATACGCTCATCAATACGCGGCCCGCGGGAAGGGTTACCTCTGGCGCCTCGCCGACCGCTCTGGCTGCGGCGCGGGGCGTGCTGGTGGATTCGCACAACCGGCGCGTCAGCTATCTGCGCCTTTCGGTGACGGATCGCTGCGATCTGCGTTGCACCTACTGCATGCCCGAGCGGATGACATTCCTGCCGCGCAAGGACGTGCTGTCGTTCGAGGAGCTGGACGAGCTGGTGACAGCATTTGCGTCGTTCGGCGTCGACAAGCTGCGGATCACGGGCGGCGAGCCGCTGGTTCGGAAAGACATCATGGAGCTGATGGCGCGCTTCTCGCGGCATCTGGGCAATGGTCTCAACGAGCTGACGATGACAACCAATGGCACGCTGCTGTCGAAGTATGCGGGCGAGTTGTCGGCGATCGGCGTGCGGCGGATCAACGTGTCGCTGGATACGCTCAAACGCGACCTGTTCGAGACCATCGCGCGGCGCGACATGCTGGACGACGTGCTGCGCGGGGTCGATGCGGCCATCGAGGCGGGGCTGAAAGTCAAGATTAATACGGTGGCGCTGCACAACACCAATGAGCAGGAAATTCCGGATCTGATCCGCTTTGCGCATGAACGCGGGGCGGACATCACGCTGATCGAGACCATGCCGATGGGCGAGGCCGAGACGGATCGCGTGGAAGACTTCCTCTCGCTCGGCAAGGTTCGTGCTGATCTCGAGAAGCAGTTCACGCTGACCGATCTGGATTTCAACACGGGTGGGCCTGCGCGCTATGTGAAGGTGGCGGAGACGGGCGGCAGGCTGGGCTTCATCACGCCACTGACGCACAATTTCTGCGAGAGCTGCAATCGCGTGCGGCTGACATGCACGGGGCGGCTGTATACTTGTCTTGGGCGTGAAGACGGGGCGGACCTGCGCGAGGCGCTTCGGGCTGATCCTTCGGGCGTGCAGCTGCGTGAGGCCATTCTGGGCGCCATCGAGCGCAAGCCGAAGGGGCACGACTTTGACGCGGCGCGGCTGGCGACGCCGGCGAGCCCGCGCAACATGTCGACCACGGGCGGCTAATGGCTGGCGCGATACTTCTGTTCGGACGGCTGAAGGATGCTTTTGGTGCGGCTTCGATTGCCTTGCCGGAGGGTGTCGGGACCGCGGCTGAACTTCGGGCGATGCTGATCGCGTTGAACCCGCATCTGGCTGATGTGCTGCGCGCGAAGACGGTACGGATCGCGGTCAATCAGGAGCTGGCGGTCGATGAGGCGGCGACGCCGATTTCAGAAGCGGATGAGATTGCGCTGCTGCCGCCGTTGAGCGGCGGCTAGACGGGCGACTTCACGCGCTCCACTGGGCCGAACGTTGCCTCGAACGCCTTTTTCAGCGCCATGTCGACTTCGTACATCGGGATCAGTTGGCCAAGGTCAGCGAGGCTGGTGACGCCGAGGCCGGGATCGGTGACGCCGCAGGGGGTGATGCCGCCGAAGTGGGTGAGGTCGGGTTCGACGTTCAGGCTGATCCCGTGATAGCTTACCCATCGTTTGAGGCGCACGCCGATGGCGGCGATCTTGTCTTCGCGGATGCAGCCGCCGGGCCGGGTGCGATCGATCCATACGCCGACGCGGCCTTTGCGGCGCTCGCCCTTCACGTTGAATGAGCCGAGGGCCTGGATGATCCAGTCTTCCAAAGAGCAGACGAACTGCTTCACGTCTCGGCCGCGCTTTGTGAGGTCGAGCATGACATAGGCCACGCGCTGGCCGGGGCCGTGATAGGTGAACTGGCCGCCGCGCTTGCTCTCGAAAACGGGGAAGCGGGTGGGATCGAGGAGGTCGCTGTCCCGGGCGCTGGCGCCTTTGGTGTAGAGAGCTGGGTGTTCCAGCAGCCAGATCAATTCGTCCGCTTCACCCGCCGCAATGGCTGCCGCGCGTGATTCCATGGCGGCGACCGCATCCGGGTAGCTCACAAAGCCCTCTGAAATGGCCCATCCTGTCGTCATTAACCTGTCCGCAACGCGAAAAAGTGAATCTTGAGCTTCTATATCGGAGCATCACCGTGGCGTCTCAACTGGACCAGGTCGGGGTCGAGATTACTGTCCTTCTCGGACGGGCCCTGATGCCTATGCAGCAGTTGCTGCGGATGGGCCGGGGGGCGGTGATCCAGCTGGACACCCACGAAGACGATCAGGTCTGGATCCTGGCGAACAATCATCCGATCGCCCGCGGGGAACTGGTGATCGAAAACGACAAGATCTCGGTGAACATCACCCGCCCGGCGGAAGTGGCCGACTACTTTGCGATTGAGCAATAGTCCAGTTTTCCTCCGGTATTCACTGGATTTTCGAGCGCGAAAGCGCCCCAGACTTTCTCACTTCACAATCCTGCAAACCCAGCTTATACGGCGCCCTTGCTCCGGCGTGCGGCCGTGGCGGAATTGGTAGACGCACTACCTTGAGGTGGTAGCGCCGCAAGGCGTGGAAGTTCGAGTCTTCTCGGCCGCACCAGCAATCTAAACAGAGAGAACGCCGTTCGGGAGAGGGAGGTCGCGATGAATGACACCCGCGACCCCGACGCGTCGGAACCTGCCGTCGAGGCGAGCGAGACAGCGACCAGCGAACAGGGCGGCGTCATCTCTCCGGCATTTGTAAGCCGGGTAGTTGGGGCCATTGGCGACGGCGACAAGCCGTTCCTGTGGCGCACAGTGAGGGATCTTCACCCCGCCGACGTCGCCGACTTGCTGGAACACCTGCCGCCGGATGCGTTCCGGAAGGGCATCCACCTGCTCGGCAAAGAATTGCCCGCCGAAGCGGTGGCCGAACTCTCCGACACAGCGCGCGCCGAGGCGCTGCATGAACTGACCGACGCCGCCATCACGGCGATGATCGGGCACCTCGATTCAGATGATGCGTCGTTCCTGCTCGGCGATCTCGAGGACGATCGACGTACGCGCATCCTCAACAAAGTGTCCGCGACCGATCGTGCGGCGATCGAAAGCTCGCTGGCGTTCGACGAGGAATCAGCCGGCCGCCTGATGCAGCGCGACTTCGTCGCCGCACCGGTGTTCTGGACGGTGGGGCAGGCGATCGACCACATGCGCAACGTGGCCGAGGATGACCTTCCGGAGACGTTCTTCGAAATCTATATCGTGGATCCAGCTTTCCGGCTGCAGGGCAGCGTGCCGGTGTCGCGCCTGCTGCGCTACAACCGCGACAAGCCCCTGAAGGACATCATGCGGGAAGCGACGATCCACGTCCGCCCGGAGATGGACCAGGAGGAAGTCGCCTACATCTTCCGGCAGTACAACCTTGCCTCCGCTCCTGTGGTGGACGAGGCCGGGCGCCTCACCGGCATGATCACGATCGATGACGTCGTCGACGTTATCCAGGAAGAGGCAGAGGAAGACATCCTCGCGCTGTCGGGCGTCAGCGAAGCCGGCGTTAACCAGTCGGTTTTCTCGGCCGTTCGCGCGCGCATTCCGTGGCTGGCTATCAATCTTGTCACCGCCTTCATCGCCTCGGGGATTGTCTCCCTGTTTGCTCCGGTCATCGATCATGTCGTGGCGCTGGCGTTCCTGATGCCAGTGGTGGCGGGTTTGAGCGGAAATGCCGGGTCGCAGGCGCTGGCTGTGTCCGTCCGCGCCATTGCCGAACGGGACCTGCAGGGACCGATGGTGCTGCGCGCGATCCGCCGCGAGGGGCTGACCGCGCTGATCAACGGACTGATCATCGCGTGGACCGCAGCCCTGTTCGTCCTGCTGTGGTTCCACGATTTGAGGATCAGCATGGTGGTAGGCGTATCGATGACGCTGACCTTTTGCTGGGCCGGGATGGTGGGAATCCTTGCGCCATTAACCTTGCGCCGCTTCGGCGCCGACCCGGCAGTGGCCTCGTCCGTCTTTGTGCTGACGAGCATTGATATGGCCAGCTTTTTCGTCTTCCTCGGTCTGGCCAGCCTGGTGCTGCTCTAGGCATCGCTCGCGCCAGGCGCGACTGGCGTCCGGATTGCACCGGACAGGCGAACTCCTTGGCGGCTGTGCCAGGTCAGGACGATGACTGGACCAATGCGAATCTCACCGGCGGGCCTTCAACTCATCAAGAGCTTTGAGGGTTTTCGCGAGACGGCTGTCCGTCTTCCCGATGGTCGTTGGACCATTGGCTACGGTCACGTGCGCACGGCCCGCGAAGGGCTGAGCATCACGCCGAAGGATGCGGACGAGCTGTTGCTTTACGACTTGAAGTCGATCGAAAACGCCGTCTCCAACATGATTTATGCGCCCCTGATGCAGGGGCAGTTCGATGCGCTGGTGTCGCTGGCGTTCAACATCTCGCTGGGCCAGTTGCGCGATTCCGACATCGTGCGCCTGCTGAATTCGGGTGACTATCTGGGCGCCGCTAACGCGTTCGACCTTTGGCGCAAGGCGCGCTTGCATGGCCGTGTGATCGTGGTCGATGCACTGGTGCGTCGCCGCGCCGCCGAAAAGACGCTGTTCCTTCAACATCCGAGTGGCCCACCCTCAGCGCCTACACCGATGGTGACACCGGAGATGGATTTCGGCGCAGAACCTCCGCCGCGGCCGCGCACTAACCTGACGCCGCCGCGGGCCAATGATGACGAGGAACCCGAAACGCCTCGCAGCGGACCTTCACCCTCAGGCGAGATCGCCGAGGCGGTGCGCCGTCTCGCCGAGAAAACGCACAACGCCATCTGGCCATCGATCGAAATTCCTCTTCCGCCCGGCGCCGATGTCGCGCCGCCGGAAGGGCTCGCGAACTATGCCCCGGTAGAGGAAGCTCCGCCTATGGCCTACGAAGCGCCGACCGAGATGCCGACTGTCGTCGAGGAGATGCCAGAGCCTGTCGCATCACACCCTGAGCCTCGTGACCCGGAACCGGCCGTGACGGCGGAAGACCTGGCGCGCGCGAGCCGCACGGTTGCGGACCGCGTTTCCAATATTCTCTCCGGCCTGCAGAAGAAGATCGACTCGCACGAGGCGTCCTCCGCTCAGCAGACGGAACCGACGGCTTTTGCTAGACCAGCGTCGCGAGGTGTGGTTCGCGAGGGGCTTCCAGATTTCGATGCGCCGGCCGAGACAGGCAGAGCTGCCGCGGCTGCACGCAATCGCGCGCTGATTGACGATCTTGAGATTGTCGATACGGGCCGCGATCCCTCGCATCTGTTTGCCGAGGCCGAGCGCAAGGCAAAGGTCGTAAATGGCCATGCCAAGCGGGTGGGTCCGATTTCCGGCCGGCTGATGATGCTGGCACCCTGGATATTCGTTCTGGTCCTGTCGCTGCTGGGGTTCGGGGTCGGGGCCGTGGAAGCGATGAAGACCGAGGGTCTTGAAGGCGGCTCGCAGCGTCTGGCGGGCACAATTCTGGCCGTGTTCGGCATCATGATGGTGATGAGCGTCTATTACATCTTCTGGAAGCGTCATTCCGACGAAACATAGGGAAATCGGGAACTGGCAATCTGCGCCGCGCTGGGTAGATTGCTGCGCATGATCCCGAACACACGCTCCCTCGACTTTGGCCTTGGCGAAACAGCGGACATGATCCGCGACACCGTCAGCAGTTTTGCACAATCAGAAATCGCGCCGCGCGCGGCGGAAATCGACCGCACGGACGAGTTCCCGCGCGATCTGTGGCCTCGCATGGGGGAGCTAGGGCTTCTTGGCATCACCGTCGAGGAAGAGTGGGGCGGATCGGGCCTTGGCTATCTTGAGCACGCTATCGCGATGGAGGAGATCAGCCGCGCCTCTGCGTCGGTCGGGCTCAGCTATGGCGCGCACTCCAACCTCTGCGTGAACCAGATGCGGCGCTGGGGATCGGACGCGCAGAAGACGAAATATCTCACCAAGCTGATGACGGGCGAGCATCTGGGTTCGTTGGCGATGTCGGAGCCGGGCGCCGGGTCTGACGTGGTGTCGATGAAGCTTTCCGCCGTGAAGAAGGGCGATCGCTACATCCTCAATGGCTCGAAGATGTGGATTACCAACGGACCGAGCGCAGACACGCTGATCGTCTACGCCAAGACGGCGCCGGACAAGAACTCGCGTGGCATATCGGCCTTCATCATCGAGAAGGGCTTCAAGGGTTTCAGCGTCGCGCAGAAGCTCGACAAGCTGGGCATGCGTGGGTCCGAGACCGGCGAGCTGGTGTTCGAGGACTGCGAAGTTCCCGAAGAGAATGTGATGGGGCCGTTGAACAGCGGCGTCGAAATCCTGATGTCCGGCCTCGACTATGAGCGCACGGTTCTGGCGGCGGGTTCGACCGGCATCATGCAGGCGTGCATGGACGTGGTGCTGCCATACATCCACGACCGCAAGCAGTTCGGAAAATCCATCGGCGAGTTCCAGCTCATCCAGGGCAAGATCGCCGACATGTATGTGAAGATGAATGCGTCGAAGGCCTATGTTTACGCGGTCGCAAAGGCCTGCGATGCGGGGCGTACGGCGCGTAAGGACGCGGCAGGCGCGATCCTGTTCGCCGCGGAGACGGCGACGCAGCTGGCGCTGGATGCGATCCAGATCCTCGGTGGTAATGGCTACATCAACGATTATCCGACGGGGCGCCTGCTGCGCGACGCCAAGCTTTACGAGATCGGCGCGGGCACGAGCGAGATCCGGCGCTGGCTGATCGGGCGGGAATTGTTTTCGGAGTCGACCTAGCCCTTCGGCTCGTAGCGCAGGGCGACTGCGCCGCCGTTGAATTGGTGGTGGCCGACGAGCGTGAGATCGAGCAGGTTTGGCAGGCCCGCGAACAAGGTCGGACCGCGGCCTGCGATTCTCGGGTGGAAGATAAACTCGTATTCGTCGATCAAGCCCATCCGCGCGCGCGATAGCGGTAGCGTGACGCCGCCTGTCAGTATGCCCTTGCCCGGCATTTGCTTGAGCTTGCGCACGGCCTGTTTGAGGTCGCCTTGGACAAGTTCTGCGTTCCAGTCGACGCTCTTGAGCGTGCAGGAGACGACATACTTCTTCGTCGCGGAGATCGCTTTGGCGAAGGGCAACATCCAGTCCTGGACCCATTTGGGCGGGGAACCCGCCGCCGCAGGGCGGCAGGTTCCTTCCATCATCTGATAGATCACGCGGCCGAAGATAGCAGCGTCGTTGCGCTCGAAGAGGCTGGCCGAATGCATGTGGAGTTCAGCGTCAGGCAGCCCCCAGTGTGATCGACGCAGCCATCCAAGGTGAGGTTGATCGAGTAGCGAAGGGGTCTCATGGCACAAGCCTAGCATCTTTCGGGGTGGCACTGGAACGTTCCGAGGAACGCGATGGACGCCTGGTTTGAGCAGCGCCTCAAGCAAGCCGTCACAGCCCGTATTTGCCCACCAGCAGCAGCGACAGTGTCGTGATCATCAGGAACACCAGCGGCAGGCCTGCGCGTACATAGTCACTGAACCGGTAGCCGCCCGCCGACATGATCAGAATGTTGGTCTGGTAGGCCATGGGTGTGGCGTAACAGAGGTTGGCGCCGAACAGCACGGCAAGAACCATGGGTTCGGCGGGAATACCGAGATTGGTCGCGATACTGACAGCGATCGGCGTACTTACCGCGGCGGCTGCCGTGTTGGACGAGAAGTTCGTGAGCAGCGCGGCGAACGCCATGATGGCGGCGATAGCGAGAGCGGGCGGCAACGGATCCATCAATGTCGACAGGCCGCCGCCAAGCCATGCCGCTGCGCCGGTGTCGAGCAGGGCGCGCCCCAGCGCGATGCTCGCGGCCACCAGCACAATGACCTCGCCGCTCAGCGCGCGTCCGAGCCGGTCGAACTTCACACAGCCCGACGCCATCATGGCAATGGTGCCCGCCAGTGCGGCAATCGAAATGGGAACGATATGAAAGGCGGCGGTGATAACAACGGCGGCGACGATCAACAGGGCCGCCGGGGCCAACAGGCTGCGCGGCACTTCTGCGGCGCCTTCGAGGATCATCGCGCCCTCCGTCGTCTGCAATTTCTGGAGCCGCTCGGGAGCCCCGCGCATCAGCAACACATCACCGACTTCAAGCCGTTCGGCGGCCGTATCAAGCGCCTCGTGGTAAAGAGTGCGGTCCGGGCGAAACAAGCCGATCGCGACGGCGCCATAGCGGTCGGCAATCTGTGCGGAACGCATCGTGGCGCCGACGAGCGCGGATTCTGCGCCGACAACAACTTCTGCAATCACCAGATCCTCATTGGCGGTGGAGCGAACGGCGCGCTCGACGGCAGGATGGGCAAGAGCGGCCTTGGAAACGTCTGCGGCGCGGCGAAGATCCTGGAGAGCGCCTTCGATTTGCACCACATCGCCGGGCCGGATATGGACGGCTTGATCGCGCCGGTTGAAGCGCAGGGCGCCCCGCGTGACACCATAGACCTCAATGTCGGCGCCAACCTTTGCGCGCATCGCGTCGAGCGTCAGGTCAACAATTGCAGACGTTGTATCGATATGCAGGGCTGCAAAGAACTTGCGCGGTGAACCTGCAACGTCTGGCCGATTCTTCGGCAAGAGGTGCGGCATGACCAGCCAGAGATAGGGCAGGGCCACCAGCGCCGCGACGACTGCAATGTCTGTAAAGTCGAAAATTCCGATGTGACGAACGCCGAGGCTGTCGGCGATGCTGACCACCAGCAGGTTGGTCGATGTCCCGATGGTCGTGCACATGCCGCCGATCAGGATGGCGAAGTTCACGGGCATCAGGGTCTGCGACGCCGCCGAGCCGGTGCGCACCGCGAGGCTGAGCAGGATGGGCATCACCAGAACGAGCACAGGCGTATCGTTGATGAACATGCTGAGTACACCGCAGGTGCCGAGGGCGCATAAAAGGCCCAGCCCCTTGTTGTGGTTCCACAGCCTGACGAGCAGGTGAGTCGCGGGATCGAGCGCGCCTGTGGTGACGAGCCCTCGCCCCAGAATCATGAGGCTGCAGATGGTGATAAGCACCTCGTGGCCGAAACCGCCGAAGGCAACCTCGATCCCCGTGCGTCCGGACGCACCCTCAAGTGGGAAGAAGTAGAACCCGAGCGCAAGAAGGCTGATGATGAGGAGGCAAACGATTTCGATGCGGAGGCGGCCGTGCGCGAACATCACGAACATCGCGACCGTCAGTAGCATCGTGGCTGCGGCGTGCGGTGTGGGCATACGGGGGTGCGGGTCCAGTTGAGCCGAGGCGACCGGACTGAGTTTAGAGTGCAATCCGCGGTGGGCAAACACCAAAGACTGAAGATCGATGGTGTGAACGAGTTTCGAGGGTTTGTCCGGTCATGTCTGCGTTTGGTGGACGAGGGACATGGATCATGCTCGTATGATCCGGTTGTTCGTGGGGTACTTAACGTGCGCGCCGGACTGAGGGAGGCTCTGGATGATGCTGAAATCACTCGCGTTGGCCGTGGCGATTCTGCTTGGCGCGCCTGCTTTTGCGCAGACCCCGCAGCCTGTCGCTGATCCTGGCGCCCCGCTCAGCGGCTATCCGCGCAAGGCGCTGGGTCTGCCCACCGCTGAAGAGTTGACGACGGCGACCTACGTGCGGGACGTAGTCTACGGCCACCGCGAGGGGATGGCGCTGACCTACGACGTGTTCAAACCAAAAGTGGCGAATGGGGCGCTCGTGGTGAACATGGTCTCGGCCGGATGGCGTTCGTCATGGGGTGCGCCCGAGGAGCGTCAGGCGCGCTATCAATGGCTGATCGATAAGGGCTTTACAGTCGTCGCACTCCACCATTCATCCGCACCGCGCTTCCAGGTGCCGGATGCGGTTACCGATGTTCGCCTCGGGCTGCGCTACATCAAGCTGCATGCGGCCGAGTATGGTGCTGATCCAGCGCGGATCGGTGTGTGGGGCGCGAGCGCTGGCGGGCATTTGGCGCTAGTCGCTGGCGTCATGGCAGACGATGGCAATCCGACGGCGGCCAACCTGCTGGAACGCTCAAGCAACCGCGTGCGCGCGGTCGTCGCTTATTTTCCGCCGACCGACCTTGATACGCTGCTGCAGGGGCGGGCAAAGGGCGGCGCCATTGATTTCGATGACAATCTTCGTCCATCGATCTCGCCGATCCATTTTGTCGACCGGAGGGATTCTCCGGCGCTGATCATCACTGGTGATGCCGACAAGGGTGTGCCGATGTCGCAATCACAGGCGATGAAGGCGGAACTCGACAAGAAGCACGTCGAAAACAAGCTGGTGGTGTTTCCGGGCGCCGACCACGATTTCTACGTCAAGGGCGATCCGGTGAAGACCGATGGCTACGCGCTTGAGGCCATGAACATGATGGTCGCGTGGTTCGAGCGGCATCTGAAATGATAGGCTTCAAGGCGCTGGTTTGAGTTCGGCCAGCGCGATGCCGCTTTCGCCCGCAACGGCGTAGAGCAGGTAGATGCGGCCATCCTCTTCGAAGATTGCGGGATCGCGCAGCTGGTTTACTCGGCCGTGCGCGAAACTGCGGGCGGATTTGGCGAGCGGGAGATTGGCGCCTTCCCAGTCTTTCTCGGGGCGCAGGATTTCGGCGGGCGGTGTTTCCTTCCATGTGTCCCACGGGCCACTGATGTTGATGATGCTGAGCATCAGGCGTTCGGGCGGATCGGCGGCGACCTGGGACCAGACGACGTAAAGCGTGTTGCCGCGCTGGAAGATCGCGGCGTGGCGCATGTCGGGATTGAACAGGGTTGGCCCTTGCACGAAGCCGGAGAGTGGATCGGCTGAACGATAGAGGATACCGGGCATAGCGAGGGCGTAGGTCATGCCGTCGTGGGGGAAGGCGCGCCAGTAGGTGCGGCCGAGGATTTCCTTGCCTGACGTGAAGTTGATGCCGTCGGTCGACGTGGCGACGCGCGTGACCTGCTGCGCGAAGCTTTCGAGGCCGTGATAGTACATCACGATCCGCTTGTTCTTTTCGTCGACGTGAACATCGGGCGAGGCGACGTGAGGCGTCGTCATTTCCTGCGCGAGATCTGGAAACTGTTCGAGATCGAGGCCAGCGATCTTCGCGCGCGCGAGGTAGTCCGCCATTTGCTTCTCGGTGAAGGACGGCGGATCGTGCGGAAAGGCGGTATCTTTGATGTTGAGCGCGCCCGGCTGGTGGATTTTCCATGGCCCGGTGAGTTTGTCCGCGTAGGCGAGGCGAATGTAGCTGCCCTTGTGGTCCGCGAAATACAGGTAGTAGCGCCCGAGGCGGTCGGAGACCCAATCCGGCATGCGGATCAGCGATGGGCCCTGAATGTTCAGGCCGATGCTGGGGTCGGTCTCCGGTGAGATGATCGGGCTATCGCCGATCCGTTCGACGACAAACGCCGACGACGCATGCGTGGGGCGCGCAGGCGCAGGGGATTGGCACGAAGCAAGGGTCGCGAGCGCCATTGCGGCCAGTAACGGTTTCAGCATTTACGGCGGTCCCTTTCAGGTTAGCCGGACAATGCCTCTCCCGCGCCCCGCTGTCAGCGGCGCCGGCCGTCGCTCGCGAATGCGGGCGGAGTGTTATACCAACGGGCTGAAGATCTGACTCGATTTGGGGTTCCTGGAGGGATCGAACGCTGATTCATTTCGACGGCCAGTCGGGAGGACGGAGCATGTCGATTGCGATCACGCGTTTGGAGATGTCGGCGGTAGAGCTTCGGCGT